>CAILEM010000119.1 GCA_903833215.1 uncultured Armatimonadota bacterium
CTGCTGCGTCGGTACGATCACCGCCGACTACGGATCTGGTTGGTGGCTACGGTTTAGGCGTGCTTTTCGTCGGCTGCTGCGTCGGTACGATCACCGCCGACTACGGATCTGGTTGGTGGCTACGGTTTACGTGTGCTTTCCTTCGGCTGCTACGTCGGTACGATCACCGCCGACTACGGTGGCTCTTGGTGATTGGGGTGGGATGTGCAACAACGATGGGCTGGGGGATTTCTCCTGCTGGAACGGAGGGGGCGTTTATCACGAGTGCATAAGTGCGGATATTCGCTTGGCCCGAGCGTCTTTGTCGTGAGGCTCGTGTCGTGATGGGACAGAATGTACGCCGATGACTTTGAATGTCTTATTTGTTGCAGCCCTGGTCCTCACCGAGGGGCATCACGGCCCATCTCCAAAGGATGTGACATTGAAACACAAAGTTGCGGTGGCATTCGCTCGTGTCAACCCCGCCAAGATGCTTAGGTCGGATCGCGACTGGATCGATGCGGCTAAAGAAGTTCATGCCGACCAGGCGCGGGTCGATCATCAATTGCGAAGGTTAACGGCCAGAGAACTCAACCGATTCGTCTTGCGAAAAGGCCCCCGAGAAGGGCTCAAGATCGCACTCACATTTGATGATGGCCCCCATCCTGATTTCACTCCGAAGCTGGTCAAGATCCTAAAAGCAGCAGACATTCCAGCAACGTTTTTCATGATCGGGCATATGGCTGAGACCTACCCCGACATGGTGAAACTGGTTCAAACCAACGGGTTCGAAATTGCCAACCACACGTACAGCCACGTCACCCTTACCAAGCTGACGAATGAAGAAGCTGGCATCGAATATCGAGCTGCCAACGATGCTCTTAAGAAAATTACTGGCAAGGCGCCCCGCTACTGCCGACCGCCCGGTGGCGACTTCGATCTCAACGTTCTTGAAGCAGCCTACGGCGAGGGACTAACAACTGTCTTGTGGACCGACGATCCCGGTGACTATGACAATCCTGGCGACATCGTCCTTCTGGAAACCGAAACCGCGAAACTTTCGCCGGGAGGAATCATCCTGCTTCACGACGGCTCTCAAGACACCCTGGACACTCTCGCCCGATTCATCGCCTCCTGCAAACGGCGCGGCTACCAGTTTGTGACATTGGATGAATTGCGTAAGCGTTAAGTAATCGCGTAGCGCTGTCCCTTCATTTGAGTTTGTCTTGCCCCTGTCGGACTGACGCGATCAGAAGACGGGGGAATGATCTTTCTTGCCGTTTTGGCCACGGTTGCGATCCAGTCCGTGAGTGCCCCTCTTAACGTGACAATCCAAACCGATGACATTCCCCACTTCTGGCACCTGTACGAAACCCTCCCTGTCGAAGTTAGCCATTATCGGCGATCTTTTTTTTAGCCTAGATCTTCAATCCCCTAAAACCATATGTGAGAACTAGAATCCAACTCAAGGCGTCGAATAGCTGTTGAGAAGTTCATGACCGGTTTTGGCGTTTCGCGATATGCCTCCATCCTATGGCTTGGCTTTATGGCTGCCATGCCGGCAGAAGCCCAAAAAGCCTCCCCAATCACACCGCAATCACTCATCGAGTCCACCACGGATCCTATTGCCAGAGAGTGCCTTGAAAGAATTGCACCATCGCTCGTTCAATCAGAAGGACAGTTCACGACCGAACTTCGAAAGACTTATATCGACTGGTGCTGGAGTTCGATTCTACGAGCGCTCATGCTCAAGCAGCAAACAGTATCGGATGCGACCATCGCGGATATCCAGCAGGACTCGACGCTGAAGGATGCGATTTGTGGATCGGTCTACCCGCCGGACCCGAGCATCCTTCAGAATTACGACCTCCTTCAAACACAGCTTGGGAAGAAGTTCACAACCAAGTACCGTAATCTCGCAATCGGCATCGCGGTCGCTCGCAGGGTGAAAGGCGTCGAGACCGACCCTGGGGCCAATATTGGGCGAGAGAACCAAGTTCCAATCTGGGCTTACTCGCCTCTACAACGTCCGGCATCGGAGGCGGACAGGCAATTTGTCGTCCTGATCTCTAAGTTCATTCGCAGCAGATCTTGCTCCGCCCAAGATGTTTTCAACAATCCTGATCTTCGAAAGCAGCTGCGGCTGTATCTGACGGAAAGCAAGGTGGAAGCCCGCTACATTAACGAGGTCGACCGCACGACCGGTTTTGGTGAACGCCTGAAGAACGCGATGATCGTTCTGAATCAGCGGCCAGCATCCCGAACTCAAAAACCCAATTGCGTTGATTGGTTGAAGCATCTGATCGCCACCTATGAATCCAACCCAATCTCGACACCTTCCGAAGGGATGCATTGGCCCCTGTTCTCCCTCGAACAAACCCCTTGGCCGTTATTGATGCCCCTTTCGCATCCGGTCCCGCTCGACGAGGCGAAGTATTTGTGGGATTCGTTTCAAGGTCTGCATGGGCAAGACCGGTATCACACTTACGGCCCCTACCGAGACGACCTCACTGCAATGCCCGACATGCTTGCACCGTCCAAATGGTTCTGGAACGCCGTCCCCGATCAGATCATTCACGGGGGACAGTGCATGCCTATTTCGCTTGCGACGCTCGACCTCTACTCTTCGCTCGGAAAACCCGCCACAGATGCTGCCCAGCCCGGACATGCAAACCTGATCTCCTATCTCAACGACGGAGGGACGTGGAAAGCGGATATCGAGCAGGACTTCGCCGGTGGTGCTCGAGTCACCTATTCCCAATGGTATTTCGACGATCAACCAAGGAGCGAACTCCACTTCCGCGACCTCTTCGGTTGGCCGGGGGCTGAGTACCACCTGGGCCTTGCCGTAGCGATGAACCTCGGAGTCAGCTCTTACGTCGACACTCGCATTGCTTCCCGAATCTTCGATCTCCTACCAAAAGAGGCGCGCAAAAAGATGGGACACAAGTTGCTCACGAGCGCCTTGCAGGCAAACCCCTTCAATCCCGAAGTCTGGTACCGAATGGGCGCTGAGACGTCTGATTCCGTCGAGAGTCTCGCACTGGCAAAAACCGTTAAGGCCCACGACCCGAACCACCTGATCGACGCCTTACCGTCGAAGTCCTCGGCCAACTTCCTTAAGACTGGCCGGGCTGCCCCAGCCGTCAAAGATATGGACGACTATTGGTCCGTTCTGCTGGAAAACCTCTCTAGGCTGACGCTCCTTGCGCGCGGTGCGCCAAAGGACGAAACGGCCATGCATGACACCTACACCTTTCTCACGACGGTGCCTGGTCTCGATGCAAGCGAACTTGCCGGATATACGAAGCGATTTGTCGGAGTGAAGACGGTCGAAGCCGCTGCCCAAGACGCCCAGGTTGACCTCAAACTGGCAGAGAGCGGGGATGCATTCGGGTGCCTCAGAATGGGGCAGCGATATCTTGATGGCGACGGGGTTCCTCACGACGAGCGCAAGGCGCGTGAGTACCTGATCCGGGCAGCACGCCAGGGAGAGATTTCTGCCGCATACGGACTCGAAAACTTAAGCATCCCGATGTCGAGCGATGGCGTTGCGGTGTCGGCGTCGAGTACCTATAGCCCGACTCAGGACGTCCACCACCTCATCAACGGCGCAGGCATGACGGGAGGCGTACACGACAACAATGGCCCCGCCGCGACAATGTGGCAGACCGTCGACAACCCGCCATCGACAGTTCCAGTGCCAGGGTTACCCGCTTCGCCAGCGTGGGTACGTTTCAACTTCCCTCAACCTCGCACTTTCGATGCGGTCGAAATCTGGAACCACAATCAGGCAAACCTAACCGACCGAGGATTCCGCAAATTCCAGATCTACGGGACACTCGATGGAAAGCACTGGTCGCCCCTAACCCATAATGCCGAACTCCCTCGCGCAAGTGGTGGGCCGTTCGAACCTGCCTACACCGTACAAACAACATCCTCTGGCCGCCTCCTCAAGTCGGTCATCATCACTGCGGCCGCCACAGGTGGAAATTACGGCAGTGCCGATTTCGGCTTAAGTGCGGTTCGCTTCGTCACCCGCCCCGTGGCTGCCGCCTTACCTGCCTATCAGATCCAGGTTCACGCATCAAGCCAATACAGTGATAGCCAAACCGCCAACCATCTCATCGATGGTGCAGGCATGACCGGCGAGTTCCACGACAATCACAATGGGGCGGGAACCATGTGGCAGACCCTTGAGAATCCAATCTCAACGGCACCAGCACCACTCCTTTATAAGTCGCCAGCATGGGTTCGCTTCAACTTTTCTGTTCCGCGTTACTTCGAGTCGATCAAGATATGGAACCACAATCAGGCAGGCTTGACCAACCGAGGCTTTAGAAAGATGCGAATCTACGGCACGTCAGACGGAGTGGAGTGGTTCGTATTGACAACCACGGACGACGTCCAACTTCCGATGGCCACCGGAGCTTCTCTGTCCGCTGGTACGACCTTCTTCAATGTCTCTCCCGAACGTCCTATCCGATCGGTGGTGATCATCGCTGATCCCCAAGATGGCAATTACGGTAGCAATTGCTTCGGTCTCAGCGCCGTTCGATTTATCATGCCTTCTTCCGTGCCATCAACAGAGTCGGCCGATAAGCAACCCGTCCGTTAGGTAAATTCACTTCTTCATGGCAGATGCTCTTGACCTGGCCGCCTATGCTCGCCGCATAGGATTTCAAGGGAAATTCAAGCCTGACCTCGTGAACCTTCGGGAGCTAGTCAGAGCACACGTTACGCAAATACCCTTTGAAAACTTGGATGTTTTGCTCGGCAAACCAATACTCCTGACACCCTCGGCCCTCGAGGAGAAGATCGTTCATCGACGACGCGGTGGCTATTGCTTCGAAAACAATGGGTGCATGCTTCAAGTTCTTGAGCAGATCGGATTTGACGTCACTCCCCTCGCAGGACGTGTTCGACTTGGGGCTCCGGCAGATGCCATCACACCTCGTACCCATATTTTTATGAAGGTTGTGATCGATGATGAAGCTTGGTTAGTAGATGTCAGCGTCGGCGGCCTTTCGCTGACAAGCCCCATTCGCTTTGAACTCGATATTGAGCAGCCGACCGACCACGAGCCCAGACGCATCATCCAGCAAGGCACACGCTCTTTTCACCAATACTTGGGAAGTGATGGGTGGCTCGACGTCTACGAATTCGGCGGAGACGAGATGCCTCTCGTCGATCGTCAGGTCGGAAACTGGTGGACGAGCACCCACCCCGAGACGAAGTTCCGCAACAACCTTTTCGTTGCCCTCGCTCAGGCGGATGGAACTCGCTATGGGATACTCAACAATCGGTTCACCCATCGTCGCGGTCCAGACGTACTGAGCGAGTCTACAATTGAAAGCCCAGGTCAGCTTGAAGACCTCCTGGAAGCTCGGTTCGGTTTGTCGAATCACACTGCAGAGGAACTTGATATCTACTTCGCGATATCCACCAAGCATTTGACCAACTGATGCTGAAATTGGGTTACAGATTGTCTTGAATAGGTGAATCGCCCAAATAGCAGGCACCTGGACTGTTGCTCCCTTTCTGTCAAAGGGTCGAAGCCTTCTGTCCCGCTTGAATCGATGCCTATCCAGCGCGTTCTTCAAATATCTGAAAAATAGACGGCGTATTACAACTGAACAAGGGCAGAATGTCTTTCGTCATCCCGATCTAAGGGAATCCAAGAGCTGAGTGGTAATGACCGCTCGCTTGATACGTTTACATTTCACCTCGTGGAGAATCTATGAACCAAACCAAATTTCGACTTGGGTGGACCGTCGCGCTATTCCTAGCCGCGGTTCTTGCAAGTGCGCAAACCGGAATCTCCGTCACCGTAAACGGTGAGTCTGTAACCTTCAATGGAACAGGCCCACAAATGGTGAACGGAAGAGTTCTGGTACCGCTGCGCGGCATCTTCGAAAAACTCGGTGCCTACGTTGAGTGGCACGCTGACCGACAGCAGATCATCGCGAACAAGGGCTCGAACAGCGTCGACCTTCAAATAGGTAATGCCAACGCGACCGTCAATGGCCAGAATGTTCATCTCGATGTTCCTGCCCAAATCGTCAACGGCTCAACCCTCGTACCGATTCGCTTTGTGAGCGAATCGATGGGTGCTGAAGTCAGGTGGGTTGAATCGCAACAGCTAGTTGTGATCAATGTTGGGCAACTGAATTCTGTTGAGACAACCGCACCGACCACACCTGAGCCTGAACCTGCACCCGAGCCAGCGCCGGAACCCGCTCCTGCCGATGCCGGAGACGGACCTGTTCGCATGGCCCGAATCGCCGTTTCCGAAGGTAACGTTTCGTGGCGGCCAGGTGACGACGTCGATTGGTCAGAAGCCTCGGCAAACATCCCCCTACGACAAGGTGCCGAGATCTGGCTTAGCCGCGGTGGCAGAGCCGAACTTCAATTCGATGACGGCAGCGTTCTACGACTTGGCGACAATGCTCTCGCGACGATTCACACGATGTATTCCGATAGTCAAGGAGAGTTCACGGAGATCAGTCTCAATACTGGAACGGCTTCCCTTCGACTGACGACCGCACTCTCCAAGTACCAAATAGACGCCCCATTGGCATCTGTGACGGGAGCTGGCCCTGCTAACTTCCGCGTGGACGCAACCAATGGACTCCGAGTGGTTGTACGCTCTGGACAAGTCGAGGTCCAAGGCGAAGCCGGCAATGTCACAGTAGGATCCGATCAATTCCTTCGACTGGCGAACCTCTCATCCACTTACAGAATCCAAGACGTCCGTGGATACGATGACTGGGATCGCTATTGCGATCAACGTGATGGCATCGTCCTTCACCGTTCGCAGTACCTGCCGTCGAGCATTGCCCTGGTTGCAGGCGACCTTGACAGTTATGGAACTTGGGTTCGAGATCCCCAATACGGTTACTGCTGGCGACCCAACGGCACCGGTCGAGACTGGGCACCCTATCGAGATGGACATTGGGTTTGGGTAAGCCCGTTCGGCTGGACATGGTGCGGTAATGAACCATGGGGCTGGGCACCGTACCATTACGGAACTTGGTTTGCCGGTCGAGATGGATGGCTTTGGCGACCAGGGCCTGCTCAGCAGTGCTGGTCTCCTGCGGTGGTTCACTTTAGTTCGGACCGAGGCAATATCGGCTGGTCTCCGCTCGCTCCATCGGAAGTTCGATATCCGCCAACAGTCGATGTTAGGTTCAAAATTGGAAACTGGGCGATCAGCTTCTCCATCGGCGGCGCTGCGAGTTACTATCCTGAGAACTCAGGCTATTGCGCACCGCGAGCCTGGAAGAACCGTGAGATCAACCGAACCACGAACATCTACAACATCACGAAGGTCACCAACGTCACGAACGTCTACGTCACAAACGTGTTCGTGCCGAAAAACTCTCGGGTCGTTGGTGGCGCTACCGTAGCCACGACCTCTGAATTCGGTGGTCGAGGTCGATTCAATCGAGGAAACCAAGCCAACGCGGATATATTCATCCGCGGTAGAGGCTTCGCGCCACCGACGGGTGGGGCCCTTCGGTTCGCAGGACCGACAAGCGTCCGTCCAACCGCGGCTTCGTTTAGCCCTACTCGCATCTTGATCAAGGAGCGACCAAGTGATGCGATCCGGAATCGAACGATTATCCGCGCCCCGCTGCCACCTCACATTCAATCCATAAGTCGGCCTATCCCATCTTCGCGGATCATTCCGACTGCGCCGGTCACCCCGCCTCAACGGATCATTCCGAATGTTCCGAACCGAAGAGGTACTGGTGGTCGGGACAATACGCCCCAGACACCGGTTACGAGACCAGTTCCGACCCAGCCAGTCACGCCGCCCCGGCGCCCTTGGGACCGAAATCGAGTCACGCCTCCCGTAGTGCCACCAACAACCAACCCACCTGTAGTGCGACCCGGGCGCAGAAATCCGCCTGTCGTGACACCGCTGGTGGTAACTCCACCAGTGGTAAATCCTCCAGTGGTACCTAATACGCCTCCCACATCGACGATCCCAAATCGTCGCCCTCGAAATCCGAGGGGCACGAACCCGCGATCTGTTCCTCCTAAGAGTACTGATCCAACCGTTGTTGCCCCAGATCCAACGGCACCTGTGCCGACGAATCCGGTAACCAACCGACCCGTCCGGACAAGACCTGTCCCTCCCGCACGCCGGCCGACTCCGCCAGTGAGGCCTCCGGTCGTTCCACCTGCCCAGAGAGGAGACCCGACGAATCCAGCGGACTCTGGAGTGAAGGCGAACCCTCCTGGGGGCGGAGAAATCCTAAGCCCCAGCAACCCACGTCAGAGACTGCCTGCCCCGCCACGCCGTGGTGCGCCTGCTCGGAGACCAGCACCGAAAGGCAAGGTTGACAACAAGGCAGATAACAAGACGGACAATAAGTCCGACAACAAAAACGGCGGCTAGCCGTTCATGAAAAGAGTGGTCCAGGCTCGTCAGCAGGCAGCCTGGACCGGTCCTCCAAACGATCGTCCAAGAAGATCGTCAGGGCAAACTCGTTTTGCCAAGAACCACGCCAAAGCCTAGTTGGCGCGATCCGCATTCACCGTAGAGCTAACCGAGTTCCGCCCGATCTCGGTTTGGATGGAGGATTTTGGAGAAGTCGCCGCGCGGTGGAGGCATCGGGTCAGCATCCTGTTGAGTTCGCGCAACAACCCAGCCGTCACTCACTAGGGCCTCAAGAGTCTTGATGAACTCTGTCCAAAGGTCGACAAAACTCCCTCCGCTACCGATTTCAGTGGCTTGGTAATCGTACGCCGCTTGCGCGAGTTGGTGAATGTCATGTTCGGACAGGAGTCTTCGAGCCATCCAGCCCATCAAGCCGATCATTGGAAGAGTTCGGTCCTGTCTCGTGTAGGAACGGTATCGCGTGATCCTGCCGTTCTTCAGGTCTGCAGTCCAGCCCTTAACTGCATCATCGAGGTTGGTTCGGAAGTGCGTCTTTCCCGTGATCTCAAAGAAGGGCTCATCTCCCGAAAATGAGGCTACGATTTCTTTGCTGAGTAACAATCCATACAACGCCAGATCGGTAGAGCTAGAACGATTGATGAACCCGCCTTGACCAAGCCACTGCCACGCCTGCTCTGAAGAAAGATCCAATCCTGCTTCCGTAGCGATCGTTTTTGCATGCTCCTTTAGATCCGAAAAGACTCCATTTGCCGTGTACCAATACTCCGCAAATCGAATGTGCTGTCTGATTTGGGTTTGCTGTGTTTCGCCGTAGTGTTCGCGAATCCAGTCAGATTGGTAATCCGATCGGTCGAGAGCGAGAATCGAGTAAGCAACATGTCGGGCACCAAAATGAGTGAGAGAGAGCCCTGCGGACAGGATTGGGTCCGCAAAGCCAGCCGTATCACCGACGAGAAACCAGTTTTCTCCAGAGAGCCTATCCGCGACGAAGCTCCAATCTTTCGTTGTTGATAGCTTCCCTTCGCGAGCTGCTTGTTGGAGGAGTCGACTTACGACAGGGTCTGATCGGACCGCTTCCAAGTAAAGCTCTTCAGGTCGCTTGCCGTGCTCTTTATAGTAAGAGGCAGGGATAACAAGGCCAATCGAAGTTCTTTGGGGACCTAACGGGATAAACCAAATCCAGCCGTAAGGAAGCGACAATACTTGAATTCGGGTTCCGCCAATTCCGACCGAAACAGCCCATTCGGCGTTTTGCCAATAATCCCAGATGGCGATGTTATGAAGAGCAGACGGATATTGAACATCAACACCCAGTGATCGCCGCAAGAAGCCCGATGCCCCGCTACAGTCCAGATAGTATCTCGCTTGAACAACGGTTTCGTCAGCCAATTCCAGACCGTCAACACGGTCGTTGCTGGATATTACGCGTCGGACGGCAACGTTCTCATGGACATGACACCCCCACTCCGCCGCGTGATCGAGCAGGATCTTATCGTATACCGCGCGGTCAACCTGGAAGGCGGTTCTGCGTCTTTGACCCACGTATTTAGCCGGTCTCGGTTCGAGGTTGAGCTTTCCATCCGGTAGAAACTCAAAATCCCAAAGGTCGGCGGTCCGCCCCCAGCGATAGGTAGCACCAATCTTGATTGGAAAGCCAGCGGCCTCGACCTTGTCCCAGACCTCCATTTCTTCTAAAACTTTCGAGATGACAGGCAACTGGCTCTCTCCGACATGATCTCGCGGAAATACCTCACGCTCAAAGATATGTATCTTTAGGCTAGGGTTGTACTTCTTAAGAAGCGATCCTACTGTGGAGCCTCCCGGCCCCCCACCGATGATCGCAACATCACAATCGATGGTCATGGAGAAACCGCCTGATCCGAATTCCACTTTAAGACTCGATCAGACCACGGTTCGGGAGTCCAAAGCGGACGCGTCGGTTCAAACCTACACTGGATCCATCCGTCGGACACCATTGCCTCAACGATCGCCATGCCCGAGTAGAACAACTCGTCGACTTTACGAGCATCGTCGAAAAGTGCTGAGAGCGCATTGCGAAACTGTTCAACGATCTCGGAAATATCCGAGTAGCGCTCTAGCACAGTTACGATTCCTTCAATGTGATACTCAATGGGCAGAGCACGGTCGCCGCGGACATAGCAGGGCGTCTTCTTGACACGGCCCTCAACATAGGAGGCTCGATCCTTCCAACTTGCTCCAGACAAGTCGAGTTTGAAAACATTGAATGTTGCGAACGGTGACTTGGAATCCAGTTCGCCAAGCATCTCCGACATCGCCTTAATTGAGGACAGAGAGTATCCGCCAACTCCCACGCTAAGGTCCTCATCAATGAACCCACCTCTTGCCAGCCAAGCCCAGGACTTGTCTGGTGACATGTCGAGACCACAATCCTCAGCAAGCGTCTGTGTGAATCCTTTCAGATCAGTGAACTGTTCATTTGCCGTGTACCAGTAATCACCAAAGCGGATATGGGTTCGGATACGTTGAGCTTGCCTTCTCTGAAATTCATCCCTAAGCCATGTCCCGTTGAGCTTTCCACGTTCCAGTTCTAGAATCGTATACGCCGCCTGACGAGCTGCGATGTGAGCCATCGTGACTCCTGCTGAAAGGATCGGATCCGCAAACCCAGCACACTCACCGATAAGGAACCAATTCGAACCAGCTTGTCTCTCGGCAAGAAATGACCAGTCGCGGGTCGTCTGAAGTTTGCCCTCGTTACGGGCATTTCTGAGCAATCCCCTGATCATAGGCTCCTCAAAAATCGCCTGCTCGTAGAGTTCTGCCGGGGATTTGCCGCTTTGTTTGTAGTAGTCCGCCGGGACAACAAGCCCCAAACTGGTTCGGGTCGGGCCAAGTGGGATGAACCACAACCAGCCGTAACCGACAGACATGACCTGAATGCGCGTTCCTCCTACGCCAATCTCCACCGCCCAATCGGCGTTCTGCCAGTAGTCGTAGATCGCGATATTCTTCAGAGTGCTAGGGTAGTCACAAGGTATTTCTAGTGCCCGACGTAGAATGCCGCTGTTTCCTGAAGCATCGATGTAGTGACGGGCTTCGACGATCTCGCCGGAGCTTAGATGCAGCCCTTCGATCCGATCGGCATTCGCAAGTACCTGGACGACCTGTGTGCCCTGGCTTACATCGCAACCCAGTTCCTGAGCATGGTTTAGGAGGATCGTGTCATAGATCGAACGATCTACTTGAAACGCAGTCATCTTCCGTTGGCCAAGGAATGGGGCAGGGCGCCGTTCGTCCACAAACTCGTTGGAAGGATAGAACTCAAAGTCCCAAAGCTCCGGTCGACGGCCCCAGCGAAATGTTGCTCCAATTTTGATTGGGAAGTTCGCGGCCTCGACCTTGTCCCAACATCCCATCTCGTCGAGAATGCCGGAGATAGGCGGCAAAAGGCTCTCACCGATATGATCGCGAGGAAACACTTCGCGCTCAAAAATCCTAACGTGCAAATCAGGACGATATTTCTTGAGGAGGGCACCTGCCGTAGATCCAGACGGTCCCCCTCCAATAATTGCTACGTCGCAACCTGTGTTCATAAGCCCAACGGACCACTCCGGCGTGTATCCGAAACCCAGTGTATACCGATATACCTCGATTCCGTGAGGGTCATTTAATACCGGAGTCTAGATTAAACGTTCTATCGGTGAGAAGCGGACCCGCTAATTATGATTATTGGCAGTTGTGATCACAAATGTTCAAAAAACGCTTGGTATACCGGTATATCTAGGTTATGATGTCTCTCACTGTTGGCAGACATCGACATTTGAGGGGTGGGTGAAGGCGCATCTCGGCCTTGCAGAAGGCTGTTGCTGAATAGGCAGCTCAATGACGAGGATGTCTTCGGTGGCCAATCCCACGTGCGGATTGGCACTTTTCATCTCTTGAGGGTACGCAGATCCCGTGATCTGCTCCACTTTTACTTAGCCAAACATATTTATCCAACGGAGGATATTCATATGCAACGAAGAAAGGCATTTACCTTAATCGAGCTGCTTGTTGTAATCGCCATCATCGCGATCCTCGCCGCCATCCTCTTCCCAGTGTTCGCTCAAGCGAAGCTGGCGGCAAAGAAGACAGCTTCTATCAGTAATCTGAAGCAATTCGGCCTCGCATCAAAGATGTATGAGGGCGACAACGACGACATGATCACGCAGTCGCAGTTCTGCACCAAGTATCAGGATGGAAACACACTGCTGACATGGGAGAACACGCTCTATCCCTATATCAAGAACGGCAATAACGTTGTCGATCCAACATTTGGAACTGGCAACGGCTCCCCGGATCGTGACGTAGCTGAAGGCATTTGGGCAGATCCAGGTGCTCCGACGAAGCAGAGCTTCCCTTACGGAATCAACTTCCGTCTTTCTCCTGATAACTGGGGATACACCTGTGACAACGTCTCGGACGGTATGAACGTCTCAATGAGCGCTACAGCGGTTCCGCGACAGTCGGATGCGATCTTGATCATGACTAAGGGCAAGACCGAAACCGAAAGCAGTGCACAAAGCAAGTGGGGATGGATCTATTTCATCTCCGATGAGTACGGTTGGACTTCTCACACCGCCCTCGACTCCAGTGGCCAGCCACTTCTATCCGGTGAGGTCGACGATCTCGCCCAGAAGAACGGCGACTGCGATGGTGCTGACGGCACCGGGTCTGGTGAGGTTTGGGCTGGTTGCGGCATGCTCCCTCGCTACAGATATAGCAAGGTCTGCCCGGTCGCATTTGTCGACGGTCATGCGAAGACGATGAATAAGAACTCGATCACCTTTGGCAAGAATATCTACGTTAACGCCCCGAATCAGGGTATTTGGTAGATATGCGAAGTCAAGTCTGCCTGATGGCAATTGCCTTGGTAGCAGCATGCTTCATCGCTGGATGCGACAAGGATTCTGGTCTCAAGCCGGATCCCAACGCAGGCAAAAGTATGGCTCAACGCCAAGCCGAAGATATCAAGGCCATTGAAGACAACCCAAATATGCCAGATAGCGCCAAGCAGATGGCAATATCGGCAATAAAGGGCCACGGTCACCCGGGAAAGAAGTAACCGGAAGGCGGAGCGGTTAACCAAATAGGTTGACCGCTCTCCCGTGGCGAAGCGGTAATATTGGATGTCCGGTGGACATTGTGTTCACACACGAAATATCTTTGCCAACGTCGGCACAATGTGATCAGGGACACGCACCGCAGGAAGATCATGCCGGTTACACTTCGTCAAGTTGCGGCCCTGGCTGGCGTCTCACCAGTCGTGGTCTCAAGAGTTCTGCATAACAAGGCCCTTTCTATACATGTGGCCGACCAAACGGCTGAGCGGGTTCGACAAGCAGCCAAAGAGCTCGGATACCGCAGAAATGTCACGGCAGTGAATTTTCGAGCCAAGCAAACGATGGCGATCGGGATGCTGCATGGGATGGGCTCGGCGATTGTTCCACTTGAAGGAGGTACCAAATACCTCGCCTCTCTCATGGACGGTGTCATTGGTGGAGCATTCTCAAATGGCTATTCGGTTCTGCTATGCCCTCAACTCCTAGGAAATACGCCCGTTGATGCAGTCAGCGACGGAAGGTGTGATGGGTTGATTCTCTTCAATGTAGAACTCGTTCAGGAAAACATGGATATGCTTTCCCGTTGCACACTGCCAATAGTCCTTCTGCATACTCCAGCGTGTGCCTTTGGACAGAGCTTCCCTTCGGTCGTTTGTGATAACGAGCAAGGAATCGGCCTTGCAATGGCCCATCTACTTGAAATGGGTCACAAGCGCATAGCGTTCATCCACGACGAGCCGGATGACTTGCGGCCCACACTAAATCCCCCAACCCCTAGTGAGCTTCTGGAAGCTTCTCCCCAAAGAATTCGAAGCCGAAGCTACGAACTCAGTACCAGAGGCAGCGCTTTCCTGGAAAATGCGCGTCACTTGCACCTCGGCCTTGATTCATCGGATGTGATTCACATTCGCCAGATTGATCGCCTATTCGATTCCGATTACACTGCGGCCCTCTGCTTCCACGACGGAGTCGCCGGCCTCGTTTACGATCACGCGGCAGAACGCAATGTGCGAATTCCCGCCGACCTGTCAGTCGTAGGCTTTGACTCAACTTCCTTCTGTGACGGGCTCCGACCACCACTGACCTCAGTCTTTCAGCCACTGAAAGCCATGGGAGAAAAAGCTGCCGAGATCCTGGTTTCGATTATCCGGGAGGAGCCTAACGAGTTGAATGAGGTTGTTTTCCCATGTGGTTTTCACATCCGACAGTCGGTCGCTCGACTCTAGCTCCAACATCGGTTTGTATCAACGGGAATTCAATTCTTGCAAGTCAATCTCCATTCTCGAATGAAAATATAACGTTCCGTAACAAGAGGTAACGATGCCCCAAACCCAGGAACCCAAGTTCACAAAGTCTGCATTCACTTTCGGCCTATGTCTGCTATCCGCGTCCATACTTGCCGGACAATTTGGCCCGCCAGGTCCTCCTCCCCCGTTCGACGACCATTCAGAAATGATGAAACAGCTTGGGCTCAAGTCGATTCGACCGGGACCCAACCCGAATAATCAATCCACTTTTGACGAAGCAGTGGCGAATCCGTTCAAAGATTCGATGCCTGGTGTCCTGACGCTAGACGATGGAACGAAGGTGACCCGCCCCGAACAGTGGACAAAGCGCCGACGAGAAATTACTGAGTTGTTTAGCCGCGAAGTCTACGGTCGAGTACCCAGGAATGCACCCAGAGTTCGGTGGGAAGTCACTGGCATTACTCCCGGCATGAGCGGTGGAATCCCAGTCGTCACTCGGACGCTGATTGGGCACGTGGATAATCGGGCCCATCCCAAAGTCAAAGTCGACATTCAAGCAACTTTCACAGTGCCTGCGCACGCCACTGCAAAAGTGCCAATCATCGTCGAGTTCGGATTCATGGGTGGGTTCGGGTTTGGTCCACGAAGCACCGCAAAGCCTTGGCCTCAACAAGCGATCGAAAACGGATGGGGATACGGAATTATCAACCCAAATTCCATACAACCCGACAACGACCACCTCGAAATGGGAGTGATTGGACTGTGCAACAAAGGCAGACCTCGCAAACCTGAGGATTGGGGTGCACTTAGGGCTTGGGGATGGGGTCTAAGTCGTCTCATCGACTACTTCGAGACAAATCGAAACTCCCATGTTGACACCAAGAAAGTCTGCATTGAGGGTGTATCTCGGTATGGAAAAGCCGCTCTTGTTGCCGAAGCTTTTGATACACGCGTAGCCGCGGGATTTATCGGTTCTTCGGGCGAGGGTGGGGCAAAGCTCCACCGCCATATTTTTGGCGAAGCTGTTGAGAACTTAGCTGGTGGCGAGTATTACTGGATGGCAGGCAATTTCATCAAGTACGGCGCATCTGATCCTCCTAAGACTGCCGCCGATATACCCGTTGATTCCCACGAACTGATCGCCCTGTGCGCCCCTCGCCCCTGTTTTATAAGCTACGGGCTTGTGGAAAAAGGCGACGCCAAATGGGTCGATGCTCACGGGTCGTTCATGGCTGGAGTGCTAGCTGGACCCGTTTATAAGCTGTTAGGGAAGCACGATCTGGGAACCGCAGGTGACTATCTCACCGACCCTATGCCACCGGTAAACAAGCTCATTGGCGGTGAGTTGGCATGGCGACAACACGATGGTGGGCACGAAGTCACTCCCAACTGGCCAGCTTTCTTTCAGTGGGCATCGCATTACATTTCAGCTCCTCCTTTACCGACTGACCGTTCACCTGTAAAGGCTCGGTCAGATGTGCCGGCTTCACGTAGCGACTCCAATTCGATGATCGCTCACATGCAGCTCGTTCAAAAGGCAGCGAAAGGTGGGATCGACCTCTATTTTGAAGGAGACTCAATCACCCGTCGCTGGGGAACGAGTGATGCCGCTTGGAAGGCCCTGTTCGCAAACTGGACAAAGAACTTTTTCGGCTGGAACGCAGGAAATTTCGGATGGGGAGCCGATGGAACTGAAAACATTCTATGGCGAGTGAGGAATGGTGAACTGGACAACGTAAATCCGAAGGTCATCGTTGTGCTGGCAGGAACCAACAACATCGGAGCAAACCAGAGCTCTGCTGAAGTGACAAAAGGGGTCGAAGCCATCGTCCGAACGTGTCGTGAGAAGGCTCCGAAGGCAACCGTTATCCTCACAGCCATATTCCCGAGGAACGATAACATGGCATTCCTCCCGACGATTACTGCTGTCAACCGCGAGTTAGCCAAGTTCGCAGATGGAAATCATGTGAGGTTCCTTGATGTCAATTCACGTTTGGCGGATGAGAAGGGCAATCTTTTCGAAGGCATCTCAGACGACAAATTGCATCTGACTGTTAAGGGATATCAAGTTTGGGCCGATGGGCTGAGGCCGATCTTAACCGAATTATTGGGTACCCCAGCCAAGACGGATCATGCGCCACCGGCAACGGGCGATCCAAGTCAGGCACCTCGGCCAACCGGACCTCCGCGACGCACAAATGGGTAGATCGCCAATACACGTGATGAGCAGGCGGTCTTGTGGCGTTGACATAAATTCAGACGTTTCAACCGACGATTGAGCCATCGAATGAAATGCCATAAAACCTGGGACCCATTTGGGTGGGCTAACGTCGTATCATTAAGCTCTTAACATAACTGTCCTGCATGCGATTTTGCGGTGTGTCACAAACAGCCCAAAGAGTTAGCTCAGGGCAGCTGAGTTCGCTAGATGAAATCCTAGAGTTACGCAAGAAAGGCGCTGATGAACTGCTCATCATGTTAATGATTCGGGCCGTTTGAAGACTGTCATTCATGCGGATTTCCATCTTTTGGCTTCGAAATGATCATAAGGGATTGCGACCTTCTGCTTTGCAGACGTGGCCTGCAAACTCCAAGTGATATCCCTTAGTGCGCCCAAAGACGGTCGCCTAAAAATCATATGAAAAAAGCATTTACTCTCATCGAGCTTTTGGTGGTTATCGCCATCATCGCTATTCTCGCCGCCATTCTTTTTCCTGTCTTCGCTCAAGCTAAGCTTGCCGCAAAGAAGTCTCTTTGCGTCAGCAACGCGAAGCAATTGAACCTTGGATTCATCATGTACGCCGGAGACAACGACGACACGATGGTCACCCAAGAAAACGGAGGAATTCACCAAGACACGCGTGAGTTCCAAGTCATCCTTCAGCCATACCTGAAGAATCGAGACATCATGTTCGACCCGACTCGCTTCCTTACCGGGTGCAGCACGAACGTGGATCCAAAAGGAAGATGTATCGGTTTTGCACCGAACTTCGGAATCTATTCCTATCGAATCGGAACCGGTATGTTCCATGCCGTGCAGAGTGATACAGATGGTTCTGGTGACTCTGAGTGGCGAGGCGTTAACTTCGGCGAAGTTCAGTCACCAGCCCAAACCATTTTGGTCGGCCTGACGAATGACACCAACATGTACACCCTGTCGTTCTACTTCCAAACAGGTGACGGGACAACCCCCTCGGCTGTTCGCTACGGCGGACAATATCCGATGGGCTATGTCGATGGTCATGCAAAGACTGTCAAGATGGCGGCGTACAGCTTCCAGCACGATGGAGATGATTTCGACATCATGCCGATGAATGTCAACGACATTAAGTCGTATTGCCGAGACGTCAACGCAGTTCCTGAACTGACCAATGGATTTAGCGGCGCTGTCCCCTGCGGTCAAATCGCTGACCAACTCGTTCAGTTCAGGGTGCCGCTATAGGACGGCGACTCATTCTATTGGTGCTGGCGGCGGTCATGGCTGGGGCAGCCCTTGGCTGTGATCCAGGATCAACAGGATCCGGGTCGGCCAAGCACGTCGATAAAACCAAGAGCAAGTAATTTGTTACTCCTACGCGTGCGGTCAACCCCCAGTATGAGGGGTTGACCGCACGCTTGTCGTTCTAGATCTTGATCGACCAGCGCTCATGGTTGCCTACGGTTTGGAAGCCGAGTTTGCGGTAAACGGATTCCCCGAGAGGACTCGATTGGAGAACTATCCGCTCCAGGCCCATGTCAGCGGCTGCCTTCATCGCGGCGTACGTTACGACAGCACCGATACCCTGACCGCGGACTTCTGGCAACGTTCCGACACAAAAGATGCCACCTTCAGATTGATGACGGAAGATAGCAGACACGCCTACGGCGATGCCGTCGGCAGAAGCCAAAAAACACCGAAATTGCTGATCGGGACCCATTCCATTTTTCAAGCAAGGTCCCAAGAACAGCGGCTTCAACTCATCTGAAAACTGAAAAACAGCTTGAAGGGTCTGTATCCAGGAGTCAAGATCCGCTCCCGTCAGAACTTCGCGGACTTCGACACCTGGTTTGATGACTGGATCTTCTGGGAGTCCTCGAAGCGATGCAAGCATCGCCGGAGCAGTCCCCGCAACCACAAATCCAGCCGAGGTGAGTACTTTCGGCAATTTGTCGAGTTCTTCATGGGTCTGAACGAACCACGACATGATGACGCCCTTCTCTTGAAAGTGCTGACGAATCTCCATCGCTTTCTGGACGGCAGCATCGCCAGCTAGCGAACATCGCAGAACAACATTCCCCAAAGGATGAGAGATCCCCGTTTCCAGCATCTCGACTCCATCTGCACTGGTGTGAACACCGCCCGGAAAACACGACACCCAAAAGCGAAAGGCCTCGGCAACGTGATTGGCCACAAGATCGCTTAACAGGGGGTCGCGAGCAACGTTGTCCGAAGAGGTCATGCCCCCATTATCACCCCCTTCTGGGCCTGATGAACATGCTCGGTTCATTCGCCAAGGGTCGCCCCTGAATAAGCTCTTTCTGGGGCGACAAGGTTTATGGATGGTTTCCGTATAGGCTGGAGGCTAGTTCGGCCATGGCGTTGGAGTAAAGCCAAGGGCACCGCTAAAGATCGTATCGATGAACGTGGAACAACCCATGTTGGGAAGTGGCAAACCAAGGTTCGCAGGGGTGACCTGAACGGAGTCTTGCGAACACCAGAAACTGTGCCAATTCGACCGATCCGCTGGCATTGCGATGGTTGATTCTCCGGGCGCTTGAGCACTTGGATTCGGGAAGTTGAATACTTGAAGCTTCTGAGCTTTCGCGTGGCCGTCCACATAAGCAAAGTTGAACGAACCACCATACCGGAGACTTGACGCCTTCTTGTCTCCCACGTAGTACTGGAGCAGAGAGCCGACCGCACTCATCGTGTATCGGCGTCCGTTGTAGCTATCTCCAAAGGCGGCCAAACTTGCCGGATTGCTCACGGCGGTCATGGAAATTCCAGGAGTCACGGTTCCGTTCGGGCTCGCCTGTTCGGCACCGAGAAGACCACCACCTGCCCAGATTCCGAAACCCCAGTTGTAACCAAAAGAAAGGCACCTTTTCGCATCAGCACCTGACGGGACGTAGTATCCGGCGGGTGTATTGGTATTGTCGCAGGACATCGTCTCGGACCCAACAGCGTCACCATGGTTGTGGGACCACTCGGAGCTGAAGAACACCCCCATGTTCTTCAGGTAGGGCTGCATCGTTTGGTAGACATCGACAGACCCTTGGCCGCTGACCGTGAAAACAATCGGCGCTGTATCGTCACTGTCCCCGACATACAACTGCATGCCGAGCCCGATCTCTTTGGTATTGCTCAACGCGACCGTCTTCTTGGCAGCCAACTTTGCTTGAGCAAAGACCGGAAACAGGATGGCAGCAAGAATCGCGATAATCGCGATAACGACAAGCAGCTCGATAAGGGTAAATGCTTTCTTCATGGCGTGAATCCTAGGACACACTCTACACACATTAATATTAAGGGACGAATAGCTGCCAAGAACCTTAATTTGTTTGATCACTATCGGTCTTCGCCGAGAACTTTGGCATTCGGTCGTGTCGCACTTCGCCCCTTTCTGGCACGCCATAAAATGTCGGCAAGTTCTCGATCAGGGGCCGATTCCTCACGTGTTGGATTGAAGAGCTTGGCAGACTCCATCGCACGATACGATCTCACGGTATTAACCTCCATCGTTGATCGACTAGGAAGCAATGCGTCAACGGGGGCGATGTTTACAGGTGAGTTTGCGAAGCAGTCAATGGGGCTCGCTGTCGCCGTGAACTGGTTCGTCGGAGGCAAACCTAATAACCACTCAACGGTTCTCAAAGCATCGTCGGTGTTGTAGAACCGGTGGTAGATTCCACTTGGCTTGACCCATGGCGAGACGACCCAGCAGGTACTACGATGTCCGTCGACATGATCATAACCCCCTTGCGCATCATCCTCGATAATGACAATGGCAGTTCGCTTCCAGAGGGGACCATGGCTGACGGTTTCGATCAATTGTCCAACCGCGAAGTCGTTGTCAGCGATCATCGCGGCCGGGGTGGGCGCACCTGGTGTCGTTCCCTGCGTGTGATCATTCCCAAATCGAACCAGCATCAGCGGCGGAACCTTATCAGCTTTGACCAACCTCTCGTAATCCTTCTTCCACTCCTGGAACCGTGAGGTTGCTTTGGAACTGCCAAAGGTTGCCCGCCTCTTTGGGAAAGACTTCCCGATTTTCTCCCAGACATCGCTCTCGGCATAGTCGAGATCAAACATTCTGAAGTCAGTATCACACCGGCCAAGAAATGCTTTCTTCGTTGGCTCATTGTCGACAGAAATTGGCTTGCCCGTCTTGGTTTTCACATTGATGCCAGCCGCCAAATACATCCCGTAATTTTTGAATTCAACATGGTGGGCAAGAGCGTTGTCCCAGAGGTAGCCACCGGCAGGTTCGTTCACATCTCGCATGCCATAGGCATCCGAAGGAGTTCCATTGGTTTGGCCCTCATAATCGTATTCGCGCTTGTGGTCGGAATAGTCGTACTGCGCGTTTCGCTGGACATACTCGCTGGTCATGCCTGCTGTCGACCAACTCCATCCATCGGCACTCATCTCCGCGCAGGCGTAGAAGTTATCGAAAAGGCCAAACCGCCGAGCAAGTGAGCGTTGGTTCGGAACAACGTCGTCTCCATAGAGCAACAGATCCTTACTCCCAGCGCCGTGAGAAAAGTCCCCAAAAAACTGATCATAGCTTCGATTTTCCTTGACGATGTAGATGACCTTGTCGATCCCGGGGCGCTTGGGCATGGATCGGCCAATCAAACTCAATCGGTTATTCGCCACGACTTGGGTCGTCCAACGTTTGAGTTGCGATTGTGAGGCAGGCCAATGAATCACGGCAACTTGTCCGTGCAGGTTCTTTCGGATATTTGGGCCAGAGTCGCCATCAATCATCTGCTGCTTGGTCGCCCCAGTTGGCGGAAGGTTCGGGTTGACGAGCACAGAGCCTTTGCCAGAAGCAACCAAGAGTCCGCCGAGACCGGTCACAACGCTGGTCGGATACCAACCGCTCGGAATCATTGCTCTAAGGGTCTGATGCTCGACATCGACGACGGCAACCGCATTGAGATCGCTTAACGCCACGAACAGAGTTTTTGCGTCGGCCGACAAATGGAGCCCAAGCGGACTGGCTCCAGGCAACCCACGCTGGGCGGTAGGGCGAACCAACAGTGTCGAAATCAGAGAGTCCGTCTTCGTATCGATCACGGAGACGGTATCGCTGCTCGAACAGCTGACAAAGAGACGATCTTCGGCGGCGCTGAAGGTCATATAGGTTGGGTTAGCCCCAACCTCGATCAGCTTTGAGACCTTCATCGCCTCTGTGTCGACGACGGCAACCACACCATCCCGTTCACAACTGACATACAGCTTTTTGTCCCTAGACGGTCCCTTCGTAAGAAGGCGAGCATCAAGGGGAAAGGCGGGCAAAGGGATCACCTTTTTAGATTTCGGCTCAGCGATGTCAAATGAGGTTAAGCTGCCCTTGAAGTCGGAAAGAGCAAACGACTGGTTGCCAACCGCATATAAACGTTTGCAGTCGGAACTCACCGCTAACCCGGCTACAAAATTGGGCATTTGAGCCTCAATCATCGGGCGTATGGAGTAGTAGTTGCCGATGGGTCCACTAAGGTGCCCTACGGCGCTCACCTCATAAGAGTCCACTCGATCAGCGGCACCATGGGAGACAAATAGCATTGTCTTTCCCTCTAATGTCTTCGCGAACCGAACACCAAAATAAAGACCATCTTTGGCTTTTCCATCCGGCCTTTGACCGTCGAAATTGAGCGACTGCACCAATCGGCCATCCCGAGCATCCAGGATCGTCAGATTTTGCTCCGTCCCGCCGTGGATCACTGCGACGAACTTGCCATCCGGCGACAGCTCCATGTTCGTCGGAAATCCTCCGGTTCGAATCGACTGCCCCACGGGCGACAAACGCCGACCGGTTGAGGTGAGTCCCTGATTCTGCGGCGAGAAGAACACGTAAGCAGCAACTGCGAGGATCAGCACTGCCTATTCTGTGCCAAGTCCGTGGCCCAGCTTTCAGGCTTCACGACTTCTTAATCATGCCGAATCCATTTGCATTGGAAAACTGGGGTGGTGCCCTTGCCACGAGGGCCCTCGAATCGAACTACGAATGTAGATATGCCTATTGATCCTAGAAAAGGAACCTTTCCAGCCAATCCCCGTCCCCTATGCATCGACTTCATTTGGCGGGAACTATGATCAGTGTTTTTAGATGTCTTCCTTTATTCGGGCTAACGGTTTTGGTGGTTGGATGTAGCCCTAAACCGGAGTCCCAACCTTCCGCGGCACAAACGGTGCCCACAACGGGGGTGGTGAAACGTCAAGATCTCACCGGCTATCGCTTTTTTAATGGCAAGCTAGTCATTCCGAGCACCGCACAGGCCACTGTCTTCTCACCTTATGATACGCCGGTCGTATCAGTAACGACGAGTGTGGGCAAATATGTTGAGCATGGCGAGCCCATCATCACGCTCAACATACCGGGAGCAGATGACGCCAAAAGTCAGGCAAAGACCAACTCTACGATGGCAAAGGCAGCGCTAACGGATCAGAAAGAACTTTCTTCTGGCCCAGTTAAGGTAGCGCAACAAGCCCTAAAGGACGCCCAAGCCGCTGAAAAGGCAGCTCAAGACACCGTCTCAAGTGGCGGCAGCGCTGACGTCGCAGCAGCAACGCAGGCACGAACGGATGCGGAAGCAGCACTTCGAGATGCCAAGTTGCAACTGCAGCAGACCTTGGAGCCCGCAAAGCAGGCAGCGACTGCCTCGGCAGCCCAACTTCAAGAAGTCAAGGCTGATGCAGCAAAAGGCATTGTGCGTGCACCGATCTCAGGCACCATCACGACACTTGCCGCCCAAATTGGAATGGAGGCAAAGTCAAAGCAGGACCTTGCGACGATCATCGATTTCGGTTCCTCCCGAGTAGAAGCGACTGTGCCACCAGAACTCAAGGATGTCATCGTAAAGGACGCCAGAGTCATTATCGCCATGAGTGGGCCAAGTTCGGAGCCAATGGCGGGAAGGGTCGTCTCTGTAAAGGTTCTGCCTCCTTCTGCTGGCGACCAAAAGCCAGACTTCATTGCTATTATCGAATTCACGAAGCCGCGATCAATGTCTCAACCAAGTACTACTGTTCGCCGCGTAGGTATCAAGACGGGAGAAGTCAAAAATGCATTCGTTGTGCCCGTCGAAGCCGTGATTTCGCTAGACGGAAAGTCAATCGTCAAGATCCAGAAGGGCACCGAGTGGGTTTCAACACCGGTAGTCACGGGGCTAAGCGACGGAACCTTTGTACAGATTAAATCTGGAGTTTCCGGAGGGGACATCGTCGAAGTTCCTTCTACCCCTAAGTAAGTCGCGCGACTTGGGATAAAAAGCAGGTCCAGATACTTCGTAATCAGCAATATCTCCTCCATATCTTGCGCAACCTAGATGAATGTTGTAACGTTAGCAAGGACGATCAGTTACGTTTTGAGCCAATACTTCCCGTGGCTCAATTTGGAGGAATTCTTGAAACTTGGTTTGAATCTGCTTCTTGCTACAGCATTGATCGGCGCTGCCACAACCGCCAATGCTCAACGGCAATATTTCTTGGTTGGTGTCAGGCACGTTTACTCGCTGCCAAGCATGCCAGATGTGCATGAATCCGATCGACAGCAGATTGAAGAGGCTTATGCGGCAGCAATCAAAAGCGCTCAAGATCAATTTGATGCGGCAATGGCGTCACTCGCCGACCTTGAAGGCAAGAACAGCACGGCGTCCCTTGATGGCGCCCAAGACACTCTCTTGTTGAAGATGGAAAGGGCGAGCGAAGAAGCCGCCGAAGTTCGCGACTCCAAGCTCAAGAGGCTCTATCGTAACGCCGACTACATCTTGGGAAGTCATCCAGAATTGAAACTGGACCAAGACGGCGCTTACATGCCGATGGGTGTCGAAACCTCGCGGAACGACCAGTTCACGAACACGACGTTTTATCAACCGTATCCTACTTTCGTCGTTCCCCACCCGTTCGGTTGGAACTGGGGAACTTGGTATCCCTACGGCTCTTTCCTATCCGCAATCCGCTTGTTTCACTCCCAGTGGTATTCCCTTGGCAGCCCCTTCTATGGTCCGCTTTCATTTGGCGGCGTACGGTTTATCACCACGGCTCCGGTGCGGCGTCACGTCGTTGTGAATCGAACCCTGTGGACCATGGGTGGACCGCCCCCCCTGTCGGTTCGTGAGCGACAAGACTTCAAACGAGTTCGTCAAGTTCAGGTGAGTAGCGGAGTGGTGCCAGTGCACCCAACCACTCCTGTCGTGACGGCACCCATCTCACGCCCGGCAACAAATTCACCGTCAACTATTGAAAGGCATGAGATACCCGTGGTGAGGTCCCAGGAAACGGCTCCGGTTACCCATGCACCCACCCAGATTTCTGTTCCCGCTCAACGTCCAATAGAAATTAGGAACGTGAAGACGCCAAGCCGTGCACCCGCAACAAGGCGTATGAGTCAACCCTTGGTTGTTCCTCCTCATCCAACACTCCGCAAGCCACCGTCCAATCCTGGCGGGAATTTTCGACCTCCTGCCCAAGGCAGACAAGGGTCAAACGCCGGATGGGCACCTCCACGTGGTGGAAACATGCCGCACCCTATTCCTCCGATCAGAGGAAAGAAACGGGGTCGAGGCTAAGCAGTAGCTGATCGCAATTCTCGCTTAAGGATCGCTAAACTTCCATGACCATTAAAGACAAGCTAGACGCTCTCAAAAACAAAGCCAACAGTGAAGTTGTAGATGAACATCTTACTGGCTTGGCCTGGATGACGAAAGTCTATTCGCAGTTAGGGGACCATGCGGCTTTCCTGTCAGAGTCCAAGCTTGATCTTGACACCGACGGCAAGAAAGACCCTTCCATCGATAGCAGCAAATACGACCATGATCACCAAGACACGACGAGCCTCGACACAACGGGCACTTGGCTCAATGCAAACAAGATCTCTTATTTTGTTTTGCCGGGCGGGTTCGCCACAAAAGTCGCTGGTAAGGTACCAAGGCATGGCGGTATTCCTCTCGGTTGCTTAGGAACTCTCGTCTACAAGGAAAAGTTAGCCCATGTCGTCTTTGCGGACATTGGACCAGAACACAAATTCGGGGAAGCATCGATCAACGCGCACCGAGTTCTTGGCTTCGAGAGGGTAAAGAACCACAGCATCATCGATGCAGGCATGGACAGTGGGGTCTACCTGCTGGTCTATGTAGGCTCACAAGTCTCACCCCTCGCGAACTTCACTCAGGCCGACATAGATCATCAGGCAGCAGCACTGTGGAGCAAATTCATCTGATTCCATATGTTTCCGAGGGCAATTTGCGGCCTCAAGGTATTCTTTGTCGCTTGAGGTGGTTCAAGTTTCTCCTCATATCGTGTCTCGTTGTGGTGCAGGTCCACCTGTGCCAGGCCTCCTATGAGCTGCCAAATGGTAAGCGCTGCTCGCTTTGCGATTCAATTACGCACAAACAGGAGACAGCCAACCATCAAGCTAACCCTTCGATGGGGCCAACCCACGGCGATTGTCACGACTGCTGCGTACTCAAAGTTTGTGGTGATCATGGAATCCCTCAAGCTGTAGCCACCACGCCGAACCACTACTCGCCAGTGATGTGTTGGACCGAGCCACGGTTCGAGGTACACATCCCTACGGCTTTCGTACTGGCCCCGGCCACTGTCTTCGTCGAATCCGCCCCCGCTACCGGCCCTCCTGGCACCACGTCTTCTCGCGGACCTCCTGAATCCACACCATCCTTGCCAATTGCTGGATGTGGGTTCGTTGTCGCTATCTGACGATTCGACTCGCTCCAGCCTGACCCGCATTGGAGCGTTGATTGAAGATTTCCACCACCCTAACCATTCTCGCTGCCGTCACGTACGGGAGCGCCCAAACCAACATAAACCCCCAAGACGCGCTGCGACTCGCCGCCAAAAATCGGCGATCTCTGCAAGCGGCCAAGCTTTTTCTTGATGAGTCCAGAGCCAAATCAAGGGCCCTTGGTGCCTACGCGTCTACCGTCATCGGCATTGGAGCCTCGACACGTAGTGACGTTGGAGCCACCGACGGAGATCTCTATCTTAGTCAACCGATTGACCTATTCGGAAAGCGGGACGCTAACCAGCGAATCGGTAACGCGGGAGTCCAATTGGCACTCGCCACGTATTTCGCTGTAGCCAGGGACCTTCAGACTGAGGTTCTCACCGCATTCGCTGAAACTTCGACCGCTAGGGCCCGATCTGAGGTTGCAGGTGAACTGTTGAACGTCGCAGAGAGGCTCTTTGCAGCAACCAAAAGACGGTTCGATGAAGGCAATGTCGCTGAAACACAGGTCACACGCGCTTCTATCGAGCTCGCACGTGCAAAGCAGGCAAAGGATCTGTTTGCATCACAGTACATCAGATCCCTCACACGACTCGCCAGCCTTCTCGGCACCGAATCCAATGAGATCACGGTCGAACCAGACTCGGATATCAGGCCGCCAGACGCAGCCACGTTCGAATCCCGTCCCGATCTGCTAACGCTGAACGCAGAACTCCAAATTGCTGAAGCAGAAATTCAGTCCGCAAAGGTGTCGAGTCGACCTGACTTAAGCATTCAGTTGGTCCGCACGCCTTGGAATAATGAGCCAGCTTCCTTTGTGGGGAGGGCACAACTCACTTGGTCGATTTTCGATCACGGTCGGTTAAAGAACGAAGGCAGAGCAGCCACTTTGAGAGCTGAAGGATCAAAGAAGTCACTGGCCGATGCAACGGCTTTGGCGACAAAAGAAGCTGCCACTGCGCAGATGGACGTGGCAGCGGCTCGCATTCAGCATAAAAGCTACGAAGCGATTTTGGTCTCGTCAAAGGAGTTGGTCGCAAAATCGCAGCGAGGTTTTGCCGAGGGGCTGGGAAGTCAGATCGACGTCCTTGAGGCCACACGCGCGCTGCGTGAAATTCAGCAAGAGATTATCCTGGCGAAGCAACAACTGTCATTAGCAGTGATTGCGCAGTATCGGGCTTGCGGGTTCCTATCGGAGGTGCTCAAGTGAGAGCATCTTGGATTCTAGTCGTTCCTGTGTTCGCGATTCTTGGATGTGGAAAGTCTTCTAGCGTCCCGGAAGGCGAGACAAAAAGTGAAGTGGCGAAGCCGCAGGAAAGCCAGATCGCACTATCCTCCGACAGCCAAAAGCTAGTAGGAATCGAGACCTCACTAGTTAGGTATGAGCAAGTTCAGGAATCCCTTCAGGTTCCTGGTACGGTTGAAAGCACAAGCAACGGTCGCGCTGTGGTGACGCCACCTGTCGCAGGACGTATCGTTTCCATTGCCATCCAACTCGGTGACAAAGTCCAAAAGGGCCAGTCGCTCGCAACAATGGAGTCACCCGAACTCGCTCAGGCTTGGTCAAACATCGCGGAGGCCACTCGACTACGAGACATCTCCAATGCCGACCTGAAACAGGCAAGAGCCGAAGTTCAATTGTCTTCAACGAAACTTCGGACTGCCCAACAGAGTCTTGCCCGGCAGCGCGAATTAGCGAAGGCGGGCGCGTTCAGTCAAGCGCCCCTCCAGCACGCCCAAACCGAAATGAACGATGCTCAAAGCGAGTTACTGAGCATTCAAAAGGATCAGGCTAGTCACGACGAGCAACTTCGTCGTCTTGAGAGCCTCCTCCGCGATGGCATTGTCTCACGAGCGGACGTCAACGCGGCCCGACTTCTCTCTGATCAAGATCACATCAAGCTTGAGCGGGCGAAGGCAAGCCTTGAATCCGCGCGCGCCTCCTACGGTCGAGAGAAGACGATATTCGGTCGTGACCTATTAAGTGCAAAGGAAATTCAAACAGCGGAGGCCGATGTGAGGCTCGCTGAACTTGAGCTAAACCGTGCGCGCCTGCGCGTTATCTCATCCGAGTCAGCACTTCGCACAGCAAAACAATCCATCTCAAACGCACAAGCGGTCTATCAGTCGAATCAAGGAAATGGAAGCGGTTCAGTCGGTCGCGTCAATCTTACAGCACCCATTGATGGGACGGTCACGCGCGTCGATGTTACACGCGGTCAAGCGGTAGATCGCACCCAAGCTGTGTTCGAGGTCGAGAATCTGCAATCCGTTTGGGTCTCGGCAAGTGTGCCTGAGCAAGACTCGTCAAAGGTGCGGGTTGGAGCACCTGCCCACATTACGCTCGCTTCACTCGTTGGAAAGGAATTTGAGGGCATCGTACAGGTTGTCGGTTCAAAAGTAGATCCCAAAACACGCTCAGTTCCAGCCTTGTGTCTCGTTAGCGGCGCTGCCGGACTCTTGAAACCAGACATGTTTGCCACCGTCCGATTGGGAGTAAGTGCCCGCAATCGGTCGCTTGTGGTACCCAAATCAGCGGTTGTAGCAGATGGGAAGAAATCGTTCGTTCTTGTACAGACCAAGGAAGGTTTTGAAAAACGCGCAATCGAACTCGGAGCCGAAGCGGGCGACCATATCGCCGTACGAACGGGCTTGCATGAAGGGGAACGAGTTGCATCCGAAGGCACATTTGTCCTTGCGAGTGAACTGCGGAAAGACGAACTCAAGGGTGAAGAGTGATGCTAGACCGAGTATTGCACTTCAGCCTCACTCAACGGTTTTTAGTGGTCGTCGTTACCGCACTCATAGTTGCCTTCGGGTATGTCTCTTGGCAGCAGTTGACACTCGATGCGGTACCCGACATTACAACCAATCAGGTCGTCATCAACACCGAAACCGGGGGTATGAGTCCTGAGGAAGTTGAAAAGCTGGTTACGTTTCCGATCGAAACGGCAATGAGCGGAATCCCAGGAGTCGAACACCAAAGGAGCCTCAGTCAATACGGACTATCTCAAGTGACGGTGACATTCCGGGATGAAGTCGACACATATTTCGCTCGAAATCTTGTGAACGAAAAACTCGGGAGCGTCAGAAGTTCACTGCCTGGTGGTATCGAGGCTCCCCAGATGGGGCCCGTCTCAACCGGTCTGGGAGACATTTATCTCTACGCTTTGGAGAGTCCAGCCCGAAGCCCGATGGACCTCCGAGCCCTGCAAGACTGGACGATTGCTCCTCAGATCCGGACGGTTCCTGGCGTCGCCGAAGTCAATTCGGCAGATGGGTCGGTGAAGCAATATCAAGTTGTCGTCGACACAAGGGCCATGCAAGCGCGGGGCATCGCCGTGGATGAGGTCGTCACCGCACTGCAAAAGAACAATCAGAACGCAGGTGGAGGTGTGCTTGAGCGAAATGGCGAACGGGTGATGATACGCAGCGTAGGGCTTGCCACGACCTCGCAAGACATCGCAAAGATCGTCATCAAGACAGAAGGCGGAGTGCCGATTCTGGTAAGGGATGTCGCCAAGGTGCAAGTCGGCGTTCCCGTGCTTACCGGCATTAGCACGAAGGACGGCAAAGAGGCGATGATCGTGACGATCATGATGCTAAAAGGTGCAAATGGTCGCACCGTGGCTGATGCGGTCGATGCCAAAGTCCGGGAGATTCGGTCTCAACTTCCCATGGACGTAACCCTCACCACTGTCTACAACCGATCGCACTTGGTCGGCGAGTCGATTCATACGGTAGAAAACAGCCTGCTGGAAGGTGGCGCGCTTGTGATCGGGATCCTTCTGTTGCTCCTCGGCAATTGGAGGGGTGCCATTATCGTCGCTCTTGCAATTCCTCTGTCGATGCTCTTTGCGATCATCGGAATGAATCGCTTCGGCATCTCCGGCAACCTCATGAGTTTGGGTGCGATCGACTTCGGCCTTATCGTGGATGGAGCCGTTGTCATGATCGAGAATGCGGTGCGAAGGCTCGCCGAGGCTCGTCATCTCAAGGGCATAACACTTGACCGTCATGAGATTCGGCATAGCGTTTGGGAGTCATGCCGCGAGGTCGCCAAGCCCACTGCATTTGCCGTCACGATCATTACGGTGGTCTACTTGCCTATCCTTGCTCTCGAGGGTACCGAGGGCAAGATGTTTAAACCGATGGCCTTCACCGTCGTGTTCGCTCTTATCGGAGCATTAATACTTACGATGACGCTTGTTCCGGTCCTCGCCAGCATGATCTTGTCAGGCGACACACGAGAGGGAAGGAATCATGTAATGAACCTTCTGAACCGTATGTACTCCCCACTGCTTCGTTTCGCATTGCGACATCGAGCGGTTGTTGTGAGTGCGGCGATCGCAATCCTGATCCTGTCTGGAGCGATCTTCACGCGGCTAGGCTCGGAATTCATCCCTCAACTCGATGAAGGTTCGCTCGTGATTCAGCCGGTTCGGATGCGAACAGTTGACGCGGAGCAGACGGTACAACTCGTTACCGCACTGGAGAAGAAGCTGCTGGAGGTACCCGAAGTTACGTCGGCATTTTCCAAGAGCGGTACCCCCGAAGTTGCCACCGATCCAATGCCGCTCAGCCTGACCGACACATTCATTAGCCTCAAAGCAAGAGACCAATGGCGATCGGGCTTAACAAAAGAGATGCTTATCAAGGAGTTGAGCGAGAAAGCGAACCAGGTACCTGGCCAGGGGTTTGGGTTCACTCAACCGATCCAAATGCGCTTCTCTGAGTTGGTTTCCGGCGTTAAGGCAGACATTGGTATTAAGATCTTCGGCGAGGACCTAAAGGAGCTGAAAGCAAAGGCAGATGAGATTGCTTCTGTGGTGAAGGCAATTCCGGGAGCCAAAGATGTTGAGGTCGAGCAAGTCGACGAAGTGCCTGTCCTCCAAATCGACATCGACCGGGAAGCCATCGCCCGAGTGGGTGTGAACGTCGACAACATCCAAGAAATGGTCAAGGTAGCGCTAGGCGGCGAGCCAGTTGGTCAGATCATTGAGGGCGACAAGCGGTTTGCTCTGACGGTGAGGCTGCCCGAAGAAGTGCGCAACGATGTCGAGCAAATCAAGTCGATCCTGATTGAGACACCAAGCGGAGGCGGAGTCCCGCTTTCCTCACTGACTCACATCGAAAATATGCCGGCACCGGCCCAAATCTCACGCGAAGCGGGCAAGCGAAGAGTTGTCGTTCAGCTAAATGTTCGAGGCACTGACCTTGGCAGCTTCGTTCAGGCGGCACAGAAGGCGATCAATGATAAAGTCTCGCTGAAAGAGGGTTACTACCTCACCTGGGGTGGCCAGTTTGAGAATCTTCAAAAGGCATCCTCGCGATTGATGGTTGTTGTTCCCCTCGCGCTGGGAATGATCTTTCTTCTCCTGTTTTCGACTTTTGGCTCGTTGAAGCAAGCTCTGCTCATCTTCACCGGAGTTCCGCTTGCCATTACTGGAGGCGTCCTCGCTCTCTATGGACGGGGGATTCCCTTCAGCATCACGGCCGGGGTGGGGTTCATCGCACTTTCCGGGGTTGCGGTACTCAATGGAGTCGTGATGGTTTCCGCGATCAACCGACTACGTGAAGACGGGAAGCTCACGGTTGTCGAAGCAGTTCGGGAAGGAGCGACGCAACGTCTGCGACCTGTCCTCATGACGGCTTTGGTGGCAGCTCTCGGGTTCATTCCGATGGCATTGAACACTGGAATAGGCGCTGAGGTACAACGGCCATTGGCAACCGTAGTAATCGGCGGAATCGTATCGGCAACACTCCTCACCTTGCTCGTCCTGCCAGCTTTGTACTCGTGGTTTGAGAAAGACATCCCCGTCGAGGACATCGTCTAGTTCCTGCCTCAGTTACCCTCGCCTTTCTCGAGGGCAACTGAGGTCAATTCCACAACTTTGAAACGTCTTAGCCAACATGCCCGTGCGCAGTTTGCCCTTGATTCTTTCAATCGCCTTAACCTGCATTGGAATGGGGCAAAGCCAGCCGAATCGTGATTCGCTGACCCTCTCTCGCGTCGGCGATTTCTCTGTTCCCTATGGTCCTAAATCGCTTCGGTTTTCACCCGATGGCAAGGTCGTCGCCGTGGATTGCCTTTACGGGCATAAGGTCGTGCTTGTCGATCCGGGCACGCGCAAGATAACCGCTGAGATCCCGGTCGGTGGCGAGCCGGTCGAATGTTCGTTTTCTCCGGACTCTCGATTCCTTTGGGTGTCGCTCTACAACAAGGCGAAGGTGCTTCAGATTGATCTTTCCAGCCAGAAGATCATCAGCCAGGTTTGGGTCGGCAAGGTCCCAAAAGTCGTTGAGGTCTCCCCCAACGGCAAGTGGCTTTATGTCGCGAACTGGGAATCGGGCACCGTGAATGTGATCGACACAGCGACCAGCAAAGTCGTCCGTACCATTCGGGCAGGAAGGATTCCTCGGGGCGTTGCGTTCACCCACGACAGTAAATGGGCCTACCTGGCAGTGATGGGCTCGACCCAGGTTCTCAAGGTAGATGTTGAGCAAAACCACAGAGTCATTGGACCGATTACAGTAGGTATTACGCCAAGACATCTCCAAATCGATCCACAAGATCGATTCATGTATGTGAGCAACAACCTAGCCGGCACGATCAGCAAGGTGGACTTGTCGGCCCGGAAAGTGACCGCGCGCGTCCACGTTGGAAAGAGACCCCGAACGATCGCGTTATCGCCTGATGGGACGGCACTCTACATTTGCCGGTACGACGACAGCAAGCTAGGCGTGGTCGATGTCGCGAGGATGAAGCAGGTACATGTCTACGCAACGCGGACCCATCCTATAGGTGTCACCGTCTCTCCAGACGGACATTCGGTTTGGGTGAGCAGCTATCGAACAAGCACGATTCGGGTGTTTGATGTGAAGCCGTAGGAGTCTTGCGGATGGCGAAGAAGACTTATCGATTCGGGACTGAGGGCAATCGTGACTCCGGTAGGCGCGATGTAGGACAGTTCAGGACCGAAAACTCTCGATTCCACAGGAGCACAGCAACAGCGATGCCCTCCACCGCGTCGAAGCGGGCGGAGGGTCGGGCGGGGGTGATCCGGTCCGAAATTGCGTCGCGACGCAGTCGTGACTCCAAAATGCCCGGTAACGACGAGAGTTCCCAGAGATAAGGAGTCCCGGCTCCGCCAGGACGCAGGGACCGCATAATCCTCGCCCGACCCTCTCCTTTTAGAAAAAGGCGAGGGCATCAATGCCATCCGGCTCTTGTGGAATAGAACGGCTAACGTCCCGGTAATAGCCGACGGATCGGTAAGTCAAAGACCGAAAAACCTCGATTCAACGTGTGCATCATCAACGTCAAAAGTCCCTAATGCATGAGCCACAGGATTACACCCACGGAGGATGTCGGTAAGCTCATCGCCTTCAAATAGAAATTGGCTTTGGAGCACAACATGCAATGTCGCATCCTCCTTTCCGCAATATGCCTCGCTTCGCTAGCGTCCATCGCAGCGGCGGATGGGCCGCTTCTCACCACATTTCGAATAGGTCCGGCGTCACCTGCCGGTGGACCATTGGGAATCGCGGCTGGAATCGACGCCCAACTCAATAGTCAGGACTATTCAGGCAAGACGAAAGGCGACCCTTTACCTATCGCCTTGTCCTTTGATGTGGTGGCCCATTCAAGATTCACGAACTTTCCTGCGTTGGTGAATTTCAGGCTCGACCCACCCATCGTCGGCAGCGCTTCGTTACCCGTGTTCTGTGAATTCGGACTGGGTGGACAACTTAGCGCAGGAAAAGAAAGCGGTGGACCAACTCTTGCCTATGGCGCCTCCGCTGGCTTGTTCCTAAATCACGATCACTCTACCAGCCTCGAGGTCCGGTACTACGGTAGCGGGAATGCAAGAACCAATTCGATAGCACTTCTCTTTGGCGTTCGGTCATAGAGCTAAGCCAGAAGCGGGCGAATCACTTCGCCGTGGACATCTGTGAGTCGGCGCATGCTTCCGTTGTGATAGTAAGTCAACTTCTTGTGGTCAAGGCCCAAAAACCTGAGCACCGTGGCGTGGAAGTCGTAGATCGTACACACGTTTTCGACTGCCTTATATCCAAATTCATCGGTTGCCCCGTAGGAAAAGCCCGCCTTGACGCCTGCTCCGGCCATCCACGCCGTGAATCCCATCGGGTTGTGATCGCGCCCCTCGCTGCCGGTTTGATGGGTCGGCATGCGACCGAATTCGGTGGTCCATAGCACGAGGGTGTCTTCGAGCAGACCGCGTCGCTTAAGGTCGAGTATGAGCGCAGCGGTCGGCTGGTCCATGATCGGAGCATGCCGCTCGTAGTCCTTTTTCAGGGTTTTGTGCGCGTCCCAATTAAGGAATCCATCCACAGCGGAGGCATGCGATCCGCAATAGACCTGGACAAACCGGACTCCTCGCTCCACCAATCTCCGGGCGAGGATGCAGTTCCGCGCGTAGCCAGCTTTGGTCGCGTCATTGCTGTCTGCACCATAAAAGGCGAGCGTCTCTTTTGACTCGCGCGAAATATCGGTCGCCTCGGGCGCGCTTAATTGCATGCGCGCGGCAAGCTCGTACGCGCCGATGCGCGCCGAGAGTTCGTTCTGCCCAGGATGCTGACGCAGGTGCTCATGATTCAACGTATCCAAGAATTCGCGAAGTTCACGCTCGCGACCTGTGCCCCCGCTCGGTGGAGATTTGAGGTTCGCGATGGGCTGGTCATAACTAAAAGGCGTGCCCTGATAGGTCGCAGGTAAAAAGCCTCCACTCCAGTTTGCAGGGCCATTGGGCGGCATCCCGCGTGGGTCGGGAATCGCGACGAATGCAGGGAGATTCTGATTCGATGTTCCAAGGGCGTAGGTAACCCACGCCCCCATGCTGGGAAACCCCTCAAGGATAAAGCCAGTGTTCATCTGCAGCATGGCCGGCCCGTGAGTGTTGCTCTTTGCTGTGAGCGAATGGACGAATGCGATGTCATCTACACATTCGGCGAGGTGCGGCAGCAGGTCGGAGACCCACTTCCCAGATTTTCCATGCTGTTTCCAACCCCAGGGGCTCTTCATCAAGGCGCCATTGCCACCCTGAAACGTAACGAGCTTCTCTTCCCCAGGCATCGGCTGGCCGTGCATGCGAACGAGTTCCGGCTTATAGTCGAACGTGTCGAGTTGACTTACCGCCCCCGGACAGAAAATCTGAATGACTCGCTTGGCTTTAGCTGGAAAATGAGGAGACTTCGATGCCAAAGGTGAGGTGTATTGGGTGGCAGCGCGAGCCTCATCGGCGAGCAACCAAGCAAGCGCGATACTGCCCAAGCCAGTTCCCATCTGCCCCAGAAATTGGCGGCGATCCATGAGCCCCTCTGAAGTCAAGGGAGTCGTGTCGATATTGGGATCTTTAGAAGTAAAGGAACTCATTGGCGTTCATCAATCCTCGACACAATGTCGGCAATCCTTGCTTGGCAACGAGCCTTTGCGCAGCTTTCCTTTCCGCTTCAAGCGGCTTTCGGCCGAAGGCAAGCTGGAACGCTCGATCTACCTGCGCTTTCGGCTGAGAACCCGCTTCCCGCCTAACACGATCTGCGAAAAAGTCGGCCTGTTGGAGAAGGAACTTACCGTTCAGCAGGCTAAGCGCTTGGAGGGCAGTGGTGGTGGTGGCGCGTCGAGGTTCGCGCTGGGCGCTCTCTGGGCAGTCGAAGGTTTCAAGCAATTCGTCACGGATGGCTCGGGCAGAGGCACGGTACACGCTTCTTCGCCACGTCTCAGGACCATATTTGTCGAGCGGATCGTAGGTGGCAACATTCAGCTCGCTGTATTTGAAGAGTTGGAATCCAGGTCCACCCATTCGTCGATCGAGTTTTCCGCTGGTGGCCAAGATGGCATCCCGCAAGGCTTCTGCCTCCATCCGTCGCAACGGCATATGCCACAGGAATCGATTCCCCGCATCTACTTTCGCACCATTTCCAGTTGATTCACCGGATTGGCAGTAGGTAGCTGACGTGACGATCATGCGGTGGAGGCGCTTCATTCGCCAGCCGTTGGCCATGAAGTCGTTGGCGAGCCAATCGAGAAGTTCGGGGTGCGAAGGCTTCTCGCCGTTCCGCCCAAAATCGCTTGGCGTCCCGACGATTCCTCGGCCAAAGTGATACTGCCAGATCCGGTTGACGATCACTCGCCCAGCGAGAGGATTTCGCTCGCTTCCAATCCAGTGGGACAGGGCGATACGTCGTGCGGGGTCGGTGTCGTTCGGTGCCTGGCAGAGGTCTGGTTCGAGAGACGCCACCTGAGAAAGTGCCCCTGGAGTAACGAGTTCCGCTCTCTGCATCACGTCTCCACGACGCAACAAGTAGGTTGGATCGGGCGACGTGAACTGGCCTGCATAAGCAGTGTTCAGGGCGGTCAGGGACTCCGATCGGCGACGTAAGTCTTGAATGTCCTTCTGTATTCGGCTCCGACGTATGCGCTCCGCCTGAGTCATCTCCTTGAGGAGTTCGTCTGGGTGAACATAGTCGCGAGCTGCACCTGTTTCTCGGCCACCCTCCGCAGATACGGTTTTCCATGAGGTCCCATCGAGCGAGACTTCTATTCGGTAGCGCGTCGTAACTCGATCATCGAACCTCGGAACTTCGCCTCCATCGCGGCTCCAAACAACGCCGTCTATAAGCTTTGACGACGGCAAGCAGATCTGAACCCAACCGGTTCCGCGTTTGTCGCTGATCCAACTGTATTCGTTGCCGAGGCGGCCGTCGTTCAGATGTCGAATCTGATGGAACTCGTAGCCAGGCAAAACGCCAGACGCAGTCGCGACAGCTCCATGGGAAGCAAGTGCGAGGTCATCATGGCTGCCCGGGCCGCTCACCTGAATTTCATCAAGGCAGGGTTCCGCACCGTCGCGGGTAGCTAGCACCGTGAACCTTACATATCGCGCAAGGATGGGAGTGAAGGTATCGACATTGCGTCGAGCGTTGACGGCTGGTCGTAAGCCAGATGGGCGGCCACTCGTGTGTGGGACTCGCGGTCTTGCTGCGTCGTCTAGTTCATTGAGGGCGTTAATCGCTTGGAAAGCGAAGCTCGCAATTTCCGCCTTTGCCGCCTGAGCCTTTGAGAGTGCGGGACCGGAGATAATCGTCCGCTCTCCAAATCGAACACCGGCGAACACCGAAGCGAGGCGGTAGAAATCGCGTTGTGGGATGGGGTCGAACTTGTGGTCGTGGCACCGTGCGCAGCCGATCGTCAGTCCGAGAAAGGCGGCGCTGGTCGTGGATGTGATGTCCTCAAGATCGCTGATGCGTTGTTGGCGAGTACCCTCTTCCGTGGCGTTTCCGACCGTGTCGTGGATGCCAGCAACCAGGAAACCAGTCGCCACTTCAACATTGGGGTCACCTTTGCCGATGGTGTCACCCGCGAGTTGTTCACTGATGAATTGCGTATACGGGATATCTTTGTTGAACGCCCGAATGACGTAATCGCGATACGGCCAGGCATTGGGGCGGATGATATTTCGCTCGTAGCCATCGCTTTCGCCGTACCGCACGACGTCGAGCCAGTGCCTTCCCCAGCGTTCGCCATAGGCCGGGGATGCCAAGAGGCGATCGACGACTTTCTCGTACGCATGGGTCGATGTGTCTTTGGAAAAGGTAGCGATCTCCGACTGGGTCGGTGGAAGCCCTGTAAGGTCGATAGTGACACGTCGTAGGAGAGTCAGTTTATCTGCACGTGGCGCGGGGGCGAGCCGATTCGCAGCGAGGCGATCAAACACGAAGTGGTCGATAGGGTTATGAGCCAGTTTGTCGAACGGTGTCTGAGGAACTCTTTGCGGCTGAACGGGTTGGAACGACCACAGGGGTTGCATCGCCGGATTTGTAGCGACAAGCTTGGTGGCAGGATAGGCGGCACCACTTAGGACCCATTTCTGAAGGACCTCAATGCTCTGCTCTCCGAGCTTTCCACTCGGTGGCATACGTCCCTCGACAACTTCACGTAGCAGGCGACTCGTTGAGAGCGAACCTTCGTTGATAACCTTTGCTGAGATTGCTTGAGATCGGGTGGTGAGGTCGATACCGGCCGTCTTCTTTACGGAATCGTGGCACTTGATGCAGTTGGCCTGAAGAATCGAAATCGCCCTATCAGAGATGTCGTCGCCTTTCGTAATCCGGCGCCTTGGCGTCTCGTGGACAAAGTCAACGCTCGAGAGTTTGGCTCCATTGGTTGCCGTGCTGATCAAGAGAATCGTCGATGCGGATAGGGCGACGGCACCGGCTTTCATGCGACCCATTATAGGCACGTTGCCGTATTTCAGTGAACAACCAGGTGATTAATCACGCCTAGAGTTGATCTTTACGCATGAATATTCGGTCCACTCCGGGCGCGAAATCACTGAATCGCCCGTACACCGCATAGCCAAACTTCGCATAGAAGCCCTCTGCTTGAAAGCTCGCTGTTTCCACATAAGCTCGGGTAGCTCCGCGACGCCTTCCCTCTTCCTCAATAGCCTCCATGAGTTGCCGGCCTAACCCTTGTCCTCGGTACTTTTCCTCAATATAGGTGATATCTATCGATAGCCAACCGAGGTGGACCGATCCAGCGATTCCCCCAACGGGCACATCCCCAACTTTGGCCATCACACTAAAGGGTTCTGACTTATACTCACCCATAAATCGCACATTGAGGGCATGAAGTTCTGTGCGCAACCACTCATTGGAACCCTTCAAGTCCGATTCGGGAACTATCTCAATTGCCGGCTTTACAATTTCACTCAAAATATCCCACCTCGGTCGAATTTACTTCGTAAAGCGTGAAAAGATTCCCACTTACTTGAATCGGCAATACCGAAGCCACTTTGAGAAGTAATCTCGCTTACTGATCACGTCGTTGTGTTCCAGGGTCGTCGTTAAGACAACAAAGGGCCCTCGTTTCGCAACTTCTGCGTCGGTCAAATCTTCCTCGACAAGGACTCGAGGCTGTACGTGCCGCTTCTGCAGCAACGCGATAAGCCTGGCGTTTTCGTGGCCAAGGTGCTCGGTGCAAATCGAGATGAGTCTGCGATTTCGATCTGCCGCGCAATAGTCGGCAAAGGCGGGGAGACCACCGTAAGTGGCGTCGAAAAGGATCACATCGGTGATCTTGTCAGCGAGTTCCTTTCGATCGACGATATAGGTCGTGACGAGATAGCCTCCGCTGTGGGCGGTCAACGCAATGTGCCCAAGTTCTGAGACAGCGGGCACGCGACCCTCCTTGACAAGGAATTTGATCGCTTCGTTGAGAAGCGCGGTCAGGGATCCTTTGTCGTACTGGAGCTTTCCGTCGGTGGAATCGGGAACATCCTTGGGCCCTTGAGGGACCAGCAGCACAGCGTTCAACCCGCTCATCGCCATCTGTCTCGCGAGGTCGAACTGCTCAAACACTTGCTGAACGTGATTGTTGTGTCCGTGGAAGTGAACGACGAAGTTGACACTCTTACTTGGCTTGAACCCCTTCGGGACAAACACTCCTACCGTCGAGTCAATGTAGTGCGGATCCCGGGGAAAAAAGGTCTTCCCCGCTTGATAACCATGTTCACGGCTCGCGTGAGGAAAGGGTGCGCTTTGGAATGGCACCAGAGCCAGATCACCGTACTGAGAACTTTTCCATACGTGCGATTGAAGCGCAAGCATCGCAAATCCAAATCCACTGAGAAGATTCATAGGGCGACTTGAGCACGTTACCTGCAACCTTCAATTTACCGCCGATTTTGACACTCCATCGGCTCGTCAAAGTACATCGAGAAGTTGCAGTTCCGACTTACTGTAAAGAAGACCAGCTGACAAATTCATCACGCACGGTGGCGCAAATTGGGCCACCTTTTGGATCCGTGCATCGAACGGTTACATGGACCTGATTATCTTCAATATTTACCCACGTCAGGTGTCCGAGCGGTAGCTTCGCTCGGCGAAAACCAGCCCACATGCCTAGGTGTCGATACCCCCAACAGAGGTAAACGAATCGATCCTGGACAGTGCCTTGCGCGCACGGCCCTAAGAAATTAGGAGAACCTTGGGATGAATCATTTCCCACCCGGAGTTCACATCTGAAGGAGGCAGTTTCAACGGGAAGCTTGACCTCCTGAACCACGTCTTTTCCCTGTTGAATCCCAAGCCAAATCTCGCGGTGTCCATCCCAGTTTTGCTGGGGGAGGTCAACACACTCGATCGTCAACTTCACGATTCGCTGCTCTCGACTCTGTATGCTCTCTGCTTTTTCCATTTTTCTTTTCGATATACGAAGCGTTAACTCAAACAGATCGTGTTGCGTTTAGATTCTACGGGGTTTGACATCCACGCAGAGGTCCCTATTTTGCCAACCTGATTAGGTTAAAGGGGTGTAAAGCAATTCCCCACTGTTAGCGTAATTGAAAGGTTGGGGGAATCACAGACAAGTAGACTGGCAAGGAACGCATCAGAGCGTAGGGAATCCTATGATTATTGAACTCGCTATTGCCTTTTCCTTTGCCATGTCGGCACCACGGGACGTTATTTCTGCGGAGGCACCAATTGTTGTCCCCGGCGGGGCGGGTCACTTCGACTTCATGAATGTCGATCCCATCAATCGATTGGTGTTTGCATGCCACCCAGGCAAGTCCTCATTCACCGTCATCAACCTGGACACGAAGGGTGTCAAAGATGTCGCCGTTGGGACAGAGTGCAATGGCATCTGTGCCGATGCGAAGGGCAAATACGTATTTGCGGGCGGACCAGGCAAGAAGCTCGTTCGAGTCGATACAAAGACTTGGTCGACAACAGGTTCGCTCGACCTCTCCGGACCTGCCGATTGCACTCAGTACGATGCGAAGCGCGGTGTTTTGTACGTTGACAACGACGATGGCACCAGCCTCTGGGTGGTCAATCCGGCGACGATGAAACTGACAGCGACGGTAGAGATCAAAGAAGCGCCAGAGTATATGGAATACGACTCAACCCGAGACCGGATTTTCCAGGCGATCAAGTCGTCCAGCACGGTGCAGGTCATCAATCCAGGTAGCAAAAAGGTCGTCGACGAGTGGAAACTCGGTGGACTGACAAGCCCACATGGTTTGGCCATCGACCGCAAGATGGGCCGTGTCTTTGTGGCTGGCAAGAACGGAAAGCTAGTGGTTCTTGATGCCAACAATGGCAAGTTGCTGAGCACCGTTGAGGTCGTCAAAGGTAGCGATCAGATCGCTTATGATCCGACCCTACAACGTGTCTATATCCCAGGCGAATCCAAGATCCAGGTCGTCCAAATCTCAGGAAACACCGGCACTGTCATCGGCTCGGCTCCCGTCGCCAAAGACTGCCATCGAGTCGCCATCGATCCCAAAACACACGCACTATGGGTCGCCTTCGCCGAAGGTTCAGACAGTTTTGTTCAACAATTCACCGTCAAGAAATAGCCCATTGATGGACCTCCGGGAGAGTTGGGGCGCGGGCCCCTTGCTCGCCGATGATATTTACCTGGCAACGAACATTAGTGTGAAGGCCGTGTTGCGGCCTTCACCCTTTTCGGCCCGTGCTAGTTTCGTGGACTGTACCGATCGGATGAGTCGCTGGTAACTATCGTTCTCCTACTTCCCAGCCGATGGGTTAACGCGGTGTAGTTCCCATTTGAGTTCAGCCCGGATTTTGCCTTTCAGGCCCGCGAGAATGACATCTTGAGTCTGCAACCCTGTACCGTTGAGTGATTGAGGGTGAGGAGGCATCGTATCAGTGAACTCGATTGGCATATCCATATACTGAATGCCCGAATCTCCTGGGCTATTCGTTAGCGTGCGCACATACTTACAGGGAAGGCTCCACTTAAGAGATCCGTTGATGCGTAGCTTATCAACGCCGCTAGCCCCGTTCTTGTGTTCTGATTGCAGCATGAAGGAGCCGGCTTGTAGTTCGTAAGGACTTCCCATCCGAACCACCGGACCATTGATCTTCAGCGATTCGTTCCACATCACTTTCTTGTCTGCACAAGCGTCTGGAGGAGGGAATTGGTGAGTGAGAGAATCTTTGATGTTGACGTCGTGAAGATCCTCAATCTGGAAATAGTACGCGCCGCGTCCTTCAGAAGAAAGGTTGTCCTTGAGGGTCGTTCCTCGATAAATTGAATAAATCTTTCCCTTGGCACTTCGATCTATATCCCAACTTTCAGTGTCACCAGGAAGGTGGCTATCTGCGTGCCCCTTGATCTGTAGTGTAAAGGTGCCTTCGTAAAGTGGTGTGGTCCAGTCGTGAACCTTCATCCGAAATGTCTTGGTTGAGAATAGCGATGTGCGATTAAGCATGTCCGGCAGGGTCGTCTTAAGCAGAGCAGGTAGGTCACCCGAGTTGGAAGTTGCTACTCCTGCAACCGCAGCAAATGCGTCCACTGTATCCTGATAGATGTTCGCCCCCTTTAGCTTCACCTCAACTTCGACCATCATCTTGCGATCAAAGGGAATTGAGTTTTCAGGCTTAACAACCCTCTGCCCAGAAGCTTGGACTCCGATGGTGCACTTCCCATCATTATCTGTTTGATTCGTCGACTTAACCTGGCCATCGCCAGCATTCCCAGGACTGACAAACTGCGCAGCTCTATCAAGAACATCTCCGGGCTCGTTGATGTGCCAGTTCACCTCAGCGCCGGCGACAGCACCGTGATCTGGGACGGAGAGGTCAGCGCCTAGTCCCCAACTAATGGCACGTGCGGACTTAGCCAGGTCCGAATCCGGGTTGTACGGCATGTTGATCTTAACAGTCGTCGTAAGGACTTGGCTGGCGCTTGGAGTCTTGTCTTTGCGCCTTTGGAGTTCGACTGGTGATGGCTCCACTGTTATTTCCAAGTTGAGGAAAGACGAAACGATCTTGGACCACGCTCCGACGGTGTTTGCGACGTCCATCCCCATCACTCCGTTTTTTCCGATATTCTCTGTCGTCGTGACAAATTGGTTAAAAACAGAACTGGCATATGCTGCGTCGGCATCCATGATCGTGCCCGAATAGTCTCGATCATCGAACCCGACAGGATTCGTCGAGACATATAGGGTTGCCTCGTGCTTCTTTTTCATTGCTGCGTAAACATCGCCGTAGATCCGTCGATTGAGGAGCACCAACTGGATCATCGAAATGGGATTGTCCTTGTATATCCGCACATCCGATGGATCTTGAGACGCCAATTGGCCGAGAGCACTCGCCTCCACGACTTGACCCTGAAGCGTTTGAATCGGCTCCATGGCTTGGATTACCGAAAGCCTATCCTGAACGGAAAGCTTCGGATCTGACAGCTTTGGGGTCAGTTCCGCCATCATCGAATTGCTATATGCTTGAATGGCATCGAAGCGACCTGAGACTCCCTTCATCGTCGATAGAGGTGAATTAGAGAAATAAGAGCTTCCAGGTCCCTGAATGTTTTGCCCCTGAATCGATGCAGGTCCCCAAATACTCCAGTGACCTTCGCCATGGACACTCAAATCGTCAAGAAAGCGCGCCAAAAAGGCCATTTCCGGCACCTGGCGCTTTAAAGCATCACGCCATCCATCGACGATATTCGCGTGAATTGTCTGAAGTTTGTCTTGGCCGAGCAGCACGCTGAGGGTATCGCTAACTGTCTTGAAATGGACTCCGGGCCCATCCTTTCGAGCATTCACCATCGAAAGAACTTCATTCTCATCTAGGGCAATCCCACATCCTTTGCCCTTAACGGGAGCGACAATGACTTGTTTCCCTCGGCCAATAATCGTAAAGCCGCTCGCCTGTAACGCCGCAATAAGAGCCGAGCCTGCATCTGCCTGGTGCTCAGCCACCTTTTGGGCCAAAACATCAGCAGGGTCTATCCCAATCCCATTCGGCATGGGCAAAGGAGTTGGTAGCGACGATAGCGCGGCTGAGCTAGTCAGAAACGTATAGGCTGCGGCAATAGCGAGCATCCAGAAATATTACAGGGTTGGGGCATAACTACGGAAGTAGGTCAAGACTTCAAATGGCCAAAACCCTGTAGAATTTGGAATGCTGTCTCGTCGCCATTTTATCGTTGGATCTGCGGCGGCTGTCGCAACATTCCGAAATGACACTATCTCCAAGCTCATTTCGATAGAGCCTTCGTTATGGCTGTCACCCGAAGATATCGCGAAAGACGAAGGGTACTGGACGAAGGTGCGCGCCGCATTTGATATCGAAGAGTCCTTTCTGTATCTCAACAACGGAGGCATCTGCCCGGCGCCTCGATCAGTACGGGCGGCAGAACAGGCGTATATGGATCAAGCGGCTAAAGCCCCTGCGTACTACATTTACCGGAAGCAAGAGCCGCGTATCGAGGAAGTTCGCAAGCGACTCGCAAAACTGTTCAAAGCATCACCTGACGAGATCGCGGTGATGCCAAATGCCAGCCAGGGCCTGTTCACCGCCGTCATGGGCACCCCAATGGTTCAGGGAGACGTGGTGGTCACAACGAATCAGGACTATCCGAGAATTATCACAGCGATCAAGCAGCGTGAACGAAGAGACAGAATAACCCCGAAAGTCTTGACTGTTCCCGAGATCCCACCGTCGACAGATGCGATTTTGGCCTCTTTGTCCAGTGCTTTAACCTTGAAGCCCAAGCTCGTCTGCATTCCTCGGGTCGGATACCTCAATGGGACCGTCTTTCCAGCGAAGGAAATTGTTGACCAATTCCGCGGGATAGGAACTTTGACTCTGGTGGATGGAGCACATGCTATTGGCCAATTACCGGATACTGCGGCTTCTGTCGGAAGCGACTTCTACGCATGCTGCCTGCATAAATGGATTCTTGGTCCAACCGGATCCGGCTTCCTCTACGTTCGGAAAGACCATATCCCAAATATCTGGCCCCTCAATCCCGCGGACGAAAGCCTGGATAAAGACATTCGCAAGTTCGAACAGTTCGGTACGCGCAACTCTGGAATCTTACTTGCCGTCCTGGAAGCACTCGATGCACACGAGGCGATCGGACAAGAGCGCAAATCAGCGCGGCTGGTCTATTTGCGGAAATACCTTAGCGACGCACTAAAAAAGATCCCCGGACTGGAATTTGGGTCCGCACTATCCCCTGAACTTGGCCGTGCACTTCTTGCCGTCCGCTTACCGAATATTCAAGCGGGAACTCTCGCGACTTGGCTCATGTCGAAGCACAAAATATTTGTAACGACAACCAAGGTGGGCTCCTTCGAAGGAATACGCATTACTCCTCAGATATTTACTTCTCTTCCCGAACTAGATCGCTTTATAGGAGCCATGACCTCTGCAGTTAAAGATGGGTTAGGTTGACCTATTCGTCTCAAATCCGACGGCTGCCCAATTTGGATTCGGACCACCCAATGGATCTCACCATTCGGTCAGTTCTACAACAGAGTCAACTTGACAGAAAAGGCTGAATCGATTACCTTTTTTTCCTTATGATTTTGTTTGCAATGGCCCTGGCTTGCCTATCGAATAGAAGCAATCTGTCCGAGAATTTTTACCAAGCAGGGGTTCTCTCCCAGATATTGAGTAAAGGTGCCGCTTTCGCCCCGGTTTCAAACGGACTAGCGATCCATTTAAAGATCGACAAGCAGGGAAATATCGGTCCAAACGAGTTCGACGTCTCCGGGACTGGCCTCCCTACCGCGGTTCACCTGGCACTTGAAGACCTGAAATATTCCGAGGGCAACATCACCTTTCGTGCCGCGATTAAGAACACCTCGGGAAGCCCTATCGAAGGAGTGCGATTCGATCATTCGGGTGTTGCAGAAACCTACCGCGCTAAGGACAAAGATGGGAAAGATATCCAACTTGTCCGCTCCCAGAGCGCAAAGTCGACGGCGCCGCCGTATTTTGGCGACCTTGCGACCGCCGAGACGGCTGATCCAATTCCAATGCAGGTCTCAGGCGTTTCAATTAAGCCAGAAACAATCGCGGTGGATGTCAAATTCGTACTATCGGGACTACGTTTTATCAAAGCGTTCGGTAGCTCGAAGGGTCAGATGGCGCCGAAGTCGATCCACGTTGCCAAGGACGGTTCCCTCCTCATCTCCGCTGGGAACACCCCCAATCTGTTTCGCTTTGATGCCGAGGGCGAAAACCAACAGACCGTCTACTCGGTCGGTGAGCAGCCGTTCATCTACCACTCCGTCAACCCCAAAACCGATGAGTGGACAATTACCCCCTTGAACTCCAACGGAGTTCTCGCCTTCTCCAAGACGGGCACTCCCCAAGGCAAGTTTCCTCCAGGGGAAGAGGGGTTTGGCAACTGGGCACATGCAACGCGTTATGACCGGGAAGGAAACCTTTGGGTGGAACACTCATCGAGCATCCACAAATATTCCGGCGCTAAAAAACTACTCACTTGTGACAACGCGGGCGCCTATTTCGAAGGTTACGCGGGCTTTGATGTGGATGCGGATGGTCGACTTTGGGTCGCCTGCAAGGAGGGCCTTGTTCGCTTTGCTCCCGACCTCAAAGCAAAAACCGTTATCGCAACTGGACACAATCCTGCCCTCGGTGCTGTCGTGCTGAACGAGCAAGCTCGGAACGTACGCATTGACAGTGCTGGAAACGCCTGGTTATGCGAAGAGTTTCATATCGATCCCGCAGTGGCGCCTCGCATTTCCGTGTTCGATCGCAACGGACGTTTCATCAGGAGTTTCGGACGTGGGGGGCGAACTTCACCTGAAGCAGATTCGTCGCTAGCTGGTGGGCTTGGCCATATGGCAACCGATGTCGCATTTGGCAAGAACGGGCGTGTCTATGTCACCAGCGATGACCTCACAAAGTCGGTGTTGGTGTTCGAAGCTTTCTAGGCATCCAATCGCTATTCAGCGTGATTGAAGGGCAGTCCGGTTGGCACTTGAGTGCCATGTTCGCCCCAAACCCTCTGCCCTTCCGTCGCCCGACGGAAGTAGGCGGAGGCTCGGGCGGCGGGCGCGCCGGTGATGTTGACATCGGCGAGAGCTTGGTCGAACGCGGCTAGGCAGGCTTCATCGAGTTCGATATGGACGCCGTTGCATGAATGAAGTTGCTGAACGTAGGTCTCGTCGCCATATCCCGCTGAGTACAACTTGGGACCACCGAATGCCTCTGATAGATAAGCAGCAAGCCGCTCGCTGTGGTACGGGTGCACTCCGTGCTCAAACGGATGTGCTGCCTCCGGATCTTGGAGGCACAACTCGTGCCATCGGTGCGTCAGGGCAAGAACTTTGTCAAATCCACCTATTGCTTCGTAGAGCGTACTCATTGTCGGGCAGAATACCTACTAACGTTGCCGAACGTCTGTTATCAACCCTAGGCAACGAGGGTTTGCTAAAGTGCCCCGTACTCATCGTCACTGACCTTCTCCAGCCAGTCGACAACCTTGCCGTCGAGCTTTTCCGCGACGGCAAGGTGGGTCATGGCGGCGGTCGGGCTTGCGCCGTGCCAGTGCTTCTCGCCAGGTGCAAACCAGACGATGTCGCCAGGGCGAATATCTTCGACCGGTCCGCCTTCTTTCTGTATTCGCCCTTCGCCTGAGACGACGAACAAGGTTTGCCCGAGGGGGTGAGTGTGCCAGGCGGTACGAGCCCCTGGCTCGAAGGTCACGATTGCGCCTCCGACTCGGGCGGGTTCCTCGCCCTGGAACGGCATGTCAATACGCACGGTGCCGGTGAACCAATCTTCCGGTCCCCTCACTGAGGGTTGCGAGCCATTTCTCTTGATTTCCATCGTTGTTTCTCCTTGCCGAACCTCAGTAACGATCCCCGACGACGGTGATGTTTGAGATAGCTTGGTTGATCTCACTCAAGTCATCTGAAGAAAGTTCGATGCTTGAAGCTCCCAGGTTTTCGTCAAGCCGTTCGATCTTTCGGCTTCCAGGGATGGGCACGATCCAGGGCTTCTGGGTGAGTAGCCAGGCAAGAGCGATCTGCGCGGGTGTCCCCTTCTTTTCCGCGGCGATCCGCTCAAGGAGATCTATCACTGCGCGATTGGCTTTGATCGCTTCGGGTGTAAAGCGTGGGTTCTTGCTTCGGATGTCGGAGCTATCGAATGTCGTATTCTCGTCGACTTTGCCGGTGAGAAAGCCGCGACCAAGTGGACTGTAGGGCACAAATCCGATTCCGAGTTCTTCGCATGTCGGCAGGATATCTGCCTCGACGTTGCGCCACCAAAGCGAGTACTCGCTTTGAATAGCCGTCACCGGCTGCACGGCATGGGCTCTTCGGATAATGTCTGCGCTCGATTCGCTCAGGCCAAAGTGCTTGACTTTCCCTTCTTGAATGAGTTCCTTGACGGCTCCAGCGACGTCTTCGATGGACACTTCTGGATCGGGACGATGCTGATAGAACAGGTCGATCGCATCCACGCGCAATCGCTTCAGTGACTCCTCGGCGACCTGGCGAATGCGCTCGGGTCGGCTATTCAGTCCTTGCCACCCAGCACTGCCATCGGGGTTCAGGTTGAAGCCGAACTTGGTTGCGATCACGACCTTCCCCTTGTATGGCTCCAGTGCCTCACCGACGAGCAGTTCGTTGGTGAACGGACCATACACTTCCGCTGTGTCGAAGAATGTGACGCCGCGGTCCACCGCTTCATGTAGGAATGAGACCATCTCCTGATGATCACCAATCGGCTTGTCACCGAACGTCATACGCATGCAGCCAAGGCCAATCGCCGAGACTTCCAATCCGCTGTTTCCGAGTTTTCTTGTTTCCATAGTTTCCTTCTTCGTGATTTAGTGTTTTGTGTGCTTGTTACCGCTAGACGTCTAATTCTTCGCGGCACTTGGGTTGAATGAAATTCCAATATCTCCACAACACACGAATTTGGCATTCAGCTATTTCTGTCTAAATTCTATGCTTGCCTTTTCTCAAAACGATAGAATGAACTTCCGAGAATATTGTCAATTCCTCTATTACGTTTCGAAGATTGGCTTAGGGACGACAAGAGAGTTCATCATGATGAATATGAGCGAGCGCATCGATCGAAGGCAGCAAGAGGACCGTGCTGAGTTAGCCGAGTTGATTTCATCGCTTGTTCCCAATGACGGCATCATTGAGCCCATCTCGGGTCTTCGACTGACCCGAGCATCGGCTCCCACCGATCGCATTCATGCGGTTGCGAAGCCTTGCTTCTGCGTCATCGCGCAGGGTGCGAAGGAGGTGTATCTCGGCGAAAGTGTTTACCGGTATGACATCGAGAAGTATCTGCTGACCACTATTGAGGTGCCCGTTACTGGTCGAGTTGTCGATGCATCGAAGGACCGACCGTACCTTGCGCTTCGTGTGGAGATTGATCCTAAGGAAGTCGGTTCAGCGATGATCGAGGCCGGCCTTCCCGCTCCGAGTGGCCAATCGGATGCGCGGGCTGTGATCGTGAGTCCGCTTGACTCGGGCCTCCTAGACACTACCGTCCGACTTCTTCGCCTCTTGCTGCCTCCTACCGAATCGCGGGTCCTCATACCTGTCGTAAGAGCTGAACTTGTACTTCGCCTTTTGATCGGCGAGCAGGGCGTTCGTCTGCGTCACCTGTCTTTGCACGGCGGGCACTCTGACCGCATCTCGCAAGCCTTGGAGCGACTTCGGAACGACTTCGATCAGCCGCTCAGCATCGAAGCTCTCGCCAAGGACCTTGGGATGAGTTCGTCCGGATTTCATCACCATTTCAAGGCGGTCACCGACATGAGTCCGCTTCAGTTTCAAAAACAGATCCGGCTGCAAGAGGCGCGGCGCCTGATGCTCGGCGAGAACCTCGACGCCGCCAGCGCCGGGTACCGCGTGGGGTACGACGACGCGTCACACTTCAGCCGCGACTACAAACGCCTCTTCGGAAATTCTCCTGCCCGAGATGCGGAGAGGTTACGCACGATGGTGGCGGCGGATTGATGTGGGTGATTACCCATCCAGTTCGCCAACGGCGACCCTCTCCAAAAAGCCAAGGCTTGAGTCGCCGACGGCTGTAGCCGGGGCTGAGAAACGCCTCTCGACAACTATGCCGAAGGTATACAGTCTCTGGCCTTTCACATTTCGACACTGCAGTAGGCCAGGATGTGGGGTCAGCCATCTTAACGATCCCGGCGAAGTCGAGACATCCATTTTCGCGTACGGCGGCGTATGCAACGCACCAAAAGTGGGTGAGAAACCATGATATCCACCTTGTATTCACCCTTGAAAGCAAGTTAGCGAGATGCTCACCAAGAACTTCTCTGCTCACTCGGTCAACAACCGTTGCAAAGTAGAGGGTTCTCCCTTTGTATATGAGGTAGGTGAAATCAGTTTGCCAAACAACACCCGGAAATCTGGGACAGATCCGTACGAGGTGGTTTTCAACCAAGAAGGTTGGCTCAGTATGCTGGTTCTTGAATTTCCTCTTTCGCTTCCTCGGTTGTATCAGGCTTAACATGCGCATCACCCGTTGCGCATGTTTTCGGTTAATACCTAACTCCCAGGCAATGCGGCGAGTACCGCAGTCTTTGTGGTTGTTTAAAACCTGGAGTATTTCATCTCTGAACTGTTCATCTTTGGTTGGCTGTTTTGGGATGTAGTAGAGGGAAGAGCGAGAAACTCCCAACAGTTCGGCAGTACGTTTCTTGGTGAGTGACTCAGAAGCCACCGTTCTTTTTTTTCGTCCGCTCTGCATCTACAGCAAAACGGCCTAGTATTTCGTAGAGTTCAGCGTTTTCACGCCGCAATCGCTGTAGCTCAGAGGCCACCCGATCTGGTGCTTGGCTCACTTTCTTTTCGAGCCAGCCGTGAATGGTTGAATCTGAAATACCAAATTCTCTGGCAATCTGGGCAATGGGTTCAGTTCCTAGCCTAACTCGGTCTAATATTTTTTGTTTCTTTGTGGGATCAATGGGGGCAAATCGTCCGCCTGGCATATACGTTAGGATTAGACTTCTTAATCTCCATTTTAATCATGGAGTCTGTGTCTAGTATTTGGGGTCCATGTCAGGTGTGAGGTTCGGAAGAAAACTGGTCGCGGTTACCGACATGAGCGGTGCGAAATCGCTCGGGGACGAGGATTTCGACAACTTGCGGCTGAAGGTCATCGGCCAGATAGCCGAAGAGCTTTGTCGTTTGAGAGTTCACCAG
>CAILEM010000120.1 GCA_903833215.1 uncultured Armatimonadota bacterium
AGCTAGTGGAGGATGATCCTTGTAGCCTGTCACAAGGAGAAGACGAATTACACAGGCCGCAAGAAGCGACCAGAACAGGAAGAAAACGCAAATTCAATGCGTTAAGAAACCATTCTTTTACAGCTCCTCGGACGCTGGAGAGGCCATCGGTAGCGCGGCGCTCCCGTTTATTCGAAAGTTTTCGATCTCAAACGTGCCTACGGAATATGGTGTCACGACTCCGTCGCGACGCGCTTTTTGACCGGATTTCCCCCACCAGAGCCCCCGCTCAGACGCTGGTGAGGCCATCGGTGGCGCGTTGCTCCCGTGTGAGCGAGGGTTATCGGTCTTGGACGGCCCGCTCTGTCGCCCCCAAAATGGGGTTAGGTTCTTTGGTTCCATAGGAGCCGGATACCACTGATGACGACGACAAAGTAGCCTTTCAAGACCTACCGCGACTGCGGCTCTCGGCTGTCACCCAAAGGTGTGGCGTTCTTTCTGAGCCCTCAATCGTCCATCTTATGCAGATGGTCGTTAATCGCGTGGCTGATAGGAATTCCGTGCTGAGGCAGTACTTTGTCTTATGCGCGTGTTTCTTTGCCTCGCTTTTGACCACGGGCTGTAAGAATCGGACGAACGATGTCGTGGGGATCTGGGAGTGGGGCAAGTACACCGTCCACTTCGATGCGGATCAGACATGGGGTGCCCTTGACAAAAAGTCTCCTACCGTCGAGAAGCTGGGCGGCAGTTGGAGCGTGTCTGGTAATGACGTGAGCCTTGGCTATGTCGGGGGCGGAAACCCACTCGGAAAAGATGCGGTGTTTACAATCAGCGATGATGGGCAGCAGCTTGTGGCGAGTAAAGGGTCGACCGGAGTCATGGTTAAAAAGAAGCTCTCTGATGACTAAGTCCGGGTAATTTCCCGCTGATGGAGCGCCAACGGCATCCGTACTTCGAGGTTTTCAAGATCACCTTCTGGTGCATCCTCCTTGCATGCGTTTACGGCATCCTGCACGATCAGGTTACAGCCAGGATCTGCCTGCCTTACTTCACGGAATTCCATCCAAAGTTGGGACTGCCGGATGACCCGACAATTGTGGCTTTCTGCTGGGGAATCATCGCGACATGGTGGGTTGGAGCCATGCTTGGCGTTGTCTTAGGCATGGTCTGTGCTTCGGGAACCGGACCTCGGTTAGGCATTCGCGAACTGAATCGGCCCTTGGGTTTGCTCTTCAGCGCAATGGCCATGGCTGCTCTGGGCGCCGGTTTGTTGGGCTTCGTAAGTGGCGTATACGTCGGCAAGCTGATATATCCCCCGATTGCAGACCTCACTCCTGAAATGCAATCGAGGTTCTCTGCCGATCTCTTCGCCCACAACGCCAGCTATATCGTTGGGTTCCTTGGTGGGGCTGCCCTTATTTGTTGGGCTTATCTGAAAAGAAGGCAACTCCGAGAGGAGTGAAATGGAATTCAAAATACGATTTCACGAGAACGATTTCCCGCCATAGATACACATATAAGTTGTATGGTTGGATTCGCGATCTATTTATCATTGTCCATGGGCGGTAGTCCTGCTCTACAGGAAATTGATGGTGAAGACGCGGTGCAAATTGTTCAAAAGTTTGCGCGTGAGGTTGGTATTCGAGGCAAGCTTGATCTCTCAAGTTTGAGCAAGATTGACGGCGAGCGATGGAGATTTGGATCTGGTAAGTACTTCGCGATTGGGTTTAGCATTTCCGATCACCGGAGCCTGAACTCCTATGTCGCCCCCACTGGAGAGATTCAGTTGTTCCAAGTCGTGTCGCCTCCACCCACTCAAGTCAACTCTGGTGTATCTCGCTCGGTTCGTGGGAGCCGAAACGCTCAACCCTCTGCGGCAACCTGGATTCGGGCTAACGTCAACCTGAAGGATTCAAGGATTATTCCGATGGCGAAGCGCTTTTTGATGGCAGCCCATCCAACAGGAGCCTATGAATTTCGCCCGCTACCGACTGGGCAATCGGGGTCGGACGTGATGTGCTATTTCGACGTAACTGTGAACGGGCACAAGTTCTTTAATCTGAATCCAACGTATGGCTATCGAGTAGATCTCAATGTGGATCGAGGCGAGTTGACGTATTTTTCGCGCCCTTCCGTTACTCCCAGCGTCGTGGCAAGCGAACCGAAGATCAGTTCGGCAAAAGCAGCTTCGATGCTTCGGCACTGGGCCAAGACCCACTACATTCATGGAATGGGGGTTGCCTCGATGTATGGTCCTCAGGGCAATTGGCGTCCATCGGAAGTTGTCGAGCTTGGATACTTTAAGTTCGAGAAGGAACGAAAGGCGAGGCTTGTTTACCAAGCCCATGTTTGGACTCATTTCATGAACAATCCAAGCACAGAGGCAGGGATTATCCGGATGTATGTTGATGCCGTTACCGGCGAACTCATTGCGCCAGATGATCCAGGGATGGGATAGGGGCACTTATGATTCTTCTTCCGTATTTGCTTCCCATATCCGTGTTGACCGCGCGGACAGATGGCACCAGTAAGGTCGAAACACTTAAGTCGATCTTGAGGGGATTTGGCGTGCCTGGCCCCTTTCGGTTGCAGGAACTTAATATCGGCCAATTTAACGATAGATTTGGTGGCCAAGCCTCCGTTTCCGATCGGCACAAATTAATCTACACGGCCTATTTCCAACCTAATTCAGATCGGATCTCGTTCCTCTATCGGGGAAATGAGAGCACCGGCTACCTTGGGTTCCAGGCGAAACCATTGGCAGATAAGCGAATCGAGCAAGTCGTTCGAGGCTGGGCTGCTCGCATCTACGGGAACGAACATGTGCGCCTAAATGCGATTTTGGTGGACCAGAACAAGCTTGCTCAAGCTGACTTCAGCATTCTCCGCAACGGGTATCCGTTTGTATCGACCTCCCAGAGGTATGGTTATCGGATCACATTTCATGTTCCTGACATGAGCTTTCTGGCTTTGAACGTGACAGAAAATCCGCCACCGGTCGATTCCCGGCCACCGGCAGTGTCCCAAGGAGACGCCGTCAAAAGTTTTCAGCATATCTTTGAAACAGTGATTGCACCAGGGGAATACACCCGGCATAGTTGGCTCACAACGTACAAGCTGATCGACCATCCAACACTTGGTTACTATCTTGAAGACGGGCAAAAGGTAGCTCACCTCGTTTGGCGTATTCCGTTCATGCAGTCAAGAGACGTTGGCTATGCCATCCAAGGTGGTAGCAACGCAATGCTGATTGATGCGATTACAGGGAGACAAGTCCGGACGAAAGGGATGCCGTAAATAGCGATGGCTGCGAGGAAATCACCTCGCAGCCATCGCTATTGATCGATCGAGCGTTTTAGATGTCGTCGCCTTGACGATCCTCGCCGCCGCCAGGGCCGCCGCGTCCCGGACCGCCTCGTCCTGGGCCGCCTTGTCCACCTGGGCCACCGCGCTGCGGTCGCTTCTCTTCAACGAAGACCTTTGTGCCTGCCATTTTCTTGAGGGCATCTTTCTGGTCGCTCGTCAAGATTGCATCGATCGCCTTGTTTAGCTCCTTTTTGGCTTTCTCCATCTGAGGTCCGCCTGGGCCACCGGGGCCGCCCGGTCCACCTGGGCCGCCAAAGTCCCCTCTACCGCCTTGCCCGCCGGGGCCGCCTGGAGGAGGGCCGTCAAATCCGCCTTGATCGCCGCCGCGTCCACCACCTGGAGGACCTCCTGGAGGGCCATCAAATCCGCCAGGTCCGCCTTCACCGCCGGGACCACCAGGTCCGCCGCCGGGAGGAGGCCCCATCTTCAGCCGTTGAGACTTCGCGATCTTTTCGAGCTGAGCTTTCTGATCGCTTGTGATTCCGATTTCGCTCTGAATCTGCTTATCAAGAACGGCGCTGGAACCAGCAAGCTGAATCTTGATCTCCTTGAGTCGCTTGTTCTGCGAAGCGCTGAGGACCTTGGCGATTGCATGATCGATTTCGGCTTGTGCCTTATCCATCTTGGCCATCATTTCCGGTCCACCGAAGCCACCGCGACCACCAGGTCCACCCTGTCCGCCAGGTCCACCGGGAGGAGGACCGTCAAATCCGCCCTGATCTCCACCGCGTCCGCCACCTGGAGGGCCACCGAATCCACCCTGTCCGCCGCCCGGAGGACCTCCGGGAGGGCCATCAAAACCGCCAGGGCCGCCTTCGCCACCAGGTCCGCCTGGAGGTGGTCCCATCTTCTCACGGGCTCGGTCGACGATGTCGCGAATCTGCTCGCGCTGATCCTGGGTCAGGCCCAAGTCTTTGCTAACGTCTGGTCGGTTAACCAACTGCATCGAGTGAGGTAATCCCATTCTTGGGCCACCCATCATCGGTCCGCCCATGCCGGGTCCGCCAGGGCCGCGCTGCTGGCCGCCGCCTTGAGGTGGAGCAGGAGGAGCATCCTGTGCTCTTGCAACCTGTGCAGACAAGGCAAACATCGTGGCGATCCCGGCAACGGCTGCACCGGTTGCGAACGCCTTTCTGAAAGCTACTGTCCAATTGTGTGTTTTCATCTTGATCTCCTTCGATTATCTGCAAAGTGTCTGCTTTGCTTCAACGAGGAGAAGTTTCCATCCGCGACATGAAGACAAAATGAAGGCTGAAAAATCTCGAAAAATTCTAAAAATGCCATTCTTCATGTGCCCTTCATGTCTTGCGTTCAGGCTCTGAAACGTAGCCTCTCGCGCAGGTATCGCTTATGAAAATCCTACTCGTCGAAGATGAACGTCCCTTAGCCGTAGCCGTCACCAGATTGCTGACTGACGTCGGTTGGCATGTCACCTGGGAAGGCGATGGAGCCCGTGGTTGTCAGGCCGCACTTAACGAAGAGTTTGATCTCGTCATCCTTGATGTCATGCTCCCCAGCAAGAATGGTTGGGATATTCTCTCCGACCTCCGTGGAGCACGAAGGATCATGCCGATTTTGATGCTCACCGCCCTCGAAGAGACGGAGGACAAGGTGAAAGGGCTTGAACTTGGGGCGGATGACTACTTGCCAAAGCCATTCGAGGTCACAGAGCTTGTCGCCCGTGTCAAAGCGCTTCTTCGGCGCGACAAACTCAATAAGGGCTTGATTATTCGGATTGCCGATTTGGAAATCGACCGAAAGAACCGAAGCGTTACGAGGGCAAACAAGCACATCTCGTTGACACGGCGCGAATACGACCTACTTGAAGCGTTGGCGTCAAATGAAGGAAGAGTGTTGAGCCGCGAAACGATTCAGGAGCGGGTTTGGACAGATGAAGAGAGCTTCTCTAATACGGTTGATGTTTTCATTGGTACCCTCCGAAAGAAGCTTGATACACCTTTTGAGAAGAAGTTGATCCACACTGTTCACGGTTTCGGCTATGTTCTGAAGTCCGAATAGGCCCGAAAAATGACCCTCTACCCAACCAGCATTCGAGGAAAGCTCACCCTCACCGCAGTGTCGGTGATGGGTGTGCTGTTTATCTTGCTGGGTGGAGTCGTTCAAGTCGCTGGCCGTGCTCAGATCATGTCGAACGTGGATGTTGAGCTATCCAAGCGCGTCGACGATGTGATCCTCGCCCAGAAGAAGGCGGCGAAGTTCATGCGCCCACCTCCAGGAGAAGGTCGAGGTGATCGCGGTCCGGATGGTCAGGGGCCAGGCCCAGACTTTGGCCCTGGTGGCGGGCCTGATGGGCGGCCACCCCAAGATGGGGGAGGCGGGCAAGGCCCGAATGGAGCTGGCCAAGGGGACAATCAGCGAGGCGACCCGAATCGCCCCAACAATGGCAACCGTCCGCCTGGTCCACGCATCAATGCTTTTCGCCAGGCATTGAAAGAGATTGGAAACCACCTCCTTGCCATCGGGCCCCGCTTTATCGCGGTCGATCCGGGGCCACCGTTTGCGCCTCCTGACATGATGGAGGCATACGATAAAACCGTCATACCGAAGGCGATTGCCCAAGGGATCGCCTTCTCTGATGTGGTAATCGATGGTCAGAAAGTGCGGATTATCACCAAGCTTGCGAAGGAGAGTGGCGGGCACCGTTGGTTGGCTCAGGTTCCTTATCCACTTGGCGATGTGGACCAGTCACTGAAAACGCTTAACCAGACGCTCCTGTTGCTGCTCCCGTTTGGGCTTTTGCTGACTGCCGTTGCGAGCTTGTTTTTGATCAAGCGCGTTATGCAACCGATTCGCCAGATCTCGACGACGGCAGATTCGATTAGTGCCGAAGACCTTTCCGGGCGGCTCGAAGTTTCGGGTTCTGATGAATTCGCCCAATTGGGAGGGACCATCAACGGAATGCTGGCGCGTCTTGAGAATGCCTTTGAAATCCAAAGGCAGACCTTGCAGAGATTGGAAGTGGTTTTGAAGCAGCAGCGGCGGTTTACGGCCGATGCTTCACACGAACTAAAAACTCCGCTCGCGGTGATTAAGGCAAACACCGGACTGCTCAAGACCGATAAGGCCTTGTCTGAAGATACAAGGGGGCTCGTTGATGCCGTGGATTCGGCGGCAACCCGAATGAATCGACTCGTGCAGGGGTTGATGTTGCTTGCACGAACGGAATCGAGTGAAGTCAGTAAGACCCAAGAGCCTTTCGACCTGAAAATTGCCGTGCAGAATGCCATCGACCAAGTCCATCAGTCGCCTCTGAAGTCAGTGAACTACGTGGATGAAGACCCTGACGTTTATGTGCGTGGGGTTGAGCGAGATGTCGAGCGGGTGTTTGTGAACCTAGTCGACAACGCTTGCCGTCACACACCTGAAGACGGAAATATCAATGTCAAAGTGGAGCACCTTGGAACAGACGCGGTTGTCACCGTGGCGGACAATGGCGAAGGTGTGTCTGCCGAGCATCTGCCCCACCTGTTCGATCGGTTCTACCGGGCCGACTCGGCAAGGTCGAGCGACACGGGTGGAACCGGGCTCGGGTTGGCCATCTGCAAAGGAATCGTCGAATCCACAGGTGGGTCCATTTCGGTCACCAGCGAACTCGGCAAAGGCACCCAAGTGACGGTTCGATTCCCTCTGGCCAACCTGAGCTAATTCTATTTCATCGGTGCCGATTCCATTCGAAGGTTATCGGAGCCACAAAGAACCTAGCGAGTGGAGTTATCAGGATGACGATTGGCAGCCATAGGGCTGGGTCGATTGGATGGTGATATGAATAGTCATCCACCAGGTTTGTGAATATGATAGGAAATACCTTCCAGATCAATACAGCTGCTCCGATCCAAGCTACAACGCCGCCCGCAACCGCCTTCATGGGAATCCACTCTTTGGCTTTCAGAGTGAAAGCTGATGTCACTGTGGTAGTAATTTTCAGCGCAACTAAACTCCAAGCAATCGGCACTGCGTGTGAACGTACCCAAGAGTCGTTTGCGTTGGTGGACATCCAAACATAGGCACCCACTGCAGTGAAGAGCAGAAGTGCGGTGTAAACCACTAGACGGCGGCCGGCAATTTCCCATGCGAAAAGCAGTGTTTGTGCGTTCCAGATGAGCAGCCACATCAGAAAGAAGCTAAACAGGCAAGCGAGTGGATACGGAATTGGAGAGGACGTCACCTTGTCCAGAAAGTCTTGAGCCGAGGGACCAGGATTTACCTGCAGGACACATGCTGAGGTAACCATCGCACCTGCGGTAGCGATCGCCGTCAGGAAAGATCCGATCAGTGATGTGCGTATGATTGACCCGATGAAGTTGGCCCCTGACAGGGGGCGAGTGGAGGTGAACGGATGAAGGAAGAAATCAGACCGAAAAAGGTCTGACTTTCTAGGTATCGCGCCGACGAGAAAGGCGGCCACGATCATGTAATCAAAGAAGGTCAAGACGTTACTCGTGACACCTTGGGGGTGGTCACCACCCATCGCCTCGCGCGTGCGAATGACTGTGCCGACAATGAGGAACACAACACACCAACCCAAACCTACGATGGGCAAGAATTGCCCATGGCGTTTCCACAACATCCAGTCGAGTGTCCGCGCTCGGCTAGCAAATGCGGGTCGTTCGACCACCTTCGCGATGTTGATCGGTTTCTCCCGCTCGTAAGAATCTGCTCGGCTCCCGCTTGCGTGTCGTGCGTGGCCAAAACCGATGGGAGAGAGGAGCAGACTGAGGCCCGAAAACCCCACATAGACCGAAAACATGACAGCTGGACCGAGTTGGTAAACACTGCTAAGGATGTATAGCGGTACGAACCACAGGATGAGAACACATACGAGCCATGGTTTGACATAGCGTGGCCTGAATTTCGACCAAGCCAATCCCTGTAATGAAATGGTCACCGAGCACGTGACCACAAACGAAAGTTCAACGCCTACAAGTGGAAACTCTGGCCAATATACGACGCCAGCAAGGGCGAAGAGGAGGGCCGAACAAATTGCCCCGAAAAGCATCGGCACGTAGACCATCGCCCTATCGCTGACGGGCAGGGTGAGCATAAATATTGGATAGGCTGAACCAAAGCCCTTGTCGTCTCCGAGACTGCTCGGCGAGTCACCATTTGCCAATCTTGCCATGAACAACAGGCAGGTGATTCCGAGACCCAGACTGGACACACCCATCGCAATGGAAACAAAAGGTTGAGGGACAAAACTGCTGACCCTCGTAGCGATGATGAGCAACGCTATTCCCAGTAGTTCAGCCCGGTGTTTCAACCACAGAGGCCAAAACAGAGCAACAGTCAGGCGAACGGTGGATTTTGCCCTTTCAACTCCTACCAAGTCGCGTGATGCATTCAAGCTCATTTCTCACCTTCTGTAGGCCTTGCATAGGCAACGAATATCTCGTCAAAGCTTGCGCACCTTTGCGATACGATCGTTGCATTGAGTTGCTTTGCCTGGAGGTGGGCATCTTCAGCTGTGCCTTTGAACACTACCGACCACTCTTTATCACGCCCTTCAAAGCCGACGGCCCCTTTAAGTTGAGGAGGTACTTGCACCGGTGCGGGGAGCACGAGAGTGAGTTCAAGGTGCGTTTCCTTGAGGTCATCCAAAGCATCGCAGAAGATGATCTTTCCGTTCTTCATCATCGCGACTCGGTCGGCGACGCGGTCGACTTCGCCAAGCAGATGGGATGAAAATAGGACGGTTCGGCCCTCTTCGGCGATGGTTCGAACAATTGCGCCAAGAATGTCTCTCCTCACGATCGGATCGAGCCCTGAGGAGGGTTCATCAAGCAACAGGAGTTCGGGCTTGTAAGCAAGGGCCGCCATCAATCCCGCACGCGCCCTTTGGCCCTTTGAGAGGCTATTCAGCTTGGCACCCCGCTCAAGATTGAACTCCCGAACGAGCTGATTGGCGTAATCCTGATCCCACGTGGCATAGAACCCCTGCATGAATCTTTGAAGTTCGTAAATGCGCATCCAACCCGGCAAGATGTCCTCTTCAGACAGATATCCGATCTTGGCGAGGACAGGCTCAGGATGCGTTGCTGGATTCATTCCGAATACTGAGACTGTTCCTCGCTCTGGTTTATAGAGGCCAAGGATGTGCTTGATGAGGGTTGTCTTGCCCGAGCCGTTTTCTCCGACGAGTCCGAGCACGGTGCCTTTCTCAAGTTGAAGGTTCACGTTGTCGAGAGCCGTCTTGCGTCCGAAACTGCGTGTAACGTTTTGAATATCGACGATAGGGTTCATCAGAGGGTGTCCTGCGACTTGTCGGGTCGTATTTCGTTGTTGGAGGTAGGGCTTAGGTCAGATGCGCGGGAATGGAGTAGTTCGATAACTTCATCGACGGAGATTCCCATTTGCCGCGCCTCCGAGAGGAGGGCATCAACGCGCTCGGACAGGATGCGGATTTGCTCTTTCCGAGCTAAGGGCGAACCGCCATCGGAAACATAGGTGCCGGCAGTGCGTCGCTTTTCGACAACTCCGGCTGCTTCTAGCTCTCGGTATGCGCGCGCCACAGTGTTTGGATTCACGACCAATTGCTCTGCCAACACCCGAATCGGCGGCATCTCGTCACCAGGACTCAGGCGCCCAGAGGCAACCATATATTTGATCTGGTTGACGATCTGAAGATAGATCGGCACTCCCTCGCTGGTCGTTATGTGGAGCTGCATAAGCCCTCCTCGATATTTTGACTCATTGTATTAATTCAATAATACAAGATGATTTGTAGGAAAGCAAGAGATTTGTGATGGGTTATCGACTTCCAGACACTAGATGATTGACGACCGACGAATTCGGTGGCGAGTCTCAGGAAAGAGCGTTCGCAATGTCCAGGATTTTCGGACGGATTCGTAGGAGTTTGGCACCGCCTAGCGTTCAATCACCCGCAGGGTCAGGAAAGGGAAAGACAGCACCCAGCGGTGTGAGCGTCCGGACCAGCTACCGAAGAGAACTGAAATAGAAGTGAACCATGAGCCTGCCGTAGGATTAGCTTGGATGGGTGGATTATGTTGGAGATTTACGGCGGGTGGGGGGAGTGGTTGATCCGATAACAAACTTGCGTCGCGCCGCAGGCGTGACTCGACATTTCCGCTATAGGCGAGCGTATCCAGAGATCTGGAGTCCCGACCGGGGCGGGACGCAGGGACGGCATAATCCCCTCCCGACCCTCCACCTTTTTGAAAAAAGGAGAGGGCATCAGTGCTGCGATGCTCCTGTGCATTCGAGAGGTTCGCCGTGTTTGTGGCGACGTCCCGAACGAAGCAACCGGCGTTCCTCGGGGTCGTAATCGATATCTCCGCTAAAGGCGAGCTTATCGAGAGACTGGAGTGCCGACAGGGTCGGGAGGCACCGAGGGCATCAGTGCCCGGTGCTCTTGTGCATTCGAGCGGCTCGTCATGTTTGTGGCGACGCCCCGAACGATGCAACAGGTGTTTCTCGAGGTTTTAATCGATACCAACGGCTGCTGCGTCTGTACGATCACCGCCGAATACGGGGGCTGGGGGTGATTTCGACTTTTGATCTCAATCGGTAGGCTAAGAAGCGTTGGTGCGCGTGATGCGCATCAACGCTTCTTAGCAGTTGACTCAGGAAACGACCTTACGGGTTTGAGCCGTTGAGATATTTGTTGTCGGTCAGCGTCTTAAGGAACGCGACGAGGGCGGCTTGATCGGCGGCGCTAAGGTGAACACCTCCGGCTTGGCGTGCAAGTCCTGGATCGAGAGTTGCACTGGGGAGGATTCCATCGCTGTAGTGAGCGACAACGTCTTCTAGCGTCTCGAAGCGACCGTCATGCATGTACGGTCCTGTGACCGACAGATTGCGTAGGGAAGGAGTTTTGAACTTTCCGAGGTCGGATGCTCTACCGGTAACGGCTTGGCGACCTGGATCTTTGGGCTGGGCGTCGAGCCCGTTGTTGCGGAACTCAAAGTTGCTTAGCAGTGGACCATTGCCGTGGCATCGGGCGCAGTCGGCACCGAACTGATTCTGGCGCGGGTTGAATGGTGTTTGGAATAGTCGAGCGCCTCTCTGCTCTTGAGCGGTGAGCCTCGCCAGTCCCCGCTGGGAAAGGTCAAACTTCGAGTTGCCGCTCAGGAGGGTGAGCTCAAATTGCTCAAGTGCGAGTGCGATGCGGGTACTGGTGATACCGGCTGACCCAAATGCTTTGGCGAACTGGGCGACGTAGGTTTTGTCCGCGCTCAGGGCGGCAATCGCCTTGGGTAGCGTCTGATTCATCTCAACCGGATTCTGAATCGGTTGAAGTGCCTGGTTTCTTAGGCTTGGGGCGCGGCCATCCCAGAAGAAGTCGTGCTGGTATGCCAAGTTGAATAGCGCCATGGCATTTCGTGTGCCCTTTGCACCGGTAGCACCCACGCTTACGGCTTTGCCTTGGTCACTAAATGCTGAGGCTGGGCTATGGCAGCTTGCGCAGGATTGAGTGTTGTTACCAGAGAGCTTTGTCTCGTTGAAGAGTCGTTGGCCGAGAGCAACGCCTTCATTGGTGAGGACGTTATCTCGAGGCAATACAGGAACGGGAAACCCGGGCGGGACGACGAAATTGTAACGAGTGGTTCCTTTGGGGATGGTTCCGCCGCCATTGCCTTGCGCAAAACCCGCAAGGATTCCGGCGACGCCAAACAAACCAAATGCAAGTGACTTCCAATGCCTTCTCATATGCTCATCTCCAGCCCCAACCTTGGAGCTTCAAGTTCTCGTAGCTGGGAATGGGCCCAACCCGAAGTTTGATGCAGTATGCCGTCGAGTTATGAGGAAAATATGAGGGGGTTTCGGTTGGGGCTAATGCCCCAAATATCATTGAATTTTGCCGCAAAGCACTGTGATAGAGTGGGCTGGAAGCGTGTACTTCGTGGTTGCTGAACTAGCGATCGTTGACTTCTGATAAGGGCCGTCCGGCACCGCGAGACCATCAACACCGTTGGGAACCCAAGTGTAGTTCTTGGCAGAGAACTGTGCCTGCGTGACGTTGCCTGTGAAGGAGTGGGTCTTGGTATCGGAGAAGGACACGGTTGTAGTGTGAGCGGTGGCGTCTGTATTCACGATCAGCAAGCTGCTCTGACCATCGGGACGAGTCAGGGCGTAAGACAACACGACGGGATTTCCATTGTTGTCTGTCAGCGTCGTCGAAGTCGGGTTCATTCTATGAGTCAGCTTCCCAGGAACGCACCATTCCTTGGTGATTAGCTGAGAGGAGAAGAACTGCGATGTCTTTGAGATCACTTGATCATTTGCGTCTGAAGCGAACATCCCAATCAGTCCGAAATTCGTTCCGCCGTTCGATACTTGATAGGGCAAGTATTGATAGTAGTAACTGGCCGCGCCGCCACGCCTCATAAACTCGCCGACAAATACGGCTTGCCATAGAGCTCCGACGAGGTCGACGATAGGTTCGGCCGGAGCCGCGCTGAGGTTAACCTCTGTGATGTAGAGGGGCACGGTTTTGGCAACTTTGGCATTCGCCAGCCAGGTAAACATCGACTGCACCTGACCGACTTCCTGGGGGACAAGCGACCAGTCAACGTTCGCTTGATAGAAAGGGTAGTGCTCTGTCGAAACGAACCCGAGCGATGCAATGGCGTGGTGGGATGTAAGGTAATTGACGAAGCGCTTGAGATAATCCGTGACGCCTTTGCTGTCCGGCCAGGTCTCAGCTCCTTCCGATGAAGTAACCGGCCCACCTAATTTCAGGGTTGGATACGCGGCGTGAATCGCTGTGGCCCATTGAATGTAGAGCGCCCCGTAATCCTCCGGAGTCATATACTGGCCATCCGCCTCTTCACCGAGTTCCACACCGACGATTGGATACTTGCGCTTCATCAGGTAAGCAATTTCAGCGGTGGCGTTCTGCGGCGTGCTGTAAATCATTGGAACCGGAACAAGCGCGGGGAGACCCTTGGCTAGATTTCCGCTCAGAATTGAATCGAGGCCGATTTGTTCAGCATCGGGATTGAGAGTCGACTTCGCGTGCCAAGGGTCTGTCGAGGAAACGTAGACTGGTGTTTGGCTCTGGTTCGGTGAGTGAGAGATAAAGTCGGTGAATTTTCCTTGAGAATCCACGGATCCAATTCCAACCTCGTAGACCGCGTACCCCATCTTGTTACGAGGATCGGAGGCCCCATGGGTGTCATAGGTGTTTGACGACTGGGTCATCAGGACACGCACAAATTGTGTGTAAATCCCCGCTGGTGAGAATTTGACCAACGACGAGCCACCCTTGGATCCGTTAACGGTGCCACCAGGAAAGGTGACCCAGCTTCCACTCGCGGCACCAAACAAGGGATCATCTCCGTTCCAGTACTGCACGGAATAGTTCACTGCATAGGGATTTGCCCACTGAATCTTCACCGCGTTGATCGTTTGAGGAACGGGAAGGATGAAAAGCATCCATTGTGGGTGGAGGGAATCGGCTTCGTGGGTATAGGTCGAGGTCAGATAGGGATTACTCTTCCAATAGGTTGATGCATTTCCGTCATCAATCAGCGAAAATGTTGAATTGTCTCCCTGATCAAACGTTGAACCTCGATGGGTAAGGCGATAGCAAGTGCTGTGCTGAATGGGGCTTCCGAGAGCAGAGCTTCCCACAAAATAACCTTGGCCATTCTTGGCATCGCTCCAGATCCCAGTTGGGTTCCAGTGCCAATCTTCGACATTCAATTCTGTGTACAGCCTGTAGGAGAGACTGCCAAAACCCGCGCTCGCCATTGCCGACACATTGGATGGTGTGAACAACGTTGGGTAGCTTCCGGCTCCGATCTCATCGACCCCAGCACCGATGGCGGCCGCAGGGGAAAACGAATTGACGACATGGGTGGGCAGAATGTCCACCTTAATCGTGCCATTCGCCGGACTGGTCAGTGGTTGGAACGAAACACGGTTTTGGGGGAGCGGGGGAACTCTTCGTAAGTGCTTCCGCTGAGCTGCCTGACCTGCGGCAAGCACCGACAAGCATGTTAGGAGCGCAATCACAAAGTACCGACGAGACGTGAGCATCTAACTATAGAATAGTGTGCAAATCGAGGCGTTTGATACGAATCTGCCGAGTAGACACGAAAGGGGGACCAAACGGCCCGTTCTCTAAGGCAATTCCTTTTGCTATCTGACACTGCGTCCGGCGGATGTTGGCCAGAAGGCGGGTAAGTTCTCACTAATGAACTTGCCCATAGAGGAACTGACGCCTCGCCAAATCGTTGCCGAACTGGATCGCTATATCGTCGGACAGCAGGAGGCAAAGCGCGCAGTGGCGGTTGCGCTACGAAATCGGTTCCGAAGGCAGCAGCTACCGGCCGCAGATCGCGACGACATTTTGCCGAAAAATATCCTTATGGTAGGTCCGACGGGTGTTGGCAAGACGGAGATTGCGAGGCGGTTGGCTCAGCTTGCCCGAGCCCCATTTATCAAAGTGGAGGCGACCAAGTTCACTGAAGTTGGCTATGTGGGGCGGGATGTTGAGTCGATGATTCGCGACCTCGCTGCCTCTGCGGTCCGGCTGGTGGAAAAGGAACGGATGGAGCAGGTTTGGCCAGAGGCCGAGCGCCGGGCCACCGAGCGTATCATCGAAATGATCGACGACGAAATCCAAAAGGATGCTCTTGTAGATTCCACCGAGCTCGAGGTTGAGACTGACGACGGAAATCCTTTTTACTCCGGCTACCGATCTGAGGATCCTGAGAAGCGGGCTCAGCGCCATGCGAAGCTGTTAACTGAGTTTCAAGCCGGGATTCATGACGACATGATTCTCGAGATTTATGTCGAAGAATCCAGTAACCCGTTCCTTCAGGTGTTCACACCGGGCGGAATGGAAGAAATGGGAATTGACACGAATCAGCTTGCGAGTCCGTTTCCAAGCAAGCACGTTGCCCGCAAGATCACGGTCGCCGAAGCGAGAGATAGCCTTGTTGAAGACGAGGCGAAGAAGATGATCGACAAGTCCGCCATCCAGCGGGAGGCGATCCACCGGGCCGAACAGACGGGCATCATTTTCCTCGACGAAATCGACAAGGTGGCCGGGAAGAGCGGAACCTCAGGGCCCGACGTTTCTCGAGAGGGTGTTCAGCGAGATCTGCTGCCCATTATCGAGGGCTCGACGGTTGCGACAAAGTTTGGGCCATGTCGCACGGATCACATTCTCTTCATCGCTGCGGGCGCGTTTCATATGTCCAAGCCGAGTGACTTGATTCCAGAGTTGCAGGGAAGGCTTCCGATTCGGGTCCAGCTAGATTCCCTTCACGAGAGAGACTTCCGAAGGATCTTGATTGAGCCCAAAAATGCACTGACCAAGCAATACGAGATGCTTTTGGCCACAGACGGAGTCACGATCACTTTCACACCGGATGCTCTCGATGAAATCGCAAGATACGCCATGCAGGTCAACGAAAAGATGGAGAATATCGGGGCCCGTCGCCTTCACACGATCATGGAACGACTGCTGGAGGACATTCTATTCGAAGCACCAGAGATCGAGCGCAAAGTCATCGAATACTCGGGTGCGACGGTTCGAGAACGGCTGGACAAGGTTGTAAGGGAAACGTCGCGAAGTAGTTTTGCACTTTAGGCCTTGGGATCGATAGATAGCTGAGTTAAACTTAGGGCTCGGATGGTGGCACGGATGCGACTTCGACTTTTCTTTGGACTATTGGCGGGGGCAACGATTGTATTTGCCCAAACACAGGGGCCGGTTAAGTCAACCCCGCAGTTTTCGCTGGATGAGCGATCCCAGATTATGGAGTACTGGTCGCAGCCCGGTCGGTACATCATTACGACCCCGCCAGATGCTCAAGCAAAAGGTCTGTGGCAAGTTCGATTGACTGTCAAGGGTTCTACGTGGCTGCAAGCCTACAATCGGGCACGAAAGGTTAGCGCGCCCCCCACGGAGAATGCTCAACCCGCAAACGAGCTGCAACGAGACTGGGAGACTTGGGTTGTGGCGAAGCTCGCTCGCGACCGTTGGGAAGCACTCCAAGCGGCCCAAGACGCGAATGAAAAGGTTCTGGGACAAAGAATCCCAGCTTCCGACAAAACAATTTCGGCAACGGAGCCGCCTCGACCAGGACCGATTCCCGATGCCTTGTTTGCCCTTGCGGGGAACCCTCCGAAATTTGCGGAAGCGGTGGTTCCGATGGAACGCGACATCGTGTTTGAGGATATCACCCTCACCTATCAGGACAATATTCGGTTGAGCAATCCTCGTTACGCCTACTATAGGTTTTCCCAAGGCGTGAATTCGGAGGGTGTCGCGGTTAAGGAGATGCCCCAAGAGCGCTTGGATCATCTCTTCCAGCTTGCGGGAGTGAGCGACTCGGAAGCGAAGATCATGAAGTCGGTCTCACTTCTTGAAGGGGGATTTGACGCGATCAATACCTATGACACGGGCTATGTGTCGATTGGGTTCATCCAGTTTGCGAGCCTCAAGGAAGGGGCGGGATCGCTTGGCACGTTTTTGCTCGATTACAAAAACACGAGTCCCGACGATTTCCAGCGAGACCTAAGACGGTTTGGCGTCGACGTGACTCCTTCGGGAGTGCTCGATGTTCTGGACCTTCAAACAGGGGCTGAACTAACGGGGACGGATGCGGCACTCAAGATTATTGAGGATCCCCGTCTGGTTGCTGCCTTTCAGCGAGCCGGACTCAAGAGTGATCCCTTTATCGCTGCCCAGATCCGCTCAGCGAAATCGCAATTCTATCCTGGCGATGACACGGTGAATATCAACGTCAAGGCTTTGGTGCTGTCTGGAAAGGTTTCTGATTTCATCAAATCGGAGGCCGGCCTCGCGACCTTGATGGATCGCAAGGTTAACACTGGAAAGCTGGATCCTTTCACTTCAGTTGTGACCGATATTGCTAACCAAGCCAATATCAACTCCATCAGTGACCTCGCGAGCCACGAGATGGAGATCATCGTTCGGATGAAGTATCGAAAGAGCTATCTTGAAGACGCCAGTCTGACTCAGCCGACCGGTCAATCCAGCCGCCTTGGTCGCAAGCGAGCATTAAAGAGCCGCGGCGGCAAAAACCTGTAGATGCGAGGCGTGCCTCGCTAACCCAACTCACGGCTTGAACCTATTTTTGGTCTTGGCGAACGGTCCGAACGCCGGTACAAGCTACCCGGCGGCGACAGCGGTGGTTGAAATACCAAAACAGTTTGACATTAGGGCACGCTTCGCCCCTACTGGAATTTCCACTCCATAATGTCTGTATGCTCCTTTGCGCCCTTGCGTTGGTGACTTTGCAGGCGAAACCAGCCTTTGAGTTTTCTGTCGATTCCGGTCTGCGCGTCAAAGTTGCTGGCATTCCCCTGGTCGCCGGATCTTGGCTTCAGTACTACGCGGATGGCTGGACCAAGGGCTACTACAGCACTTCGAATGATCAGCCGAAAGTGAAACAGGTCGACCCTGACACCTATCTGGTGGAGTTCTCAGGCTACAACGGGGGAGCGACAGGGCAGATCACTTACCACCGGGATGGAGAGCGCCTCCACGTTCATTACGACCTGCACTGGAGTGGTGACAAGCCAGCCAAGATCGAACTAACGGCGGGAATGATCTCTGCTCAGGTGGTGCAGAACGGCACCCTTACCGCCGACGGAAAGCCGGCCCGTTCGATGGCTCCCACGAAGTACCTGATCCCGAGCATGGAGGAGAGGAAATTTGCTCCTGATGCCAGTGAATATGTCTTCGATTCGCCGTTGGCAAAGGTCAGTGTCAAAACCGCAGTACCCACGACCCTTTTTGACGCTCGAGGTTACGACCAAGACTACGCGGAAGGGAAGTCGCTGTTTTGGTGCGGCGCTTTAGGGCTGGATGTATCGAAAGACAAAGCGACCACATACGATGTCGACTGGCAATTCCACCCCAATCCTGTTCCAGAAGCAAAGACGAATTCTCTGACCCTGACTTCGACGCAAGCACCGGACGTCGTCTCTCCCGACCAAACTCCGCCTTTGATCCTCCCAAAGCCGAAGAACAATGAGCTGAAGTTTGACAAGCCATTACCGCTCACGGGGGCCTACGATTTTCCGGCTGGACGTGTCCGGTTCTGGGAAACTGATTTCCTGGGTGGCCTCGTGCGCCGCTTTGAAGTACCCGCCAAGTCGAAAACACCTTCCATAATCCACGTCGATGGTGGAGTCAGCAAGCTCGGATTTCATCCGGGCGGCTATCAGATCACGGTGACTCCCAACAGCATTTCGGTTCTGGGCGAGGAAGATGAAGGGCTCCACAACGGGCTACGTCGCCTTGCGATGCTTGCCTTTCCTAAGAACGGCAAACTGTGCTTGCCAACGGGGTATCTCAGCTCCAATCCGCAAATCGCTTGGCGCGGAGTGCACATGTTTGTTGGACCCGAATCAAGGGCGTTCCAAAAACGCCTTTGGGAGCGGGTGCTGCTGCCTTTGGGTTTCAACAAGGTCGTGTTGCAGTGTGAAAGGACGGAGTGGGACAGCATGCCCAACATGAAGGGGGTCGCCGGCAACATGACCAGGCAAGATCTTGCCGGATTGTTCGCCGACTACAGAGCGATGGGCGTTGAACCGATTCCATTGATCCAGAGTTTCGGACACATGGAGTGGTTCTTCCAAAATGGTCAAAACCTTGACCTTGCGATGAATCCAAGCCAGCCGTACGCGATCGATCCGCGTAAGCCAAAGGCGAATGAACTGTTGACTTCGATTTGGGCAGAAGCCTGTGGCCTCCTCAAGCCGTCGATGCTTCACTTCGGTTGTGACGAGGTGGACATGATCGGGTTTCCCAACGACGACTCCAAGTTGGTCACGGACCTGTGGATTCAGCAGATGGGGGTGCTCAAGGGAATTGCCGCCAAGAACAATGCCCAGATGATGATTTGGGGAGACAAGGGGTTGGCACCCAGTGAGGCGATCGACGCAACGAACGGTGATTCAACCGAAGAGGCAGCCAAACGGCGCGCCGCCCTTCCGAAAGGCGCATGGATAGCGGACTGGCACTACAAGGCTGATTCGAAAATCGAGAGGTTTTTGCCCTCGCTTCAACTTTGGAAAAAGGAAGGATTCAAGCCAGTGGCAAGTGCCTGGTACCAGCCAGATAACGTTCGTGGTATTGATCTGGCGGCGGACGTCGAGAAGGTTGGCACTCTGCAAACGACTTGGTCCGGATATTACAGTAGCGAGCCTTCGATGATTCAGAACTGGAATCAGTTCAGCGCCATGGTTTTGGCCGCCGACTACTCCTGGAGCACGCGTTACGATGCGGTCTCGAAACTTGGCTATGACCCCGGTCAAGTATTGCGGGACCTTTACTTTGCCAAACCCCGTCCGGTTTCGGCTGCCTCGGGGCTGCAGGTCTATCAAGGAAGTCCGACAGGGGAACTGAGTGTCAAGGATCTGCACTTCAAACTTGGAGAACCCATTTTGCTGAGGAGCCTTCTGTCGGCGCCCCAGGCACCGGCGTCGATTGATCTGCATTTTGAAGCCAAAGGCAAGCACCTCGCGTTCCTTGTGGATGCGGTGGATCAATGCGATGAGGGCGAGCGCCTAGCCGAGTTCTCAATGCAGTCGGCTGACGGAAAGTTGATGTGGCGTCAGCCCATTGTTTATGGTCAGCAGGTGCGGGCATCCATCGATGGCGGCATGACACCCTTAGCGGACCGTATCAATGGCATGTCTGTGATTGAAGTTCAGTTGCCGGCAACCGTCCTGATGTCAAAGATTCACTTGGAGAGCCTCAGTTCCCGAGGCGGAATTCGAGTGCTTGGCATGCTTGCTTGGTAGCGGCAGGTCTTTTGGCCCACAAGGTCGACTTTTTACTGAACCTTGCACTCTAACTAAACGTTACAGCCAAATAAGCGGCTCACACAGTGATTCACATGGTCGGGAAGTTAGCAGTTTCGTTTTGCGAGAGAAGGACAGGGGCTCCAAGTGTTTACTTGGATCTTTGGGCCTATCCTGACGGAACCTATAACCTCGTGATGGAGAATTTCTGCGGCGACATCCAGCAGGAGTATTCGTTTCCTTGCGCTATGCACCAGCTCGTTGGGTTACTCGAACGCAAGCCTCTAGAGAGCGAAAGTGATGCCGGCGTGCTTCTTGTTGAGCGCTGTGGGAATTCGGTTAGTGCCGAGTTCGATCCGAAAGATGGTCGACCCAGTTTTCGGCATTGCATCGCGATCGAAGACTATCGAATGGCCATCGAGGCTCTCGAATCCCATACCGTCGGTTACTTGGCATAGAGAAACGGGTTCCTCTTCAGCATCGCCGTAGAGGAACCCGTTTTGTCGTTGTCAAATAAGCAGGGCTTACTTGATTTCGACTTTGCCGCCGACTTCGGCAACCTGTGCCTTGATCTTGTCGGCTTCGTCTCGGCTGACAGCCTGCTTGATGGCCTTAGGAGCGCTATCAACGAGGTCCTTAGCTTCTTTGAGGCCAAGACCGGTGATCTCGCGAACGATCTTGATGACGTTGAGCTTGGAGTCGCCGATCTCGGTGAGGATCGCGTCGAACTCGGTCTGCTCTTCTTCAACGACTGCTGCTGCGCCGCCGCCGCCCATGCCAGCGAACATGGCTGGGTTGAACGAAGGAGCTGCGGCGGTTACGCCAAATTTGTCTTCAAGAGCTTTCTTGAGCTCAGAAAGTTCGATAGCGGTCATGCCACTAATCTGCTCGACGATTGAATCTACTGCGGTTGCCATTTATGCGTTCTCCGTGGTTTCCGACGCGGCTGCGTCTGGTTCAGGGGAGGCCTCAGCCTCCGGGGAATTCGATTCAGTGGATGTTTCTTCCACTGCTGCGGTCGGCTCCACTTCTGGAGCAGCCTCTGCGGTTGGTGTTGGAATCGGGCTGCCTTCAGCAACCTTATCTGCCACCGCACCAATAACGCGGATTGGATCTGCGTAGAGCGCTTCGACCGTGCCGATGAGGTTGCTTATCGGGGAGGCGATCAAACCGATCACCATCGAGATAAGAACATCCTTCGGCGGGAGTTCTGACAAGGCTTGGACTTCTGCTGCATTGAAGGCCTTGCCGCCAAAAAATCCTCCCTTTACGATGAGTTTTTTGCTTGTTTTCGCGTAATCGAGCAGTGCTTTCGACACTTCGGCTTCGTTCTCAAACACAAAAGTGAATGCGGTCGTTCCGTTGTGAAGATCTGCGGGCAGCTTGGCGGAATCCTCGCCAGCTGCGATGCGAAAGAGCGTGTTCTTTAGAACGTGCAACTCGCCACCCTTCGATCGAAGGTTAGCGCGCAGTTCTTGGAGCTCTTTCACCTTCAGGCCCTTGTAGTCGGTGAAGACTATTCCGGACGCTTTGGCGTACCAATCCTTAGCTTGCTCGATTGTGCGTGATTTTTCTGCTGTTGGCATTTGTGTTTCGCACCCTTGCCCTGAAAGCAGAAAGGACCTCCGCGCAGTCGAATTCGAGCGGAGGTCCTTCTTCGTAGTTTCCTACAAAACTGGATTGGTTGCACTTTCGTGCTCCCTATTTACCTTTCGCCCCTCGGCTGGCCGATCTCGTGATCGTTATGGCGGCTGCCACCTGCTGTCTTCAGAGTGTTCACGTATTGTGGCACCAAACCGCTCGTAATTGCCACTTCGCGGTTTGGTCCGGGCGATCTTCAGCTCATTCTCCCGAGGCCGGAGTTCAAGACGCCCTGGTAGAGATCCTTTTGGTGATACCAGAGGCATCCCCGCAAAACCGTTGTGTCGACGAAAAAACAAGGAGCCGTCTTTGGATGGCTCCTTGTCGTTGCTGTGCTGATTAGGTGAGCAACATTCTCTACGGAACGTAATCGTATTCGACGGATGTGACGCCGGTGGATGGGACAAGTGCGTTGTTGGTCAAGGCATTGAAGGTTGCTTTCCCTTTGACAACTGTGACTGTTTTCGCAATTGTCGTCCCTGTCCAATTAAGTGTGAGCACACCACTGCCAGTGCTAAAATCGGGAATCGAATAAGTCACCTTGACGAAGTGTGGTCTCTTCAGGTTGCCGCCGTTAATCGGAAGGCTCACGCTAAGAGCGGATGGGATGGAAGCAATTCCGTCGGCATTTACGGTCACCTTGAAGATGAACTTGCCGACAGTAAGTGTGGTTGGATTGAAGGCAGACCCGCCTACGATGTCAAACGGACCAATAGCGGTGATCGTGTGATTCCCCGGTACTAAGAATAGGTAGCCGCTAAGATCGCCAGCTGAGTCAACCGTCAATCCAGTGTCGCATCCGTCAACGTCTACTTCACCTTGAACACCGCCACTCGTGGTTGGCGTTGTGATTTTGATGTGGGCTTTCGGAGCAAGAGTCAGGCCATTCAGGATGGGATTACCCGGTGCGATAGCGCAGACAATTCCGCTGGCAGGGGATCGTCTCGCTTGCGGGAAGCGTTCCTGTGACGACAGAACCATTGACGGTAACCTGGACTTGGGTCGGAGTTGCTCCCGAAGACGCTCCAGGAGTTCCACTGCCAGAGCCTGAGGTGACTCCCCCAGATGTCTGGATTAGTCCGGCAACACCCTGCACCGACCCTGAACCACCGCAACCAACGAGACTTCCGCTGACTAAGACAACGGCTGAAATAAAACTACTGAAGCGAACTTTCTTGCTAATTTTCTTGACTCCCTTCGCGACACCTTTCTGACTGACGGAGCGCGGCACGCACAGATTAGCAGAACAATTCAGATATTCGGCAATATCAAATTGAACCTTGCGTTAATTCACTTTGAATTCATAACTATCTGATTAAGTTCCGCCATTGAGCGGGACTCCGCAAGAATGCTCTTGAGCATAGGTAAGTTCAGTACATCTTTGCTGAATCTTGGTGGAGACACCTCTCCGATAACGAAATCATCGAATGACCAGCAGCAGGATTGATTGAGTCCTCGCTGATCAGTACACGTCTCAGGCCATTCTTGCGCGCCCCACGCGGGCAGAATTATATGCGAGATTGAGAATTGAATCGGAAGCGACACGTCTCTGGCTGAACTCGCCGTAAACTGCCTTGACTAGACGAAAAAAGGCCCTCAAACCAAGATGCAATTTACGCATTGGCTGGAGGGCGTTGACAATCTAGAACTTGCCGTGAAACATGAGACGGATGGAGGCGAAGGCTACAAACTCGTGGCGGAGTTGATCCACAACCCCACCGGGTGAGTAAAGGTCGAACGAACTCATACCCGTCAACTCACCGCTTGCGATCGGTGTTCCGCCTGGATATGCGGTCACATCGGCTTCAATCGAGCACCATGGATATGGCGTAATTGCCAGAGCTCCGTAGATTACGGGCTTTAGCTCGTAATTGGATTGCTCTGCATTGGCAGAGTAAGACTGAGCCACAAGGCTCCCTTGAATTCGTGCGAGAAGGACTTCATTGAACCGATAGTCATGACCCAGCCCAGCACTATAAACGTGGGCGTAAGAGCCGCCTGGGACGGTGACATCGGTGTATTTGAGCTGATACTGGATCGCTTTCCTGTCTTGGTAGTCGACAGCGAAAACATTGTTGTGTGGACCAGCGTACACGACTCCAGCACCGCCCAGACGAGCACTGCCCGAGTCCGGGCGAATCGCTTGGAACTCAACGGCTACTGATGTGGGATCTTTGGCAGTGGGACGCTTGACGATTCCCTTGATCCCATAGTAGTTATCGGCTACATCGAAGCGGCTCCCAGATGACCTGCCTTTTGCTAGGAAGAACTGCTCACCGTAATAAACTTGGAGATAATCCGTAATTCCATAGGTGAACTGTCCGTGTTTCATCTCGAACCGGCGGCCTTTGAAACTCGCACCGGCTTCGCCTATGTCAATGCTCGCTCCTTTTTCATTCAGGCCAGCCTGAATGACACTGGGGAGCATCCATTGATAAGGACCTGGTTCATCGTTGATGTCAGCTTGAACCGCGTGAACGGCTTTTTTGAGGGACGAATGCAAAGAAGGAGCCGCCAAACTGACGGCTCCAACTCCTGCAAGGAACAGGGAAGATAGAACGACCCTGAGATTTACTTGACTCATATTCAACTTAGGTCGGTAGATAACCGATTTTCAACGCTACTTCTTTTCGAAGGTGAAGTCGACAAGGTCAACGCCGGCACTGGTGATGTTGCCATGGTTGATTGCCTGGTTGTTCTTGAATGTTACGATACCGGTCGATCCAACGAGATCTCGGTCGTACATGCTCTTCGAATCGTATACGATGTTGAGCGCAGCCGAACCTCCAACCATGTTGGCTCGAGCTCTTGCTGGGTAAGTAACCGTTACCGAGTTACCACCATCAAACGTTCCACCGTTGCCGGGGAGGTTTCCGGTGATTTTTTCAGGGACGCTGGCAGAGCCAGCTGTGAAAACCACGACCACAAATCGGAAAGCGCCAATTGTTAGGTTGCCATTTCCACCGTCTGTGAGGTCGAACGGACCCTCAACTTCGATCGTATAGATCGCCGGCGTCGTTGCCTTTGGAGGCAAGAACAAGTAGTCGTTCAACGCACCCGAAGTATCGATGGTGAGCTTGGTGTCCTTAGCATTCACGTAGACATGATAAGGGATGCGCGCAAGTGCAACATTTGTTCCAGGTGTCTTGACTTTGCCGTGGAAAGAAGGGTGAGTCAATCCCTGAAGGATCGTACTTGGGGTGATGATTGCTACCACTCCGGTCGAAGGAATGGTTGTGTCTGCAGGAAGCGTTCCTGTAACAACTGTACCGCCACTCGTCGTAACCTGAACCTGTTGTGGGGTTGCGCCTGCAGATGTTCCTGCAGTTCCTGCTCCGGTGTCGGTTCCGAGACCGCCAGCCGTTTTAACTCTTGGGCTGATACCTTTAACCGTACCAGAACCACCGCAACCTACCAGCACACCGCCCAATACGACGGCGGCCGATACTAGACCATAAATATATCTTCTACCTGAAACCATTAATCCTCCCATCTCAGCACACTTCCGTCTAGCGGATTGTGAAGCAATATACACCAAAACATAGCTAACTTGAGCGTGTCTCTAGAGCAAATTGTCAAATTCGGTCACGGATCTTAATCCGAACACCAAAGTCGATATCCTACACTATTCCGTTTCCGTTTCGAAATGCTCTTGGTTCAATAGTGCCTTGATGCAACACTGCGATCTGCTGGCACAATCTTCTTTTCTAATTTCCCCAGAATGGATTCGCGCTTTTAAAAGCAAGCCTCATTCTGAGTTACCATCCAACTCCTCAATCACCGACAACCGCAGGCGGCGTCAGCGTCTACATGGCTGGTATTTATTATAGGGTCTTTTTGCAAACATTTGGGCCCTTAGGTTCATGAAGTTTAACCAAGAATCGCAATTTTGGACCCAAATAACTACTTCGGCAGGGGCAAACCGAACGCCTGCAGGTACTCCCTAAGCTTAGAAATGCGGTTCGCGCTGTTCAAGTCGATGCTGAAGGGACGTCCGCGAGCATCGATGATGATTCCGACGGTCCCACCTTCAAGCTTTGCGGTGAGTGGCTTTCCTTTCCCCGCACCGACGTCAAAAGTCTTCGATGGGGATATTTCAAGAGTCTTGAATTGCCCTGTTGCGCATGGGATGACGACGAGCTTGCCAAACGGTACCGTAAGGTTCACGCCGTCTCCTGAGATGGTGACGCAAGCCTCACCTTCTTTAGCCACTCCCACGGGGGCGATACAGTGGCCACATTTGACAATACAATCGCGTTCAAAGACTTCCTTTGCTGCGGCATACAGATGTTCGCTGAGCACCCCTAAGTGCGGCATCATGAAGATGCTATCGACGGTGAGCATCGTGATGCCTTCAGGCTGGTAGGCGTCCATCATCATCAGAGCCGACTGCGCTCTCTTGGGGGCATGGGATAGCACTCCTCCCGAGCCGATAACCATGTCGAGAGCCATCATATTGACGAGGGAACCGCCAGACTGGTCTTGGTTGAAGATTTGGCCCACGTCACGTTGTTGCGCGTTTCCGACGAGGTTGCGGGCAAGGCTCTTGTGGTGGATAAATGCCAGCCTCAGGGCTTCTCGAGCGACAGCGTGTTCTATGAGGAGATCCTCATAGGTCTGAGGAATCGTCGTCGGTCGAATCATCTTGTTGCGAAGTCGGTTGCGAACCTCGGCTGGATCGATGTCATACGGAATCCAACGTGCAATGTTCTCAACCGTCGCTTCCTTGAGAACGTTACATATTGAGTAGCTCATCCCTAGGTTGGCGGAAACGGTGCGGTTGTAGATTCGTTCGCCCGTTTCTGCAAGAAACACCGAGAATACGTCTGTCGTTGCGCCACCAATATCGACGCCGAGGACGTTGAGTTTTTCGTTTTCTGCATATTCCTTGAGGAGCTTGCCGACTGCATTGGGGGTCGCCATGACCTCTTCGCTCGTCCAGTCGAGTAGCTTGGAATATCCTGGTGCCTGCTGCATCACGTGCTCAAGGAACATCTCGTGGATCTCTTCGCGGGCCGGGCCGAGATTTTCCTTGTCGAGAGTTGGTCTGAGGTTATCAACAACCTGAAGTTCGATACCTTCGCCAAGCACTTTACGAACATCTTCACGCGCATCTTTGTTGCCAGCGTAGATGATCGGGAGTTTCATGTCGCCAAATCGAGGCTTTGGATCCGCACGACGTACCACCTCAGCAAGGTCAATGAGGTGAGACTTCGTCCCTCCATCGGTACCTCCTGACATGAGGATGATGTCGGGCCTCAATTGTCGAAGACGCTCGACCTTTTGATAGTCTTTACGTCCGTCATCGACAGAGAGCGTGTCCATGAGGATGGCCCCTGCACCAAGTGCGGCTCTTTCCGCCGACTCGGCAGACATTGTCTTGACGACGCCAGCAACCATCATCTGAAGACCGCCACCAGCAGATGAAGTGCTGACATACAGGTCGCTTGCGTCGAGAGAGTTTTTCACTCCTTCTGTATCTCGAACGCCGCGCTTGAGTTGGCGCCACACTTGGCCGTTCTTCTGAAGGGACCTTCGCCCTTTATCAAAACCTTCAGGAACGGTCGTTTCTGTGATTTCTTCAAGTTCGGTAATGGAATTCAGGACGCCTAGAGTCACATCTTCGAAAGGTCGCTCAACTGTTGTCGGCGCCTCTCCTCGGGCAACGAGTCGGTATTCGCCTGTTTTTTCGCTGTGCTCGATCAAAATTGCCTTGGTTGTGGTGGATCCACAGTCAGTCGCGACAATTCGTCGGATGTTCGGGGAAGACATGGTTCAAATTATAACCGTGCGACAGGTGGATTACTTGACTTGGATCGCCAAAACCTACCCGTCGCAAGTTTCCGAGAGGCATCCCTCGTGTATACAGTGTCGCTCTGTTAGGCATGTGAGTTGATTGATCAACGGATCGGTAGGGATGAGCCTGTTTCAAAGAGGTGATCTTTCGTTATGGACTGTTTTTGCTTAAGGCCTTGCATCGTGAACTAATGTCCGTCATAATTCTGGAGGGCTTGGTGAAATTACCGGGTCCTGCCGACGTATCATTCATGGACCGAGTTGCAACCGGAGTAGGGTTGGAGGCTCATAGGAAACTCAAGGATAGTTGTGAGGTTCCGCCCAACGACAAAGTTGGCAGCGAGGTCGGTGAATGCGTTGGAAAGAAACGCACAAGGAGCACTGATCACATATGAAGCGAACGTTTAAGTACGCTCTTTCCGCGATCCTCACAGCCGCGATCGTAATGCCGGCTTTTGCATCGACGGACAATTTCCCGGACGTACCGGATAATCACTGGGCATTTGAAGCCCTCCAGCGACTCAAGAAGGATGGCCTTCTCGTCGGCTACCCCGACGGCCTGTTCCGTGGCAACCGACCTGCGTCGCGCTACGAACTCGCAGTTGCGATCCACGCATGCTACACGAACCTCAAGAGCGTTACCGACGGTCTTGATTCGCAGATCAAAGCCCTCAGCGACAAGCTCAACGGCGTTGCCACCACGGCCGACGTTCAGAACCTTCGCGATGCGCTCACTGCTCTGCAGAACGACGTAAATGGCATGAAGAGCTATGGCGAGGATATCGCTTCGCTCAAGAAGCTTGCTGACACGTTCCAGAAGGAACTCCAGTCACTCGGCGTAGACGTTGAGGCCCTCAAGAAAGACCTCGGCGACCTCGCTGATCGCGTCACCAAACTCGAGAAGAGAAAGCCAACCGTTAACATCAGCGGCGACGTCAATCTCCTCGTTCTCGGTGGTACGAGCCGAGACGGCAACGTCGGTTTGAGCCAAGAAGGATACTTCACCGGTATCAACCCTGTTACCAAGGCCAATGCTGGCGCAACCACTGACCTCGTCGTACTCCACGAAGGCGCATTCACCTTCGCCGGAACAAACGAAACCGGTCCAAAGTGGAAGGGCACGATTGTTCTTGGGAATATGCTCGACAGCTTCAACGGTCAGAACACGCTGAAGACAGGTACGCCATCGGGTGGTTACTTCGAGCAGAACGGCGACGTTTATCTTCAGGACTTCTCGGTATCGTTCGACTCCAGCATCGCTGGTCTTAACTTCAATGCTGAGGCAGGACGAGTTGGATATAAGGTATCGCCTTACATCTTCCAGAGACTCGACACCACTTCGTACTTCGCCAACCAGCGATGGGACGACGGTCTGTATCGCTTTGATGGTGGAATCGTTGGCTTCGGAATCGGGAGCAGCAAGATCGACATCTTTGCTGGTAACAACGATAACGTCACGAGCAGCAACGGCGTTGGCCTCAATGTCCTTCAGAGTGGCCAGATCAACGGCGCTTTTGGCGGCCTTGGGGGGCTGTTCGTTGACCGAACTCTCGGTGCAAAGCTCAGCAGCCCATTCATTGGTCACAGCAACCTCAACTTGGCGTTCGTCGTGCTTGATACGATTAACCCAATCGTGATTGGCGCTGGTGGCCCAACCGCAAATCGACTCTCGGTTTACGGCGGCGACCTCAGCTTCAACTTTGGAAAGATTGCCGTCAACGGTGGTTACTCTAAGTCGGATCTGACAGATAACACCACTTCGGTTAACAGCAAGGACAACTCTGCATACTTCGTGAAAGGCGGTCTCGGCGGTCACAAGTGGGCATTGAATGCAGGTTACCGACAGGTTGAGGCTAACTACCTCGCACCTGGCGATTGGGGTCGACTTGGCGTTGCTCGCAACCCAACCAACATCAAGGGCTTCATGGCCGACGGCCACTATAAGATCAGCCACAAGCTTGATCTTTCGGCAAGTGGCGAGTGGGACAAGGGCGCAGCCGACGGTTTCGGCGGTAGTTCCTTCAACACGAACTCCAAGGTTAACACCTACACCGTTAAGCTGTCCTACCTCGTAAATCCTAACCTGACCTTGTCAGTCGGATACGAAGACACCGAGTTCACCGGTCTTGATCCTGCCGCTTTCGCAGCAGGTACCACGAACTTCGATGCCAGCTACAAGTGGACGACAATCGGTCTTGGCTATGGCCTCTCCGACACGTCTAAGCTCCTCATCCAGTACCAACTCTCGGACATCAGCAATGAGTTCCAGGTTACAACTGGTAACGGCGGCAACCGGTTCACCGGCGGTCTCTTGACCACACAGCTCAGCGTTAAGTTCTGATCCCAGAACTAACTACTGACTAAAGGGTGGCTCGACAAATGTCGAGCCACCCTTTTTTGTAATTTGGGGCCAGCTTGGGTATGCAGGCTCTCGTTGACGTCGTCGCCGTGACGACGCGCAGAACGATAAATGGCCCTCTACCGTGGTTCATGACTCCTCACCAAAGAAACGAATTCCATTGGTGGCTGCGGTGCCAAGGAGACGACGAAAACGGATGCTCATGAATGCGATTGTATTGTTAAAAAATGCAATAAGAGCGGTAAATCGGAGGCGAATAGCTAGATGGGAATGAAGGGGATGATGTTTTTAATAAGATGATCCCATTCAGGCTCGTTTTACAGCAGCTTGCCCGTCCCCCTTTGCTTCCTCAATCAGTTATAATTAGCACGGCATCCCCCCAGAATGAACTGGCGGGGCGGAGGGTCTGATTGGCTGGAGTTGCATTTAAGGGCATCACTAAGGTCTTTGGTAAGGACGTTAAAGCGGTTAACAACCTTAACCTAGACATTAAAGACAAAGAGTTTATGGTCCTCGTTGGACCTTCGGGATGCGGAAAGACCACGGCTCTACGAATGGTCGCCGGCCTCGAAGAATCTACCGATGGCGATATCATGATCGGCGACGTGCGTGTGAACGACGTCCCGCCGAAGGACCGCGATATCGCGATGGTATTCCAAAATTACGCGTTGTATCCGCACATGAATGTGTACGATAACATCGCTTTCGGTTTGCGCCTGAGAGAACTTAAGGGTTTCTTGTGGCAGATTCTAAATCTGGGCGAAGCTCAGAAGATCAAGAGCGACATCGACTCACGCGTTCGCGAAGTCGCCAAGATGCTCGACATTGACCAGTATCTTCTGCGTCGACCCAAAGAGCTTTCGGGTGGTCAGAGACAGCGTGTAGCACTTGCTCGCGCCATCGTTCGAAAACCCAAAGTCTTCTTGATGGACGAGCCACTTTCGAACTTGGACGCAAAGCTTCGTGTGCAAACGCGCGCCGAGCTGATTCGTCTTCACAGACAGCTTGGCATCACAACGATTTACGTCACTCACGACCAGGTCGAGGCCATGACGATGGGCCAGAGAATGGCGATTATGCGCGATGGCCTCTTGCAGCAGTGCGATGAGCCAGAGAAGGTATACGCCTATCCTGCCAACAAATTCGTTGCGAGCTTTATTGGATCGCCTCCGATGAACTTCATCGATGCTTCGATCGTACAGTCGGGAGGCAAGGTCTATGTTGATTGCGGAGAATTCAAACTCCCAATCGCAGACAGCCACCCAGCAGCGAAGAAGGTCGGCCAGAAGGTCACCATGGGAATTCGTCCCGAAGAGATCTTTGATGCAAGCCTTCCGTCGAACGTGGTCCCAACCGATGAGAACACGATCACGGCAAAGGTCGACGTGCTTGAGCCACTTGGACACGAGTACGTTGCTTATCTCAGCATTGGTAAGTTGAGCATCATTGCCACCATCGATAATGAGACCAAGCTGAAGGAAATTCAAACATCGAAGTTCACGATCAACCTTGATCGACTGCACCTCTTCGATGCAGAAACCGAAGTCGCCATTCGATAACTTTCTTGTCAACGAAATGCCCCACCTTGTCTATCAAGGTGGGGCATTTCGCGTTTCACTTTGCTGGATTGGGGCTCAGCTTCTCAGAATTTCGGATGGCGTTGAAAATGAGATTATAGGAGCCAACCGTTTCGCCTCTCCAAAAAGGATTGATGCCGAACAGCAGAACATGTCCCTTTCCGACGGGGCAATCCACCAGAGCGGATTTGCCTGCCAGTTCCTCTGGGTGATCGATCATTCCGCTCACCAGTACCTTTCCGGAGTCTGCAAAGCGGAGTAGGACTGAGGGGGAAGGCAGCCTGGGGCCTGAACGCCCAACCTCTGTTGTGTCACCCGGCAAAGTCTTTGGCGTGTAGGGAAGACGACCTTGAACGACATCAGGATCGGTAAGTGACCCACGTCCGCTCGGTCGCGTCGCGCCTCCGAGTGCGCCTCCACCTCTCGCACCTCCGCGTCCGCCCCCAGCTACTCCACCTGCCAAGATTGGCATGCTATTCATGTTGAAGTAGGTATCCATCGAGTCGCCGTATCCAGTAAGCACCGGTGAGGTTTCGTCGGCTCGATCGACATGATAGACCCCACCGGGTGCATTGAGCCCGGTGGGAGTGAATACGGAAACGCCACTGACGATTCCGTAATCGATCGGGACTCGGCAAGCGTTACCGATGCAAATGAGCAAACCGCCTTCATTCAGGAACTTCTGGACGTTGAGCATTCCCTTGAGCTCAATGCCGCCACGCATGTCGTCAGTGGCGTCAGGGGCTCCGATGTTCGGATACTTCTGAGTCGCCTTCCACGCGATCGGGTCTCCAACCATGGGCATGCCGTTCACAATGGACTGGGCGGTCCCGCCGGTGTTCGGGATGACGATAACGTCATAGCGGGCTCGAAGATTGGGAGTGTCGCGAAGCTCGTGAACGGAGACGTACGAGTACGGAATCTTTCGCTGATCGAACGCAATTCGAGCCCATCCTTCGTCCTGCGTACTTGTCCAAGTGTGGATCAACGCGATCTTCTTGTTCGTTAGTCCAGGCGGAGTTGACAGGCCGTGATCCGTCGAGGTGTAGCCAGCCATTTTAGCGGTCAGAACCTTGATGTCCTTGACTCGGACCGTTTTGAGCCCAAATAGGGCTCCAAGCTCCCAGCCTGTGTCGTCGTAGGATCGAGGGTCGGTCGGGTTGTAGTACTGCTTGTCCAGCATCATGTCCGCCATTCGGCTGTAAGGCTGGTCCATCCTGATGACGAGAGAGCCCTTGGCAAACTTGCCATCAGCGGTGGTGACCTCCTGATCAAGCGTTTTCACTTCGACACCTTGTTGGGCCATGATGTCGGCAAGTTGAGCCGCATTTGCCAAAGGTTTGGGTTCGATAACCCAAGCGGCTGGCCCTTCGGTGGTGGCCTTCGCGATAGAACGGCTCGCCTTGAGATAGTAGTTGCGGAGAAATTTCTCCTTTTCCGTCGCCACTTTGGACATGCCCATTAGCAGAGCAGACTGCATGACATTGACGTTGTTTCGGATGGACCAACGAACGCGAGGGAACGGAGGATTGGGTCGATACCACTCTCGTGTGGTCTCTCCTGCCGTTCGGATGCCAGTATCAGCTCCACCTCCACCAAACGTTTCATAGAATCGTCCGATGCCGTTGTGGCCATTCGCGACATAAAACCCGTAGGAGGGTGCCCAGCCATCGTAGTAGTTATGGGTCCAAACTCCAGGGACTCCTTTCTCGGTCATCTGCTGGATTTCGTTGTAGGCCATGTCCTGCCATTCCGAGATCACGATGGGATCGAGCCAGGCATTGTAGGGCCCGGTTCCCGTCGAAATGTACAGGTAAGGCACGGACTCGTGGAGGTCGTGCAACACGGTTGGCTTGAAGTCCAGCCAAGTCTTCATCAGGGACTTCGATAGGTTCAGGGCCATGGTGAGGGCGTCGCGATTGTCGTCGTGCGCCACGTAATGGCCCCAGTAGGCAAGGGGGATCGGCGGCTTAGTGGGGTTGTCCTTGCGATACCGGTAGAGATCCACGACCCGGTCGCGCCCGTCGACATCGAGCACAGGGGTGAGCATCACGATTTCGTTTTTTCGGATGTTCTGGATGAATGGCTCTTCACTGACCGCCAACCGGTATGCCAACTCCATGATCATCTCGGGTGGCCCTGTCTCAGGTGCGTGCATTCCTCCTGTCGCCCAGTACATAGGAAGACCCTGTTTAATGAGCTTCTCAGCATCTTGAGCCCCCTTTAGTTGACGGGGATCTCCAAGAGTCGCGTTGATCTGTTTGTATTGGTCGAGCTTGCGAAGATTGGCGGCATCCGAGATGATGGCGACCACCATTTCCCGTCCCTCCTCGCTGAGCCCCATCGAGACAACTTTGACGCGCCGAGATGCTTTCTCAAGAAGTCGAAGGTAATCCGCCGCTGCCTTGCTGTAGGTTAGGACATTCGGTGCACCGACAATGTGGCCAAGGAACTTTTCCGGGGATGGCACGCTCTTACTGGCAGGGAGGTGGTCTACTAGGTCCGGTAGGAAGAATGATTCGGTTGTATATTCCTTAATCTTCTTGCCATAGTCAGTGTCATTTTGAGCAAAACCCAAAGTGGGCAAAATCAGACATAGAGACGCAAACCCGTAACGCATGGTCCGAGTTCATTCGACGTGCGAAGGGCAATTTCCTGCGAATCGACATCCAGTACACTACAACGAAATATGATTGCCAGATTGATTTGCTGTTTTCCTTTGCTTCTTTGTCTCGGATTTGCAGGTGTGCAGTCGCATTCAAAGGCACCCGCCAAGGGCCAGAAGGTCGTTGCCCCGGCCAAACTAGTTGCGCCAGTGGTTCCTGTGAACGTGATCGTGGACGGGGAACCCGTTGCATTTGATGGCACTCAGCCCCAGGTCTTCCAAGGCAGAATCATGGTGCCTCTGCGTGGTGTGTTTGAGAAGATTGGTTGTCTGGTTGAGTACGATCCCGCGAACCACATCATCACCGCGCATTACCAAAACGAATCGGTTGAAATTCGAATGGGGAACAAAATCGCTAACAAAAATGGCGCGGAAATCATGATGGAAGTTCCTGCCATGGTCACCGATGGGCACGCTCTAGTTCCGCTGCGATTCCTCGCTGAGTCGATCGGAGCGAAAGTGGAGTTCGAGCAGACGACGAACACGGTAACGATTACAACCGACAAAGGCTAGGTTATTAACTGGCCTGGTTTCGCTTGCCAAATGTGGTGGCCAGCATCAACCAGGCCGCCAAGAAACACAGGCCGCCCAACGGGGTAATTGCGCCAAGGATTTTTATCCCCGTGATGGCAAGCAGGTAGAGGCTGCCGGAGAAAATTCCAATTCCGGCAACCATCAGCCAACCGGCGCGCTGGACCGCTCTCGCGCTCTCATGTGTCGCCAAGATGCCAACCATGACGATGGCCAGCGCATGGATCAGGTGGTATTGGACACCGGTTTGCCAGATTTTGATCGAAGCTTCTGAGATGCGATCTTTGAGGCCATGCGTGCCAAACGCTCCGAGCGCAATACCCACGAATGCTAATCCGGAACCAATAGACACGAATGACCGATTCATGTCAGAAGGGTACCGGGTCTAGTGCCGCGGTAGGTTAGGCTCCGGTCGCCGAAAAATCTTCGTTCTCGTCTTCGGTTCGAACCGTCTCGTGACGAGACATGGTGTTGAGGACACCTTGCACTTGCCGTCGTTGAATTCTTTGAGCGAGAGACTGCTTCGCAAGTTTCAGGTAGCGAATGGCTTCAGCGTTCTCCTCGCAAGCAAGAGGCCCTTTTTGAAATTGGTCCAATTTGAACAGGGCAACATCGATCACGTCATCGATGCGACAACCATTGACGCCAGCATCTTTCGGTAAGCCACATTGGTAGACCACCCGAATATAGGGCAGTTCTACGATTTCTCCGGTGCCGTAATGTGTCGGCGACTTAACCACAGGTTGTACCATTGCTTTTCCTCTTCTGAAAATCGAATTGTGATTCGCTACATATTAAACGTACGACACGGCGATTTGTTCGTGCGATCAATTTGTTAGCAAGTGTTGGCCAGAGGCCCTCACCTTCCTCCACGCGAGCGACAAAACGGCCAACTCGGCCAATAATGCGCTGGTCACGGCAGTGGCCCCCAAAACCGGGCCGCTCCACCTGAATGTGACTCCAATTACCAATACGCCAATCAAAACCACCAGCATTCCCAGTACGGCGACCAGTCTTGAAACGGTCAAATGATGGGCGGTGAGAACGCCGCGGACATAAGCCTGGGCGGCGTCAACAAAAGGTACTGCAGCAGAAAGCAGATAGCAGGAGTGGGCGACTTCGGTAATGGGCGGTTTTGCCTCTATCAGTTGCGAGAAGAGAATGCGGTCAAGTCCAGTAAGACCGAGGACAAGGATGAGCGCACTCGAGATTGCACCCACGCCAAGACTGAAATTTCTCAGTTTCGCGACATTGGACTCCCCTCGATAGAGCGTGATTACGACTTCGGGAATGCAGAACGTTACCGCTCTGTGCAGAAACAGAATGGCACCGGCGACACCGCACCCGGCGAGGGCCAATACGGGTCGCTCTGTTCTCGCGAGGCCAGCACTTACGAGCGGCATGATCAGCAGATTGATCATCGTTGTTGCCGTCAAAGGGAAGTGAAAGGCAGCGAGTCGCTTCATCGTCAATGGCCCATCCGCCGTGTCCGATTGGAGCGTGAAGTGACGAGCAATAACATCGCGACTCAGCCAATGGATCAATCCCGATTCGATAGCTACCCCTAGTAGCAGCGCGCAAGCGGCGATGACAATGCTAGGTAGGTTTGTGAACCAGTACAAGCTCGCTGCCGTAATGATCAATGCGGCAACTCTAGCGGTTGTACCAACCCCGATCGGCCGGGTTTGACCGTGCCGTATGAGAATGCCCTGAAGGTATCGACGCCATCCGATGAGGGCGCTCCAGGGGATCAAGATGATGAGGCCCGAGCGTGCTGCTGCCGCGACTTCAGGTTTAACCCCCATCAGTCCTTCGGCAATGAGACCGTATATTGGCGACAGCACGATGGCAGCATGGGCGACCGTCACCCACAAGAGCAGATAGAGCACAAACCGGCTGATTTGTTCGTAGCGCTGCCGGTCTTTGGCCAGGGTGGTTGAGGTGGATAGGAGGTCAATGACTGGGCTCTCAATCCAAATGGCAATCGCCATGAGAATTGGCCATGCTGCTGCATTGATCTCTGGGCTCTGCAGACGATTGATGACGCTTTCACAGACTGGCCCATCCAAGCCCATGAAGACCCATGAGATGGCGAGGGGTGAGTAGAACCTGAAGATCGTCCAGGAGGATAGCTGCGGCGATTCTTCCAAGGCGTTAGGGTACCGCGCCAAAGAGTTGACCAAACGTCACAATCGAGTCAAGTCAGGAACCATACACAACCATCCTACGGTGTATGCTCGGAAACTATGGTGCGTCTTGGAATAGTCGGTCTAGGCAATATGGGTTCCGGTCACGTGGCGGGGATGCCAGCTATCAAGCGGTGTGAGCTAACCGCTGTATGCGATATCGTCCCGGAGAAGCTCGCGAAATATTCGAAGTACAAGACTTTTACCGATAGCGCTGAGATGATTCGAAGCGGCGAAATCGACGCGATCTTGATTGCGGTTCCTCACTACGATCACACAACCATCGGCATCGACGCGATGCAAAACGGTATTCACGTCTTAACCGAAAAGCCGATTTCAGTTCACAAGGCTGACTGCGAGCGATTGATCGCGGCTCACACCAATAAGGATCTCGTTTTCGCGGCCATGTTCAACCAGCGAACCGACCCTTTCTACAAGAGAATCCGATCGGTTGTCGCGAACGGTGAACTGGGTGAAATTCGCAGAACGGCATGCATTGCGACCAACTGGTTTCGATCCGAATCGTACTATGCGAGCGGTGGATGGCGCGCAACGTGGGCCGGTGAGGGCGGTGGAGTGCTCCTGAATCAGTGTCCGCATACCCTGGACCTGTTTCAATGGATTTGTGGAATGCCCACCAAAGTCAGCGCGCACTGTAAATTTGGGAAGTTCCATAACATCGAAGTCGAGGATGACGTCACCGCCTATTTGGAATACGCCAACGGTGCAACCGGCATTTTTGTCGCGACTACTGGTGAAGCTCCTGGGACAAGTCGTCTTGAGATCGCGGGAGATCGCGGCAGACTCGTTTTTGAGGATGACAAGATTACTTTTGATCGAACAGAGATGTCTGTCGAAGAATTCTGTAAAACGACTCCAGAGGCGTTTGCGACACCAAAGGTCTGGAAATGCGACATTGCCGAAAACAACCACGGTCCTCAGCACGCTGGGATTCTTCAGAACTTCGTTGATGTGATTTTGGATGGCGGGCAGTTGATCGCGCCGGCTGAAGAAGGTATCCATTCCGTCGAGTTTGCCAACGCGATGCTCTACTCGACCTTCACCGGCAAGCCTGTCGATTTGCCACTTAATTCTGCGGATTACGAGGCGGCATTGAAGGAAAGGATTGCGACCTCTCGCTTTGTCAAACAGGTTCGGGCAGACGTCAGCGTTGATCTTTCAAAGTCGTTCGTATAAGCTTTTTGAGATTGAGTTAAAAAACGCTAATGCAGGGGTCGGTACTGCCTTGGGTCGACATAATACGAATCAATAGGGGAAACAGCGATGACCATTCCTAAGGAATTGCATAGCGTTCTAGTCAGCACACCGGACACCCTCAGCGGGTGCGTCCGGTTCACAGGCACAGGGGTGCCCGTGAAGGCACTTCTGGATAGTATGAGCGCGGGAAAGAGCGTCGATCAGTTCCTGGACACCCACCCGACGGTGACCAAGGAGCAAGTTCTTGCCGTGCTCAAATGGGAACAAAATCAAGCGCGCGAAGCCTTCGGCCTTGAATTGGTCCATTAGTCCAGCAACTCAAAGCGGCTTCGCCTTCATATCAGCCCACCTTCTGGGAAATCCCGGAGAGGTGGGCTTTACTTTTACGTAAATCGGGAACAACCGAATGGAATCGGAACCGGGCAGGACGCGTTTCTCAGTGCGATCCAGTTTCAGGCCCAATGGACCCAGGTTTATTGACTCCGGTCCGTCGATGTCCGAAGCAGCACGCATGGGGATGACGAGCCCTTTTCGTTTGCATAGCCCGGCACTCAATTCAAGTTGAGTCGAAAGAGGTGCCACCGCGCGTCCGGTGACGACATCAAACCCATACTTGTCGTTCCACTCTTCGGCCCGAGCATTGACAGCAGTTAGGTTTGACAACGGCTGTGATTTTAGGAATCCCAGCATCTTTCCATTGGAATCCATCGCCGTGACCGATAGGTCGGGACGCGCGCACGCCAAGGGCCACGCAGGGAACCCCGGACCTGTTCCGATATCCAAAACCCTAGCCCCTCGGGGAATTAGGTCTTGAAATATCAGGCTGTCAAGGAAATGTCGGTACCAACACTCCTCCCGCGGGACACGCGTGAGGTTCATCACTTCGTTCGTTTCGTAGAGCGCCGTCTCGAACCGTTGAAAAGCCGCAATCTGGAGAACGGATAAGTGGATGCCAAGCAACTCCACTTCCTTTTGGAATCGCTCAATATCTATTTTTCAATCTCCCTTTGTGTTGACGTCTTCCACGTGAACAGCGCTTACGTATTCCTTGCCATCAACCTTCACGACGACCTTATAGTCGCCGGCCGCGGCTAACCGACCATCGAGACGTCCTGTCCAAGTCACGACGTTTAAGCCCACCTCGGTTCCACCGGTGTACTCCTGAGTTCGTTCGCCCTTGATATCTGAAATGGTCACAGATACGTCCTTTGCCGCCTTCTTTAGGTAGTAGGCGATTCGTGTTCCGGGTTGAGTGTTCGGCGACACAAAGTATCGATCGCCTTCCCAACCGCTCCCGCTGGATCGGGCGAATACCAACACGTCTTGAGGATTCGTCACGAAAACGTCCTTGTCGAGGGCTTCTTTGGTCATTCCCTCCAATCCACTCACATCAAGTGTCCAGATAGCCCGACCGTGAGTCGCGATAACGAGGTCGAGTTCCTTAGGGTGGACAATGAGGTCGTGGATGGCCACGGTGGGGAACTTGGTTCGGAACCGTGTCCATGTCTGGCCTTGGTCGAGCGATACTCGTAAGGACATCTCTGAGCCGAGAAACAGCAGATCCTTATTCTTTTCGCCCTCGGTGATGACATACAGCGAGTCGTTGTCGGGCAGGCTTGTCGACAGAGATTTCCATGTTGCGCCGAAATCGTCACTGACATAGAGGTACGGCTTGAAGTCGTTGCTCCTGTGCCCATCAAACGTCGCATAGACCCGACCGGCCGACCACTTGGATGCCAGGACTCGCGAACACCACGTATTTGCGGGAAGTCCCGGAATTTTTGAAGTGACGTTCGACCATGTCGCTCCGCCATCCTTTGTGACGTTGACCTGACCATCATCGGACCCCGTGTAAATCACGCCCTCCTGAGCAGGAGACTCGCTAATGGTGATGATGGTGCAGTGCATCTCGGCACCGGTGTTTTCAGGGGTGACACTCAATTCGCCCGCGTGCAGTTTCTTTGCGTCGTTTGTCGTCAGATCTTTCGAGATCGGAACCCAATGGTCACCACGATCGACTGTTTTGAACAGGCGATTCGCACCGAGGTACAGAGTCGAGTGATTGTGAGGGCTAATGATGAACGGTGTGCTCCAGTTGAACCGAAGCTTCTCATTCTGGATTCTCGGTCGGATGCCTCGACTTGACCCGGTCTTGAGGTCCATTCGGCTGATCGCGCCCCCCTGACTCTCGGAGTAGACGGTTGCCCAATCGGTTGGATCGACTTGGCAATGGAATCCATCACCACCGCCTAGGCCGACGGAGTCCCAAAAGGCCACTCCTCCCCGCTTCGTTTGAGTGGGCAGTCCCCAGCAGCTGTTGTCTTGGAGGCCACCGTAAACCCAATACGGTCGTCGGTTATCGACGGCGATGGCGTAGAACTGGCCAATAGGAAGCTGGTTGAGTTGCTCCCACGCCCCGCCCTTATCTCCGGTGACAAATAGGCCACCATCGTTGCCATCGAGAATGTGGTTGTTGTCTCGGGGGTCGATCCAGAAAGCGTGGTGGTCTGGGTGGACCCGGATGTTGTACGACTTAAACGTCTTGCCGGTGTCGGTGGAGTACCAGAGGTTATCGCCGAGGATGTAGATGCGACTTTCATCAACCGGGTCTTGCTCAGGAGTGCTGAAGTAGAACGGTCGTGGATTGAGGAAGTTGATCCTTGTCCAAGATTCGCCGCCGTCGGTGCTACGGTGGGTGCCACCGGCATAATTCTTGACTTCACCACCGTCGGCTGGGCGTTTTGCGGGTGGTTTCTCGGCAGCCTCTGCCTTCTTGTCTGGTTTGTATTCGAACGTGCCGACAAGGATCTTGGGGTTCTTTCGGAAGTAACTGATTCCGATTCTGCCGAAAGCGGTATCGGGCAACCCCTTCGTAATTCGCTTCCACGTTTTGCCAGAGTCTGAACTCTTATACAGGCCGCTGCCGGGCCCACCGCTAATAAAATCGTAGGGCTTGCGAAGTCGCTGCCACATGGCGGCGAAGATCTCCCGATTGTTGTTCGGGTTCATCTCAAGGTCGATCACGCCCGTCTTGTCGTCGACAAAAAGCGTGCGCTGCCACGTCTTGCCACCATTGGTGGTTTTGTAGACGCCCCGCTCCGAGCTTGAGCCCCAAAGCCTTCCAAGCGCGCCAACGTAGACGATGTTGGGGTTTTTGGGGTCGATGATAATTCGACCGGTATGCATGGTTTCTTTCAGACCCATGCAAGCCCAAGTCTTGCCGCCGTCCGTCGACTTGTAGACTCCGTCGCCCCACGCGACCGAGTTGCGGGAGCTCTGCTCTCCGGTGCCGACCCAGACGATGTTTGGATCTTTGGCACTTACGGCAACCGCACCCAAGGAGATAGAGCCCTCGCGCTCGAATACGGGCTTAAAGGTGATGCCGTTGTTCTCGGTTTTGAACAATCCGCCTGATGCACTTGCGACGTAGAAGATGCGCGGGTCAGCTTCATAGACCGCAATCCCCATGATTCGGCCACCCATCGACGTTGGGCCAAGCTGCCGAGGGACCAAGTTCTTCAGCAACTGCCAGGCTGGCCCATTGGAGCTATCGGCACCGTCCTGAGGAGCGGCGGCAACAACTGTGGCACCCCCTTGGTCGCCGCGGCGAGGTCGCTGGGAGTATCCCAAAATAGGGAGGAGGCAGATGGCAAAGGCTAAGATTCTGTTCATCGGAGGAATGGGCACACTGGCGATGGAATTTCGCTTCGCATCGTCTTACCACATACCGCCGAGTAGTTGGTCATTCGTAATCGTGGATAATCGGACGTGGCCAATTCGACGAGCTATCGCATCACCTTCATCCTGCCTCACGTTACGAATTTGCCGATCGGCGGATACAAGGTGGTGTACGAGTTTTCGAATGAACTGGTTAAGCGCGGACATCGCGTTTGCATCGTGTTGCCCAAACTGATGGCTCCTGAGTCAGGGGCAATTTCCGAATTCAAAAGCTCGCTAAGACCTCTCAAGCACAAATTGCGGCCGTTGAAGCTCGTCACGTGGTTTGAACTCGATCCACGAATCGAAGTTGTCTATAGTGCCGATCTTCGCGAGAAGTGGATGGAGCCCTCGGATTTCGTGGTCGCCACCTCGTGGCGGACCGCGCCGTGGGTGGCGGGATATTCGTCACGGATGGGCAAGAAGATGTATCTGGTCCAACATCTTGAAGTCTTCGGCGGTCCCTATGACGATGTTGTCGCGACCTGGAAACTGCCGCTGCATAAGATGGTGATTGCGAAGTGGCTGGCTGACTTTGCGACTTCGCTTGGGGAGACGAGCTCGACTATCAGGCTGGGCGTGGATTTTGATCACTTTGGGCTGGATAAGCCGATGGCAAATCGAGCGCGGCAGGCGACGATGCTCTACCACGACAACTACATTAAAGGCTGCTGGGATGGCATCCACGCGTTGGAACTGGCCAAAGAACAGATGCCCGACCTCAAGGTCGTGTTGTTTGGAACTCCAGCAAGACCCGGCGAGCTTCCTCGATGGATGGAATACGTGCAAAATGCGAGTCCAAGCCAACTGCGTGAAATCTACAACGCCTCCGGTATCCTCGTTCATCCAAGTTGGGCCGAAGGCTGGCCGATGCCGCCAGCAGAGGCAATGACGTGTGGAGCGGCCGTCGTTGCTGCCGCCAATCCGGGAATCATGGATTACCTGAAACCGGGTGTGACTGGCCTCACTTGTCGACCAACCTACTGGACGGAGTTAGCGGCTCTCATCACTGATGTCCTGTCGGACGAGCCCAAGCGTTTGGCACTTGCCGAGGCCGGACATAAGGACATTCTTCAATACACCTGGGACCACGCGACCGATGTATTCCTGAAAGTTCTTGAGTGCCAAGCTTAACGAACCCGTTTGGGAAAGGTCGTGTGGCCCACAAACTCGGTACGCTTAGGGCATGGATTTTGCCCTCACAGCAGAACACGAGTTGATTCGGGAAATGGCTTACAAGTTTGGTATGCAAGAGATCCTGCCCGGCATTCAGGAGCGAGATCGGGAAGCTCGGTCGGACCGCCAGATTCTGGAGAAAATGGGCCAAGCCGGCATTTTGGGTGTGAGCATTCCCGCCAAATACGGTGGTAGTGGCACCGACTATATTTCCCTCGGCCTCGTGTGTGAAGAGCTTGAGCGTGCAGATACGAGCGCTCGCGTCGTCATGAGCGTCCATAGCGGTTTGCACAGCCTAACGCTTTTGCAGTGGGGAACCGAGGAGCAGAAGATGCGATGGCTGCCGAAGCTTGCTACTGGCGAAAAAGTCGGCGCTTTCGCGCTGACGGAGCCAAACGCAGGTTCGGATGCAGTCAACCTACGCACGACGGCTCGCAAGGATGGCGACAGCTACATCCTCAACGGAGAGAAGACCTGGATCTCGCTTGCTGATTACGCCGACCAGTTCCTGGTGATCGCGAAACTCGCCGGCGATCATCCCAAACCCGTATTCGTGGCGTTCATCGTCGACCGCAATCTGCCTGGCTTCAGCAGCCGACCGCTGAAAGGCAAGTTGGGGGTTCGCGCAGGGAATACCGGACAGATCTTCTTTGAAGAATTGCGAGTTCCCGCAGATTGCCTGTTAGGTGAAGAGGGAGACGGATTCAAGATTGCAATGTCTGCCTTGGATCACGGTCGCTATACGGTAGCTTCGGGTGCGGTTGGAATCATTACAGCCTGTCTGGATGCATGCGATTCCTACTGCAAAGATCGAAAAGTCCAAGGCGAAGAGATCGGCCGCAAGCAACTCGTGCAGCAGATGATCTCGAACATGGTTGCAGGCAGAGATATCGGTCGGCTGCTGTACTACCAAGTCGGCTGGATGAAGAATGTCGGCCTTCGCCACACACGCGAGGTCAGCATGGCCAAGTGGCAGAACTGCGCAAATGCGTTCAAGGCTGCAAACGACGCCGTCGAGATTCACGGTGCCTACGGCTACTCCGACGAATTCCCCGTCGAGCGGTACTTCCGAAACTCACGCGGTGCGATGATCTACGAAGGCACTCACGAGATCCACACCATTGTGCAGGCCGAGTACGAGTTGGGCTACCGATGCGACAAGCCGTTGAGCAAGACCTTGCCCCCGGTTGAGCCCTAGACGGCCATCCACGGTTTTTGAGTTCAAGAACCTGATAGATCGCGACAACGAATCGAACGTACTAGTATATCGTTCCATTAATTGATCGACATGGCTTCAATCTCTTCAAGCGCTTGGAATTTGGTCCATCTGAAAATGACGGGTTCTTCGTTCATCTCTTGAATACCCAAGAGAATTCGCCTTTTGAGTTCGGCTTTGGA
>CAILEM010000121.1 GCA_903833215.1 uncultured Armatimonadota bacterium
ATCGATCCGAAGCAGCCCGCATCAACTCGTTCCTAGCATCGATTGCCATCATCGCACCTCCGTTCTAAGCCGGAATTACGGTGCGATTCTTATGTGAGGCAACGACTAGATTTCGGTGCGAAAATAGATGAGGCTATGCGTTCCCTTGCATTCGTGGTCTCGGGTTGGTCATAATTCTCAGGCTGTCCTGCGAGTGATCGGAGTTCGACGGCGATAAAAGAGGACCTATAATGGCCAAGAAAGCCGAAGCCAGAGAAATTATCCGAGTCGTGTGCACCGTGGACGGTAAGAATTATTACACGACCACCAAAAACAAGCGCAATACAACAGAGCGCTTGGAGATCATGAAGTACAACCCGCGTCTGCGCAAACACACGCTGCACCGGGAGAAGAAGTAATGCCTAATCCAAAACGCCGCCATAGCCACCAGCGAACTGCCCTTCGCCGAACCAACTACGTTGCGATCATGCCTGAGATCCAGGTTAACAAGCAGGTAGGCGGAGAACCCTACGTTCTTCGAAACTGCGCAACACCAGATGGTTACTACAAAGGTCGCCGTCTTCCCGGCTTCAAAGATTAACGAATTCGCGAATTAGGTTCGTTCAATGAAGGTCGCTCGTCCTGAAGGATGGGCGACCTTTCGTTTTCAGGGCGAAAGCGTCGCCATCTGTTTGGAGGAATCGCTGAACGCATGATTGTCGAACTCACCGTCGAAAACCTTGCCATCATCGAACGGTCGCATATAACGCTTGGACCGGGCTTTACCGTGCTTACCGGTGAGACGGGCGCTGGAAAGTCGCTACTGATCGACGCAATCGAACTTGCCCTTGGTGAGCGCGCAGATGCTGAACTCGTTCGTACCGGCGCGACGAGGGCTTCCGTGAACGTCGTTCTCGATCTTTCGAACGAAACCGTCGGCCTGGAGAAGTGCGCCGAACTTGGCATCCCACTCGAAGATAATCTCCTCTACATTCAGCGAGAGGTGTTTGCGGAAGGAAGATCTCAGTGCCGGGTTGGGGGCAAGATGATTCCGGTTTCGGCGCTACGGCAACTCGGGCAGTATCTGGTGGATCTTCATGGCCAGCACGATCACCAAAGTCTTCTTGACGCGGCCCGACATATCACGTATCTCGATTCCTGGATCGGGAAGCCAGCGTATGAACTGATTGATCGGGTGGTGGAAGCTGCCGCAGCAACCGAAGAGGCACGTCGCCGACTTCAGAGTCTTCGGTCGGGTATGCGAGACCGTGAACATCGTCTCGATCTGCTTCGTTTTCAAGTGAACGAGATCGAAGCCACGAGCCCGGTCCCGGGTGAGATGGCGGAGCTAGAAACACAGCTCTCGCGCTTGAAGCACACCGAAAAACTCGCGACCGCCGCATTTGGTGCGCTTGAGTCGATCGCCGATCAGGAAAACTGTGCCATTGACTTGCTCGGGGCGGCGGTGCAGGCCTTAGAAGACTGTGTTCGATTCGATCCAAGCCTCGACGAGAGGCTGGTTCCCCTTCGCGATGCTCTGATTCAAGCCGAAGAGGGAGTTCATGCTCTGCGCCAATACGCTGAGGTGCTTGAGGCAGACCCAGACAAGCTGGAGGAAGTCGCGGCGCGTATCGACGCGTTGAAGCGACTTAGGCGCAAGTACGGCGAAGATGAAGCGGCGATCATCCTTTTCCTTGAAAACGCACGGCATGAATTGGCGCTGCTCGAAGATTCGGAAGCAAGTGAGGATGAGTTACGTGCTGCCGTCGAGCGAGCCGAGGCAGCGCTCAACCATGTAGCGACCCAGCTATCCAAACTAAGGCAGGGAAGGGCGTCGGAGTTTAGCGAGCTGGTGCAGAACCAGTTGCGAGACTTGGCCATGGATCGGGCACTGTTCAGCGTCGACTTCAAAGCGAAAGCGGCCGATTCATCGGGGTGCGATGTGGTGGAGTTCTATTTCTCGGCGAACGCTGGCGAGGACCCCAGACCGCTTGGCAAGATCGCAAGTGGTGGTGAAATCAGCCGTGTTATGCTCGCTATCAAGACGGCGTTGGCAGGCAAGGCTGGTGTTCCAACCCTGATCTTCGACGAAGTGGATGCTGGCCTTGGCGGTCGGGCTGCAGCAACTGTCGCCCGAAAGCTTGAAGAACTGGCAACGCACTACCAGGTTGTAGTTATCAGCCACCTACCTCAGTTGGCGAGCCGAGCCACCACGCACTACCGAATTGAGAAGGCCGAGTCCAACGGCCGCGTGGTGACCAACGTGCGTTTGCTTGCTCCGCAGGAGCGTGTCGATGAAATCGCGAGGATGCTCGCCGGGGAGCACGTCACCGAGAGTGCGTTGGCTAATGCCCGCGAGATGCTAATCGGCCGCGTGCCGGCATGACCGCAACCCAACGCTGATGCCTCCACCCGGAACGAAGTGGAGCGTGGAGGCTACACATAGAGTGCTCGGTGGGCCAACTTGCCCTTGTCGCTGGGAGCAGGTGGTTCAAGCCTCCAGACTCCGCTTTCAGCTCCGGCTGGAGGCATCATCGGGCGCGGTGCTTCTAAGGGCGACACCTTTAGCAGCAATGTCTTTTTGTGCGTCGAATCGTGGTTTGGCGTAATATGGATGTAGGACAACCTATGGCATCTCCGTCAACAAAGCTGGCTATCGCGGGGGTATTAGGATTGGGTCTGCTTGCGCTTGGAGAGGCTACCGACGTGACTTACGTGATGCTGGCGGCGGCTGTCCTTAGCTTGGGAACTCCACGGCGATTCATGTGGATCGCACTCGTGGCGTGGAGTTTCCATTTCCTGGCTTGGGCCTGTTTCGAGATCTACTGGTTATTTCAAGGCGATTCGAAGTTTGGGTGGATGTGTATTCCTTACGGTGTGGGCGCCTTGATTTTCGCATTGGCAGGATGGCTATCGTTCCGTGGCGTTGCGATGACTTTCGGCGGAGCAAAGCAGTCGTTTCAAAACGAGCTTCCAGTTTTCGATTCAGTCGAACAGACTGTCCCGCCTTCCTAAAGCCGGTGCCCGAACGTATTTGGGATTCAGGTAACGTCGATTCATGGTTCATCTCATCGCGGCAATGGCGCTTGCGCAGGCGGCTCAAGCCGGTCAGAGCCCAGAGTCTTACTCTCGTAAAGTCACTATCGAAGTTCAAGGTCGTTACCTGCTTTATCTGCCACCGGACTACGCCCAGAACAAGCACAAGAAGTATCCGTTGATTGTGTTTCTGCATGGCTCTGGCGAGCGAGGCACCGACCTCAACAAGGTGAAGATGCACGGACCTCCTAAGGAAATCGAGAAGGGACGGCAGTTCGAGTTCATTATCCTCTCGCCTCAGTGTGATGAAAGAGGCGGGTGGTCCGTTCCATCCCTTATCGGGTTGCTTGATGAAGCCGAGCATCGGCTACGTGTGGACAAAGATCGTGAATACCTCACGGGTCTAAGCATGGGCGGGATGGGTACCTATGCCCTCGCGACGGCACAACCGAACCGGTTTGCCGCGATTGCCCCGATCGCAGGGGCCGCGGGCCCAACCATCGCGTCAAAGATCAAAGATATTCCCATCTGGGCGACCCATGGCGACAAGGATCAAGCCGTCAATATTAACGGTGAGATTCCGTTGATCGATACCCTCAAAGGATTGGGCGCCGAGGTGAAATACGACATCATTCCGAATGGTGAGCACGACGTTTGGACGGCCGTCTATCAGAGTCACGCCCTTTATGATTGGTTCTTGCGCCATACACGAAAGAAGTAGCCAGCATCCGGCGGCAGATCGCAGGTAAAATGGCAATTCGTTGCCGGATAGCTCAATTGGCAGAGCGTCTGACTCTGAATCAGAAGGTTCTAGGTTCGAGACCTAGTCCGGCAGCCAACTTCCCATTTTTCCATTCCTCGGACTTGTGACGTCTGGGTGTGGGTCTAGGGGCGATACCCCGACAAGATGGATCGCGCCTACAGCGCTCTGGGGATGGTGTTCGCCTTCCGCCAGGGTTTCACCCTTCGCTATTATGGAACGCACCCTTGGTGCTCTCGGACGGATCGGAAGATTGCAGGAAACACCTAGAAAAGGATCACCCGCAGGGTCCGAAAAGGGAAAGTCCAACTCGTCTCTCCTCGACGTCCATAGCCGTCGCCGTTCGCTCGTCGATGGGCAGCCAGCGCGCCACTGTCTGAGCCCGAAGGGGCGAGTTTGGCGCGCGCCGAGCGATGACGAACGATTAAGCGACGGTTCGGGACGTGGAGGAGAGACAGCACCCAGCGGTGTGAGCGTCCGAACCAGCTATCAATCAAATTCGAATCGGAAGACGATCAAGAGCCGTTCGAAGATTGAGCGAAGGAATACGTCCCAATCGTTCAAAAGTGACGGATCCACCAGGAACTTTGGAGGAGGACGACTTTTCTGATCCGAGAACTATATAGAAGGTCTAGGTATATTCCTTGATATGACAGCGTTTGTGGCGATGGCTGCGCTTGTGGCGATGCTTCCGAATTTGCCTCGCACCCATCAGGCTGTTCCACCTGCGCTCAAGGGTGTGGCTCGAATTGTGTGCTTGGGTGACAGCATCACGCAACAAGGCGAGAAGCCGGTCGGATACGTTTGGCTGCTTCGGCACTACCTCAACACGATCTATCGTGACTCGCCTATTGAAGTGATCAATGCTGGGGTTTCGGGGCATAAGTCGTCCGACATGCTTGCGCGGTTTCAACGCGATGTTCTCGATCACAAGCCCGACCTGGTGTTGATCAGCGTTGGAGTCAACGATGTTTGGCACGGGTTCTATGATGGTCATACCAAGGGTGACGGGCCGCTTGGCATCCCGTTGTCGGACTACAGGAGCAACGTCCAAAAGATGATCCTGGCGGCAACGGAAGCCCGAGCCAAAGTGATTCTGCTGCTTGCGACTCAAATTGGTGAAGACCCAAAGACCCCCGAGAACCTCAAAGCCCTCGCCTACAACAACACGCTTCGCGCCCTTGCCGAGGAGTTCAAGTGCGGTCTGGTCGATCTTCAGACGCCGTTCCGACGCATGATTGCCGCCTACCGAGAGACGACGGGGAACACGGAAAACATCCTCACCGTCGACGGCGTACACATGAATGTCGAGGGAAACCGGGTCATGGCACACGCCATCCTTTCTGCCTTAGGGGTACCAGACAGCGTTCGCCTAGCCGCTCATGAAGCTGTAGAGTCGCAGCTTGCCGCATCTCGACCCCACCCTGGTCCACTTCCCAGTGGTCAAATCCTTTCGGACAACAAGCCAGCGACGGCCAGCTCCGAGTTCTCCGAGAAGTACGGAGCCGACCAGGCGAATCTCGCTGAAAAGACGTTCGATCAACGCTGGTGCGTAAACTCCGATAAGTTCGTGCCAAACCCCTGGTGGCAAGTCGACCTTGGGAAATCATACGAACTGAGAGGAGTTCACATCGTCTTCGCGCCGGAGGAGCCTGATACCTGGAAGTATAAGGTTCTAGTTTCGGAAGATGGTGTGGCGTTCCACGATGTTGTTGACCGATCGAAGGCAAACGAATATTTTTCAGAGGAAAACCATCGGTTCTTGTCACCGGTTGCGGCGAGATACGTTAAGGTTTTATTCACGGCTGAAACCAGTGCCCAGAACTGGGCCTCACTCCGCCACGTCCAGGTATTCGGGAACGAGACAAGGAAGTAAAACCGCTTTTGAGCACGAAGACGAGGACTGGCAAACTAGAAACGAAGCATGCGCAGGTATTTCAGGACCTGCGCGATCGTTTAGTGAGTGGCGAATACCAGACCGGACAGCAGTTGCCCAGTGAACCGCTGTTGGCTCACGAATACGGCGTTGCGTACATGACGATCCGGCGAGTGATCACCACGCTCGTTGAACAGGGCCTTCTTTATCGGGTTCGGGGAAGGGGGACATATGTTGCCGAACCTCCATCAGTTGATCGACTGCCTTCGCTGGGACTCTTGCTACTCAGGAACTGGCACAGCATCGATCCGTTCTATTTTCCGCCACTGGTGAGTGGGTTTGTCGAATGTGCCCAGGAAATGGGCTACCAGGTTCACCTCGCAGATCGATCGGAGCCTTTACTGGAACTCCTTAGGTTCAATGAACTTCATGTTCAGGCAGTGGCCTGCGTCATGTTGGAACACGATGATTTGAAGGACGCCGATGATCTCCTCGATCGAGGCGTGATGGTGGTTGCCATCAACAACTATGGCGGCCTTCGTCGTGTGACATCGGTCAGTCCCAATAATCGGAAAGGTTGTTACGATGCGACCAAGATGATGTTGGACTTAGGGCATCGCGACTTCGTTTTCTTGGCAGGGCCCCGGTTGAACTTGGATGCAAGCGAACGCAGAAAGGGCTATGAGGCGGCGATTCGCGAAGCAGGAAGCGCGGTGAAAAGCAGCGTCATCGTAGAAACGGGCTTCATGGAAGATGCTGGCTATGCCCAGGCCAAGGAACTCGTCAGGCGAGGAACGCTCCCGACTGCGGTCATGGCCGTGAGTGACCTGCCTGCGATTGGAATGATGAAGGGCCTTCAGGAGGCGGGGGTGTCGATTCCTGATGATGTGAGCATTTTCGGGTTCGGTGACTTCCGCCTTTCTGCTTACATGAATCCTGCGCTCACCACAGTAAAGATGGCGCTGGATCAAATAGGCAGACGATCGGCAGAGGCACTCATCGCCCAATATCGTGGTGGGCGAATCGATAAAGTCGTCATCGAGTGTCCGATTATCTGGCGAGAATCCGTCGCCAAGCCGCGCTCTTAGATCCGATGAAATTTGGTCCTTGGCATTTCCGAATCTTCATGCTATCATTTTAGCGTTCTATATAGAAGCGACCTCAGTCGTATATCCAGACGTCCGTGTCTGACCAAGCAAGCAGAAACAGCATGAAATCATCTCTACGCTCAATGAAGGCGTTCACGCTTATCGAACTTTTGGTAGTCATAGCGATCATTGCGATCCTAGCGGCTATCCTTTTCCCCGTTTTTGCGCAGGCTAAAGAAGCGGCTAAGTCCTCTACATGTCTAAGCAACGTCAAGCAGATTGGTACGGCAACGGCGCTGTACATCGCGGACTCCGATGACGTTTGGGTTCCGTCCTATATGTATTTCGACGTTCCTGGCCAGTCCGGCAGAATTCACTGGTGGAACCAGATCATTCAGCCTTACGCCAAGAACTACGGCTTTTCGGTTTGTCCCGACCGCAAATATGAGTTGACCTCTGTTCCCTCCACCGACCTGTGGAGCGATGGTCATGACTACATGAGCTACTCGGTTAACGACATGCAGTATTACGGCACGTTTGGCAACGCCGCCGAACTCGCATGGAATGGCAACGCCGTCAACGCTGGCGGTTGGCAAGAAGAGCATATCGGCTTTATGCACTCAAATCCGCTGGCTTGTGGTGGTTCCGAAGCCTGCATGATCAACGGATCGCTACTCGCGATGCCTGCAGATACGATCTGGGTGCAGGACACGCCAGAGCCACAAGGCATCGTATACAACGAGATTTATGCCGACTGGCAGGTTGACTGGGCTGCTCCGGCTTGGCAGGCTACTGTTGATCAGTGGGATCCTCACCACGGCGGAACAAACTACGTGTGGGGTGATTTCCACGCCAAGTTCAAGAAGATGGGACAGGTTCGCCTATGCGATTACACCATCCAGGACGACTGTTCGACGACTCCTCCAAATCATTAAGCGCTCGCCAACTAGATCGCCCATTCGATTGAATGGGCGATCTTTCGTTCTATGATATGAGCTGTATAGGAGTCCATTTGAGCAAAAGATTGATGAGCCTTTTATTGACGGGTGCAGTGGCATTCGCCATGGTTGGATGCAAGTCGGCCGAAGTCGTTCCAATTGCCGATCAGCAGAGCAAAACACCTCCAGCAAACACCAAGGCAGGAGAGGCAGTGCGGAAGTTTCGTGAGCGCCGACAGGGCGGAGCAATGGGTCCAGACGCTGGCGTTAAAGCCGTGAACTAGATTTTTCTCCCAGGCGGTTTAGGGGCGGACCTTCGACTGGAGGGTTGTCGGACCCGCTCCAACCGTTCGCTTGTTTCACCGTTTGTTGGCGGTGAACTTCTGAACGACGTATTCTAGATTTGTTCGCAGGACGTTGACGACCTCGACGAGTGCGTTCGTATTCGACTGGATAAAGATCTCCATCTCAAGTTCCGTGACCCTCTCGCTCGGAAGCTGGAGAATCATTGGGTCCGGTCCCCAAATCACAAGCCGCTTCAATCCGTTCACGGGACTGAGCATCCCCGTACGTCCCGGTTTCAGGTCTGCTGGCCAAGAATTGCTGTCGCCGACCACTACCGCTTTACGTATCCAAAATAGACACGGCGTTTGATAGGAATCGACATGAATTTGGGTGCCCGGTAACGCGGAAATCGGAACCCGAATCGTTTGCCACCCAACGGTCGGTACGACCGTGATTTCGGCCTTCATCGGCTTTCCAGCTTGCTGCCAGGTGGTAATGACTCTTCCGGTGGGAAGAGCATTGGTGCGAACCATTTCTCGGGTCTGGCGCCACCGTCGCCAAAGGCCCTCAATGGAATGATCATAGCGGCCGTTACGAAAGCCTTCCCCGTCTTCTGCACAGGTTCGGGCCATTGCGTACGTTTCTCGAACGAGTTCGGGCCACTCGCTCAGCCCCTCGAAGCCGTTATGGTTATGACGCCATTCGGGCCTTACTGCATCGCACGCGATCTCGATGGCATCGGGAGAAGGTCGATCTCCATCAAGCATTGCTACCGCTGCGTCGATGGATGAACTCGGATCTTCGAGAAGCTGTTCATAGAGAAATACCGTGCGCTTGGCGCCTTTGCTCTCTCGCAGCGCAGATAGCGTGTAGTGAACCCACAAACCAACCACGCGTTCACCGAGGTGGGGAAGGGGGCTGTGCGTTCGTTGACTGGCACATACATCGAGGGGATTTCGAACACAGATTACATAGAGTGGATCCACATCAAGGGTTCTGAAAACCTCACGATAAAGGGGGAGTAGCACGGTCGTCTGTGGCTCTTTCCACCCCCATTTTTCCTGGCCACCAAGTTTCTTCTTGAGTAAGTTGGAGATCTCAGTGACCGCATCCAGCGTGCCGGGAATCTCGGCCCAGTGGTCTGGAATTTCCTCGATCCGGAAATGTTGCATCCCAAAGATGCCCAGGATGCGACGGTTCAGATTCATGAGATCTTTGATCTCGAAATACCCACCCGGATTGAAATCATCGGCAGGAAAGAGTTCGTCGTCTCCTCCGAAGTAGTAACCCAGCTTCGAGAAGCACGTTGCCACGCAGGACGTGCCACTTCGAAACATTCCCAGCACGACGATCGGCTGCTTGCTCTGACTGGATTTCATTTTGAGGTGACCGAGAGTTTACTGGCGAAGCATTGAAGTGGGAACGATTTGCTTCTTCACGCCTGGGCCCTCAATTCGGAACTGCATGTTTTGGCCCTCGGTTGCTTGGAAGTACCCGAGTTTGATTGGGTAGAGACCAGGCGTAAGCTTCACAGCCGCGCCTTTTTCCATCATTCCGTGAAGGCCGTCACTGTCAACGATCTTGATTCCAGCCAGCCAAATCGCACTTCCGTCATCACTCGAACACGAAAGCCGATAGCGTCCTGCTTTCGAGATCACCAGATATCCGGCGTACTCAATGGCGTAGTTCTCCTTGAGCCCCCCGACGAGTGTCACGGTCGGGGTGACGCCCTCCGAAGATGCCGTCAACGTTGAGAAGTTCGGGAGCTTCGTAAAGGCTCCTTGGAACACGCGATATTTGAGACCCGGTACAGGATGAGCGCCAGAGGCTGGCTTGAGTTCCGCCCCCGTCACCTGAACCGACTCCGTCAGCGCCCCATGCTTGCCGATGAGGGCGACGGTTACGGTTTGGCCAGGTTTGAGCCGAATAGGGCCAGAAATCACTTTCGATTGAAGAGTCGGAGGCGATCCGTCCAACGAGTACCTCAGCCCAGCCCCCGGAACCTGCGGGTAATTGAATGCAACGGGCTCTCCTGGTTTGACGATGGCTAAGGTGGTTGTTGGCGTTGGAAGGTGCATCCCTGGCGCTTTCGCATAGAGGCTTGGGAAATGAGCGATTAACCGCTTCATGAACGAGTTTTCCGTCTCCTTCTGTGTTGTCCAAAGAATCTGCGACATCGCTAACATCCGCGGGAACATGCGGTCTTCAATCGAAGCCCGGTTCGGAAGGTGCTCGGTCCAAATAGATGCTTGTGCCCCCATCACATACTTGGCCAAGTTCTTTCCACGGCTTGCTGGGGCGGGATCATAGCCGAGAACGACGCTGATCGGCAATTCGTCGTTGTTATGATCGAAGTAGCACTGATCCCAGGGGGTCATCACGACTCCGTGTTTCATCTTGGCCGCCTCGATCCCGCCGGATTCACCTTGCCAGGACATCACGTACGCGTTGGGAGCAAGGCCGCCTTGCAGAATCTCATCCCAGCCAATGAGGTGGCGACCGTGGGAGTTAAGGTACTTTTCCACCCGCTTGATGAGGTAGCTCTCAAGTTCTGCTGGGGTCTTCAAGTGCTCTTTGGCCATGCGTGCCTTACAGTCGTCGCACCGGCTCCAAAGATACTTGTCGACCTCATCACCACCGACATGGATTGTCTTGCTTGGAAAGAGGGCCATCACCTCGTCGAGCACATCCTCAATGAATTTGACGGTGGTCTCCTTGCCAGCGCAGAAGATGTTGGGGAAGACGAACTCCGTTTCTTTCTCAAATCCAGCTTTAAGGTTCGGAGAGCAGATCAACCACGGGTAGCTCATCGTAGCGCCGAGGTTATGGCCGGGCATCTCGATCTCGGGGACGATGTTGATGTGTTTGCGTTCGGCAAACCTCAAGATTTCCTTGACATCCTCTTGGGTGTAGAAGCCGCCGTACAGTTTCTTGCCACTTTCGCGGCCGGGGAAATCTAGATTACGGTATTCGGGAAAAGTGCCGTCCGATGGGAGGCGCCATGCTCCAAACTCGGTGAGACGGGGGTACTTCTTGATCTGCAGTCGCCAACCCCCGTCGTCCACCAAGTGCCAATGGAAGGTGTTGATCTTGTACTGGCTCAATAGGTCGAGGAAGTGAATGATGTCCTTCTTGGGGAAGAAGTGTCGAGACACATCAAGCATCATTCCGCGCCAAGGGAATCGAGGGCTGTCTTCGATCTTAACCTTGGGGACAACAAGATTCGGGCCCTGTCGTTGCACAATCTGCCTAAGCGATTGCAGCCCGTAGAACACTCCGGCCGGAGTTGGAGCGCCGATATCCACGCCTTGCTCGGTAACCCGTAAGGCATAACCCTCCGTCCCGAGATCCGTGCGATTTGGCTGCAGCCGAAGACGCAGTTGATACCGAGACTTCGACGTAGAGCCCAAAAAGCTCCGAGCCTCAGCAGCTTCGTGCGAAAGGCTTGAATCGGCAAGGATCGACAGACCTCCAAAGCGAACGACCTGGCCCCCCGATTGGACATGGTTCGGCATGGGAAAGATGGACGGAGACGGCGTTGTAACGGTGAGTGCGAGCAGTGCAACGAGATTGATCACGGAGCCTTCCTTAAGGTCACGAGTATAACTCCTATATAGAACCAATCGCTTTGGCAATCTGCGATCAGCACATCAGAAATTTAGCCTAGGATAGGGAAGCTGGAGATGCAGAAGTCTAGTAGAGTCTGCGCATCCACGCTATCAGGAGATCTGGCCAAGCTTCCAATCCCGGTTCATGTGTCCGCAATCCATAGCCGTGCCCACCCTTAGGGAATAGATGCAGTTCAATCGATACCTGTGCCTTGTGGCAGGCATGGGTGTACGCCAGGCACCCTTCAACCTGGAGCGGATCATCCATCGTCTGTAGCAGAAACGCAGGGGGCGTGTTCTTGTCAACGACGAGCCCTTCGGTTAACTGGGTGGTTCCTTCCTTGTTGAGGTAGGCCGGATAAATCAGCACGGTGAAATCGGGCCGCTGGCTCATTTTGTCTGCATCGTCGATGGGCGTGTAGCTGGGTGCAGGGGCAGTCGATGTGACTGCAGTTGCGTGTCCGCCTGCCGAAAACCCGAGAATGCCCACTCGATCTGCCCTCATCTTGTACTCAGCCGCATGGGCTCGCAGGAGCCGGATGGCTCGCTGCGTATCTTGAAGCACGACCTTGTGGAGGGGCTTATCCGAATCGCGGTTGGGCAGTCGATACTTGAGGACAGCAGCGTGAATGCCAGCAAGGTTCAGACGCGAAGCAATTTCCCAGCCCTCGAGTTCGATGGCTTCGACATAGTATCCGCCACCTGGGCAGATGAGCACGGTGGGAGCGTCAGGGTTGGCACTTGTTGATCGAAAGATCTCCAAAGTCGGCTGTGAAACACCCTTTACCAAAAGCAAATTGCCATCGGCATTGTTCTCCGTCGTTTCCTTGTCGGTGCGAGTCCACCCTTCGGGGTTACCGCTGGGCCATAGCTTGAGAACGGGTCGCTGCTGCGCTTGGGAACATACAAACAGCGTCATCAGTGACGCGATAAGGAAAACCGAAGACATGCCCTATGCTACGCCATCAGGCATGCCTTCAGTAAGAGATTAGGCCTTGATCTTCTTGATCGCTTCCTCGAGCAGTTGAACGGCTTCTGGCGTTAGCTTCTTGGCCGCCTCAAGGTCGCTCACGAGCTCTTTGATTTTCTTGTCTCCGGCAATTCTTGCTGCCGACACCGTGTCAAGGTTGATTCCACTCTTGAGTGCCACGCGAAGAACTGAGGTCAATCGAGGATCTGCCTTCTTTAGGCCAGAGAGTGCTTGATAACCCGCCGATCGGATGGCAAGAGGCTGCTTTTCGTGGATCGAATCGAAGATGAGGTCCGCGGCTTCAGGCGCTTCGTTCGAGGCCAAAGTGGAAAGGGCGGTTTGGCGCAGGGGACCGTTGGTCTCTGACCGCGCCACTTTGACGATGAGGGGTTTGCCAGCGGCGAAGTCAAGCTTGCTGAGAGATTCGATCGCCGCCGTAACTACGACGTAAGGCTGCTTATCGTTGATGAGAGCCTTCAGACTCTCGATGATCTCGGGAGTTTTGGGAAGGTCTCCGAGGGCAGACGCAGCGGTCGAACGCCTCTGGTAGCTTTCATGCTTGAGTTCATTGATCCAGAAACTTGTAAGCTCGGCTCGCTTGAGTGTAGCCAGGAGCCTGGTGTTCAGAATTCCTGGATTGGTGCCTTGATCCTGACTCAGGACACCGATGATATTTTGAAGCACCTTGTCAGTGGGCTTGCTGTCGATCAGCTTCTGCAATGCAAACGTCCGATCGATTGGGTTCGGATCCAGTTTGAGGACGGCAAGGAGTTCATCAGGTGCCCATGGCTGGGATGGAATCTCTCGAAGGAATTCGTGGTCGGGGTCAAATACCACGGCAGAGGGTTTCTCTGTCGATGGAATTCTGAATTCCTGACTGGCCGCATTCAAATGGATAGCATTTCGCTCTATCGTGCTGGAACCTATGTTGAGGATTCCAACATGGGTTAGCACGTCATAGACAGGCGTTCCAATCGAGAGATCCTGGGTCTGTTTCACCTTGACCACAATCTCCTTTTTCGGTTGCTCCCACGACCATGACCAGTCGATGATCGGATGGCCAGGCTTGTAGATCCACTGGTCGAACCACGGATGAAGGTTGACGCCGGTGGCTTCCGTAAGGTCGGCACACAAATCATTGGATTCGACGGGGCCGTTATGGTGTCGATCTAGATAACGCTTGAGACCCGCATAGAAGGCTTTTTCGCCCAATTGCCTTCGCAAAGAATAGAGCAGCACGCCTCCCTTGGGATAGGTGTGCTGATCGAACATCACATCGGGATTCTGATAGAAGTTGGTCGCGAGCGGTCTCTTGTAGCGCTTCGCCTCTTCAAAGTACTCCTGGCTGTTCTGCTCGACTTCACGCAAGGATTCATTGATTCCACGGCTGTGGAGGGTGTAGCTCATCTCCATAAACGTGGCGAAGCTCTCGTTCAGCCAAATTTGTCCCCAATCTTTGCAAGTGACATAGTCGCCGAACCACTGATGTCCGGTTTCGTGAGCGATGATCCAATCCATGCCGGAGCGGTCTTCACGCGCGTCCGTGAGAAAGACTCCGTAAGTTGTCGCGCTGACGTTTTCTTGCCCACCCCCGAAGTCGTAGGTGATGTCTTGGGCATATTTCGGCCAAGGGTATTTGACACCTAACTTGTCGGAATAGAAGCTGAGAATGTCTTTCGTGTGACCAAAGCTGTAGTCCAGCTTGTCGCCCATTCCCTTGGGTGCAACGTACATCAACGGCACCCCCCGCCATTTGTCGCGGTGAATATCGAAAGGTCCACCGACCAGCGACACGAGATAGGTCGCGTGGGGCTGGTCCAACTTCCACACGACGGTGTGACGCTTTCCACCTTCGACCGGCGTATCGCTAGCCTGCAGTCCGTTTCCTACGACCTGCCAATCGGACGGCACCGTTGTATGGGTTTCGGTTGTGGCAAAGTCGTTAGGGTAGTCCCAGGTCACCGCCCAGTCTCTCGTGTCAGCGGTCTCACCATTGGTATAGAAGCCGGTTCTGGATGGTTCGCCCTTGACAGGTTCGTGCCAATGCCATCCGCCGACCCCTTGTCCGTTGGGCGTTTCAGATTTCTTTAGGTGATATTGGACTGCTACAACCAGCTTCTGTCCAGCAATTGAAGGAGTCGTTTCTACGAGAATTCCCTCGCTATCTCGCTTAAAGTGTGCGGTCTTGCCATTGATCTCAACCGATTCGACTTTGGTGCTCGCTCCCGCGTGAAAGCGGAATTGAGTCGTGCCGTCTTGGAGTGCAATCAGTGTGTTGATGGATTTCGCGGTGACGAGCCGGTTTGGATAATCGACATCGAAATCAAGCTCAAGATGCAGCAGGTCGTAGGTTCGATTAGGTGCATATTGGACCTTCGCATCCGGAGCCGAGAAAGGGTTCTTGGTGCCGAAGGATCCGCCTTGAGAGTAAGCGCTTGGAAGCAAGCAGGCGAGGCCAAGGAAGGCAAGGGTTTTGTTGCTGTTAATCATAGGAAGGATAGGACTCACTACGACTCGTGAATCCGGCAAAGTTTCAGGTTCTAGGAGGAGGCGGCCCGGCTACGGCCCTGCACTTGGCGTATCGTATCCTGCCTCAGCAAGGACTGGCCCAATAACCTGCTCAACACTGTACCCACCCGATTTGGAGAACTCTATTTTCGCAACCCATTGGTGGTCTCGAATTTCGCTGCTCACTTGGGGAGCCCATGTTTGGACGGCGCTGTCTGTTAGCGGGCGCTTTTTGATTGCCTCCATCAGTGCTTCCTCAGGAACCTTGGGTAGCTGGCTCGTGTCCTTCAGCGTCTTTTTGCACACGGCAAAGAACTCTGTTGCTAAAGCGTTCTGTTGGCTTCGTGCTTGAAGCTCGGGAACATAAATCCATCCTGCGACAACAATGGCGAGGACGAGTGGGATCCTTAGGAATCGCCAGACATGACGCAAGTGCCAACTTAACGGGGCCCTGAGAGATGGGCCATCGTCAACAGGCATGTGCCCTGCATTAGGTGTTCTGGGGTCTTCCTGTGGCATGTTCCAGGCAATATTATGGTCTGTATTATTCGCTGAGGGCGAAACAATGGCTTTATGGACCTATCACGGGCCTTCAAGAACCTAATTGGGGAAAGGACAGCAAGGAACTCACAACTTTCCTGGTAAAGCCCAACGTCTTCAAGCTGAAGGCTCAACGTTGCGCTTGCACTCCCCTAGGCATCTGCGAGCCTTTTCGTTTCCAGAACTCTAAAGCTGTAATACGGCGACCAGTGCGATGAGGCTAATAAATAGCCATAACACGATTCCCTGAATGAGCGGTCGAAACCCGACCGATCGAAGCGTGTTCTTCGAAATTCCACCACCGATGAGGAACAGTGACAGGGCGAAGCCTGCCGTAGCCACTAATTTTACGGTTGGGCCTAATGCATGAATCGGCGCGACATACGTGCTGACAATGCTCGCCAAAAGAAAGAGAGCAATGAACCAGGGGAGCGGAGCGGCGGTTGACGAGGCTTTATCCGAATTTCGACTTCGAAGATAGGCAGCCAGGATGGTGATGGGAACTAAATACAGAACTCGGCTGAGCTTCACGGCGACGGCGGTCTGAATCGCTCCGCCGCCAAACGATGTTGCAGCCCCTACCACACTGCTCACATCGTGAATGGCAATACCACTCCAAGTTCCAAATTGATCGGGAGTCATATGGAGCAGATGGCCCAATGGCGGGAAAAGGACGAGGGCGAGCCCGTTCAGTAGGAAAACCGTTCCAACCGCAACGGACACATCCTCTTGCGGTGCCTCCATGACCGAACTCATCGCGGCGATAGCACTCCCGCCGCAAATCGCGGTTCCGGTGCTTACGAGCAGGCTTGTGAGAGGACGAACCTTGAGGAGCTTCTGGATGATCCAGCCGAGGAGGAATACGCTAGAGATTGACACGAGCGCGAAAACGAGACCGCTACGGCCCGCGTCAACGACCTTTTGCAAATCCATGCTGAATCCCAAAAGCACGACCGCGGCTTGAAGCAGGACTTTACTGACTTTCTTCGACTGATTGGGATAGGGATTTCCTACGCTAAGGGCGAGGGCAATCCCTAAGATCAGCGCGCATGGCGCGACGAAGGCGAGGACCTTCTCTGGGACTGGCAGCAAAGGGATGCAACACCCAATTGCGGCGAGCCAAAAAAGGGCCCTCGACACCTACTCGTCAACTCGCGAGAAATACACGACGGTGACGCGGTGCTCGTGGGTGATGAGGTCGCCGTAGATTCGGCTGAGCATCCCGATAACATCGTCCATCGACCTGAATTCGGGGTTCTCGCGCTCAATGTCTCGTGGCGAAAGCTCTGCGATCGTTTTCACTTCGACTCGGTCTAGAATGGCGGAGTAGAGCTTTTGGCGTCTACCAAACCTGGGCCCGATCGTGACCCACACGATCATGCCGGGTTCGTACTTATCGGATTTGTCGCCAAGACGAATCGTGACGGTCTTGCGGTTGTTTCGCAGCACGTCGCCGTAAAGGTCGGAATAGAAGTTCAGAGCGTACATATCAAGTTTCGAGTCATTCTTAGCACGAAGGCTGGAAAAATCAAACCCACGGGCCTATCACACAGTTATGGACTAACAGATGCTTTGGATTGTGAGCTTTTTGGCACTTTACTTGCTCGGTCTCATCGGAATTGCGTGGATAAGCCTTCATCCGATCCGAACACCGAACTATATTTCCCCTGCCGCTTTCGATGCGCCACAACAGGATATCGAATTTGAATCGGAAGGGAACATCCTCAGGGGTTGGTGGCTTGAAGCTCCTGAATCCAAATCTGTGATCATTTTTGCTCACGGATATTTGATGAATAAGTGTGAACTCACGCCCGAGGCCGTCCAGTTGTGGAAGCGCGGAGCCTCCTGTATGGTGTTTGACCACCGAGCGCAGGGGCGCAGTGATGGGTGCAAATGCGGTTTTGGGTATTCCGAGAGGGTCGATATCGCGGCGGCCGTGCGAGAGGCAAAGCGGAGAAAGCCAGGGGCAAAGATTGGCCTTGTTGGAAGCAGCATGGGCTCAGCGGCCATTGCATTTGCGGTCAGTGAGGATCCCGAGCTGGCAGATGCTGTTGTCCTAGATAGCTGCTACTCACGCTTTCCGTCCGCGAGCCTTGGGTGGTGGCGATTCCTAGGTGGGAAACCGCTCTTGGTTGTGATGGCACCCACGGTTGTGGTAGCCGCCCCTATTGCTGGGTTCAACCCATTTCAGGTTGATGTAGCGAAGTCGCTGAAGCTCCAATCGAAAGTGCCGATGCTGTTTTTACACGGTGACCGAGACAATCTCGCGTTACCGTCGGAAGGCCAGCGAAATTTCGATGCCTATGGGGGCCCTAAGCAGATGGTGTGGTTTGAGGGCTGTCGTCACTCTGAGGGCCGTTGGGAGCAACCGGACAAATATCGCAAAGTCGTGAGGGAATTCTTCGAAACCTACGGCCTAATTTAGTACCCCCGCCGATTGCGTGGCACCAACGCTACGTCCATGACGTTGTAAGGGGTGCGCGGTAGACTGCATCACAACGCCAGAACATGCTCCCGATCCTTTTCACCATCCCAAAACTCAAACTCGGGCCGATTGCTCTGGGTCCCATGCCGATTCACACCTACGGGGTGATGATCGTTGTCTCGTTCCTTGCCGGAATGTGGCTCGTTCGGAAGCGAGCTTCTCTGTATGGATTCAATCCAGAAAAAGTCCTCGATATGGGATTTTGGGCGCTGATTGCCGGCGTCTTAGGAGCGAGAATTGCGTTCATCCTTCAGGAACTCCCGTATTTCTTGAAGCACAAGGACGAACTCTATTCGCTTCAGTTTAGCGGTCTGACCAGCTTTGGCGGCGAAATACTAGCCGTGATCGCGATTGTGATTTGGGCCAAGCGAACGAAATACAAAATCGTTTCGATTCTCGACTTGGCAGCGCCAGGTTATGTTTTGGGTTATTCCATCGGTCGCATCGGCTGTTTCCTCAACGGTTGTTGTTATGGCGGCGTCTGCAGCACGACTTTGCCATGGGGTGTTCACTTTACCGATGCAGTGGGGCTCCATCACCCTGCCCAACTCTACGATACGTTGATGAACCTGGTGGCGCTTGCTATCCTCCTCAAGCTACCCGCGACCAAGCTCAATCCCGGAAGAATGGCTGCGATCGCGCTTATCCTTCACGGAATCGCTCGGTTCATCTACGAGTTCTGGCGGGCAGGAACCGAAGAGCAGGTTAAGCAGGGTTTGGCTTCGTCGACCTATTGGGGCAATTTACCGATCACCCAAGGGCACGCAATGGCACTTGGGTTCATTATCATCGGCGCAGTATGGTTTTTCCTCGCGCGAAAGTCTACGGAGTCAGCACCATCTAGTGCGGATATCGCGTGATGGCATCGTTTGACGATGCAGAGGATGGTATCCTAAGCGATTCAGGAGTTTGAATGAGAGTTAAGAATAAAGAGATCCGACAGCGACGGCATCGGAAAGAGCAAAAGATTAAAGAGGCGGCTCGAGAGTTGAGAGCACAGTACGGCGACAAGAAGACCGCTACTCCAACCCACAAGCCAAAGACTGCAACTGCGGCCAAGAAAGCTGCGGCAACTAAGCCAGCCGAAGTTAAGCCCAAAGCTGCCCCTAAAGCCAAGAAACCCGAAGGCGAATAGCCCTCTCATAAGTCCTATGGGCTCGCTTGCCGAGCCCTGAATCCTATGAAGGTCGCTATTGTCGGCGCAGGTATTTGTGGGATTTCCGCCGCGCTTACCCTTTGCCAACGCGGGCACGAAGTTACCCTTCACGAGCAATTCGAGCTGTTCCACGACTTAGGGAGCTCACACGGCGCTTCGCGCATTGTTCGGCGGGCCTATCCAGATGCGTTTTACACGGCCTGCATGGCTGAGGCATATCCGATGTGGCATGACCTTGAGGTTGCTGTCAATCAGAAACTTCTTCATGAATGCGGACTGCTGTATTTCGGCGATCGCGACTCCGAAAACATTCTCTGTCTTGCCGATGGCCTCCGTTCGCTGAATGTGCCGTTCGAAGTGCTTAGCTCGGCTCAGACGAAGGCAAAGTTGCCTGAGCTGCGGTTGCATCCCAACGAAGTCTCGATCTGGACGCCGCAAGCCGGATGGGTCGACGCCAACCTTGCGAATCGAGCAATGTTTGACCTCGCCAGCGCGAACGGACTCGAGATTCAGCAAGGTATGAAAGCTGACCCCTATTCCCTGGCGAAACACCACGATGTCGTCATAGTCACGGCAGGGGCGTGGATGACCAAGTTCGCACCCATCCCAGCCCAGGTCACGCTTCAAACATTTGCCTATATCGATGCGAAGATCGATGGACCTGTGTGGATTGAGGACAGCTACGACCAACCCTATGGCTTTCCATCCTCACCTGAGGGACAAAAAATCGGTATCCATCGTGCCGGCCCGGTCGTTGATCCTGGTAACCCAAGCCGCAACCCAAGCGAGGAATACTTGAGCATTATTCGCGAGACTGCGTCGCGCCGGTTCGGAGTCGAAAATCCCACCCTCAAGCATGCGAAAGCTTGCCTCTACACGACCACTCGCACCGATGACTTTTTGATGGGGCGCTTGGCACCAAACATCTTTTTCGCCTCTGCATGCAGCGGTCACGGCTTTAAGATGGGGCCATGGATTGGTCGACTTCTTGCCGACTTTGCCGAGGCCAAAGATGCTCCTGAAAAGCACTCAAGATTCTATTGGACCGATATTTGATCTTGGCACGAGCCTGTTCGAGTCTCCACGAGAAGTGAACAAATGGGTACCCTTCCTCTATGATCGCTGCGCTGCTGTTCGCTGCGATGTCGCTACAGGGTGGTGTACGAACCGTTGAACTCAGTCACGGTGCATTGATCCAGTCAGCCGACTCGACCGCCGAGCCATTTGGATACTGGGATTCTAACGATACTTACATCGATGGATCCGCACCTGACCAGATTTTTGGAGGGGAGCCCATCCTTGCCGTTGGCCCCTCAAAGACACTCTTGATTCGTTTTGGAGACCTTAACCGGGTACTAGGATCTACACGCCGCATTCGCAAGGCGACCCTCGTGTTGACGATGGCGGGAGGAGATACCCCCGCTCTTAAGACCGTGGACAAAATTCTTGTGCCATGGGGCTCAGGACCCTACTTCACGATTGGGGCTCTGCTGAAGCAGGCGGCAAGTCATGCTTCGGATGATCCCAAGCCCGTAAACCAGAAGCCAGTCATCCCTCGCTTAGCTGCGACATGGAGACACCGGTTGAGCGGTGAGGGAGGGGCGACCTGGCAACAGGCGGGTGCCAATGGCGCCCAAGATTCCGAAACGATCAAAGAGGCTCATGCCACCGTTGGTGACAAAGAGGTTGCTGTGACCGGACTCACCGCTGCTCTTCAAGAGATGGCGGACCATCCCAACACGAATTTCGGCTTTGGTCTACAGTTCCAAACTGCATGCGAGTTCTATTCGAGTCGCGCCGCGATCGGGCATCCCCGTCTTGAACTTGAATTGGACTCCATCCCAACCGCATCTGGCCCAGATTTGAGCGTAACCTCTATCCAGCGTATTACCGCTTCCGGTGCAAACCCGAAAGACGGTGAAGATGTGACCTATACCGCTCACATCAAAAACGTTGGCACTGGGAATGCGACCGGCTTCAAGGGGCAGTGGTATGTCAATGATCGACCCACCACAGAGGTTGACAAACCTGAGGCCATCGCTTCTGGTGTCGAGACGGTGGTCTCAATGCACAAGCCCTACCGGTTGGATAAAACCGATCATCGCACCCAGTACATTGAGTTTCGCATCACGCCGCGTGGGCAAGACTCAGTCAGTGGAAACAATGCCCTGAAGGTTTATGAGAACGCCAAGACGATTGATGTTCAGGTGCCTGCCGAGCTTGCCAACAACGTTCCGTTGAACCTTGTGGGTTCTACTGCGGTGGAAGATTGGGTGCAAGAACAGGTGCGAGTCTTCAACGATACCTATGCAGCCCAGAGTCGGTTTTCCTTTGCGCCGGATGGCGTCAAGGAGCGAATCAGCATCCAGCACATTCTCATCGGCGATGCCAAGGCTACCGATGGTGCCCATGCCGATGGGGTGGCGGTCGTTCCTGCGAGTGAAAAACTTTGGCTTTCTTCAGACAACGCTTTCTTCCGTTCCATCGGTCTGGCAATCGGTATTCCCGATTACACCAGCATGAGCTTTCCGGCGGGAAATCGAGTTCAGCTAAAGTTCGGTGACAAGGTGGTTGCTCGCGCCAGCACGGATCTCTATCCAGGTGTAGTGGGCTTTGGCGATACAAGAAACGAGTCGGCGCTTGCCGGTCCAATAAGCCTCGTCTATGAGCCATACAAGCCGCTGACTTCCGGCATGCTCCCAATCCTTCCGAGCGGTCTTTTGTCCGCGACGGATGTTGCCTTGCTTAACGGAAATGTTGAGCATGTGGCGGAGCCGCTGACGATGCCAAAGACTTCTTTGATCAAGGCAACGGACTTGGTGGGTCACCCGCTAGGCAATGCCCAGCTTGACTTCTTCCAGTCGAAAGATGGAGTGATCCCGGATGGCCCCCCGACGTTTAGTGCGAGTACAAGCTCAAGCCAAGGAACCGCGATCTTGCCCACGCGAGGGGGATTTGGTCCATTCGGCAAGTTGAGCCCCGATGGAAGCAATGGGACGTTCTTGATACGGGCAACCGCAAATGGAGCCACCGAATGGGGATGGCTCAAGGCGTGGCAGCTGATCGACATGGCGAGCCGAGGTAACACGATGGCCGGTGTCATCGAAGTTCGGTTTGATCTGCCGTCGGCTCCTCTCGATTCAAGCGTCGACTTGGCAAGGGACCGAATCATTACCGACTCCACTAACATCCTTCCAGCAAAGATTGGAACGCTCGTAAGCGGAACGGCGGACAAAGAAGTTACGCTCGGGGGCAAGAAGGGCGATTGGGTCGAAATCGATCTCGGACGCGATCGAACGATTGGCGAAATTTCGCTTCTTGGCGGAGTTGGAGCCTTTTGGCCGCAGTTTGACATTATGGTTTACGGCACGGGGCAGAACGCTGCTGACGCCGCACCTTGGGCTCACGAACTCAATTGGAATTGGACTTCTTCGAATCGGAGAGATCTGGTTGGAACGGACCCGAATATCGTCTCGGTAGCGTATAGGTCCCTATCGGTTCGAATCCGTTTCATCAGAATTGTCAATCGATCGTCATTTCCGGGCAAGTTGTCGGGGATTAAGGTTATTCCGATTAAGATTTGACCGTAGACTGTTTGTTTCGAGGGAGAATTATTGGAATGAAAGCAGTGGTAATGGCGGGTGGAGAAGGTTCGCGATTGCGTCCGGTAACGGCCAATCGTCCGAAGCCACTGGTTCCAATCTGTAATCAGCCGATCATGGAGCACATTCTTACGCTCCTAAAGCGGCACGGATTCAACGAAGTCGTATCAACGCTGTATTACCTCTCCGAGGAGATCCAGGGATATTTCGGAGACGGAACGGATTTCGGCGTGAAGATGCATTACAGCATCGAGACAACCCCTCTCGGCACCGCTGGCAGTGTCAAGAAGGCGGAGAATCTGCTTAGGGATGACACGTTTGTCATCGTTTCAGGCGATGCCCTAACCGATTGCGACTTGACCAAGGCGATCGAGTTTCACAAGAAGAACAAGAGCTTGGCAACGCTCATCCTCTACCGCGTCCAGAGCCCGTTGGAATTCGGCGTGGTGATTACCGATGACGATGGACGAATCGTACGGTTCTTGGAGAAGCCAAGCTGGTCCGAGGTTTTCTCCGATACGGTCAACACGGGCATGTACATTCTGGAACCTGAAATCTTTGATTACATGGATCCGAATAAGCCCTACGACTGGAGCAGCGACATCTTTCCGCAGTTGCTTGCCGAGCGGAAGCCGATGTACGGCTATGTCATGGACGAGTATTGGGCCGACGTCGGATCGCTCAGTCAATATCGTGAAGCTCAAGAGCATATGCTTTCTGGGAAGGTGAACCTTCCCGTTCAAGGAGAGCCGATCGGGAATGGTGTCTCGATCGGCCCGAACTGCGTCATCGACGAGACCGCCAAGCTGATTCCTCCTTTGTGCCTGGGCCGCAACTGCAAGGTGAAGCGCGGCGCTACGGTTGGCCCCTACACCGTTATTGGTGACAACGCGTTCATCGAAGAGGACGCGAACGTCGAGCGATCGGTTGTCTGGGATAGCACCTACATTGGACCCAACGTCGGCATTCACTCTGCCATTGTTTGCTCTCGAGCCACCATCAAGCGCGATACCGTCGTGAGGGAAGACTCGGTCATCGGAGATCGGTGCTTGGTCGATGTGGGCTGTACCATTCGTCCTCGCGTCAAACTGTGGCCCGATAAGATCGTGGAGCGTGGCTCTACGGTGACGATGTCACTCGTTTGGGGCAGCAAATGGAGAGGGAATCTCTTTAGAGAACTGGGTGTCGCTGGCCTCAGTAACATCGAAATCACTCCCGATTTTGCGTGCCGTCTAGGTTCAGCTTTTGGTTCATGCTTCCCACAAGGCTGCAAAATCGTCACGAGTCGTGACTCCACGCGAAGCTCTCGAATGATCAAGCGCGCCATCATCGCCTCCTTGCTGAGCGTCGGTTGCGACGTCTTGGACATGCGTAGCGCGGCCCTGCCCATTGCCAGGCACTTTATCAAAACGAGCGGTGCCGCCGGCGCGGTGAGCGTGCGCAAGCTACCCGGGAACACTCGGGTGACACTCATCGAGATGCTGGATTCACGAGGTGCGTACCTTGGAAGGAACATGGAGCGGAAGGTGGAGTCGGCCTTCTTCCGAGAGGACTTCAAACGAACGGATCCAGATGATCTCGGACAGATCGAGTTTGCGAGCCGTGCGGTCGAAGAGTACCAAGTGGACTACTTCCGACTGCTGAATCCAACATCCAGCGAAAAGCGACTCAAGATTGTCTGCGACTATGGTTACTCCTCCCTCGCTGGTATCTTCCCAGCGATGCTGGAGCGGCTTGGGATCGAATCCATCAGTCTTAACAGCTTTAACGACGCCAAGCGAGCACCGAGGTCTCAAGATGAGGTGGATCGCCACGTTCAAAACCTTGGGCAGATCGTCGGAACCCTCGGTTACGATCTCGGCGTGTTGTTCACTGCCGAAGGGGAGCGCCTCACGATTGTCGATGAGTACGGCCAACAGGTCTTAGGCAACGCATTGTTAGCGACTCTTGGAACGTTGGTGGCAAAGACACACAAAGATGCGAAGATCGCTCTCAGTGTGACGGCGCCTACTCTGCTTGAAGAGACCCTGATCAAACATGGGGCTCAAGTGATTCGAACGAAATCCGATACGCGTTCCCTGATGAACAGCAGCCTAGAAGAAGGTGTGATTTTTGGAGGAGATGAGCACGGTGGGTTTATTTTCCCGGCTATGCATCCTGGATTTGACGCTCCTTTCAGCTTTGGAATGCTCGTGTCGATGCTGCAGAAAACGGGCTTGTCTGTGAGCGAGGTGGCGGCAGAGTTGCCAGTATTCAAGCTGGCATACGAACAAGTCGTTGTTCCGTGGGAGTCAAAGGGAACCGTCATGCGACGCATCTCTGAAGAGAGTCGCCCCGGATCGCATGTCGAACTGCTCGACGGAATCAAAATCTTCGATAATGATTCGTGGGTGCTGGTGCTGCCTGACTCACTCGAACCCGTCTTCCACATCTATGCAGAATCGCCAGAGGCGGATGCGAGTAAAGCGCTGGTAGCGGAGTACGTTCGAAAGATTCAAGGCCTGATTGGAATGCAGGCCTGAGCTGTTATTCGCCAGGTGTTTTCTTGGCTAGAGATTCGACGACGTAGGGATATTGGTTGCGTGCATTCCAAAGCAGGAAGCTCTGATACCCAACGTCTCGCGTTGCCTTGATCTGAGCTTTCAACTCCGGCGCTCCGTATTTCACGCCGAGTGAAAACGCTTGTAGCCAAGGGCGAATCCCGGTCTTAGGGAGTCGCTTCTTGTAATCGTTGAGCGACTTCTTGATGATCTCGTAGGGAGACGCATTTGGATTCGCGATGCCGTATTCGCCTTTAGCAAAGTGAGACGGGTAGATCATCGGAGACAGCACATCAAACGGCTCCGCAACTTTCTCAAGTTGCTGACCGATGCCCTCATCCCCTTTCATGGAGGAGATGATGCCGAAGATATCCACCGAGTAGATGGCATGCTTCGCATGGACCTTTGTGCCGATGAACTTCGCGAAGTCGGCGATCACGTCGGCAGGGACCTTACCCGTCTTGGCGTACTCAGCCTTGGCCGGGAATAACTGAGACGCTGCCTTGCCTTCGCTTGGGAAACGTACATAGTCGAGTTGGATTTCAGGAAAACCGAGGTCGAGCGCAAAGTCGACGAGTTGCCCGATATATTCCCAGTTCTTCTTGTTGTACGGGTCAAGCCACAGATAGCCCTTACGATCGTGCCAGATCTTCCCGTTGGCGAAATGGATCGCTAACTCAGGATGATTCTTCGTCACGAAGTTATCACGGAAACAAGCAATGCGCGCAATCGGCCAAATCTTGTGTTTCTCAAGGCTGCGGAGAAGATCTTGTGGCTTCCGAATCGCAACTTGGGTCACCTTCGGTTCGCTTGCCAACTTGATCCCTGTGTTCAGGTAGACGGTTCCCTCGTCTCGAATATCGATAACCACCGCATTAAGCTCGGTCCTATCAATGATATCGATCAGTTTGTTTCGAGCTTTAGGACTGCCCGATGTCCACGCTGTCCAATAGATACCCTTCACGTGGGCTGGTTTATCGAAATGGAGAGGAGGAAGGCCATCGGTGGTCTTGGGTAAAGCGACAACGGGCTTCTTTGTGGTGACCTGACCAGAATTCTTTTTGTTTTTAGCTAAATCTGCATCGGAACTTGGACCACCTGAGCAAGAATAGAGACAGGCGGAAATCGCCAATGCCAGGAAGGCAGTTAACGACCGCAGGGATTGAAAATGCAAACGAGTTCCGCTCATGCTAGCCGAGTGATTGTACTAGGAATCCTCACCGCTGTTGCGGGTTGTTCCTCACCTACCCCACCGCAAATTGCAAACACCGCCATCACGGCCCCAAAATCGTCAAAACAGTCGTCGAAGCAAGTACCTAAGGAGCGAGTCTCCAACCGACCGGCAAACACGAAGGGTTCGGTATACGTCGCCGAGTATCACCACATCCGCGCTGGGAAAGGCGATATGTTTCGGTCTGTAAGCGATTTCAAGGCAGACCTTGAGCACTACTACAAATTAGGGTTTCGACCGGTGTTGGCGAGTGAGTATCTGGCCAACAAGATGAGCCTTCCACCTGGCGCGTCACCGATCGTCATGACTTTCGACGATTCGACGCCGTCGCAGATTCAGTTGAAGTCCGATGGGACGGTTGATCCGAATTGTGCAGTCGGGATTTGGCAGGAGTTTGCCAAAACGCATCCCGATTTTCCGGTTCACGGCACGTTTTTTGTACTTCCCGATGTCATGTGGGGCCCCAGGAAATTTGATCCCCGCAAGGTCAAGTTACTTTTCGACTTGGGGAGTGAGTTGGGAAATCACACGATCACCCATCCGAAGCTAAGCCACCTAACCGATGACAAAGTTCAGTCGGAACTTGGGACGGCTGCCGAGAGGCTGGAGGCATTTGGCCAAAAAGGACCCCATTCCATGGCACTCCCATTTGGGATCAGCCCCAAGCATCCAGCGATCCTCAAGGGATTTGATTGGAAGGGAAGTCATGTGACTTTCACCGGGGTGTTCTTAGTCGGGGCAAATCCAGCGCCACCACCCACGAGTCCAAAATTCAACCGTAATCGGATTCCCAGAATTATCGCCATTTCCGGTCCCTACGGTATCGACTACTGGCTGAAACAATTGGAACAAGGTCGAGTGAAACCCTACGTCCAACCATAGTAGACTCCTCGCTAGGATGTTTTTGGCGTGAAATCTCGATGGACCCCTTCCACCGTTCTGCTCGCAGCGGTTGCTTTTGCTTTTGGATGTTCTCCTCATCAAGGGTCGGCTGCATCAGCGTCGGCCAGTTTAGAAAAGCACCCGTCGGTTTCTGACAAGGCAGAGCCTCCGAAGAGAGTCACGAACCGACCGGGCAACAAGATGGGGCGCGTTTACATCGCGATGTACCACCACATTCGCAGCGGTCGAGGGCCGATGTTCCGGACGGTGAAGCAGTTTCGCGCCGACCTCGAGTTTTACTACAAACTAGGTTTTCGACCCGTTCTTGCCAGCGAATACATCGCAAACAAAATGCCCCTTCCACCTGGTGCATCTCCGATTGTAATGACGTTCGATGACTCGAATCCATCCCAGATTCAGTTGAAGAAAGACGGCAGTGTGGATCCTAAAAGTGCGGTTGGAATATGGATGGCCTTCGCGAAGGAGCACCCAGATTTCCCTGTTCACGGCACCTTTTTCTCCCTACCAGATAGCATGTGGGGCAACCCAGCTCAAAAGGAGCAGAAGATCAAAATTCTGCGAGATCTTGGCTCAGAGATTGGCAACCACACTGTCAACCACCCCTTCTTGAATCGGCTGTCTGACAAGAGAGTTGAATACGAACTGGGCCGCTGCACCGAGATGTTGGAAGATTTGGGAATCGAGCCCCCAGATTTAGTTGCCGTGCCTTACGGGGTGTATCCCAAGAACTCAGGACTCTTGAAGGGATTCAAGTTTCACGGCAAGAAGATCACGTTCGCCGGCGTCTTTCGTGCGGACGGCCCTCCCGCCCGCTCTCCCGAAGACCCCCAGTTCAATAAACTCAGAATCCCCCGAATGACCGCCACAAAAGGTGCTGGAACGGTGATCGACCGAATGAAGCGAATCGCCAAAGGCGACTATCCGCCCTATGTGCAGCCTTAGGTTGTGTCAGCCAAAATCGGCCGAATAGAAGGTGTGAAGCGGCTATAAGGGTTTTTGGCCGTCCTGGCCAGTCCGCCCGCCACTCCATTGGCACAGGTAAGGACGCATGGAGGGTGCTGAAAGCACCTCTAGATTTCGATTAACATGCCGTCGTAACCAGGTTCGATGCCGTGCTCGGCGAAAACTCGCTCAAGATCACAATGGCGTGCATTTCCATGGTGTCCATGGTGAGTGGTTACGACTCGTGATTTGGTGTCCAGAATTCCGTCGTGGCGAAGCCTCGTGACAACCTGAAGCACTCCCTCGATATTGAGGTGCCCGTTATAGGTCGACTGAACAAAGCCATCGGTGCACTCGATGACGAGTAAATCAAATCGATATGCCTTGAGGAACTCGAACGTCTGTTCGGGCCAAATCCCCGTGTCAGTGGCGTAGAGCAGACGCTTACCATCTTTCTCTATGATGAGGTTTTGGCAGTCTTCATCCTCAATATGTGTTGCCTTGACGGGCATGATTTGATAGTCACCATGCGCGAAGGAGTGAAAGCTCTCTGTCACAACGATATCCATTGGCCAATGCGGATATCTGGCCTGGATCTCTCCGCAGACATTGGGGTTGGCGTAGATCGTGTACGGCAAATACTCTAGTTCCGAGAATGGGAAGAGTGCGTACTGAATCTCGTCGACGGCCAAGTGATCGTCGTCGCTGTGGGTGAAAAGCACTGCCGACCAGTCTCTAGCGTCGAGCGAAAACCGATTGAGTTGGCTTAGAGTGTCAGGCGGAAAGTCAATCTGAAGGACATCATCCACCAGCGCTGCTGTGCGTCCACGAATATCCTTGCCTCCGTGGTGGCGGGCATAATCGCTGACCATGTCATTCCCGAAAAATCCAGGAATTCCATCCGCTGCGCCCGTTCCAAGGAGTCGAATATTCATTGGCAAATCAAAAGTCGTTAAGACTCCAAATGACAAGGCCGCTCAAGATCTTCGGATAGTAGTAGGTGCTCTTTTGGGGCATCTTTTCTCCACCCATCGCAATGTTCTGCATATCCAATACTGAAGGCGGATTCATCAGGAAGGATGCCGCGGCACCGGCCTCAACCGCTTCGACTGCCTCAGCAGCATCGCGAGTATAAGAAATCTGCTCCAGTCCGACGACGTTCAGTAATTTTTCTAGGATAACCCGGTGAAGGATCGTAACGTCCAGATCTTTAAGAGAGTGGCTCTCTTCTGTTGTATTAAGCGCTAAAAGGCAACCACTTTCTTTCTCAGTAAGTACATAACCGAGACCGCCTGGGAACGCCAAACCAAATGCCCTGGTTCCATCAAGATGCAACTTCTCGATGTGGGACATTAGTTGAGCGTTTGGCATTTCCTCAAGAGAAAATGCCTCTGAAAGTCGCAAAATAACCTCTTCCTGGCTAAGCGACAGGCTGCGCAGAATTCGGTGGGTAGGAAGGAGCACGAGTCCAGGATCGGTGATGGAACATAGCGCCATCATCATGAAATCCTCTGGAATCAATCCGTCTTTCTCGCCGAGGTTTTGTCGAAATGCGAGCGCGGTTTCGTATCGATGATGCCCGTCGGCAATCCAGACCTTCTTGTCAGCAAGAAGGCCCACTAACTGGGAGATGGCAGCCGCTTCAGTGATGGGTTCCAGATCCTGAGACACCCCGTCGTCTGATTTGGTATGCACGATGCTGTCTGATGGAGCGGACAGAATCGCTTTAAGGACGTCTCCGTTTGGGTCCTCGTACAGTCCAAAGATGCATTCAAGGTGCGCGCGAGTCGCCTCAAGGATGCGCATCCGGTCTTCTTTGTGCTTCGGGAAGGTTTGCTCATGGGGCAGAACCACGCCAGCATCGTACGGCTCGACCTTGATCAGGGCAATGATCGACGTCCTCGAAAAGGCTTCAGGGGTGCCTGGGAGGTAGAAGTGCTGGGTGTAACGATAAAACGCTGGTTTGGCTTCCTTGACCAGGGCTCCCTCTTGTCTCCAAGCAGTAAGCAAAGCCGCACTTCGGGCGTACTTGATGTACTTGCTCCGATCATCGGACTTCTGCTCGGGGAGCGTCATATGGACAACGTTATGAGGATTGCGTGCAGCGTAGGCATCGCGTTCTGCTGGTGACAAAACGTCATAAGGTGGGGCAGTCAGCGTGTCAATATCGCCAGTTTCTGCTGCATAACGAAGGCCCGTAAACGGTCGAATCGAAGCCATACGGGGCGAGTCTACCAGCGTTAGCACGTCTGGACGGTAGACTCCACCCTGTGGGGTTCGATATAAAACTAAAGGCCTACTCCGAAGCCGTAAATCGGCGAATGGCGGAACTCCTTCCCGCTTCAGATGCCGTTCCTCAGCAATTGCATGAAGCGATGCGATATTCGTGCCTCGCCCCAGGAAAGCGAATGCGCCCTGCTCTCGCCATGGCCTCTGCGGAAGCTGTCGGCGCGGAAGCGTTATCGGTGTTGGATGCGGGCTGTGCGATCGAATTCGTCCACTGCTTTTCGTTGATTCATGACGACTTGCCAGCAATCGACAACGACGATCTGCGCAGGGGACTTCCGACGTGCCACAAGGCATTTGGGGAGGCCGTCGCGATTCTCGCGGGGGATGCCCTGTTCGCTTTGGCCTTTGATACGATCGCGAGAGGGCCTTGGCACCCGGAGCGAAGTGTGAAAGCGGTTGCTTCACTGACACGATCCACGGGGACCTATGGGCTCGTAGGCGGTGAGACTCTCGATATCCTCTCGGAAGGAAAGCCCGTGGATGCCGAAACGTTGAAGTTGATTCACGAACGAAAAACAGGGGCCCTGATTGCTGCGAGCTGTGAGATCGGCGCGCTATTAGGTGGGGCAGATGATGCTCAATGCAGTCGGCTGTATGAATATGGCGCTTGCGTAGGACTCGCTTTTCAGATTGCCGATGACCTCCTCAACGAGACATCCACGCCTGAGCAACTTGGGAAAGCGGCAGGTTCAGATCGCGAACGGGGCAAGGCTACCTATCCGGCACTGATTGGAATGGAAGCATCGCGAAGGGCGGCATTCGACGCGGTTGCGCGGGGGATCGACTGCTTGGAAGGGATTTCTCATCCTGAGTTCCTCGAAGACATAGCTCGATATTCCGTTGAGCGACTTCACTAGCCGGGTGGGCAAGTTTGGTAGGATTGCGGGATGGCGATCTGGAATCTTGAGCCAATTCGGGCAAATGTTCACGGGCACTTTAGCCGAGATTTGAAACCGGTGCTGGACATTGCGTCCGGTGACACCGTCATTTTTCGAACTCTGGATGCGCGTTGGTATGTCGAACCTCATGCGTCGCTAGACAGTCCCGAGCCAGCGAAACTTGAACCCCGCGATCCTGAGTTGGATTCCGGACATTGCCTTGTTGGACCCGTGAAGATTAGCGGTGCCACTCCAGGAATGGTGCTTGAAGTTCAGATCAACGAAATTACCGTTGGAAGTTGGGGCTGGACGACGGCCGGGTTTCCCCATCCTGTTCATCAGTGGATGGGAATTGAGGACAAGTTCACCTACCACCTTTGGGCGCTTGATGCTGTAAAAGGTGTTGGACGGAATCAGCATGGCCACGAGCTGAAGCTTCGGCCATTTATGGGTGTGATGGGAATGCCACCCGATATTGAGGGGATCCACCAAACGGGGCCACCTCGTGTGACCGGTGGAAACCTCGACTGTAAGGAACTCGTCGCGGGAACCTCGCTATTTCTTCCCATCGAGGTTGAGGGTGGACTATTCTCGGTTGGAGACGGCCATGCGGTTCAGGGCGACGGTGAAGTGTGCGTCACTGCAATCGAGTGCCCGATGGACCGAGTCTCACTGACTTTTCGATTGCACGAAGATCGGAGCCTTAACACACCTCGAATCAAGACACCAACTTCGTGGATCACCCTGGGAGTAGATGAAGATCTCCAAAAAGCCACTTTCAAGGCTCTAGAAGATATGGTGGACCTTATGGGTGAGCAATACGGGTTGTCTCGACCCGACGCCATGGTTCTTGCCAGTTTGGTTGTCGACATGCGCATTACCCAAATCGCCAATGGTGTCCTCGGCGTGCATGCAGTGTTGCCTGATGACGCTATCGGTGGGGGCTCGCGCGGCTCGTTAGATTGAATGTTGCACGCGAAGGTCGCCAAGGGACGCTAAGGCGGGACCGGAGTATTTTCCATTAGGCAGTTCGAACTTCGGCCCCAGCTGAGCCATTACATTTCTCCCTTTGCGTCCCCTGGCGAGCTTTGCGTGAGGACACTGTGCAGCGCCTTAAGGTTCAATTGTGATCACGATCTTGCCGAAGTGGCCGGCTGATTCCATGAGTTTGAGCGCCTCAAGAGCATTCTCAAATGGGAAAGTGCTGCCTATCACCGGAAGAAGCTTGTTCGCTTCGATCGCGCGATTCATCGAGTTGAACATCTCTACCGAACCGACATAAATGCCTTGGAGGCGAACGGCTTTGTGAAGAATGGATGTCGTTGGGATTTCGCCGACGGCTCCAGAAAGGACTCCAATCACTTGAATGCGGCCTCCGTACGCGACGGCATCTAGCGACTGCTTGAGGGTTCCTGCGCCGCCCACTTCAACCACACAGTCAACGCCACCATTCGTCAGACGCCGAACCTCGGCACCCCAGTTGGGGATCTCGTTGTAGTTGATGGTGGCAGTGGCACCAAGGGCTTTGGCGCGTTCCAACTTTTCATTGCTGCTTGATGTCACGACCACGTTCGCTCCTGCCGCTCGCGCAAATTGAAGTGCGAACATCGACACCCCACCCGTTCCTTGGACCAAAACGGAATCGCCGGGTTTGATGGGATCGTCTGCGAAAAGTGCGTTCCATGCGGTGACGCCAGCGCAGGGAAGGGTTGCCGCCTCGGCGTAAGATAGGTGGCTCGGAATCGGGACCGCACCGGCTTCATCCAGCAAGACATGAGTTGCCAGCATCCCTTGCCGTGGCCCGCCAAGCGAATATCGTGATTTCTCCCGAGTGATGGGACCGGCGATCCAAGACTGGAAGAATGCTCCTGCGACTCGGTCACCGACGTTGAGTTTTGTCACCCCTGATCCGATAGCGACAACCTCACCGGCACCGTCGGATAGGGGGATAAGGGGAAGCGGCATCCGCTTGTCGTAAATGCCTTTGATCATCAGGAGGTCCCGGTAATTGAGAGACGCAGCCTTCAGCGCTACCAACACCTGGCCTAGACCTGGCACTGGAGTTGGGATATCTCTCATCGCCAAACCGTCAAGGCCGAAGGATTCAAGTTGGAATGCTTTCATGTAACTAGTCTACGGGGTGGTTATCGGTGATCTCTGCCTAAATTCGGATGACTTGGGAACACATGTAAGGTCAGAAATGCGTTCAAACTCTCATTTGCCGAAGATTCTGGATTGCGCGATAAACTTACGCCGTGAATCGCCGTATGAACAATAACGTTTGGCATTGCATCAACCGACATGAACTCAAAAATCAGAAAGCCTAATCTCCGCTTGCTATCCTTGGCTGGACTCTTCCTGCTAACCGGATCGTCAATTTTCGCTCAAGCACCTGCCGCTGCCGAAGGAACCAAGAAGTGCCTCATGTGGAAGGCCGTGTCCGGTTCCAATGTCGTTTACCTTCTCGGATCCATTCACCTGGGATCCCCTGACATGTACCCGCTCCCGAAGGTTATTGACGATGCGTTTGCTCGGTCCAAGGCTATGGTTGTCGAAGTCAATATGAACAACCTAGACCCTGGTGAGGCTTCCAAGTTCATCATGGAAAAGGGAATGTACACGGACGAAGACACGCTTTGGAAGCATTTGAGCAAGCCGACCGGTGACAAAGTGAAGAAGTTCTTCACCAACTACGGAATGGATGAGACGGCGGCAGGCAAATTCAAGCCATGGCTCGCCGGAATCATGTCCTCCGTCTTGCCGATGATGAAGGCGGGTATGAATGCGGATTTGGGTATCGACAAGCATTTTCTCGACTTGGCCAAAGGAAAGAAAAAGGTCGAGCAAGCCGAATCGATGGACTTCCAACTGAAGCTGCTCTCTTCGATGACGGATAGCGTTGCCGACGTCTACCTGTCTTACACGGTGGGCGAAGTGGCCAAGTCGAAGGAACAAGACCTCAAGCTTGAGCGCCTTTGGAAGAAAGGGGATGCCGAGGCTCTGAACAAAGAGATCTCGGTCCACCCGAAAGAACTGGATGGCCTGATGCGGTCACTTCTAGAGGATCGAAATCCTCACATGGCCGACGTTGCCGAGAAATATCTGAAGAATGGCGGCGGTCCTTGCTTCTTCGTCGTGGGTGCTGCCCACTTGATCGGAAAAGAAGGAGTCGTCGCGATCCTCCAGAAGCGCGGCTACAACATCTATCAGGTCGCTGCCAACTAACGGCTATTAAGTCAGTTGCGTAGTTCAGACTGGTGGGCTACCCAGCAAATCTTCGGATTACTTGCCCACAGCGATCGTTTATGAAGTTCGCAACTGATTCGGCTTGAGGATATCTAGTGGCGACTTCGGGCAGCCGAGAATGGACTTTCTCGGCAAGCTCGGGAACTAGCCGCCTCACAAGGGGGATAGAAAGTTTGACGTCTTCTGCAAATTTTTCGAAATGTCGGGGGAATATGAATGACGGATCAGCTTCCCCGCCAATTTTCATGGCCATCCTTTGGGATAAGTTGGGATAAACCCCGGTACATATCAAATCGTAGAATGGCGCAAGTCTAGTTAATCGAAGAGGGGCTTTGCCATAGAGAAATGAAAAGTTCTTGCCATGTGCGTCGTAGTTGCCAATCAAGTAATTGAAGATGACACCGTTGAGAAGTGAATTGAGGCCGAGGGCAGGCAAGGAACAGACTTCTCTCACCAAGTCAAAAGACTGTCTCAAGGTCGGCCCGCCCTCGCTTTGGTATTTGTGTTCCGACGTAATCCCGAGTGCCTGGCAAAAATCTTCTTGATGGATACGCTGAGACGAGACTAAGCCGTCTGCTCCGAGAGATTCTTTGCGATCATATCGCTTTACCTGAAGATAGGTGATCTCTTCTGCTTGACCAATTTCGACTTTTGCGGCTTGAAGTCCTATCTCAGTAGCTAAGCTCATACAGAGTGCTTCGTTGAATACTATCCCCGGAAAATGTGCAATGGCTGGCTTAATAATGTGTGTACTGAGGGCGCCACCGCGAGGGATGGCAATCCCATCTTTGGAAACATGCAGAGCCATCTTCGTCTGGGCACCAGCAAGAGAGAGACGGACACCTTCCTCACCAGCCATTAGAGGTCGAAGAGGAAGTGTTCTTAATAGTTTTACGAAATCTGCCGGAGCAAGGCTTTGGTAGGTGTGACTCTCCTCAGGCAGGTTTTCACCCATTGGGAGTAACGTCACAGCCCCAGCGCACTCACCCCCAATTCGTTCGAGCATCGCAAAATCATTGTGTTCGCTGATTCCCAAGTTGCCTGCTACGAGGTGTCTTTGGAGTTGTTCAGGAAGGATCCCGCCGAAGAAACCACTGCATTCCCGGCGATTAAAGCGCTCTTTCCGCAGGGGTAGTGAGTGAGACAGCGAAACTGCGGTCGATTTCTCAAGCCAGCTTTCTAAGTACCGAAAGTAGATTTTTCCGCTAGCGTCTTGCCCATACACGCCGACGAGGTCTCGATGCAAATAGACATCTAAGGTTCGTTCCACTCGCTACCTTCCTGGTTAGTTGCCTGAAATTCGCTATATCCGGTCACTTGGACAACTATCCCTAGTGTGTGGAGCACGGTGAGCACTTTCCCCAACTGGCACGTTGGCTTTCCCCGCTCAAGTTCAATAATGAACCGTAAGCCGGTTCCGGAGGTCAGAGCAAGGTCTTTCTGGGTAAGGCCAGCGTCATTCCGCGTCGATTTAATGAGTTCTCCAATCTGAAGAGGGGTTGGATTTTTCACTGCCTTGCATTCCCGATCGGGAATATTCTAACACAAAAGCACGTAAATGCGAATCTATATTCCCGATCGGGAATAATTGAGCGCTTATTTGCCTTGTGGTAAGCAATATTCCCGATCGGGAAGTCTATGCTCGATTTTTCGAGAAGTGCACATTTGCAAATCCGATTGAATACACCTCGCGGCATATGACCTCGGCCTGCTCGACCACGAATCGAACAGCTTCGTCCTCAAGAAAGGTCCCGTAGTTGCCACGCGCACCATACAAACAGCTAGCGACCGATGCCCGGAGCGAGGTGGTAGTACACCTCGTTCCAGCGGAGTTCGTTTCTCAGCGACTCCAACTTGGTGTCGGCGTCGATAACAACGATTTCGATTCCGGCGATCTCCGCGAAATCGCGTAGGTGCTCCGTGGTCACGCTGTAGCTAAAGCCGGTGTGGTGGGCACCACCTGCGTAGATCCACGATGCAAGTGCGGTTTTGAAGTCAGGCTTGCACTCCCAAAGGGCTCTTGCGACCGGCAGGTTGGGTAGCGGATGGGCGGGAACAACCGCATTCACTTCATTGACGATGAGTCTGAAGCGATTGCCGAGATCCACTAAAGTCGCGTTGAGGGCAGGGCCGGCTGGCGCATCGAAAACGAGGCGAACGGGATCATCCTTGCCACCAATTCCTAGCGGGTGAATCTCAAGTTTTGGCTTGGCCGACGCGATCGAAGGACAGATCTCCAACATATGGGCGCCTAGGACTTGGGGTCCCGCCGGATCCATATGGTAGGTGTAATCCTCCATGAACGATGTGCCGCCAGGCAGTCCTTCGGCAACCACTTTCATGAATCGCAGAAGGGCAGAGGTCTTCCAGTCGCCCTCCGCACCAAATCCGTATCCTTTCGCCATCAACCTTTGCGAAGCTAGGCCGGGGAGCTGTTTCAGACCGTGTAGGTCTTCAAACGTGGTTGTGTAACCCTTGAAGCCACCGGTTGTGAGGAATCGCTCGATACCAATTTCTTGTCGTGCTCCGTAGCGGAGAGATTCGTGGTGATCTCCGCCTTTCTTTAACTCTGGAGCCACTTCGTAAATGGCCTCATATTCGGCACACAGCGCATCAATCTCTGCGTCGCTGACCGCGTCCAAAACCTGCACGAGGTCGCCAACGCCATAGGTGTTTACCGAGAAGCCGAATTTCATCTCCGCAGAGACTTTGTTGCCCTCTGTCACGGAGACTTCGCGCATGTTGTCTCCGAATCGGCAGAATCGAGCGCCTTGCATGTCGTGCCAGGCGCTGACGACTCTCGCCCAAGCTCCGAGCCGTGCCTGCACCTCGGAATCGCTCCAGTGGCCGACGATAACTTTGCGGGCTAGGCGGAGCCGTGTGTGTAGGAAACCTGCCTCGCGGTCGCCGTGGGCGGCCTGGTTGAGGTTCATAAAGTCCATGTCAATCTCGGCCCATGGGAGGTCTCGATTGAACTGAGTGTGGAGGTGCGCGATCGGCTTGTTCAGCGACGTCAATCCACCGATCCACATTTTTGCTGGCGAGAACGTGTGCATCCAAAGCACGAGTCCAGCGCAGTTGGGACTTGAATTGGCTTCCGTGCAGAGATTCCGGACTGCGGCGGGGTCGGTGAGCACGGGCTTGAAGACGACCTTCAGCGGAATGCTGGGAGAAGCGTCCAGTGCAGACGCAATCGCTTGTGAGTTTACGGCGACTTGGCGAAGCGTTTCATCGCCATAAAGATGCTGACTACCGGTGACAAACCAAAGCTCTAACTGTTCCATACCCACTAAGACTATGGTCTATCCGAAGGTGGTTATGCCCGAGGGAGACCCAATATTCCCAAAAAACTATATGCCCCCCTCGGTGATCGCTGAGGGAGGCATATTAGGCGAGGATCAGGAACCTTTGGCCGCTTTGTCGATCTTGGCCCACGAGTCGCGGAGAGTTGCGGTTCGATTAAATACCAAGCTGTCAGGCTTGGAATCCTTGTCGACCGTGAAGTAGCCCAACCGCTCGAACTGATATTTCGTGCCGGGTTCTGCACCACCAACGCTCGGCTCAATGAAGCACTTACCAACCTTTAGCGAGTCTGGATTGAGATTGTCGAAGTAGGTTTTGCCTTCCTCTACTTCCTCAGGATTCGGCTTGTTGAATAGATGATCGTACAGTCGAACTTCGGCGGAAAGCGCGTGTGCGGCGGAAACCCAGTGGAGGGTTGCCTTCACCTTTCTGCCGTCGGGAGCGTCTCCACCACGTGTTGCCGGGTCGTAGGTGCAGTGAAGCTCAGTCACTTCGCCGTTTTCGTCCTTCACGATGTCCGTGCAGGTAATGAAGTAGCCATAGCGTAGTCTGACTTCACGTCCTACGGTAAGGCGGTAGAACTTCGGTGGGGGAACTTCACGGAAATCGTCGCGATCGATATAGAGCTCGCGTCCGAATGGGACGGATCGCGTTCCCGCCGATTCGTCTTCGGGATTGTTGATTGCGTCAACGAACTCTTCCTGGCCCTCCGGGTAGTTGGTGATCACGACCTTGATCGGATCGAGAACTCCCATCACGCGCTTGGCTTTCTTGTTGAGATCATTTCTTACGCAGTCTTCGAGAGCATGGAACTCGATGACGCTATCGGCTTTTGTAAGGCCGACGCGGCTGCAGAACTCTTTGATCGCTTCGGGGGAATAGCCACGTCGGCGCATACCGGCGAGGGTTGGCATTCGAGGGTCATCGTAGCCATTGACGTACTTACCGTCGACAAGCTCAATGAACTTTCGCTTGCTCATGACGGTGTACGTTAATTTCAGCCGAGGAAATTCAATCTGGCGTGGGTGATAGATCCCTAGTTCATCAAGGAACCAATCGTACAGAGGCCGATGGATTTCGTATTCAAGGGAGCAAAGAGAGTGGGTCACTCCTTCGATGGAGTCTTCGAGGCCGTGCGCCCAGTCGTAAGACGGGTAGATGCACCATTTGTTGCCCTGGCGATGATGGTCGGTATGCCGAATCCGGTACATGACGGGATCGCGAAGATTCATGTTCGGCGAGGTCATATCGATCTTCGCGCGAAGGGTCCTTGCACCATCCGGAAATTCTCCGTTCCGCATCCTGGCGAATAGGTCAAGGTTCTCCTCAACGGTTCGGTTCCGGAAGGGACTCTCGGTTCCTGGGCTCGTCAGTGTTCCACGGGTCTGTCCCATCTGCTCTGCGGATAAATCGCAAACGAAGGCCTTCCCCTTACGAATAAGTTCTTGAGCCCACACGTACATCTGCTCGAAGTAGTCCGAGGCAAAAAAGAGGCGATCTCCCCACGAGGCGCCGATCCAGGCAACATCTTCGATGATGCCATCGACAAATTCTTGGTCCTCTTTCAGGGGATTCGTATCGTCGAAGCGCAGATTGAACAGCCCGCCGAAGTCGAGGGCGATGCCGTAATCAATCCACACAGCCTTGGCATGACCGATGTGCAAGTAAGCATTTGGCTCCGGTGGGAATCGCGTATGAACGCAGTTGAACCTGCCTTCACGCAAATCTTGCTTGATTGCTTCTCTAATAAAATCGGTCGACGGCTCTGGATTACCCGTTTCTCGAGTGGTTGCTTCAATCTCGTGGTCTGTAATGCTGATCTACCTCGGCCCCGGTTAGGCTTGTTTATAGAGTATGGCGCACTTATGCACAGCCGAAAGCGGGCCGGAGCCACGGAAATTGCTCAAGACGGTGGGAACTTGGAGTTGCGATCTTTAGGAATTTGTTAAGACCGAATCCCCTTAACATGCGCTCCGTTTTGTATTCTGTTGGGGAAATTCGATGAATCAAGAACAGTTAGCCGTTTTCGACCGCATCCAGGCGTTTCAACTAGATGTTCCCGATGCCTCCTATCCGTTCTCAAGAAAGCTTGCCCACGAGAATCACTGGTCACAAGCCTATACACGTCGCGTGATTGAAGAATATAAGCGCTTTGCCTTTTTGGCGGTCGCGGCCGGGCACCCGGTTTCACCCTCGGAAGATGTCGATGAGGCATGGCATATGCATCTGATGTACACCCAAAACTATTGGAAGGTGTTCTGTGCGGACGTTCTCCAAATGCCGCTTCACCACAATCCATCCATTGGGGGGAAGGCTGAACGAGAGAAATTTGACGACTGGTACAGCAAGACGTTGGACAGTTATCGCAGGCTCTTTGGATCTGAGCCACCTGCGGATATCTGGCCATCGCTAGAAGAACGAACGGCTATCGCTGCGAGAACTACCAAAGTTGATCGTGGCGCCCACTGGGTCATTCGGAAGCCTGACTTTGTCGCGAACGCACGACTGGCATCGGTTGCCTTCCTATCGTTGTTCATTATCGGGTGTTCAACCGCCGCCGAGGGGGCGAATCCTTTCGATTGGAGAGGTCCCGAGTTCCTGAAGTTCTATATCGCTCTGTATCCCATCTGCTTGGGATTGGCGCTTTGGACTAGGTACATCTTGCGCACGCCCATTCAGCAGCCAACATTGACGGCTCCACATCTGGAGCCGTATCAAATGGCTTATCTCCATGGTGGAAAGTGGGCCGTGATCGATATCGCAATCGCGAGCCTTGTGCACAAGAAGATGCTTGAAGTGGTTGTAGGTACCGGAAAGCTTCTTCCGACTGAGGTTCCCTTTATGGGCGGCCCCGGGCTTGAGCCATGGGTCTATTCTCAGGCAAATCGGAGTGGCGGGATCTTGATCCGGGACCTCAGGACTCAATGCGCAGCGCATGCGGACGGGGTTGGAGAAAATCTGAAGCAGCTTGGGTTGATCGTGTCGGACCCTCAAGCATCCAAAACGATCGCGGTAAGCCTACTTGTGGCAAGTATCGTCCCCATCATCGGAGTCATGAAGATCTTGATCGGCATTTCACGGGACCGCCCCGTGACTTACTTAATCATCCTTTGCGTCATCACAACCTTGATTTCACTCCTCGTCCTCGCCCGACGGCCGCACCGGTCGCGCTATGGAGATAATGTCCTCGCTCAACTGCAGCAACGCTTTGCCCACATGCAGTCTCTAGGCCACCATCATCATGCTTTGGAGGTAGACGACCTACCGATTGCAGTAGCACTGTTTGGTACAGCTGCCCTTGCTGGGTCGGAGATGGCATACCTAAACCAATCGCTTCGCACGCCCCCTCCGGGGAGTTCAGGTTGTTCTACGGCGAGCAGTTGCGGCGGCGGTGGAAGTGGCTGCGGCGGCGGTGGTGGTTGCGGTGGAGGAGGCTGTGGCGGCTGCGGTGGCTAGCTTCGTTTTGAGCTGTGTCCTAAGCGATATACTCGCCTAGGGACGATTCAATGCAGAATTTCACACGCCGCACAGTTTTGAAGATGGCCGGTGGGGCCACCCTTAGTCTAGGAGTGCCATTAAAGGTACTGGGAACACTGGCCGATGGCACGATGGTGGTTCAAGATCACCGTGTTCAGCCTGAAAAGAACCTCTCGAGCCAATGGAAACAGACTCTCATCTCTCGCGGAGAGAAAGAGGTCTGGACGGGTGAAGCCTTGGAATCCATTGGCATGCCCATCGGTGGAATTGCGACGGGCCAGCTTTACCTTTGCGGCGATGGGACTCTAGGGTGTTGGGAACTCTTCAACCACCACGATTATCAGAATCTGGGGCCCTACAGCTACGCAAAACGGCCAATTCCGCACATTGTGAAGTTCGGTTTTACGGTGAATGTTGGCGGAAAAGCCCATCACCTAAACAAGTCGGGGTTTCGTGACGTCGCATTTAAGGGCGAGCATCCCATTGGAACGATTACCTACAGCGATTCGAGCATCCCGGTCCAAGCTGAGATGGTCGCCTATTCGCCGTTCATTCCATTGAATGCCAAGGACTCGGGGCTCCCTGCGACTATTTTCGAGATCACTATAAAGAATCCTGGTGCCGACTCGGTTGACGTCGATGTGGTCGGATTCCTTGAGAATGCGTGTGCTCGTTCTGCAGTGACGAACCCTGGCGGTCGAAAGCGCCATACGAAGGCGACAACGTCATCCGATTTTTGCGCCATGACGCACAGTGCGGATGCCACGACGCAGGAATTCTCCACTCCTCGGACAAATCCTCGTGCCGATCTCGTTCTTGCAGACTTTGAAGGTGCGGACTATGGCGATTGGAAGGTTGAGGGCGAGTCTTTTGGCAAAGGTCCAGCGCAAGGAACCCTTGCCGGTCAGCAGCAGGTCACAGGCTTTATCGGCAAAGGTTTGGTGAACACGTTCCTAAGCGGGGATGGCACAACTGGACGTCTCACATCACCAGAATTTGAAATCACTCGAGACTTCATCACGTTCAAGATCGGCGGTGGGAATCAACCAGGTGTTGAGTGTATCAACCTCTGGGTAGACGGCAAGATCGTCAGGACCGCATCGGGACGTGACGAGGAACGGCTACTGTGGGAAGCCTGGCAGGTTCACGAATTTGCGGGCAAGAAGGGGCGAATTGAGATTGTCGATAACGGGACAGGCGGTTGGGGACATATCAATGTCGACCAGATCTCCCAGTCGGACAAACTCCCACCGGATGCAGATCTCAGGGCACGGCACGGTAGATTGAATCTCGACACTGGCACTCTAACCCTAGCCTTGCTTGATTCTGGGACCGCGGACCAAGAAGCCGCCTATGGCTTTGAGAAGAGTTACGTCGGTCAAGTTCAGTCGCAGACTTTGAAAGTTGAACCAGGAAAGAGCCAAACTTTGCGTTTCGTTTTGGCTTGGAATTTCCCCAACCATCCGAATGGACGCAACTACACGAACTACTTCTCCGACTCGGAAGCGGTCGCGAAATATGTCTCCGGAAACTACGCACGCTTAAGTCGCGACACCAAGCTGTGGCGAGACACGTTCTACGATTCGACGCTGCCGTATTGGCTTCTGGATCGCCTTCATTCCACAGTTGGAAATATCTGCACGGGAACGACCGAGTGGTGGAAATCCGGCCGATTCTGGTCTTGGGAAGGTGTGGTCTGCTGCTCCGGCACGTGTACCCATGTTTGGAATTACGAGCATTCGATGGCTCGACTCTTTCCCGAAATTGAGCGGAATATCCGCGAGTGGCAAGACTTCGGTGCAGGCTTTGAAGAAGCCACGGGGCTTGTTGGATTCCGGTCCGATCGAGAATATGCGGCGGATGGGCAGTGCGGCACGCTGCTCAAGGCATATCGTGAACACCTCACCTCAGCCGACGACAAGTTCCTCAAAAAGAATTGGCCTCGGATCAAGAAGTCGCTGGAATACCTGATCAAGCGAGATGGCGATGGCGATGGCATCATCGAGGACTCGCAGCCGAACACCTACGACATCGAGTTCTTTGGCGCCAATACCTTTGTTGGTTCGCTCTATCTCGCCGCTCTTCGCGCTGGCGAGGAGATGGCCAAAGAAGTGGGAGACCACGCATTCGAGCAGCAGTGCAAAGCGCTTGCCGAAAGCGGCAAAGAGGCCACGATGAAGCGGCTGTGGAATGGGGAGTACTTCATCCAAGAGGTCGACCAGTTGAAATACAAACAGTATCAGTACGGTCCCGGCTGCTTGGCCGATCAGTTGTTTGGACAGGGATGGGCACACCAAGTTGGCCTCGGTCACATCTATCCTGCCGATAAGGTTGTGAAGGGTCTCCAGTCGATCTGGAAATACAACTGGGCACCTGATGTTGCCAATCAAAATAAGCAGTGGCCACCCCAACGGCCGTTTGCATTGCCAGGGGAGGCAGGACTGTTTACGTGCACATGGCCCATTGGGGGCCGAGAAAAAGACCCTGTCCTTTACCGTGACGAGATTTGGACAGGAATCGAATACCAAGTCGCTGGCCACATGATTTGGGAAGGAATGGTTGAAGAGGGGCTCTCCATTTGTCGTGGCGTTCACGAACGGTATCACCCGATCAAACGCAACCCGTACAACGAGGTTGAGTGTAGCGATCACTACTCCAGGGCGATGGCTTCGTGGGGTGTCTACACAGCTCTCGCGGGGTTCGAATATCACGGCCCAGCCGGTCGCATCGGATTCGCACCAAGAGTAACACCCGAGGATTTCAAGACAGCGTTTACCACCGCCGAGGGTTGGGGCACTTACTCTCAGAGGGTCACTGGCGGCAAGCACACCAGTCATCTGAAGCTGGCATGGGGCAAGTTGAGCCTGAAGCAACTCCGCATCAAGACGGATTCCACCGGAACCGTCGCCGTTCGCCATCGCGGGCGGTCCGTTGCCGCACAATCCGCAGTCGAAGCAGGTTTTGCCACCATCATTCTTGAGCGCCCCGTCCAACTCGGACGCGGTCACGACCTCGAAATCACGATCGGAACATAGATGCGAGGCGTGCCTTAATGTCAAACAGTTTTGGTATTTCAATAGCCGCCGTAGCCGCCGGGTGGCTTGTACCGGCGTTCGGACCGGTCGCCAAGACCAAAAATGGGTTCAAGCCGCGAGTTGGGTGCGCGGCCACAAACCATGCTACGGAACAAGCCCATTCTGCCAAAACTGTTTGACATTAAGCCACGCCTTTCCCTTACAACGTGCATCAGGAGTTTGTGCAAGTCCGTGAGATACAATCTCGCCTATGCACAAGGGGCGGTTGGAGGCATTTAGTGATGCGGTCATCGCGATCATCATGACGATCATGGTGCTTGAGCTACACGCACCGAAAGGGAGCCAGTTGTCGGACTTGACGGCGGTGATGCCGACCATGCTCGGCTATGTTTTGAGCTTTATCTTCTTGGGCATCTACTGGAACAATCATCATCACATGCTTCAAGCTGCAAAGCACGTCAACGGCCATGTACTTTGGGCGAACATGTTCCTTCTGTTCTGGCTCTCGCTGATCCCATTTGCGACAGACTGGATGGGGGCACAGAATTACGCTCAACTACCTGTCGCCATTTACGCCGTCCTGCTCCTTATGTGCGGAACTGCGTACTTCTTTCTCTCCAAGAGCCTCATTAAGGCGAACGGAAAAGAATCTACTCTTGCACACGCCCTTGGCTCTGACCTTAAGGGAAAGCTCTCTCTCGTGATATATGCGGTGGCGTTCGGCCTAAGCTGGGTCAATGCGTACCTGTCTTGTGCCTGCTTTGTGATTGTCGCCGTGATGTGGTTTATTCCCGATCGGCGTATCGAACGTCACATCTAGGTTTTGCCTGTATATGTGCTTGGAGTTGAGCCTAGTTCTCTTCGGAACATTGCGATGAAGGCGCTTGGGGAACTGTATCCCAAGTGGAATGCCACATAGGCAGTGGTCTCTCCCCTCAAAAGCTGATCAAGCCCGGTCAAGAGCTTTCGCCGACGTATCCATTGCCCAAGGGTCATTCCGGTTTCGGTCAAGAAGATCCTTTCTAAGGTCCGACGACTGACTCCGCAGTCCCTCATATCGTGTTTCCAATCGCTATTGAAAGCGTCAAGCTTCTCCAGCGCTAGCGCGAACTTCAGTGCAACCTCCGATTGCGGATAGGGCAGTTGGAGGGGGACGGTTTCAATCGCTTCAATTTCATCCTCTATCAGCGCAGAGAGGTGTCTGTGATGGGGCACATTCGACTCAAGCGCGCCAATCTGGATGGTTCGGACGATGAGTTCACGAAGCAAGCTCGATACACTCACGACGGCACATTGGCTGCGGTCAAACTTGGCTGATTGGGCCTCTTGCTTTCGCAAGTAGATCATCCTCAGCGCCGTTTGACCAGACATCTCAAGCCAGTGGCGCGTATTGGCAGGCAGCCAAACGGCCCTATGCGGTGGCACGACCCAAGTGCCCAAATCGGTCTTAACCGTAAGTACTCCACGAATGGCATAAACCAACTGGTCCCAAACTTCGGAGGTCGGGGGCTTATGGGACGGGATGCTAAAGGTGACACCGTAACTTCGAACAAGCACACCGTCATCGAGTTGTCGTAATTGCGACATCAATTGGCGTTATACCGTTATCACGTCAGACGCTGATTCGCCGCGCATAGCCTCATCTATTTTCGCACCGAAATCTAGTCGTTGCCTCACATAAGAATCGCACCGTAATTCCGGCTTAGAACGGAGGTGCGATGATGGCAATCGATGCTAGGAACGAGTTGATGCGGGCTGCTTCGGATCGATA
>CAILEM010000122.1 GCA_903833215.1 uncultured Armatimonadota bacterium
CTACTTTGGCTCAACTCGACGAGGAATTGAGACTCCTTCTCAGTCAAAACCAAAGGTGCACGAGATGTCTTACTTGCCATATATTTAAGACGAATGAGAACCTCAGTTGGGACTATGTTTTATTGGAACGATATACTAGTCTGCCCATTTGAGGCTAGCGGGGATATCAAACTTGGTGCCGGGCTTGATACCAAGCTTCTTGGAGGTTCCTGCTTTCAGCTCGACGACATACAGATACGGCCCTTTAGCTTGGAGCGAGGTGTCGTCCTGGACCTTGCCGTTTGAGATGCTCACAACCTTCTTCGAGGCGCTGATGTAGATGATGTCCAACGGGATGAGGGTGTTGTGCATCCAGAAACCGTGATTTCGATCCCCGGGTTGAACCGACGGGAAAAGAAAAATCATGCCTTCGCTGCTCTTGACCTCCTTGTCTGTCAAGAACATCATGCCTTCTTCGTTTTTCCCCGCGTTGTCCATGACCCAAGCATTAATCGAATGCCCAGCAGCGGTCAACTTGGCAACTTTTAGTGACCGAAGCTGATAAATCCGGTTAGGGTTCGTTGCCTGGGCAGCGGCGGTTTGACAGCCAATTCCGGCTAGAGCAAAGGTGAAAAGTGATATAGCGAGGATTGGCTTCATGCGCATGATTGTGTACTGCTTATACGGCGGGAGCGAAGCTATTGTGCGTCGCTTCATATTCTGTAATCCGGTTTTCATAAACCAGGGTCGTCCCGATAAGGTCCAAACCTTCGATGAGCGCCTGCTTCGTTACCGGGTTGATATCGAAAGGAACGATGGAATCTCCGACCGAAACGGTCTGGGCTGGAAGGTCCACCGTCGCCTCAGATCCCGTCCCCGCCGCAACGAGAATGGCGTGGTCCTCGTTAGTGACCTCGCCGAGCAGGAGACCGCAATTCGCTGCATTCTGCCGAAAGATGTCGCTGTATCCGGGCGAATCGGGAGTGCGGCGAGCGATTACGGCTTTGTAGCCAGCTTGCTGAATGGCCCAGACGGCATGCTCTCGCGACGATCCGCAGCCGAAATTCGTGCCAACTACCATGATCGTCGTGCCAGACGCATCCGGCTGATCCAAGATGAATTCAGGTCCTCGCACGTCGTTGAACAAAAGCTCACCGTATCCGCTTCGATTCACACGAGTGAGGAATCGGGCCGGGATGATGCGGTCTGTATCGATGTCATCGCCTGGAATCACCGCGATTTTGCCGGAATAGGTGGTAAATGCGTCCACAACCTAAGTTTGGCATAGGTGCGCAATGCGCATAATCTGGGACTCATGCTTGTGCCTAGTAAAGACCAATTCCTCGCTCAGACAGGCGGTCATCGTCCGATGGCTGTTTATCAGGATGTGCTCGCCGATATCGAGACACCCCTCAGCGCATATTGGAAACTGGCACATGACCAAACGTATAGCTTCCTGCTTGAGAGCGTGACGGGCGGCGAACAACTTGCCCGCTATTCTGTTCTCGGTATCCGCCCCAAGCTCGTCCTTCGCGCGAAAGATGGTGAAGTCCATCGCATCCGCAACGGCGGCGAGGAAGTTGAGTTGCTTGCGCAAGGACAGGATCCGCTCCACATTCTGCAGCAGGCGATGCTGCCCGAGCCTCCCATTCCCGTCCCGGGATTGCCAACATTCGCAGGCGGCGCGGTTGGACTTCTGAGTTACGACATCGTTCGGTATTTCGAGAAGCTGCCCGACACGACGCTGGATGACCTCAAAGTCGACGACATGGCAATGATGTTGGCGGATACCGTCGTCGTCTTCGATCACGCGAAGAACCTCATCCGCGTCATCGTGATGACGGACGGCACCAGTGCCAGTTACGACGAGGCTGCCAACGAGATTGCATCCGTCCTGAAGAGACTTTCTGAGCCGTTGCCGACGCTGCCTTCCGGAAGCTATCCGGTTCACCCCGTGGAGTCGAACGTGACTAAGGGTGAGTTCGAGCAGATGGTTTCACGGATGATTGAGTACATCACTCAAGGTGATGGCATCCAAATGGTTCCCGCCCAGCGGTTCTCCACAAAGGCCGATGCGCATCCCCTTACGATTTACCGTGCCCTTCGCTCGATCAATCCATCGCCGTATATGTTCTTGCTCCGGTTTGGCGACTTCGACCTCATCGGAGCTTCGCCCGAATTGCTCGTGAGCGTTCATGGACGCAAGACTCGAGTTCGGCCGATCGCAGGTACCCGCTGGAGAGGCAAGACTGAAGAAGAAGACAACGCCTTGGCGACCGAACTCTTGGGTGACGAGAAGGAACGCGCCGAGCACATTATGCTCGTGGACCTCGGACGCAACGACTTGGGTCGGGTTTGCGAGTATGGATCCGTCGTGGTCAATGAGTTGATGGTCATCGAGCGGTACAGCCACGTTATGCACATCGTCAGCGATGTGACGGGAGTTTTGGCTGAAGGAAAAGACTCCTTCGACCTATTCCGAGCCTGCCATCCCGCAGGAACGGTCTCGGGGGCGCCCAAGATTCGAGCGATGGAGATCATCGACGAGCTTGAGCCCACGCGCCGTGGCTCCTACGCCGGCAGCGTCGGATTTTTCAGCCACAACGGCGACCTCGACACCTGTATCGCGATTCGGACGATCTATCTCAAAGACGGAGTCGCCCACGTACAAGCCGGCGGAGGAGTCGTCTACGACTCGGTTCCAGAGAAGGAGTACGAGGAGTCCAGAAACAAAGCAAAAGCCTCACTGCGCGCAATTGAGTTGGCGCAGGAAGGTTTGTAAATGGCGTCGCGAGCCGACCAAAAAGCCCAGTCAAGAGGAATTGGATTCCCTCCAAGTTCTTCCTCACCAACGGCTCACTCTCGAATAGTCGGCTCTCCAATCCGAAAGCTGGTCCCGACGCTCACACCGCTGGGTGCATGGGATCTAGATCTACAACCCGACCCTCCGCAACCTCCGATAGCACCAAGGGTGCGTCCAATAATAGCGAAGGGCGGAGCCCTGGAAACCCGTTGGTGCCCGAACCCAGAGCACTGAAAGTGCGATCTATGTTGTCTGTGGGCGACACCCACAGACATTGCGTCTACGCCAAATTCCACGCATCAGGCCATCACGGCTCGATGTGCATCTCGTCGAGCAACCGACCCAACATATCGTGGTCGTATCGATCCATTTTCTCGGCTCGACTCGACTCGAGGGCGGCTTCTTCAGGTTGATCGGATTCCTCCAAGAGGATTCCGAGAATTCCGTGGTAGAGATGCTTTTCTGGATCCAATTCGCCAGCGAGACGTATCGCCTTGATCGCTTCGACTTTCCGATTGGCGCGCCAGAAGGCGACGGTTGCGCGAAGATACAGGAAATCGTCACCGGGAGAAATCTCAATTGCCGCTCGGAGGGAATCAAGCGCATCGTCAAACTGCTCCATCTCGATGAGCAGATCTCCCAACCAGTAGTGGAAGAACGCAACATCCGGTGCACAGGCAACCGCAGCCTGGGCGGCGGCGACGGCCCTCTTCCGCATGCGCGCCTCACGAAGGGTCTGGGCTAACTTGATATGCAGATGAGCGTTCTTAGGATCTTTCTCAATCGCCTCTTCGAGTCGAAGAACCGAGTCTTTGAACCTTCCGTAGCGGCGATACAGGTCGGCAACCCCGATGATGGGCTCAACTGCATCCTCTTTCGCACGAATCGCCTTTTCATATTGCCGGAGCGCCTGTGGAAATTCGTCTCCGTATTCGTAGGCGCCACCCAGGTCGGTTATCACGGCGATATCGTTGGGATCTGCCTTGTCGAGCGCTTCTTTGAAATGTCGAATCGCGGTTGCCACATCGCCCTGGCCGAGGGCTTGTCGTCCCAAGTCGGTGCTTTCCTCTACGGTCTGGCCGTGGCGTTTGGTGCCGGACTCCACGATCTCGAGATCCGTCGGCTGAGCGACCTGAAAGAGGTCGGCGATAACTTTAAACGTTGGTTCCATAATTCTTTGATTCACGCAGTGCACAGTGCCATGCGCAATCGGCTGTCTTATCTACGGCAAAAATCAGCCTTTCGACCTCTGTTCTGCCGGCCGTAAGAACAGTGTGGCAGGATAGCTTCCCCCCGAAACAGGAAGCGTCAATATCTCAAAGTGTTTGCTTGCCCCGCTCGCAAGATGAAATCGTCCCAATCGGCTTTCCTGCTTCGGACCGAGCAGAGGTGTTTGCACCAGCTTTTGGTCCAGCAGAAATAGTCCGCCCATGTAGCCCGCACTCGCTTCAAAAGCAAGGTCAACGTCCGTTGGCTCGGCGGTTGGGTTCGTGATCGAAACGGATATTCGATAGATAACCCCGAAATTTCCGTCGAGGTTATTCATGTGGTCCTCGCCAGAGATCGGCTTTTGTCCCAACAGAAGAAACCCATACCGTCCGCCCACTCGATAGTCCAAATGCTCGTCTTTATAGGGGTTTGGGTACACGTGCGTCGATGGCTCGGATGGACCTCGATCGTATTCATTAACAGGATGGGTACCCGCTTCTCGCCAAGGGGTTGAACTGAGCGAGGCGTCGTACCAGGCTCCTCTTAACTCAAATGGCGGCAAGGCGTCAGCGCGAACTTGAACATCGGCAGGCCCATCGATCAGTTGAAGCGTGCAAAGTCCGCTTACCGTCTCTTTGGGACTGATGCGACGGATCGAAATTGGGAACGTGGTGTGAGGGGGCAGACTCACCACTTCCCCACTACTAGTCCGGAACAATTCTAAGAACTGACGTGCAGCCGTCATCCCGGCACGAACAGGGTTTTTGTCTGGTTTGCTGTCACCTGGCGTGATCAGAACCTTGGCGACAACATCGCTATCGTTGATTGCCTCGACACGAAGAAGCATCGGCTGAGTGGCGATGTTGATGTGATGGTAAAGAAACCGGACGGGCAGCTTCGACTTGAGGGTGGAAGAAAACAACGGGCCGACTTGCCTGACCGCTTCGGGTGCGTTCGAGTACCACAGGGCCGAGTCAGGAGTGTTTGTAAGCGCCAAGTTGCGGACTGTCACAGAAACATTCCCAACCGCATCGAATGCGTCGGGTGCCTTTAACCTGAGGCGCACGGCGTAAGTCTTGGTCGCCCCGACAGCCAGGGCGTCCCCGCTCACAGGAATGAAACTACAAGTTGCGGTCGGCAAGCTCACCACACGGGTTCTCAGGCATGCTTCAACGGCGCCACTCACCGTGGATTTTGCGGCAGGAGACCCCACGACCTCAGTAATGAACTCTTGAGGAAAGGTGCCTGCGTAAGGCCGGACTGCGACATTCAAAGTCCTCTGGGCATTTCCAGAGATCGCCGTCACCCGAGTATCTCCGTTGCCGACAAACTGAATATCGAAGCCACTTTCGGTTCGAGCCACTTTGGCGATGGAATCACTCGAACAGGAGACCTCAGCATGGAAAGCAAGGCTCCCCACCAAGCCGACATGCTTGGTTGTTCCGAGAGGTTCTCGCAGAAACTCCTCGGAGAATTTCAATGGCGGCAACGCAAGAGCATCTCTGAGCTTTGAAGCCCACTTTTCAGCGAGCATTGGCGCGGTTGTTTGGTGAGAGCGTGCTTCTTGGCTACTGACCATCACGGCTTGAATTTGGCCGGCAAAGACCTTCGTGTCTTCTCCCGCCGATCGCACTTTGACCACACTTTCTTCATCAAGCGTTCGGAGATTTTTGGCAATTTCGCTGGCGATCCGAGAGGGATCAGAACCGGACTTCCATTCGAGAATGGGCACGTTGTTGACGTACACGACGTCGCCTTTAACATGCGCCTCAGCGGCAAAACTGGCGGAAGAGAGGACGAGCAAACCGGCGATGGCTTGTAGACCTTTTGAAAATCGATGCATAGCGGAGGACCCGGAGATTACCTAGTTGGGGCTTTGACACGACCAGCCCAAATATGGGTCGCTGGTAGAATGCCTTCTACAATTACAATGACACCCATTAAGGCTAGGAACTATATTAACGGTGAGTGGATCAGCTCTGAGAACAACTTTGAGAGCTTGAACCCCGCCGATTCACGAGAGATCATCGGTACTGCACCCATCAGTGGGCTCGCCGAAGTCAACCAGGCCGTTGCTGCGGCAAAGAAGGGCTATGAGAGTTGGCGCGAGCTGAGTTGGATTAAGCGGGCCGAGTACATCGACACCTTTGCCCAGTTGATGAAGCGAGATATTCCTGACCTGGCAGAGTTGATCACCCGAGAATGTGGCAAGCCCATCAACGAAGGCCGCGCAGACGCCGTGGAAGCGTTGCATATGGCCCAGTACATGGCCGGCATCGGTCGCATTCCTAACGGCTACACCATCAGTTCTGAAATCGCTGCAAAGGATGCGTTCATCCTCCGCAAGCCAAAGGGCGTTATCGCATGTATCACCCCATGGAACTTCCCCTCAGCTATTCCGCTTTGGGTGATTCTGCCTTCGATCCTCGCCGGTAATACGGTGGTCTTCAAACCTGCCGAACAGACCCCGATCGTCGGCCACAAGCTGATGGAGCTGTTCCACGAAGCTGGCTTCCCCGCTGGTGTCATCAACCTCGTTCACGGAACAGGCGAAGAATGCGGCGACCCTTTGGTAAAGCATAAGGACGTCGCCGGGATCCTCTTCACGGGCTCTCGTGCCGTTGGCAAGTACGTTCAGCAAGTCGCAGCCGGAGATGCCTACAAGTTCGTCGCTACTGAGATGGGTGGTAAGAACGCCACCATCATCCTGGAAGATGCTGACTTGGATATCGCGGTGAATGCATGTGTCCTGGGTGGTTTCAAGACATCTGGTCAGCGATGCGTCAGCACGAGCCGAATCATCATCGACCGAAAGGTCGAAGCCGAATTCACCCAACGGTTTATCGAGAAAGTCAAGCGCATCAAGGTTGGCAACGGCATGAACGAAGACGTGTTCATGGGTCCGTTGATCGAAGCCAGCGGACTCGAAAAGTGGAAACTCCACCGAGCCAAAGCGATTGAAGAAGGTGCCGAAGTTTTGCTTGACGGTGAAGTTCTCACTGGCGGCGACTACGACTACGGCAATTTCGTCAGCCCGTTTGTGTACCGAATGGAGTATCGGCCGGACACTTTCTGCCTGCGAGAAGAGGCATTCAGCCCACACGTCGCCATCATTCCCGTGGATGGAATGGAGCAGGCGGTCGAAGTTTATAACGACACCGATTACGGACTGTCGATGGCAGTCATCACCGAGGACTATCGAAAGTGGCGATGGGTTCGCGACCACGCGGACTACGGCCTCGGCTATGTGAACCTACCCAGCATCGGAGCTGAGGTCCATCTTCCGTTTGGAGGCGTCAAGGCAAGTGGCAATGGCCACCCCGGTGCCGAAGGAATTTTGGAGACGGTCACCCACCGAATCGCATTCACGGTAAACCACGCGAAGGAGATTGTCATGGCACAGGGGCTTACGACAAACGTTTAGACACCCATGACATTTCAGTGTAAAGCTATTCTCTTCGATCTTGACGGCACTTTGGTGGACTCCATTGCTGCCGTCGACCGTGCTTGGGCCAAGTGGGCGCTGCGCCACAACCTTGACCCAAGCGTTGTCGTGCCACAAATCCATGGAAGAAGGGCCATTGACTCGCTTCGCCTGCTGGCACCCGACCCAAACATTGATTTTGATATCGAGCAAGCCTGGCTCGAAAATGTCGAGGCTTCCGATACGGAAGGTGTCGTACCGATCGCTGGTGCGATGGAGTTTGTCGCTTCGGTCCCCTTGCATCAATGGAGTGTGGTGACTTCGGGTGCAAGCCCGGTTGCCAACGCCCGCATGAAAGCAGTCGGCTTGGAGCCCCTCCACGCCGTCTATGGAGAGGATGTTGAAAAGGGCAAACCCCATCCAGATCCCTATCTACTGGCAGCAGAGAGACTCGGTCTCGATCCGAGTGATTGCCTTGTGTTTGAGGACACGGCTGCCGGGGTTCGAGCCGGTCAATCCGCGGGAATGAAGGTGATTGCCATCACGATAGGGGCAAATCGACCTGATCTTTTGAGTGCGGAAGCGGTCATCGCAGACTACACAACCTTAGTGATTCAAAGGGACAAAGACGAATTACTTGTCAAATTTGATTCTAAAGAGTAAAGAATTGATCATAAATCAATTCTGATTATCAAGGCTGCTTACCGCTCAGAATACCAACGCGCTATACTAGCCTGCATCGGAACAGTTTGCGCCTTCTAGATTCGCACTCAGATACGGGCATCCGCCATCAGAGCGCCTCGGCACACGCAGAACGGTTACGGTCGCCTACGGTAAGGCGTGGGCAAGGAAGAAACATGGCAATTAAGACGCTCTATGTAGGAAACATTCCCTACTCGGCTAATGAGGACGAACTCGTTCAGCACTTCGCGGCGTATGGCGGCAAGAATCCCCGAATCATTGAAGGTCGAGGTTTTGCGTTCGTTGACATCGAAGCTGAACACCTAGAGGCAGCAATCGCTGACAAGAACAACTCGGAGATGGGCGGTCGCAGACTGACCGTTAACGAAGCACGACCACGCGGCGAAGGCGGCGGCGGTGGTGGCGGTCGTAGCGGTGGCTACGGCGGCGGCGGCGGTGGCGGCTACAGCGGTGGCGGTGGCGGCGGCGGTCGAGACAGCGGCGGCTACGGCGGCGGCGGTGGTCGAGACAGCGGTGGCTACGGTGGCGGCGGCGGCGGTGGTCGCGGCGGCAAGGGTGGTCGAAGCAGCGGCGGTGGTCGTGGCGGAAACCGCTACTAAGAGTTCCGAATCCACTTTTCAGTCCCCTTATGTCGAAAGACATGAGGGGATTTTTCATGTCATAGCCCCTAAATTCAGATATCTTTGCGTCAGTAGACGTATGCTGTAGTTAGACGCCGCCGCAGCCTCGCTGCGAGGTTAGCGACGACGCCGAAATTTCCCGATGGAGGGGTTTTGGTGAAGCAATACACCGCAGACAAAATACGAAATGTGGCCATTGTAGGCCATGGCGGATCCGGTAAAACGATGCTCGTTGAGCACGTGCTCTACACCGCCGGAGCAATTGACCGAGTAGGAAGCGTGGACGCCGGAAACACGCAAAGCGACTTCGATCCGCTTGAGATCCGCAGAAAGATCTCCCTGAGTGCCAGCGTCGTTCCGCTGGAGTGGCACGACTGCAAAATTAACCTTATCGACGTGCCGGGTTATCCCGACTTTATTGGCGACCTTCATGGGATAGCGCGCGTTGTCGAATCAATGATCATCGTTTGCGAAGCAAAGCGAGATCTCGACGTAGGATTTGAACTTGCCTACGAAGTTGCCCAGCAGCACGGCCTCGCAACCTGTATTTTCGTCAACAAGCTTGAGCGTGACAATGCAGACTTCGAAGGTCTGATGGACACGTTGCATCAAACGTACGGCCGTAAAGTCGTCAATACGCAAATTCCGATCGGTCACCAAGCTGCTTTCAGCGGCGTGCTCGACCTTCTCAACATGAAGGTGTATAAGGGCAAGGACCGAGGCGTCGAATTCGAAGAAGCGCCATCCGGCTATTCCGCCGAAGCCGCCGAACGACGCGAAAAGATGATGGATGCCGCCGCCGAAGGCGACGACGACCTCGCGTTGAAATACCTCGAAGGCGAGCAACTGACTGAAGAGGAAATTGAGCACGGCTTGCTCGTTGGAATCGAAACCGGTCGCGTCATTCCCGTTCTCGTCGGCTCCGCAATGAGCGGTATCGGCGTTGCGACGTTGCTTGACCGCATCTGTGGCGAACTTCCCTCTCCAGTGGACGTGCCGAAGGAATTCGATGGCACCGTCTTCAAGCCCGAAGTCGATGGTCCCTTGGCCGGTTTTGTTTTCAAAACCACAGCCGACCCATTCGTGGGCAAGATCAACTACGTCCGCATGTTCAGCGGAGCACTAAAGGTCGATCAAACGGTTCTGAACTCCACCCGAGACGTCTCGGAGCGAGTCCACAACCTGTTTACTCCCCACGGAAAGGGCCAAGAAGCCTCCACCGTCGTTGGACCAGGCGACATCGGCGCCATCGCGAAGCTGTCGGACACTCACACCGGTGATACGCTTACAACTTCTAAGGATCACATCCTACTGCCACCCATCAACTTCCCAGATCCGATTTATCGAATCGCGATTCGGCCAGCGACCAAGGCAGACGAAGACAAGTTGGGCAACGCTCTCCAGCGCCTCCTCGAAGAGGATCCAACGTTTAAGCACACGCGAGACACGGCAACCCATCAAGAAATTCTTGAGGGCATGGGAGATATCCATCTCGACACCGTGATTGAAAAGCTGAAAGCGAAGTTTGGCGTTAGCGTGGTTACCGAGGATGCACGAGTTCCTTACCTTGAAACAGTTAAGGGCAGCGCCAAGGCACAAGGTCGCCACAAGCGACAAACGGGTGGTAAAGGTCAGTTCGGCGATTGCTGGGTTGAGATCGAGCCACTTGAGCGTGGAGCGGGCTTCCAGTTCGACAACAAGGTTGTCGGCGGCGCGATTCCGAAGAACTTCATCCCCGCGATCGAGAAAGGCATTCGTGAAGCGATGGACGGCGGCCTGATCGCTGGCTATCCGGCAACCGACTTCAAGATCACCGTTTACGATGGCAGCTATCACGATGTCGACTCCAACGAAGCCGCGTTCAAGATGGCAGGTGCCATCGGCCTAAGAGCCGCAGCTGAGAAGGCGCAAGCCATTATTCTCGAGCCGCAGATGGGTGTCGAAGTCGATGTTCCAGACGAGTGCGTGGGCGACGTCGTCGGCGACCTCAACGGTCGACGTGGCCGTCTACAAGGCATGGACCCCGTCGCCCCCGGCAAGACCCGCGTCCGAGCCACCGTTCCGATGGCCACGATGATGCGCTACGCCCTCGACCTACGGTCGATCACCAAAGGCCGCGGCCGATTCCATCAATCCGTGTCCCACTACGAAGAGATGCCCTACCCCGAGCAACAAGCCCTCGTCGCCGAATACGCGAAGAGCCGAGCCGCCCACGAAGAGCACTAGTCTCTAATTGAAGAACTGAGCCCCGATCCCTTCGGACCGGGGCTCAATTGTGCGTGTGACTAACCCCATGTAGCCCCAGAGGGGCGTCCATGTATCAGCCCAGGCTGGAAGCCTGGTGAAGATGGGCTGCGCACAAACCAGGAACTCTACCGGGTACCCCCAGAGGCTCGCCCCTATACCAGCCCAAGCTGCAAGTCTGGTGAAGGTGAAATCGACCGCCAACCAGGAACTCTACCGGGTAGCCCAAGAGAGGCGACCCTATATCAGCCACAGGCTGACAGCCTGGTGAAGGTGAAGTCGACCACAAACCACGAACTCTACTGGGTAGCCACAGAGGGGCGACCCTATATCACCCAGGCTGAAAGCCTGGGTGATGCGGGCGACATCAAAACCAAGAGCCCTGAATGGGCGACACATACCGGTCGGGGCATCGCCCCCAGACCCTCCGGCCGGAAAACGTACCTTAGGTCTGATGGCCGAAACGAATTTCGGTGACATCGGAACCAAGGCTTTGCCGCTGAAGTCGGAAGGCTTATCCAGAACGGCGTGACATGGTCATCCGAATTTGGCGGAGGTTGATCATGCCCACAGGCGACAAAGGTAAATACACGGACAAGCAAAAGCGGCAGGCGCATCACATTGAAGCTAGCTACGAAGAAGCAGGGGTGCCAAAACCAGAGGCGGAAAAACGGGCTTGGTCAACCTTGAACAAGATTGACGGGGGCGGTAAGAAGTCCGGGTCGGGGCGAGGTCATGTGAAATGACTAGTCATCTCTACGCTACATTTCATTGTCTCGCCGATGCAGAAGCGGCGTATCAAAGCATGATTGCCGAAGGGGCTCTTCCAAGCGACCTGACGATCGCAGCAATCCAGAGGTTTGATGGGTGCGGCTCTACGACCACTGCGGGGACACCTAACAACATCGGTGAGGGTGTTGAAGAGGATCGTCCGGCAGGTGCGAGCCCTGACGTTCCAGATTGTCCAACTCACGAAGAACTGCCAACACAGCAAACCCCGTTCGGTGAAGTCCCAGGAGGGCCACGCATCGCTCTCACGATGAATTACCCTGGGGACCTGTTTACGACCCTGACAAAGATGGGCATCGAAGACGCCACTTCGATCCTCCTCACCGAGAAGGTCATGTCTGGCGGTGCGGTCCTCTTTGTCCAGGTTCCAAGCGGAAATGTCACCGAAGATCGAGCCAACGAAATCATCGCAATGTGCGGTGGGTCGGGTATGGCCAAGACCACGAAGACCGCCTACGTCGTGTAGTGGCGTTGGGGCGACCTCTACCAGGTAGCCCCAGAGGGGCTGCCCTATACCAGCCCAGGCTGAAAGCCTGGTGACCTGGACCATGAACCAAGAGCCCTGAAAGGGCGACGTATTCAGGTCGGGGCGGCATCGCCTCTAGACCCTTCCGGAATGGAAAAGTGCTGGTAGCCCCAACGGGGCGGCTCTATACCAGCCCAGGCTGAAAGCCTGGTGACCTGGACCATGAACCAAGAGCCCTGACAGGGCGACATATTCAGGTCGGGGCATCGCCCCTAGACCCTTCCGGTTTGAATTCGTCCAGGTAGTCGCGGCGGCGTGGAACTATACCAGCCCAGCCTCAAAAGCCTGGTTACTACGCCTACATGTACCGGTCGTGGCATCGCTTCCTGTCCCCTCCGATCCGCCCACGTCCCTACCCTTCAATCCCACAAATACTTCTCATCGCATTTAATTCCGTACTCTGTGAGGAAATCCAGATACTCCTCTTTAAAGGTCTTCTTGCGGTGGTGTTCATCCTGCCTGTGGATGTAGTCGAGAACCATTGCCAAATCTCTATGGTGGATCGAGAACGCTCCGTAACCGCCTTGCCAAGCGAAGTCACGGAGTCTCGGCGATTGGGTTTTGACCCATTTTGTGGAGTTTGTTTTCAGTTCCTTTACGAGGTCGGCGACGGTGATCGTTCGGGCGAGGCGAATGGCGAGGTGGACATGATCAGCCACGCCTCCGGCCCGGTAGCATTCGCATCGGTGGGTCCGTGCCACCTCGGCGAGGTAAGCGTGGACGTCGGGGCGGAAATCAGGTGCCAAGTTTGGTGTGCGGTCTTTGGTGCTGAAGATGACGTGGACGATGACGGAGCTGAGGGATTGTGGCAAGAGAGCCTCCGGTTGGGTTTTCGTGATTGTACATCGGTTGAATGGATTTGGAACGAGGACGTTGTCGAACCGGAAGAGTTCGGGGCGGTTTGTTGCACCTTAGCGGGCCGGAAGGTTCGGGGCGATTGCCCCTCACGATATATGTCGCCCCTCCGGGGCTGGATTCGTTGGTGGCATCTCACCAGGGTTTCACCCTGGGCTGGTATAGGGTCGCCCCTTTGGGGCTACAAGGGGAACGTTCTCTGGGTCGCAATCTCACCAGGGTTTCACCCTGGGCTGGTATAGGGGCGCCCCTCTGGGGCTCCATGGGAAGCTTTCTCTGGGCGCAATCACACCAGGGATTCACCCTGGGCTCGTATAGGGGCGCCCCTTTGAGGCTACAAATAGACCATTCCGACCAAAGATTCACATACTCGAAACCTTATTCTTGACTTGAGCGTTATATACTCATGTAATTGAGCGGAAAGGTGTTATGGCAAAGGACTATTATCAGATTCTTGGAGTTACGCGTGGCGCCGATGAGAAGGATATTAAGGCTGCTTATCGGAAGCTGGCGCGTAAATATCACCCGGACGTAAACCCGAATGACAAGACGGCGGAGGCGAAGTTTAAAGAGATGAGCAACGCCTATGAAGTCATTGGCGACCCTGAGAAGAGGAAGCTATACGACCAGTACGGCTCCAACTGGGAACACGCTCAAAACCACCCTGGGGACATGCACGGAGGTGGCGCTGCTGACTTTGGCGACTTCAACTTTGGTGGAGGGGGTGCGGCGGAGTCGATCTTCGAACACCTTTTTGGTGGCGGCATCAAGATGGGTGGCGGACGTGGCGGCATGAACTTCCAAGACATGGATTCGATGCAGCCTCGAGACCTTGAGAAGGTGGTCGAAGTCAGCCTCGAAGAGATCGATAGTGGCACCAAGCGTGTGCTGACCTACCAAACCATGGATGCCCATCGCATTCATGATGGGGTCTCAACGGTACCAACCACGAAGAAGGTCGAGGTCAAAATCCCTGCGGGTATTTCCGACGGCAAGAAACTTCGAGTACCAGGAAAAGGACATGCGGGCCATAACGGCAAAGCTGGAGATTTGTACGTGGTGATCAAGTGGGCCACACACCCCCAATTCAAACCCATCGGCGAGAACCTGGAGGTGGAAGTACCTGTTCCCTACACAACAGCTGCCCTTGGTGGCGAAATTCGTGTGCCGACCCTAAGATCCGCCGTCACCATGAAGATCCCAGAAGGAACGCAAAGCGGTCAAACTTTTCGGTTAGGTGGTCAAGGGATCATGAAGTTGAATTCAAGCCGTGGTGATTTGATGGCGAAGATTAAGATCACTGTTCCCAAGCGATCCACCGAACGCGAGAAACAGTTGCTTCGGGAGCTTGCCGAACTTGAGAAGGTGACTGCGTGAGAACCGAAAACCAGCCGGTTTACATGATTGGTGTCGCTGCCGAATTGTGTGGGGTGCATCCACAAACCCTGCGACAATACGAACGGCTTGGATTGGTGATCCCTTCGCGGGCAGGAGCGAAGAACCGCCTTTACAGCGAACTCGATATCCGACGGGTCCAGCGCATTCAACGGCTCACTCAAGAAATGGGAGTCAATCTTGCCGGCGTGGAGTTGATCCTTCGGCTCCTCGATGAGATGGATGATGTTCGGAAGGACATGGAACGGCAACTCGAACAATACGTTGCCGATGCAGAGAAACGCATTTCGCAGATGATGGATTCGCCCAAAACTCCCATCCGCAGGGATGAGCGCTTGTTACCTGTGCCCAATATTCGAATCAGAAAAGTCGAACTCTAGAGGAAGCCAAGCGGAATTTCTAGCCGCTGATCCACTTCAACCTCGTCGTCTTCAAAGTCCAGATCCTCAGGTTCGTAATTAATGAGGGCTGGTACTAACCAAAACGGGGCATCGTTACAAGGCAGGTTGTTCGTCTCCATTCAATTTCCCTAAGGACCGCCACAGCTACTACTGTTGAACTTGTCCTCCGAGTTTCAATCGGCACCGTATTTTTACTGACGCCAACTATCCATGGGTTAGACAGGTCGAACCCCCTAAAAGGTTTGGGGCGAGCCGAATAATTCCGGCTCGCCCCAAAAGAATCTACAGAGATTCTTCTCGATTCTAGATTTCTTCTTCGATCTCGATCTCGATATCCTCATCTGCCGCCATATCGGCGAGCGATGGGAATGCCAAGGAACTGAGGTTGTCCTCAAGATCTCTGTCGTCAGCCTCAACGAGAGCCTGCAACGATTGCTCGGCCCACGTGGGTCCTCGCTGAACGTCGACGGCTACGTCTCGGTAGTACTTCACACCGGTTCCAGAAGGAATGAGACGTCCGATGATGACGTTCTCCTTCAGTCCAACGAGGTGATCCTTCTTTCCACGGACGGCCGCTTCGGTAAGGACGCGGGTCGTCTTCTGGAACGAAGCAGCGGAGAGGAACGAGTCCGTCGCCAAAGATGCTTCGGTGATACCGAGAAGAATCCAGGTCGCGGATGCTTCCTTAGGATCGCGCTCTACGTTCTCACCAGTGATCGGGTCGACGTACTTGATCTTCTTTCCGGTTTGGATGAGAGATCGAACTTGATCGTTGGCTCGCTGATAGGCAAATCGGTCGACAATCTGTCCAGGAAGGAACGGCGTGTCGCCTGGCTCTTTCACCTGACGCTTTCTCAGCATCTGGCGAATGATAACTTCGATGTGCTTATCGTTGATGTCAACGCCTTGGCTCTTGTAAACGCTCTGGAGGTTTTCGACGAAGTAGTCGTAAACCGCAGATGCGCCGGCAAGCTCCAAGACCTCGTGTGGATCTCGAGGACCTTCGGTGAGAGGGTCTCCCTTGATGACACGACTTCCCTTGCTGACTGGAAGTTTTCCGAGTGGTGGTACGAGGATCGGATAGAAGATGTTGACCTTCTCGATCTCTGCCTTTCTTAGGCTTGCCAGAGTAGCCGTTACCAGCTTCTGACCAACCGTCTTCTGCAGAGCGCCTTCGTACTCGCCCATATCGTTCTTCGGCCAGTTCTGAACGTCGCCCACATAGGCATCCTTGATCGGCGCCGTTACAGGAACGTTCGCCTCAACGATGACCCATCGGCCGAAGCTCGACTCTCGGATATCGCGAACCACGCCCGTGACCGGACAAATGATCGCCTTACCACGAGGCTGACGTCGCGCTTCGAAGATTTCTTCGACGCGGACGATACCAGACGATTCACCCGTCCAAGCATAGAAGAACGTCTTTCGTGATCGTTCCCAAAGCTTCTTGGAATCGCTGTCGGCCTTGTCGGCTGCCTTTTGGGCCGCCTTGGTGGCGCGCTCCGTCTTTCGCTTCACCTTAGGATCGACTGAATCGAGATCCGCTTGGTTGATCGTAAGAGGTGCTTGCTCCTTGTTCTGGAAGAACGACTTAACGACGCTCTCCTGGTTCTCAAGAAGCTTGGTCGGGTCGAACTGCTTCATGTCCGTGTCCGTGGCGACGGCAAAGTCTTCCATGAACTGTCGGATGAACTTACCAGTCTTATACTGGTTCGTACGGGCAATCGTGGCCGATCCAGCAACACCACCGGTGTGGAACGTTCGCATCGTAAGCTGCGTTCCAGGCTCACCAATCGACTGGGCGGCGATGATTCCGACTGAGACACCAACTTCAACGTTTCGGCTGCTGCTGAGGTCCCATCCGTAGCAGACCGAACAGATTCCCTGAACGAGGTCGCAAGTCAATGGGCTTCGGATGAGAACGCTGAGGTAACCGTGCTCATCGGCCTCGAAGCCAAAGCTTCGGTACCGATCGACGATGGCTGTTCGCTCGTCATCGCTGTCTGCCGCGCCATATTCGGCAACGAATCGATTCTCGATCTCGGCAATTCGCTTGGCATTGTCTCGGCTAATCCACTCTTGGTACGAAACCAACTGAGCGCCGGTATCTGGGTCGGTGATCGAACACAGAGCAACGCGACCGTAGATACGATCGGAGATCTGCTCAATAGCCTCGCCTTGATCGGTAATTCGGTGAGCAAGGATGCCTTCCGAAGTTCCGCAGTCGTAAGCCTTGACGATAACATCCTGAGCGACGTCGCAGAGACGTCGTGTGAGGTAACCAGCGTCAGCCGTTCGGAGAGCGGTATCGGCAAGTCCTTTACGTGCTCCGTGAGTCGTTACGAAGTACTCCAACATGCTCAAGCCCTTATGGAAGGAGCTCTTAACCGGCAACTCGTAAATAACTTCGTTGAACTGATTAAACATGAGGCCGCGCATTCCAGCAAGCTGAGCCAGCTGCTTCACGGAACCACGAGCACCAGAGATAGTCGTAATGGAAAGCGGGTTGAACTGCTTAAGACCGTTGACGATTTCTTTACCGATTTCGTCGTACGTGTCTGTCCAGAGCTTAACGAGCGTTTGCGTCATCTCGTTATAGGTAAGCATTCCACGTCGGAACTGCTGAGTGATCTTGGTCGATCGGTCATCAGCTTCCTTGATCATCTCTTCACGACGTGCAGGAGGATCCATGTCGGTGATCGCAACAGAAAGTCCGTAGCGAGTCGCCCACTTGAAGCCCATATCCTTCATGTCGTCGAGCAGCTTGATCGTCGCACCAACGCCGCTTCGGCGGTGGCACGTGAGAATCATCTCGGATAGAGCCTTCTTGTTAAGCTCGACCTTGAGGAACTCGTTGGAGTGCTTCAACGGATACGGAAGAATGGTGTTGAGCATGAGCTGTCCCGGGGTTACCGAGATGATCATCGTCTCTTTCGTCATGTCCAGAGGAACGAGTTCCTCATGGTCATCACCCTCTTCGGTCTTGGTAACGACCTTCTTGTATTCCTGTCCGGTGAGAACGTCTCGGTAATCGACTTCTTTATCCGATCGGAACACAGGTCGCGACAAACGAACCTTGATGGGGGTGTTCGTCGCAATTCTCTGCTCCTTGATTGGAGTATCCAAAGCTGCGATGACTTCCTCAGGGCTACCGTATGTTTTGGGAGCCGGATTCTTCTCAGGATCCTCCGCGTGAAGTCTTTCCTGTTCGATCAACTCGGCTCGGCCCTCGTGAGACACAAAGGTCAACGCGTAGTTGCCAAGGATGATGTCCTGCACGGGCGCACAAGTCGGACGACCGTCAGCCGGCGAGAAGAGATTCTGCGTCGAAAGCATCAGAACTCGGGCTTCAGCCTGAGCTTGGGTGCTTAGCGGAATGTGGACGGCCATCTGGTCACCGTCAAAGTCCGCGTTGTACGCGTTACAAACGAGCGGGTGAACCTGAATCGCCTTACCGTCGACAAGAATCGGCTCGAAAGCCTGAATTCCCAATCGGTGAAGGGTTGGAGCACGGTTGAGGAGAATCGGGTGCTCCTTAATAACCTCTTCCAAACCATCCCAAACGGCTGGGTGCATTCGGTCAATCATCCTCTTCGCCGTCTTGATGTTCTGGGTGATCTTCTTCTCAACCAGGCTCTTCATGACAAACGGCTTGAACAGCTCAAGCGCCATCTCCTTAGGGAGACCGGCTTGGTGCAGCTTCAGGTGAGGACCGACAACGATTACAGATCGACCTGAGTAGTCAACACGCTTACCGAGCAAGTTCTTTCGGAAACGACCTTCCTTACCCTTGAGCATGTCGCTCAAAGACTTGAGGGGACGTGAGTTAGAACCCACAACCGGACGAGCACGTCGACCGTTATCGATCAGCGCATCGACGGCTTCCTGAAGAAGTCGCTTTTCGTGATTGATGATCGATTCAGGTGCGTGGATCTCGATAATCTTCTTCAACCGGTTGTTGCGGTTGATGATACGTCGGTAGAGATCGTTAAGGTCGGAAGTGGCGAATCGACCACCGTCCAACTGAACCATCGGTCGAAGCTCTGGCGAGATGACAGGAACGATGTCCAGAATCATCCACTCAGGTCGGCTCTTGGAACTGATGAGGGCCTCGGTAACTTCCAGTCGCTTAATCGCACGGGCACGGCGTTGACTGGTGGTCATGATGATCTCTTGTCGAAGCTCGCGAGCGAGTCTTTCGAGATCGACACGATTCAGAAGTTCCTTGATGGCCTCGGCGCCGATGTTTGCGCGAACGAGACTTCGAAGATCCTTTCCGATTCGGTGACCAACGCTATCCAGCAACTTGCTGACTGCGCGATACTTGTCTTCGTCGATGAGCTGATTTCGCTCAAGCTTGCCGAGAATGTCGACAGCAAGATCAAGGTCCTTCAACCGATCGTCAGCGTCGCGATACTCTGCCTTGATACGATCGTTGACAGCCTTTGCGCGCTCACGGGCAAAAACCTCATCGTACTCTTCACGGTTGTTGTTAAGGTCATCCGCAAATCGTCGGAACGACTCCTCTTCCAACTCTCGCATCTGCATCTGCAAGTTGGCCTTTTCAGACTCAACGGCGACGCGGATCTCGGGAAGACAATCTTGAATCTTGTCATTCTCGATATCGATGATGATAAAGCTCGCGAAGTAGATAACCTTTTCAAGGAGCCTTGGCGAAATATCAAGCACCAACGCAAGCGGCGATGGAACGCCCTTTAGGTACCAGATGTGGCAGACAGGAGCAGCCAGTTCGACATGGCCCATCCTTTCACGTCGCACTTTGCTGCGTGTGACTTCCACACCGCACCGTTCGCAAACGATGCCCTTGTACTTGATCTTCTTATATCGGCCGCAGGCGCATTCCCAGTCCTTGACTGGGCCGAAGATGCGCTCGCAGAACAAGCCATCTCTCTCAGGCTTGAACGTGCGGTAGTTGATAGTCTCCGGCTTCTTGACTTCACCATGAGACCAGCTCATGATGTCTTCACTGCTCGCGATTCCGATTCTGATCTTGTCGAACAGGCTGACGTCTGCCATAAATTTCTCTTATCTCCTAAACCTCGCCCACTTGGCGAGACAAACCGTAGCTATTGAAGCGATGAAATGCGGCGCTGGGACGCTGAGCCCATTTTCAGGGTCTCATTCAATCCCAACACCGCACGATCTACTTCCAGATCAGTTGAAGAAGCCCACCGAACGAGCGAGGCGCATATCATCGCCACCACTCAATTCATCAAGATCCTTCAACGGCAATTCCTTGTTCCCGGCATCTTCGACGGCAACCTTCAGACATAGCGAGCGCAACTCGTTCACAAGGATCTTGAATGACTCAGGAATCCCTGGCTCGGCAAGCGTTTCGCCCTTAACAATGCTTTCGTAAGCTTTCACACGACCATTAACGTCGTCCGACTTGATCGTAAGAAGTTCCTGGAGGGTGTACGCCGCGCCGTAAGCTTCAAGCGCCCACACTTCCATTTCTCCGAACCTCTGACCTCCAAACTGCGCCTTACCACCCAACGGCTGTTGAGTAACGAGCGAGTATGGGCCAATGGAACGAGCGTGGATCTTCTCATCCGCAAGGTGCTCCAGTTTCAGCATGTAGATCATGCCAACTGTGATGCGGTTCGGAAGTTGCTCACCGGTCAGACCGTCGCGAATGGAGCTCTTGCAGCTTCGAGGATCGATCCCCGCGCGCTCAAACACATTTCGCTCGATGTTTCCGACGATGCCCTTGTAAACTGCCTCGTCTGCGTTTACTGGCTCTTCACCAAACTCATCTTCTGGTGCCTCTGGGACAAACGTCTCGAGATCGACATCGCCAAGTTCTGCGAAGGTCTTGACTGGCGGAGCACCAACAATTCGAGAGACTCGCTCAAGACCATTCTTGCCAAGCTTTCGAAGACGTGCTTCAACCTTTGCAAGCATCGTATCAAGCATGTCGTCTTTCTCAAATCGAATGTCGAGTAGCAGCTCGGCATTGATATACGCCTGGAGTGCTTGGCCTCGCATGTGGTTGGCCAATCGATCCATTTCACCAAGGATTTCTCCTTCAGTGGCGCCTTCAAATGCTGGGCAGCGGTACTCGATTCCGAGGTGCTTACCAACATAGCCAAGGTGCGTTTCCAGGATCTGACCGATGTTCATTCGGCTCGGAACACCAAGAGGGTTCAGAACGATGTCAACCGGAGTTCCATCGGAAAGGAACGGCATGTCTTCTGCGGCGAGAACTCGAGAGATAACACCCTTGTTGCCGTGACGTCCAGCCATTTTGTCACCAACCATAAGCTTTCGCTTCTGGGCGACATAGACTTGAACCGTCATGTTGGTGCCGGCTGGCAGTTCATCACCAGGGATCTGAAGTAGCGGTTCGTCGGTTCGGTCACAAACCAATCGCTCGCGCTTCTTGCTCTCCTTGTAGATGTAGTTGATCGAAGGGCTGAGATACTTGTATCGGCTGAAGACCTTAACGTCAACGATAATTCCCTTTTCGCCGTGTGGCAATCGGAGAGATACGTCGCGTGTTTCTTCTGCTTTCTTACCGAAGATCGCGATGATCAATCGCTCTTCTGCGGTCATTTCAACTTGACCCTTTGGAGCAACCTTTCCTACGAGAATGTCTTCAGGTCGAACTTCGGCACCGATGCGAATGATTCCATTCTCATCGAGATCCTTAAGCGCATCCTCACCAACGTTCGGAATATCTCGCGTGATTTCTTCTGGCCCAAGCTTCGTGTCGACCGCTTCCGACTCATGGCGCTCAATGTGGATCGACGTATAGACGTCGTCCTTCACCATTCGCTCTGAGATCAAGATGGCGTCTTCATAGTTGTAGCCGTTCCAGGGCATAAACGCGACAAGCACGTTCTTACCGAGTGCGAGCTGAGCATTATCGCAGCAAGCGCCATCGGCAAGAGCGTCTCCCTTGAGCACGCGCTGACCAAGACCAACTACAGGACGATGTGTAAAGCACGTCGACTTGTTGCTCTGCACCAAGTGCATGAGCGGATACTTATCGACAACTCCCGCCTCGTTTCGGACACGAATTTCAAGCGCCGTCACATATTCGACCACACCGGAGTTGTGAGCGACAACAGCCGCACCAGAGTCGACAGCAGCAACCCGCTCATAGCCCGTACCAACCAATGGTCGCTCGGACCTAAGGGTAGGTACTGCCTGGCGTTGCATGTTCGCACCCATAAGGGCACGGTTTGCGTCGTCGTTTTCGAGGAACGGAATAAGTGCCGTCGCAACCGAGATGATCTGCACAGGCGAAACGTCCATGTAGTCGATCTTGTCGCGCGTTGTGGTTGGATAGCTTGCGCCTCCAATATCACCACCAGCACATCGACACTGAACTCGCTCTGTGACGATCAAGCCCGTCGTGTCAGTTTCTACGTCAGCCGGAGCAACCAACTGGCCCGTTTCTTCTTGGGCAGTTAGGTACACGATGTCGTCGGTAACGTGACCGTCGATAACCTTTCGGTACGGGGTCATGATGAAACCGAATTCATCCACACGAGCATGTGTCGTGAGCTGCGAGATAAGACCGATGTTCGGACCTTCTGGCGTTTCGATTGGACAGATTCGCCCGTAGTGCGAACGGTGAACGTCGCGGACTTCAAGCTTGGCGCTTGTTCGCTGCAATCCACCCGGTCCGAGAGACGATAGACGTCTCTTGTTCGTGATCTCAGACAAAGGATTGGTCTGATCCATGAACGTGGACAACTGGTTGCTGCTGAAGAAGCTCTTGATCGATGCGCTTACTGGCTTAACGCTCAGAATGATTCCGGGGAGCAGGTTCTCCTGATCCGTAGAGGTCATTCTCTCTCGTGCAACCTTCTCCATTCGGACGAATCCGAGTCGGAGCTGGCTCTGGAGCAACTCGCCAACGCTTCGAACACGCTTGTTCTTCAAGTCGTCAATATCGTCGCGCTCAGCTTCACGCTGAACGTACGGCAACATAGCTTGAAGAATGCCAGCCAAGTCCTCAGAGGTCAAGCTTCGGGTTTCGAGAGGTACGTCGATCTTGAGCTTTTGATTCAAGAATCGTCGACCGACCTTACCCAGGTCATATCGCTTAACATCGAAGAACAAACCGTAAACGAGTTGCTTTGCAGCTTCTTCGTTTGCAGCTTCACCTGGTCGAAGTCTCTTGTAGATATCTAGAAGAGCTTCACGCGCTGTGCTCGTTGGGTCAGCATCGAGAGTTGCCTCGACCAAACCGAGAACGTCTAGCACTCGGAGCGACTGAATCTTTAGGGACTCAATTCGACGCGCTGTTTCGCGATCGATCTTCTCGCCCTTTCGGACGATGACCTCTTCGCCAACAACGATATCCTCATAGGTTCGCTTGCCGATAAGAGTTTCCGTATCAGGCTCTTCAAGGGTTACTTCCTTGCTGAAGGCCTTCAAGATATCCTCGTTGGTACCTAGAGGAGTCTCGGCAAACACTTTGCCTGCACGAATCGCTTCTGGCAAGCCATCGACGATCTCAGCAGTGAGGAGGGTGCCCTGCTCAACAAGGACTTCGCCCGTGTCCCCATCAACGATGGGCTCAACGATGCGCTTCCCAGCACACTTGGCGATTGGGAAATAGGAACGACCGCGACCCCTCTCAAAATAGAAGAGCGCTTTGATCAACTGCGTGAGCGGCAGCTTCTTGGTCTGACTGATCTGAGTGCGGACGACAAAATTCGCATCCGACTCGACTTCAAGCCAAGGACCTTCATTCGGGATGACACGGGCAGACACGATGACTTGCATCGAGCTATCCACGCCCTCCTCAAAGTAAAGACCTGGCGAACGACTGAGCTGGCTAACAATAACCCGCTCGCGTCCATTAATGATGAACGTTCCCTTGTCGGTCATCAATGGCAAGTCGCCGAGGTAAACCTCGGACTCGATCACTTCTCGTTCTCGACCACCAAAGCGAACGATCGCCTTGATTGGGGCCTCAAAGGTCATATCTCGGTCCCGGCATTCCTGAATGGAATACTTAGGCTCTCCGAGCGTGAAGCTTACAAGTTCAATGTAGTTGGTTTGTGTAAAATCCCAGATTGGGCTGAAAGTTGTGAAGAGTTCTGGGAGTCCCTCTTCCAGAAACCACTTGTATGAGTTAAGCTGTAGTTCGATTAAATTTGGGACCTCTAGGAACCGGCCGATTCGCTTAGAGGTCGGCTGAATAATTCTCATCAAGCCTCCGGACGTGTTTGCGCGAACTTTCATCATACCTGCGGGTAGGTCGAAAGTCAACGAATTTAATGATGTGTAAACACAAATCGGCGGGAAATATTAGATAATGGTTGGCCCATTTCCAATTCCCGCGTTCACCAACGATTTGTGAGATTAGCTGGTCAACCTTTCCCGGATCGAATCCGTGTCTGACTGCCTCTCAAGCAGCCTTCGATGCATCGAGTTTATGTCATCAAGGACAATCGCCTGCTGTGCCAAGAGTTGACGTAACTCTGAAACTTCGTGTGTCAGGCGATCGAGAGCATCTGGATCCCCGGCACGACTCCGTTGGGCGTTCAAAATCGCCGCCATTTTTCTTTGGTGATGTGTCATCAAAGCCGTGATGGGTATCGATGCAATGATCGCGAGGATCGCCAGCACAAACATTTCCGTCATTAGGTGTGCTCCAAACGCTTCTGCAGCGAAACGGGTTCCTGTGGGGGACGAGAACTAGAATAAGAATCGAGTGCAATCATTTGCTGATGAACAAGTTGCTTCAACTCAGCAACTTCGCGCCTCAACTGGGCGACATCTTGATTGGAGATCTCGCTTGCAGTGCCATGAATGATCTCGGCCATGCGTTGCTGATGCTTGGTCAAGATCGCAACAATCCCCGCAACCACACCCAAGATCGGAATGAAGACCGCAAAATGTTCTGGGCCGACCAGGGCAAAGGGGAGGTTGTACATATTGAGTGACCGAAATGGGATGACGTTCAGGATTTCTATACGGGAAAACTAACCAAAGGATGCAACAAACTCAACGGCTTGCTTTGCAGTAAAGCAACCCTCATAGATGGCCCGTCCAATAATAACGCCCTCTGGCCGTTGCGCGGCCTCGTGATAGAGAACTTTCAAATCCTTGAGAGATGAAATTCCACCGCTGTGAATGATAGGAATCTCCACTCTCGAAGACACAAGATCGAGCAACTCAAGGTTTGGGCCGGTTAGCATTCCGTCTTGTGCGATGTCCGTAAGGATAATGCGTTTTGCCCCTAAGCTGGCCATCTTCTGTGCCAACCCTTCAGCAGTTAATTCAGACTGCTCGATCCAGCCAGCCACTGCGACTTTGCCATCACGCGCATCGATACCAGCAACAATCTTGTCCCCAAGCTTTTCGAACATCTCCCGCGCGAGATTTTGATCTTGCACAAGTTTCGTACCCACCACAACGCGAGCGGCCCCCAAATCCAAGAGTCTCTGTGCAGTTGCAATTGACCGGACGCCGCCTCCAACTTCAATAGGAATGGTCACCGCACGCGCGATAGACTCTATCGCATCCCAATTGGCTGGCTCTCCAGCTTTGGCTCCATCAAGATCCACCACATGAATCCACGGGGCTCCCTCATCCGCAAAAGTTCTGGCAACTCGAACGGGATCTGAATCATAGATTCGCTCTCGCGAGTAGTCACCTTGAGTGAGGCGGACGCATTGGCCGCCACGAAGATCGATCGCTGGAAGGATTAACATTCGAGAAATTTCTTGAGAATTCGGAGCCCAACCGAACTGCTCTTTTCGGGGTGGAACTGTGTACCCCACACATTTTGTCGCTGCACGGCTGCCGCAAACTCGATTCCGTAGGTCGCGGTAGCTGCAATGTCGACTTCATCCGCACACTCTGTATAAAGGGAGTGCACAAAAAACACCTGCTCCCCTTCTCTACCGTCTGCAGCCAATCCAGACGCCGCTCGATAGTGAAGCGGACTCCATCCAATGTGGGGCACCTTGAGTCCCATATCCGGCGGCAGATATTTGACACGCCCTCTGATCAACCCCAAGCCTTCATGCTCTCCTAACTCCTCACTTGAGTCGAAGAGAAGCTGTTGGCCAAGACAAATGCCCATCAGGGGAAGCCCGTCAGAAGCGTATTGCCGAATACGATTTCTCATCGGCTGCAACCGCTCCATGGCAGCTCCAAACGCCCCTACACCCGGAATGATGAGCTTCGATGCGCTATCGATGTCTGTCGAAACCACGCACGGATATCCTAAAAACTCGACGGCCTTCTCAACGGACCGGAGGTTGCCCATTCCGTAGTCGAGGATAGTAATCAGTCTCGTGAACCCTTGGTTGATGGTGAACCACGACGATCGGTTCGACGTGTTGCCTGATGAATCGCTTGTCCGAGTCCTTTGAAGAGCGCTTCGCAGATATGGTGGTTATTCTCACCGGTGATTAGCCGGAGATGCATGGTGATGCCCCCATGGGTCGCAAGGGCACGGAAAAACTCTCGAACGCACTCCGTCGATAAATCGCCTATCTTTTCGCGCGTGAAGGGAACGTCATAGAACAACCCACCGCGACCGCTGAAGTCGATCGCCACCAGAACCAGCGCTTCGTCCATCGGAGTGTGTGTGCTTCCATACCGCTCAATCGGGTCAGTCTGGTCGAGCGCCTGCCGAAACGCCTTACCCAGCACAATTCCTACATCTTCGGCTGTGTGGTGGTCATCAATATGGAGATCACCTTCCGCACTGATTCCCAAATCCATCTGACCGTGGAATGCAAGTTGGGTCAGCATGTGGTCAAAAAAACCAATGCCGGTCGTAATGTCGTGACGAGTTCCACCATCAAGATCTAACACGACCTGAATCCGAGTCTCTGTGGTCTCTCGGTAAATCTCCGCGTAGCGGACGCCTGGCGCCTCCTTGCTCATGGAGGAAGTTATACCTTCGGATCGCTCCTCGTCGCGGAGCATGTTGCGGCTGGTGTACCCTTACACCATGTCCATTTCCGGCAACCTGCGGGCCATTCATCACCGCATCGAAGCCGCCAGCACCGCCGTAAAGCGAGATCCAGCCACCGTAACGCTGATCGCGGTTTCAAAAATGCATACCGTTGACGAAATCAGGGAGGCATACGATTGCGGTCAAAGACACTTCGGCGAGAGCCGCCTTCAAGAAGCCCAACCCAAAATCCAGCAACTGCCCAAAGACATCGTCTGGCACTATATCGGCACCCTTCAAACCAATAAAGCCAAGAAGATTGCTTCCCTGTTTCAGGTCATACACACATTCTGCAAAGCGTCTCAGATCGAAGAAGCTAGCAAGTCGGACACTCCCGTTGACGCCCTAATAGAAGTAAATATTGCCAATGAGCCACAAAAAGCTGGCATATCGACCATAGAGCTTGACGAATTCCATCAGAAGGCTTTAAACTCAGGACAAGTACATTTTCGTGGATTGATGACAATCGGTCCAGTTGTGCCCAACGCAGAAGCGATGCGTCCCTACTTCAGGGAACTTCGGGAGCTAAGGGAAAAACTGAGATTAGAGTGGTTAAGCATGGGAATGAGCGGGGACTTTGAAGTGGCGATCCAGGAAGGAGCCAGTCACATCAGAGTTGGAACGGCGATCTTCGGATCCCGACTGTAAGAAAGCCACCCTTAAAGGAGGGGTCAAATCATGGAAGAGATGGTAGTCCAGGACAAACCTGGTTTTATGAGCCGCATCGCCGGTATTTTCACGCGCGCCGACGAGTTCGAAGAAGAGGCTGAGGTTACGCCCGAGAAAGAGGCGAACGGAGGTCTTCAACTCAGAGCCAACTATCGGTACACCGTTACCGTGCGACGCCAGATTTCATCGTTCGACGATGCTATGGCTGCCGCGAACGGATTGAAGCGGGGCGAGCAGCAGATCCTCAACCTCTCCGGTACGGATGCCGTCACGAGACAGAAGATTGTCGACTTCATGTGCGGAGTTAATTACGCTCAGGAAGGCACATGGGAAGAGGTTGGCGATGGCGTCTACCTCATCGTTCCATCCAACGCCTACGTCGAAGTCGCTCCTCCAACTCCTCGCATGAACGCAATGCGAAACTAAGAAATCATCCGAGGGAAACTGACAAGGGCAGTTTCCCTCCCCTTCCCTCTCATACCACTTCCTCGAGAGGTTGATCCAAAAGTGATTCCGATGCCGCCATTTGATGAGCTCTGGTCGGTTGTTAAGCGAATCCCGTACGGAAGCGTTTCCTCCTATGGCGAAATAGGCAAGGCCCTCAAAAATCCCACATCCGGCTATTTCGTTGGCCGATGGATGGCAAATTGTCCGGCTGACGTGCCTTGGTGGCGCGTGGTGGCAAAAGACGGGCGACTTCCCATCTCGAAGCGATCTCCAGAACTGGGACTCGATCAAGAGTCACGCCTCCAGGCCGAAGGCATAAAAATTGAGGACGGACTTGTTGACAAGTCCGTCCTCCTCTTTGCACAAGATCTTGATGATCTTGTTTAGTGCCTACTGTAGCGTGTACGAAGGATTTTGGAAGGTGAAGCCAGCAGCCTGAATTCCTTTGACCAACTGATCAAGTCGCGCTGGGCCAAGGAACCAGTGGTAGTACATTCCAGCAATTCCACCGCGGACGCATTTGACAGCGTTGGCATAGCCGACCATGGTCTCTGGTGAATTGATGATTCCGCTCGTTCCGTTGGGATCGCAGTAGCCAATCGACTCAGGCAATCGATAATTGGCATACTCATCGATGAATGTGAAGGGGCTTGGCTGAATCAGGTACTGAAGCTTGCTGGCGTTGTTGGTAGCGTAGGTTAGAACGCGGTCCATGCTAAACCAGAAGTCTTTACCGAATACTTTATAGTCGATTGGGGTCGCAAAGTAGTGCGGCGTATTCCATCCGATCGGGCTGGCAAATCCAGCCTTGTTCATGTAGGAAAATCCTTTAGCTACTCGGTTCGTGACCCATGTTGTCGTGTCCTCAGGGACTGGGCCGATGGCTTGCTCAACACCGTTCGCGTCAATCGATACTCGGAAGAATTCCACGTCGATCGCGCTGACACCGTTCACCGGGTTCGTTACGTTGCTGTACTGGTGCGACACGCCGTGCATGATGAGCTGGCCGCCCTTCGACTGCATGTACTTCAAGTCAGCGATGAACTGAGGGCTGTTCTGCATCTGGATCTCCAAAGGAGTTCCGTTGTTGTAGACGCCGAGCGGGTCCAAGTAATCAGGAATAACACAAACCACGAACGGGGCGTGATTCGCCGCCATCACATCTGCCAAACCGCGAAGCGAATTGGTGTCGCAGATTGCGCTAACGTCTTCGATGCGGATGATGGCAGGCTTATTGTCTGGCATCGGGACGCCAGTGACATCGTTCAAGATGTCGCAGAATGCCAAATACCTGTCATCGCCTCGGTTGGTAGGAACATACTCAAGGGGATTGTCGGCGACGTACCAGAAGTTAGCTCCACGAGTGATGTAGGGCTGCGTTGCGGTACCGTTCGTGCTCGTAGCAAGAACGCTTGCGATTGCTGGGTTGTAAACAGCGACGTCACCTTGAACCGGATTGAACTGCTGCTTTGTGAGGGTCGTGCCCTTGTACAAAACATTGGGGTAGCCGGTGCCGTCTAGGTAGCTAAATTCGAAACCGAAGTTGGTGGCGAAGGCGTTGTTCCAACCTGTTTGGGCAGTGTTCCAGGCAACTTCCCACAGGTTGTAACCGAGCCAGCAGAAGGGCTTCGTGTTGGCAACTACTTCCGTCTTGAACGAACTTGGTAGCACATAGCCGTACTGTGAACCAATATAGAAAGCGCAAGAGTAGATACCGAGATCACCCTTTGTGTAGTTCGACACGTTCTTTCGAGTGACGCTCACTCCAAAGTGGTTCAGAAGGTTTCCAACCTGATAGGCGTAGAGGCTTCCGATCCAGCCGTACGTGCCACCGCCATCATAAAGGACAAGCGCGGTCACAACCGCTCTCTTTTGGAATGTGCCTTTGGCCGTGGCATGAAGCGTGCCTTCTCGAGCGATCGAGCCAGCGAAATCGGCTAGCTTGTACTTGCCTGGGAGCTCCTTAACACCAAGAATTCCCAACGGGCGTGGGTTCTTTGCCATGTTCGGGCCGAGAACGGATAGAGGTCCAGCAGGCTGTTTCGCCTGGACAAATGTTGCCGGGGCCAGAGTAGGTGATTTAACAGGTTGGGGCGTTCCACCGCCAATGCCTGCAATCAGTGTGAAGACCAAAAGACTATTCAAAGATGACTCCTTCTACGTGTTCCGAGATACACCTGCACGGAACTTCCCTTCTAAAAGCCCCCAGCAGTTTCAAAATTTACGCTACGTGCGTTATTTAAGCGCTTTAGGTGGTCGAATTAAACGTCACAGAAAAGGGGTACACCGTTAAATGTGCTGGGTTTTTGAACTCAGTCCTTAGAATTCCCTAAGGAAAAAATCGCTCTAGACGGAAAAACGCTACTCGAACCAGTAACACCAGGATTTGAGTCGGGACAGATCCTCCCCGCTCCTGCCACCCAAACTCAGTGCTACGCAGGTGGATTTGCGCCATAAATCATCCATCTGTGAATCGCCTGGATGGATTCAAACCCACATTCCTTGTAGACGCCGTGGGCGTCACGCGTTGCTAGAACCCAGCGCCGAAGTCCTTGATGATGGACATCGGCGAGCGCGTATCGAACGAGTGCCTTGCCAAGACCTTTTGCCCGATGGGCTTCATCCACGATAACATCGCAAACCCAGGCAAACGTGGTTTGGTCGGAGACGACCCGCAAATAAGCCACCTGTTGCCCATTTAGATAGGCTCCAACCAATAAGGAACTGTTTTGCGCGGCTTGGACGACCCGTTCTTGACTTATTCCGGGACTCCAGTACGACCCAGTTAACCATGAATGGACACGAGTGAACTGAATTCTCTCACGATCACAGTCAAGTTCATAGGCTCCAAATGGCGTCATCACCTCTCCTTGTTACCACTTCAATCGTTGCGCGCGCCAACATTCAAAAGCTCGCTTCAGCATCTTGCCTTTAGCACTCGGGCGGGTACACTGCTAAGAACTGGCCAGAAATGGCCTGAAATTTTCAAGCAAAAGAATTGGAGGAAATCAGATGGCGATCCAACCACTACACGATCGAATCATCCTAGAAGCCGCACAGAAGGAAGAGCGGACAGCGGGCGGCATTATTTTGCCAGACACAGCCCAAGAGAAGCCCCAGCGCGGCACCGTCTTGGCAGTCGGCCCCGGCAAGAGGCTGGACAGCGGCCAACTAGCCCCTGTTGACGTCAAGCCTGGCGACACGGTGCTTTACGGCAAATATGGCGGAACCGAAGTTAAGGTTGACGGCAAGGACTACGTGATCCTTCGCGCCGAAGACATTCTCGCCGTTCTAGAGTCTGCGTAAGCGGCAACAGCACATAAGGAAATACTATGGCAGCAAAAGAGATTAAGTACACAGACGAGGCTAGAAAGCTCCTCGAAGCTGGCGTTGATAAGCTGGCAAACGCTGTAAAGGTCACGCTTGGCCCTCGAGGACGAAACGTCGTTCTTGAGAGAAAGTTTGGTTCACCAACCGTCATTAACGACGGAGTCACGATCGCCAAGGAAATCGAGGTCGAGAACCGATTCGAGAACATGGGCGCTCAGCTCATTCGAGAAGTTTCGAGCAAGACCAACGATACTGCCGGCGACGGAACCACAACTGCGACGGTTTTGGCCCAGGCCATCTTCAAAGAAGGCATCAGAAACGTGGCTGCTGGCTCCAACGCTACCCACATCAAAGTTGGTATCGAGAAGGCTGTCGACGCAATCGTCGCTGAGCTCCAGAGCATCAGCATTCCGATTAGCGGTCAAGAGGCCATCACTCAGGTCGCAACGATTTCTGCGAACGACGAAGAACTTGGTCAGTTGGTTGGCGAGGTCATCTTCAATGTCGGCAAAGATGGCGTTGTAACTGTTGAAGAGAGCAAGAGCACGGAAACGACTTACGAAACCGTTGAGGGCTTGCAGTTCGACAAAGGCTTCTTGTCCCCTTACTTCGTAACCGATGCGACCCGAATGGAGACCGCTTACGAAGAGCCACTCATCCTCTTCTTCGAGAAGAAGATCGGAAACGTTCAGGACCTCGTCCCGATGTTGGAGAAAGTCCTTCGAATGGGTCGCCCATTCATCATCGTTGCTGAGGACCTCGAAAACGAAGCTCTCGCAACGTTGGTTCTCAACCGAATCCGAGGCAACCTGCCTTTGGCTGCGGTTAAGGCTCCTGGCTTTGGCGACCGACGAAAGGCGATGCTCGAAGATATGGCGATCCTCACTGGTGGCCAGTTCATCAGCGAAGACCTCGGCATCAAGCTTGAGAACGTCACTCCCGAAATGCTCGGCAGCTGCTCGCGAATCGTGATCACCAAAGAGAACACGACAATCGTTGGCGGTAAGGGCGATAAGGGATTGATCGAAGGTCGACTTCGACAGATCAAGCAGCAGATCGAGAACACCGACAGCTCCTACGACAAAGAGAAGCTCCAAGAGCGACAGGCCAAACTATCAGGTGGCGTTGCTGTCATCAAGGTTGGCGCTGCTACCGAAACCGCTCTCAAAGAGAAGAAGGCTCGAATCGAAGACGCACTCGCTGCAACGCGAGCTGCTCTTGAAGAAGGCATCGTATCAGGCGGCGGAGTTGCACTGCTCACAGCTGGAAAGGTCCTCGACGGATTCACACTTGAAGCAGACGAGCAGATCGGCGTCAACATCATCAAGAAGGCGATCGAAGCTCCACTTCGAACCATCGCTCAGAATGCTGGTGCAGAAGGATCGGTCGTCGTAGCTCAGGTTAAGCGAGAAGGTCTTGGCTTTAATGCTTCAACCCTCGTTTACGAAGATCTTGCCGCTGCTGGCGTTGTCGACCCAACCAAGGTTGTGCGACAGGCTCTCCAGAACGCAGCTTCGATCAGCGGCTTGCTGTTGACAACCGAAGCTATCGTTGCTGAACTTCCTGAAGAGGAAGTTGAGAGCGCTGGCGGTCACCACCACCACTAAGCGATAAAACAAGAAGGCCCGCGTCGAAAGTGATTTCGACGCGGGCCTTTTACTTTGCCTGCCTTATTTGCCAGCCTTCTCGTACAATGCCAGCCGCTCTTTCATTTCTTTGAGCGTCGCATCATCCGCTTTAGTGTCGGCGGAATACTTCTCGACTGCAGTCTTTTGGGTTTTCAGGGCGTCAGCAACTCGATGAGCTCGATAGTACGCCAGCGCCAGGGTGTCGCAGATCATTGGATCATTTTTGGACAACTTAGCAGCCTTCTCCGCAATTCGGATCGCGAGTGCGGTGTCTAGGTGCTTGATTGGCGACTTATCCTCTACCATCGCCCAAGCGATCGAATTGAGGGACTGGATGTCATCCTTGAACTGGCCGTCAGCCAATTGCGCAGCATATTTCTGTGCGCCGACTTCGTCGTACTGAGACATCGCACTAAACCGCTCGTTGGTCAGCATTTGCTTCAATCGAGGATCAGCAGCCGAAGCCTTATCGATTGCGGCGACCTCTTCCTTGAATTTCTTGGCGTTTCGGGCGGCCATAATCGGGCCGATGTATTTCTGCTGGGCAGCAGCTGCGGCTTGGGCCGTCTCTTGCTCTTTTCGCTGACGCTCCGCCTCAACCTTGACATCAAATTTGCCGTCAATGACCTTTCCGACGACCTCGTCGAGTCCTTGCATTGGGTGGCCAATCCAGGCGATCTTGCCCTTCTGATCAACCACAAAAGCAGTCGGAATTCCGTTCTGGCCGGATGCGTCCATCCAGGTCTTCCCCATCGTTCCTTCAACGCCGTCGATTGCCACGTTGTAGTCCATCTTGTCGCCGAAATCGGCTACAAACTTCTCAACCTTTGGGTAACAGGTTGCTGCGTTCGGATCATGCTCAAAAGAGTCGACGCCGATGAAATTCGCCTTATCCTTGTACTTCTTCGCAAGTTCTGTGATGTGGGGGATGCTGACCTTACATGGACCGCACCAAGTTGCCCAGAATTCGACGATATTGACCTTGCCATCGCCCAGCTTCGAAATGGGCTGGCCTTTCGCCCATTTTGCAATGACGAGTGGAGGCGCTGAGTCTCCCACGTGAAGGGTTACTGGCCCAGACTGGGCCGATGCCATGCCGACAGCGGCAGAAAGCACGATGAATGCGAGTTGTTTTTGCATAGTTAATTTCCGAAGTCGTTGTAGAAACCTATTATTCGACATTGGTGGCTCGAATCCACTAGACAATTCAATTTGAATTCGTCAACATTTGTTCGGAGCCAGGGTCTGAGTCGGTAATCGTTACCACATTCAAGGTCTTCAGAGTGCCGAGAAGTTCCTCATTGCCTCAATCGGCTCGAATATCAGTTCACCGTTCGCAATGCCAAAACAGTCATCGCCACTTTTGTCCAGGCCGACCCTTCGCACCCTAACGAGTCGAGATCTTGCCCAATATTCTCTGATTCCGGCCACATTTGTGGTCCACTCGCGGTTCGCTACAGATCGATTTGATCCGTTAAGTCCAACAGATTTGCCCGAGGAGCCTTGCTCGTGGAAGGTAAAAAACAGCGACTTGGAGGTCTCGGAGAATCCGGCTTTTCTAGGTTCTAGATTTGACATCCGAGCTTGGACGGTAATCGGTGCTTTCGATGGAAATCGGCTGGTTGGGGGAGCGATCGTCGCGCCACTAAGCCCGATTTTCACATTCGTTCCACAACTCAGCCGATGCGCCGTGCTTGTAGATCTTCGGATCGACTCTGGCTATCGACGCCAATCGCTAGGCCGCTCACTTGTGGTGGCAGCTGCCAAATCAGCCTCCGACATGAACTGTGAGCGACTCTTCATCGAAACGCAGGACACGAACTTGAGTGCATGCCGACTTTACTCAGCAGTTGGGTGTGAGCTTTTCTCGGTGGATCCCCATGGCTACGGGCCTGCGATCCAAGAAGCGAATATCGTGTGGTCACTCTCGATCGGCATGGTTTCGCCAACGAACTAAGCACCTGGAGTCGTCTTTGCTTTGTGGTTGCACTCCTAGCGCTCATAACCCTCCAGGCTTCAGTCCCGCGAGTTTCCATTGTTTCGCGTGGTGCGACGGTTGCGTCGATTCTTAAGGAGGCCACAAAGCAAACAGGGTTTGCGATGGACGCGATACCTGAGACGCGTAATGAGATCGTGCTGGTATCGGTAAACGACGCACGGCTACCTGAATTCCAAGAGCATTTGGCTGAGGTTGTTGGCGCTCGCTGGCGAAAATCAGGTGGAGTATTGCGCTTGGTTCGCCCCCAGGACCTTGAGCGCTCGCAAATCGCAGCAGAGCGCAAACTTCGGATCAACGAGGTTCGCCGAGGTGTTGATAATCTCCGAAAACAAATATCAGAGCAACCACCATTCGACGAGAAGGTTGCGAACGAGGTCGCCAGAAAACTCGACGAGATCAACACAAAGTACAAGGGGCACACCGGGGACTCACCGGGACTTGAGGCAGTGATCGCTCACGAGCCTACAACGCCTGGTGGTCGGCTTTCGATCGCAGCGGTCGCCACCCTCAGCGTCGAAGAGGTTGCGGATGTGCCTCCCGGCGGTCGAATCGTTTACTCCACCAACCCGACAGCAATGCAACGTCCGATGCCAAACGACTTTGGCACCGCTATTCAGCGATACCAAAAGGAACAGCAAATCTATCTTGCTGCCCTGAGGAAGTTCCCAGTTGGCCAGGTCGATGAATCGTCCAGCCCACATAACCCCACGGAAGGGGCTGACATTGCCTCCGTGCTCATGGTCACCGCGCGCTCTCCGTACAACCCAAACCTGACAGTTCATATTCACCTGGTAGGGAAAGACGGCTCGTACATCGGTGGTACGCGCAGTCTGCTCGATCTGGGCGAATCCAGCACGCTCACTCCTCCCTTAGCAGAAGGCAAAATCCCACTGAGCGCACGGTCTATCAAGTTCATGGAGGCATCTGCCCAACTCCAGAAAGGCAAATCTTTCCTTGAAGACAAGGAGTTTGTCGACCAAATGATCCATCCCGAGATCAATGACCCACTCTCGTATGTGGTTGCCGATGGGGTTTTCGCACTCGGATCGAAACAGAACATCATCGCCAGTGTTCCTGACATTGGATTTGTCGAAGTTGCCTTCAACGGCTCCGCCGATGCCAAGAATCTCGACGAGAAGAAGTTTTCTCAATGGCTGACCGACAAGTGCAACGTGAAACTGGGCGCCGGCTGGTTTACCGCGAATCCAAAGCGGATGGTAGAAACCCGAGACCTCCGAGTCGACAGATCTATCGTTGGCCCGTTCATACGGAAATGCATTGACAATGGCGGAATCTCTATCGAACCCCTGTCAACATTTGCGAGTCAAATGCCGCCGAGCTACATGGAATCGATCGCACCGATGCTCGCCTTCTTCGTCCTCCCGGATCTGAATGCAGCAGTCAGTGATCGAACGATTGAGTTACTGCGGATTTACGGACGCCTCACACCCGATCAACGAGCGGCCCTTGACTCTGGAAAACCGCTGACTGCGCAGAGCCTGCCAACAGAGTCCATTGCCGACCTCAATCATCTGATCTATCGGGCCGATCCACCCATTGGCTATATCACACGCGCAATTGGCGCGGCTCCCTCGGCCGGCTATCAGCCATCCACAAAGGATGAGGTCACCATCGCGATGCCGAGTGGAGTACCCAACAACGCTACGATCACGACGAATAATGTTTCAGAAGACGCAGTAATTGCAGATGGAGGCGGTTCGCAGGTCAATTACCAACCGATGAACGCATACAACGTCGCGTGGAATCTTGTTCGCGCCGAAAAGGCAGATCAGTCTGACAAGCGTGAATCGACCAAGATTGAAAAATACCGATTCGGTCACATCAGAAAGCTGTTGATCCGCTTGGAATTGACATCCTCACTCCAAGTCGACGGTCAACTGACTGAGACAAACTTCCAACGAAAGAATGCTTCGGTACCTTACGATCAATTGCCGGGGTCGTTCCGGAAAGCCGTTGAAGGGCACGTCGCCAAACTGCGCGCAACTCCCGGATTTGGCGAGAAACCGGGGGTGCGCAAAATCCCGCCACGCTAAGACGGATCATGCTAAAGTTTGATCCATGCTTTCGGTAATCGCGTTAACTTCCATTTCATGGGTCAACCTGGCAAGTCAGGATAAAACGTTTCGGCTCGAAGATCTCGATCTGAGTGTCATCCGACAAAGCTCTGGATCCGCCAAAAAGGACAAGAGCACAATGGGCAATCCGTTGAGGGTTGCTGGAAAGACTTACGAACATGGAGTGGGCACTCATGCCGAAAGCTATTTCCGAATTCAGCTGGGAGGTCAAGGCAAATCATTCAAAGGTCTGGTGGGGCTTGACGATGACGCCGGCAATTTTTGGGGAACGGGCGTCCAGTTTTGGATAGAGGGCGATGGAAAGATCCTGGCCAAATCACGACCCATTCGACGTCGGCAAGCGCCACAACCCATTGAGGCTAATCTCACCGGTATCAAGACCCTGACCTTGGTTGTTGCGGCCTCTGGTTTTGGCATTCAAGGCGATCATGCCGATTGGATTGATGGCCAATTGACAATGTCGGGCGGTATTCCCGTCCCAGCTTCGCTCCCCTCGGAACGGGAAACCATCCTAACGCCAAAACCTTCGGCCAAACCCAGATTCACCGGACCGACAGTTTTCGGAATTCGACCCGGAAATCCGGTCCTGTTTAGCGTCACCGCTACAGGTAACAAGCCGATCACTTTCGAATCGGACGATCTGCCCCATTGGCTAAAACTCGATGGAAAGACTGGACAACTTACGGGCAGTTCCAACACTCCCGGTGAAGTTGAAATCAACGTGATCGCCAAGAATGCAAAAGGGATGGCGAAGAGGACTCTGAAGATCGCCGTCGGTGAGGCCATCTCGCTCACACCCCCCATGGGTTGGAACAGCTGGAACAGTTGGGGATGGAATGTCACCCAAGATCAGGTCGCAACTTCGGCGAAGGTGATGGCTGCAAAGCTGCGAGATCACGGCTGGGCTTACGTCAACATTGACGACACTTGGCAGGGCAAGCGAGGCGGCCCATACGGCGCGATCATGCCAAACAAGAAGTTTCCTGACATGAAGGGCCTCGTCGATCAAATCCATTCCCTTGGACTCAAAGCTGGAACCTACTCCACGCCGTGGATGACCTCCTACGCTGGCCATATCGGCGGATCCTCAGATCTACAAGATGGAACCTACCCGTGGATGTCATCCGCGGATGCAAATCAGCAGACCGGCAATGCAGGGCGCTATCAGCACATTGGAAAGTTCGACTTTACCGAGCGAGACGTCAAGCAATATGCAGAGTGGGGATTCGACTACCTGAAATATGACTGGAACCCGATCGACATCCCTCACACGAAGATCGCCTATGACCTCTTACGATCCTGCGGACGTGACATCGTCTTTAGCCTCTCGAATAGTGCTCCGTTTGACCAAGGGGATGGCCTGGCGAAATACTCACAACTTTGGCGAACTTCAGGAGATATGAGCGACACATGGGGTGCCATTCGATCGAATGCGTTCGAATTGGGTCGGTGGGCACCAATTCAGGGCCCAGGGCACTGGAATGACGAAGACATGCTTGTCATCGGAAGAGTTACTTTGGGTGATGGAATGCACCCATCTCGACTCACACCCAACGAGCAGTATTCGCACATCAGTCAGTGGTGCTTGCTCGGCTCACCACTTCTGATCGGTTGTGATCTCGAACACCTCGATGCCTTCACCGAAAACCTGCTAACCAACGACGAAGTGCTGGATGTCGATCAAGATTCGCTCGGCGTTATGGCGAAAGCGATCCGACAAACCGACTCCGAGCAAATTTGGTCAAAGCCTTTGGCGGACCACTCCATTGCCGTAGGATTGTTCAATGTTTCAGAAGAGCCCCGAGAGATGACCATCAGCTGGAAAGACCTTGGCCTGTCTGGCAAGCACCAAGTGCGAGACCTGTGGCGACAGAAGGCTGTTGGTCGATCTACCAAGGAATTCAAGACCATCGTCCCCCGACACGGAGTCGTGCTTGTGCGAGTATTCAAATAGCTTGAACCCTGCCTTTCAGAAACCCACCGGGTGATTGTTGCTTGGGTATTCAGTCAACCGTTGAACCCACCCGGAAACACCATAGGTGAGACACATACTAGCGATGGCCGCAGTCGTGGTACTGGTGTCACCCAAATCAGAGCACTGTAAGCGCAACCTATCTCGTCAATGAGCATGGCCCGTTGGCCTGCCTCCAAGGAGAATCTGCCAGAGAATTGGCAGATTCTCCTTGGATATTCTCAAAATGTGTGCCAGAATTCTGGCATGTCAGAAGAAGGCACTGATCTTAGCCGTCGTGAACGGCAGATTATGGAGACGCTCTATCGCCTTGGCAGGGCATCAGCGATTGAGATTCGAGACGCCATGCCTTCCCCGCCGACTTACACTGCGGTGAGAACGCATTTGGCACTTCTCACCGATAAGGGACTCATCCGACATGACCGTCAAGGCGCAAAGCACATTTATGAGCCGGTCGTCCCCAAAGACGAAATGGCTAAGAACGTGATTGCGGGAGTCATCGAGAACTTCTTTGGTGGCTCCGTCGAACGAGTCGTGGCAACCTTGATTGAGCCTGGTTCGGAAGGAATCTCTCCTGACCAACTGGATCGATTGAGCAAGCTGATCGAAAAAGCCAAGGAGCAAGGCAGATGATCGCTGTTGACGCCATCGACATAGCAGTGATGGCCCTTGAACTGACGATCAAAGTCAGCATCGTTCTGGTGTTAGGAATCCTCTTGAGCCGTTCGGTTCGCTCTCGATTCCCGTCCGGAGCCCACCTCACATGGGTGTTGGCTTTTGCCACCATCATCACCATTCCATTTGTGGCACAAGTCGTTCCGGGTCGATCCATCCTGAACCTGAATCTGAAACCGGAGGTCAAATTCCGGCAAAGTGTTCGTAGAGGAGCGGTTTCCACCTCTTCTTCGCGACCTGACTTGAGTCAAAGCGAATCCGGCGGGTCGTCTGCGATAACTCAAGTGGCGATTGAACCGACAAACACACCGCCGATATTGGTCATTCTCGCTTTGGAAGCACCCTGGCTTGTTACGGCACTCGCTGTCTGGGTAATTGGTGTGCTGGTTGTCACCTCTCGCGCACTTCTTGGGATGCTCGTGCTGCTGAGATTACGATTCAGAGGAACGCGAGTATTCGATTCCATTTCGGTTCGCAGCATCGCCAACAGAATTTCCGCGAAATCTGGTCTCGCCCGAAGATATGACCTGAGGATATGCACAACAGGCAAGATCCCAGTTCCTATGACATGGGGCGCACTAAAGCCGACCATTGTCGTTCCCACTGAAGCTTCAGAATGGACAGAAACGCGACTTGAGGCGACGCTACTCCACGAGCTTTCTCATATCCGCAGATGCGACTTCGTCTGTCAGTTGATTGGCGAATTCGCTTGTGCTCTGTACTGGTTCCATCCCCTTGCGTGGTACGCAGCGCGAACGATGCGAGAAGATGCCGAACTCGCCGCTGACGAAGCGGTTCTTCAAATGGGCCTCAAGCCCTCCGACTATGCATCAGAACTACTGAAGATTGCAGCCGACCTTGGCAACAAGCCGATGCACTTCGCCACCCTAGGAACTCCAGCAATGACAAACTCGAAGATTGAAACTCGACTCGAATCGATCCTGGCCCCTAACGCGGGTACCCGAGGAGTCACGACGCTCCAAGTGCTCGCTGCTCTCCTTTTCGTCGCTGTGACCATTCCAACCTTCGCTTCCCTTCACCTTTCGCCAGCCTCTCAGCAGAAAGGCGACGTTAAGCCAGAACGTACCGAAGCACTAAACCGCGCGAAACAAATCGCCCTCGCGACGATCATGTATGCCAGTGATGCGGACGACTACATCCCTTACGTTCAGCAGACTGCGTCAGCCGTCCAAGTTCTACAACCCTACACGAAGTCAGAAGAGCTATATGAGTCTCCAACCAAAGGTGGAAAATTCAACTTCAATCTCAATCTCGCTGGCGTGGCCCTGACCGCAATCGAAAATCCCGCGGAAACGCCCCTCTGGTACGAAACGCTGCCAGATCCCAAGATGCTCATCGCCGTTTCCTACGTTGACGGGCACGCCAGTCTGATCGATCCCAATGCCTTACCGGAGGCTGATAAGAAAGGAGTTGTAGCTGTACAAAAAGATGATTCGGCCAAGCCCATCTCTGCCCTTAAGCTTGCCCTTAAAAGGAAGTTTCCGAGGGACAAGGGAATGAAGCCACTCCCTGCCAACTATCTGCTTCCAATCAAACCCTAGTCGGATTTGACAGTTCCAGCTATACCTAAGGCCGTTTGCAGTCAAACTTATGGGTATGCAGCGACTCTTGGGCAGATGGGATTTGACAGTCGGTGAAGGAAAGGATCTCTTCCCTTCGTGGGTGGAGTTGACACCGCGCGGTGGCCAGTTTGTGGGGCGAGTCGGAAGCGCACGGCCCATCGTTAGCGTTGAGTACTCGAGTGACAGCGTCAAGTTCTCGTTGCCACCCCAATACGAAGGAAGGAAAGACGATCTTGTCTTCCAAGGCTCGTTGAGAGCTGGTAATTTGTACGGAACGACGACGCTAGATGATGGATCGAACGCTCATTGGATGGGGATTCCGGCCCCAGAACTTCCCTCATACTCACCATCGTGGCGAGAGACTCAGGAGTTAATCGGGCCAGACCTATCGAACTGGACTCTTCGGAGCCCTGATTGGGTGGGTAATTGGTCGATTGAGGACGGACTGCTTGTTAATTCGGCGGCAGGTTCCGACCTCGTAACCGTCAGTAAATTCGGAGACTTCAAGCTCGTGGCCGAGTACAAGTATCCGCCAAACAGTAACAGCGGAATCTATCTGCGTGGCCGCTACGAATTCCAGATTCTCGACGACTATGAAAGTGGAGCCAATGGTGTTGGTAGCAGCGCCGCTATCTACGGCTTTCTCGCTCCGAGCAAGAACGCCATTCTTCCTCCAGACGAATGGAATACGGCGGAGATCACCTTAGTCGGTAGGTTCGTAAGCGTTGTTCTCAACGGCGAAACCGTCATCGACCATCAGGAGATTCCGGGGATCACTGGCGGTGCGCTCGATAGCACGGAAGGTGCCCCCGGGCCTCTGTTCGTTCAAGGCGACCATGGACCGGTGACTTTCCGACGTCTCTCGATCACTCCCGGCATTCGACTTTAGGTCGCGACTTCGGATCTCATGCTTAGGACATCTTCCAACGAGGATGCCAGATCCGGCGTGAGATCCGATTGAATCCCGTCAATGGCTGGCCCTCGCAAGATAACACCAGCTTTCCGCTTGGGTGCAGAGTCTATTCCCTCAAACACAATTCGCACCACGATGGCGGGAAGGACTGTCCGTACCGGGCCAAATCGCTCAATCGTATTCTCTTTGATGAAGATCTCTATAGATTTGTACTCGTCATCCGTCCAAGGACTGGCCACTTTGGCGATCGGAACGAGTTGTTCGTCTTTCCAAACCCCAAACGTGAACTGCGTGTATCGACTCGCCTCCGCTCCAGCCCCTCGTTCTGCATACATAAGCACGCCATTGAGACTCATGGTGTCCGGCTTGATGATCAACCAATCCGGGTCTTGATTTGAATCCGGATAAGGGGCGTCTAGATCTCGTGCCAAGAGGCCGATATGCCCCAAGGCTCGTGCGTGAAGACACGCTTGTTGCAGTTCGGCCTGGTCTCGAATAGAGATCGACTGAGAAATGCAAATAGCCCCTTGGCCAAGTTCAACATCACCTGTGATGGAATTCGCCTGGGTGATATTGACGTCTGTGACAACTTCGTTCAGGAGCGCAAAACGAGTGCTCAACACTTCGTGTCGAACGCTATTCCCGTGATGCTCAAGGACGTCCATCGCGACAAACTGAAGCGGTACCTTCGGGTCCAGCGCGTCGACACCGGAAAACGCCAAGGCAAGCGTCATATAGGGGGGTGCCCCTTCGCTGGGGCAAACAATCTCGCCTTCTATAACCACGCCATCAGGAATGAACGGTAACGATTTGGCGATCTCGGGAACGAGGTCGGTAACCAGCACTCCAGCAGTGGCCCACACAAACCCCTGCCCTCCACGGCGGACGATCTGGGCTCGAAGCCCCCTGCGCTTCCACTCAAACCGTTTTCCGCTCAGAACGTCGATGGTGCCAACTCTCCTCTGCGTATCCGATATCGGGAACAGATCCAGGGGTGCCGAATGAACCGTATCGGAGATATCGGACGCAAGGAGTCCCTGAAAAGACGACGGACTTAATTCGTTTAGCAATGCGAAGCGAGCCTGCACAACAAAGTTAGGTATCCCCGCCATGATCGCCACCGCCTCAATGATCGCACCGCGGGAAATGGTTGGCCGGAAGGACCCGAGAACAAATCGGTTGTAGACAAATCGCTCCTCCGCATTCAGTAATTCCCAACTCGACCGAAGAATCTCACTCTGGATCGCTGCTGGCTGCTTCGCAAGTGACGCGATGCGCCTGTCCAGCCACCAGGCAAGATCCATCCGTTCAGTTGTCGATGGCTCAAGATTTGGAAGAACAAGCGCGGCGGCTTCTGCCCGATCACCTGCCGCTTTCACACACTCCTCAAACAACCAAAGTCCATATCCCGATACCGCGAGTACCGCTTCGGTAAAACCAGACTTGGTCATATAGCGCTTTGGACGTGAATTCAGAAGTACCGCCACGGCAGAAGCACATTCCTCCATGCTCGATTTGCGAAGATAATGGGCCAACTGACGCGCTTTCAAACGCATATCGCTACTGAGGTCAAGTTCGAGGCAAAGTCGAGCGAAGCGCTTCAATCTTCGTCTCCATCCGAGAATCCGTCGGAATCAGATCGCCAGCCAGCTTTTAATTCTTGAGCATCCAGCCCTAATTCCCTCAAGAACTGAGCAACGGTCTCGCTGAATCCGTGGGTAACTAGCACTCTATGTGCGCCGGTGTCCGTAACCGCTTGAATGAGAGAATCCCAATCGACGTGGTCACTCATCACAAACCCCTTATCGACCGCCCGACTACGCCATGTGCCACGGACTGCCATCCAGCCAGACATGTAAGCGGTGGCAAATGGTCCGATGCCGTTTGTCCAATTTGCCCCACTAAGGTTGGGAGGAACTAGAACAGCCGCCTTGCTCCAATCAAATCCAGGACCGACCGATTCAAGTGGAATCACCGCTGGCAACTCTACACCCTCATCGCGATAGGCTTCGATATATGGAATCAGGGCAGAATGGGCAACGATGGGGCCGATACTTGGATCTAGGCCCGAGAGAACTCGCTGAGACTTGCCGAGCGAATACCCCAACAAAAAGGTCGCCTTGCCTTCGGTTTGGTTTTTCTCCCACCATCGGTTGATCTCGCCAAACACGACACTTTCCTTCGGCCAACGGTAAATGGGGAGGCCAAAGGTCGACTCGGTAATAAACGTGTGACAACGAATCGGCTCGAATGCCCGGCATGTTCGATCAGGCTCCGTCTTATAGTCTCCAGAGACGACAACGACCTCTCCGCGTCGTTCGATTCGAACCTGCGATGAGCCTAGGATGTGCCCGGCTGGATGCAAACTGACTCGGACTCCGTTCCATTCGACGGCCTCTCCATAGGCCAAGGTTTCGATGCTCGCCTTTTGGCCAATCCGGAGATGCAGAACCCGCTTGCAGTCTTCAGCGCAGAGATACGACCCCATGCCGGGACGGGCGTGGTCGGAATGAGCGTGGGTAATGACGGCACGGTCCACCCTCTTCCAGGGGTCGACGTAGAAATCGCCGTCGGCACAATACAGCCCACGATCCGTCACTTGCAGCAAGTCAGCCACGCATCAGTTCTACTTGATTTTGGGTTCGAGAGGGTGTTGGAATCGTATTCGGGGTGGGGCGAAGGCAAATTGTTTGTTTGCTCTTAAATTCTGGTGTCACGGGCACCCATTCCAAGGTGCGCCACACCCTATAATCTGATCAATGCGCGTGATTATGTTGTCTTGGGAATACCCACCACGAATCGTCGGTGGAATCAGCCCTCACGTTCGGGATTTATCGCAACAGTTGCAGCGAAAAGGGATCGAAGTCCACGTCGTCACGAAGCACACACCGCTTGCACCAGATGAAGAAGTTGAACCAAGTGGCGTTCAACTCCATCGCGTCCACCTAGAAGAGCAGCCCAACGATTTTCTCCACGAAATTCAGCTTTTGAACCAAGCGACCGACCGTCGCGTTCGGCAATTGCTTGAGGATTGGCGTCCAGGCGGACAGCCGACGTTATTCCATGCTCACGACTGGCTTAGTCTCGACTCGGCAAGAGAGCTCAAGTACGAATACAAGCTTCCGATCGTCGCCACGATCCATGCCACCGAATCCGGTCGTCACGGTGGAATCTTCAACAACACCTCGAAGTACATCCACGAGCAGGAGTATTGGCTCACCTACGAAGCGTGGCGCGTCATCGTTTGCTCCGACTTCATGAAGAAGGAAGTGGAGCGGCTGTTCAACTCACCTGCCGACAAGATTGACATTATCTACAACGGCGTGGAGCCCGAGAAGTTTGAGTTCGAGTGGACAGAAAAAGAGCGCCTCGCCCACCGCGCCAAGTTGGCGTTACCAACCGAGAAAATCGTCATGTATGTCGGTCGCTTTGTTCGGGAGAAGGGCATTCATGTGCTCCTCAACGCAGCAAGCGTTATTCTCGCGCAAGAGCCAAACACCAAGTTCCTGATCGTCGGTGGCGGTAACCGCGAGCGGTTTGAGAAATTCGTTCAGTGGGCTGGTCTGCAGGATAAGGTCCTGTTCACCGGCTTCATGGCCAACCGATCGCTGCATCAGCTCTATCGATGCGCGGACGTTGCCGTGTTCCCTTCCCTTTACGAGCCGTTCGGGATCGTCGCCCTCGAAGGAATGGCGGCGGGCGCCCCCGTAGTCGCCTCCGACGCAGGCGGGCTGCGAGAAGTCGTGTTGCATGGCGAGACGGGAACGTTGAGCTATGCCAACAATCCTGAGTCGCTCGCTTGGGCAGTTCTCGATGTCCTCCGAAATCCAGAGAGAGCCGACAAAATGTCAGCGACAGCCAGGGTTCGGTTGAAGACTGATTTCGATTGGTCGCATCTCGCTGACCAGACGATCGCTGTTTACGATCGTGTCTGGAGCGAGTTCCTTCAAAGCTACTGGGCAGAGAACACCGTCTGGCCAGTCTCGCCTGGTGCCGAAGATCGCGCGAAGACCCTGCGCCTAGAAGAGAAAGCCGCCGACGGAACCTACATCAACCGCCCACGCCCCCGAATCTCAACCTCTCTTCCCCCGTTGGCATCGGTTGTCGACGATGAAGAAGATGAGAAAGAAGAGGCCGACGAGTTGGGTCTGAAGACGCCGTAGCCCATTCGTGATTTCGCGGTCCCGCGCCATAGAGTTGGACTTTTAGCGTCGGACCAAGGTCAATGGGTGATACCCATCGACAAGATGGATCGCACTTACAGTGCTCTGGGTTTGGTTGTCTCCTAGTACCAGGCCTGCGGCCTTCGCTATTATTGAGCGCACCTTTGGTGCTCTCGGACGGATCAAGAAGTTGGTCTGACCCGACAACACTGAATTCACTTGCAGAGTCCAGAAGAGGAGAGTCCTCATTGTCTCTTCCACAAGTCCAAAATCGTTGCCACAGGATCAAGGATGCCCAGACACCCAATCTCTAAGAGTGTCAACCGACACCCCCAAAGCGCTCAACGCACGAGCAGTTGCGTTGTTTCCATGAGCATGAGCAGCGAGCAAAAAGTGGGATGAGTTCAGGAATTGGCTAAGATGGTGAGCTTCAACGATAGCCAATTCCAGCAATTGGGAGGCATTTAGAAATCCAGCAAGGATCTGCTCTGGTGTTTTCATCGCGAGGAAGTCTTCCTCAAGGAGCAGTGCCAATGAGTCAATTTCAACGCCACAGCCAACAACAGCTTGTTCGGCGTAACCACCCGCTTCAAACAAAAACATGAGGCAAAGCTGGTCGGCCATCATCCGTTGCTTCCTCGCCGCCAGCACAGTTACCGCTTTGCTTGATGCTGGAATGTCTCGTGGTTGAGTCGGATGCGGCTCGGGTATGAGTTTCGCACCTTTCCCGACCATTGAAATCACTTCTTTTCGCGCGGCATCGAGAGTAACACCCTTCTTGTTCAAAACCTCGCTAGCGATCCCATCGACCTGATTAAGCAGTCCTAAGAGCAGATGCTCTGTGCCGATGTAGTTGTGGTTCAGGTTACGGGCTTCCTCATAGGCGAAATCGACCACTTGTTTTGATCTTGGTGAAAGGGTCAAGTCTGAAGGATCATTCTGGGGACCACGAGGCAATTGTGCCGAGACTATCCGATCGAATAGGTCGGGCCTTGTGCCGAGTTGAGTCAATACTCTTGACCCCACACAAAGACTGTTATGAGTGATACCAAGCAGAAGATGCTCAGGATCAATAACTCGAGTCCCAAACCTTTGGGCCTCTTCCTGGGCGTAGTAAACCACCTTTCTCGCGGAGTCCGAAAAACGTTGCCACATGAGGCAATATTACACTCGATGAGGGCTGGAATTACCCTGGTCAAAGTTGGTCCGCGATCCAATTACGAAGCTTGTCGTGGGTGGCGCCGAAGAACCTAAGCGCTCGTGTCGTGGCGTTCTCTTCACGGGCTAGCATGCCGAGGATAAAGTGGGGTCCTTTGACATCTTGTCCAAGGTCCTTCGCTTCGGCATTCGCCAGTCGAAGTAGATCAGTCCCGGACAAGAAGCCAGCTTTGAGCTGCTCAACCGATTTGGGTTCGAGCATCTCCTCCTCAACCAAAACTGCAATCGAGCAGGGATCAAGTCCGCATGCTTCCAGGGCTTTCGCAGCATCGCCGTTTTCTTCAAACAGAAGAAGCAAGCACATCTGGTCTGCCGTCATTCGCTGACGACGCGCTGATAATACCATCCATGCTTTGCTCGCTGACGGAATGTCTTTGAAGACTACTGACACTTGACCTTCCGTCAGAACCGAACTGGGGTCCGTCTCCAAAATGATGATCGCTCTGGCGGCATCGTAAAACACTGCCAACCTAGATAAGACCATGCCAGTAATGCCTTCCTTCTGGCGAATCATCGCGAGCAGCAAATGCTCACCGCGTATGAAATCTTGATTTAGGCTTCGTGCATCATCAAATGCAAGCTGCACTAACCTGTGAAAACGGACTGTATAAGAATAACTTGGTCCTGTTTCCGTCAACGGTTCGTGCCACTCTTTCACCACCGCGGCCTCAAGTTCAGCGAATGATACGCCTAACTCGACGAGAACCCGAGCCGAAAGGCTCTCGGGGTCCCGAAGCAGTGCGAGAAGTAGGTGTTCCGTGGAAACGGTGGCTCCTCCGAGTTTCTTCGCCTCATCCTGAGCCGCATATACCGCTCGGCGCGCTTCCATCGAAAAACGCTGCCACATGCGAGAATAATACGCCGAGATAACAGGAATCCGCTTCAACAAAATTGATCCGCGAGTTTTCCAGAAAGCGCTCAAAAAAGGTAGAACGCTCGCTTATGGCGAAGAATCCATCTCGACGTGAAATTCTTGGTGCGGCTGCGGTTGGCGTGGCGGCAATGGCGACCCCTATGGCGATGGCAAATATTACACCGCAAGCTCTCACAACCGAAATGCTAGAGAAGGAATTGGCGAAGCCACTTTCGCCAGAGGCAAAGAAAATTCTCGCCGAATCACTCAAAGGAATCGAGGCGTCAGCAAAAGAACGCCTTAAGACGAAACTTCCTGAGAACAGCGAACCTTGCTTCAGCTATATCCCCTCGACTCGGGAGGTCCGAGCGAAGTGAGTATCACCCCATTTTCAGGTATTCGCGATCTAGCTAAAGCCCTTGCCGCGCGCGAAGTATCGTCGGTCGAACTCACTGAGATGTATCTCAAGCGCCTCAAGACGATCGGCAAAGAGCATAACGCTGTCGCCGAATTGACCGAGGATCTTGCTCTGGCCCAAGCCAAGAAAGCAGACAACACCTCAGGAAGCTCCATCCTACACGGCATTCCTTTCGGGGTCAAAGACTTGCTCGCGACAAAGGGAATTCCAACCCGATGGGGTTCGCCGGGGCATGCCGACCAGATTTTTGACTACAACTCGACCATTGTTCAAAAACTGGAAGATGCGGGAGCCGTGCTGCTCGCCAAGCTTGAGATGATCGAACTCGCCGGAGGCGGAAATTATAACGTCGCCAACGCCAGCCGCATGGGCCCGTGCCTCAGCGCCTGGGACAAAAAGCTTTGGGCCGGTGGGTCGAGTTCAGGATCCGGAGCATCAACCGCACTCGGATGCGTTGGGTTCTCGATCGGCAGTGAAACGAGCGGCAGCATCGTTTGTCCTTCTGCCTTCAACGGCTGCACAGGCTTTCGACCGACCTATGGCCGCGTGAGCCGCTATGGCGCAATGGCCTTATGCTGGACGCTGGATAAGCTCGGACCCATCTGCCGATCTGCAGAGGACTGTGGAATTGTTCTGGAAGCCATCGCCGGTCCAGATCCAAAGGATGGCAGCACGTTCGCCAAGAAGCTGAACCTTCGCTACCGAGGACCGAAACCTCGGATTGGGTTGGTTAAAGAGACGTTCAAAGATAGCAAGGCGGAGGTCTGCGAAAAGGCGTATCAGAATGTCATCGAAACCCTGCGCAAGTTGGGCTACCAAACCGTCGAGGTCGCCTATCCCGACCTTCCGTACAATGCAGCCATCGACCTGATCGTCAATGCGGAAGGAGCCAGCGCCCATGAGAATTTCATTCGTGGCGAGCGGTTCCAGCAGCTTCAAGATATCAACCAAGTCGCGGGGTTCGCGGCGGCGCTTGAGGTCAAAGCAGTCGACTATCTATGGGCAATGCGCCTACGGTCGGAGGCACTCAAAGCGAACGCGGTGTGGGACAAGTGCGACTGCATCTTCACCCCCGCCTTCTATCACCGAGCCATTCCGGCTGATCAGCCTTTCGACAAGACATGGGTGAACATGGGCGGCGATAACGGTCCTTCAAACCTGTTGGGTTGGCCCGCCATGGCCTTCCCCATCGGTTTCGAAGACGGTGCCCCCATCGGAGGCCAGATCATCGTGCCGACATTGCGAGAAGACGTGTGTTTGAAAGTCGTGACCGATTTCCAGCGTCATTCAGATTTCCACACGAAGCATCCGAATTGAATGGTAGCCAAAGCAGTCCCGCGCCCACCGAACACTGAAAGTGTTCGTTCCTCAAAGCCCAGATAGTATTTGACTTTGTCAAGGCTCCCGACATCTTCGGCTTGAATTTCGCGGAATATGTTGGGCTAGGCGGCGTGAGAATTGGACGTGGCGTCGAATTGAGATCGGGTCGGTGAAGGGCTTGCTGCC
>CAILEM010000123.1 GCA_903833215.1 uncultured Armatimonadota bacterium
CTGGTGAACTCTCAAACGACAAAGCTCTTCGGCTATCTGGCCGATGACCTTCAGCCGCAAGTTGTCGAAATCCTCGTCCCCGAGCGATTTCGCACCGCTCATGTCGGTAACCGCGACCAGTTTTCTTCCGAACCTCACACCCGTGCTTTGGGACCGGGCCTTGCGCTCTTTGGCCTGCGAAAGGATGGAACTGAGTTTCCCGTGGAGCCTCAGCCCGCTTGATACAGGAGACGGGACCCTGTTTCTGAGTGCCATCCGCGACGTCAGTGAGCGCAAACACATTGAAGCGGAGATTCGCACGGCGCACTTGGCGCTTGCCCAGACAAACCGAGAGCTTGAAGCCGCCCGCGATGCGGCGCTCCTTGCCTCAAAGGCTAAATCCGATTTCCTCGCGAGTATGAGTCACGAAATCCGGACTCCCCTTAACGGCGTCCTTGCTACCGCCTCACTCCTCCTCGAAAAGAGTGGAGACCCTGAAACGAGGCACTACGCCGGGATGATCTCCCGAAGTAGCATCACCCTCATGCGCGTCATCGACGATATTCTCGATATGTCGAAGATTGAGGCAGGACGCATGGTCCTTGAGCCGGTTCCTGAGCGCCTTGAGGTCATCGTTGAAGACATTATCGAGGTTCACCGCTCAGCTGCTGAGCATCGCGGGATATCGCTTCGCTCGGAATATGTGCTCCCGCTTCCCGCAAGTGTCTCATTCGACGGCGCACGGCTCCGCCAAGTCATTGGGAATCTCGTTGGCAACGCCATTAAGTTCACGAACACGAGTAACGTCGAAATCCTTGTTCACGCATTACGACAGGCAGAGCGCACCTGGTCGATCTTTGTAACGGTTGCCGATACGGGTATCGGGATATCGAAGGCAAACCTCCTCACCATCTTTGAGCCGTTTGCTCAGGGCGACGGAGAAACGTACCACCGGTACGGCGGGTCGGGGCTTGGGCTTGCAATCTCAAAGCGGATCATCGATCTGATGGGTGGCACGATTACCGTGCAGAGCACCCTCGGTGTGGGATCGCGCTTCACCGTGCAGATTGAGTGCACGGAAGTGTCGGCAGTTCCCGTGGTCCAGGTTCAGCACACGGGACCGTACCGGAAAGGGGTATCGGTACTACTTGCTGAAGATAACGAGGTGAACGCCATTGTCGCCACCGAAACCCTAGCGCTATTGGGGTGTGATGTGGTTCACGCCTGGGATGGGCAGGAGGCTGTGGAGCAGGCGGCGGCGCATGATTTCGATCTCATCCTGCTTGATGTCCACATGCCCCACTTTTCGGGAATTGAGGCGTGCCGACGCATTCGCCTGAATGGGAAAGACATCAAAACCCCGATAGGAGCCCTGACCGCGTCAGTCACTCCCGATGAAATAACGAAGTGCCTGAGCGCTGGAATGGAGTTTGTCGTTGGCAAGCCCTTCACCGTGGGCACGATTCGAGAAATGCTCAGTGAGCTGTTTCCATTGGTATCTGGTGACAGTCAGCCCGAGGCGGTTTGAATGCTCATCACTGCCACATTTCTCGAAAGAGGTTTCAACACGAGTACCAGACGGAGTGCAAACAAGAAATGCATATCCTTCTAGATCCGTCCCAAGGGCCCGAGTACCCCCGGGCTCTTATTTTCTGTAAAGTCCTACTGAACACTTGACTTACGATGTTTGAGTAACCCAGATCTCCAAGAAACCTACCGCTTGGAAGTCCCGACGGCTTCGATCTTAATGGTGGAAACGGTGAGGCCAATCTCGGCGAATTGCTTCTCCAGCGCATCAACAACTGGGCCTGGAATCTGCAACTCAATCACCGCGTGCGAAGTCTCATTCACAAAGATCTCAGATCTGGTCGAGCCATTCGGCAATCTACACGGGAAATATCCGTCGACGACACCAACATGGTAAATGGCCCCGATCTCTTGCAGGGTGCCCAGAATGCGATACACACTAACCACATCAATCTTGCCATCGCTTGCCATGATGCTCTCATGAATGGCGTACGCGCTGAGCGCCTCTTTTGTCGTAGCCAAGGCGCGAATAACTTGCACTCTGGGCATGGTAATGCGATATCCAGCCGCGCGGAGTCCCGCAATGGCCTCCTCCTCGTACAGCTTTGCACTTGCCGCGGGGCTTTCAGTGGGAGTTATCTTAAGGCGAGATCGTCGTTGTTTCATGGTCGTTCTTCCAAGAGACGATTGCAGGGATCATAAAGCAGCTTCATAACGCGCTAGCGATCTTAGTGAATGTGATATTCGCACGCCTGAGGAGCCAACGAGTGGTGTTCAAGCGGTTTACAGAGGGCGACAGTATCCCCCGAATCCCTGCTGGCTTTTTTGGACTAACACGGTGCGACTCACTCGCATTGATTCCTGATCCGCATCTCTCAGCACCACCTTCTGTATCATTAACCCTGGGCTGCGCCGCAAAGACCTTGCTCTGCAACCAAGAGATTCTTGGCCGAAATCACAATTAGGGGGATTCGCAGAGGAAGCTACGATGCCGTGGAGGAGCTAATCGAGACGATAGGCAACTATCGCTAAGTGAACAACGCAGACCCAGTGCCCTTCAAGTGGATGGCTACTCCAGAGTCGATTATCGCGAACGTTGACCGATGTCGAAAGAGTTACGAGACTCTACACTCGCTGACCTCCCTCTTTGCCCAAATACCACGGGACGTTGATGACGACTACTCGATGGTCACCTCTCCACAATAGGGCAGCTTTCAACCAGGTCGCGCGCTGATTGTGGAGAGGATACTGGTACCAGCGGGCCTCCACCAGTTCCGGCAATGTGACGGCAATGATCCGGTTTGGATTCTGGATTTGCAGGTCATGCACGTATTCCAAAAGGGGATGGAATAATCGCCGGTAGGGCGAGGACACGACGACGAATTGCGGTGTCTGCAGCCCGGCAGCTTCGCACGGGTCTACGACAAGCGCTTCCCACTCCCTCTGAAGCCCCGGAAGTTTCTGGGGATCAGAACTGATGTGAAGCACTTGGACCTCGGGGGAAATCCGCATGGCAAACCGCAGTGCCTTCGCGGAAATCGTGCTCCATCGCCCAATTGGGACGACAACAATCGGCGGCTGCAGATTGTCGACGACCATGGGACACGGTGAAAGGGTCTCGACAATAACCTTTTCATAGTGCCGCTTCACAGAAAGAAACACCACGTAGATTCCAGGAACGAGGAGCAGAGTGATCCAAGCACCATCCGCGAACTTGGCAAAGAGGACGACGACAATCGCTATTCCCGTCGCTACCGCTCCCAATCCATTAATCGTTTTCGAAAGGGTGTGCTTCTTCCCTTCTTGGCGACGCCAATGCTGAACCATGCCCGCTTGCGACAACGTAAACGCAAGGAATGCTCCGATCGCGAAGAGAGGTATCAGACGATCTGTAATTCCGCCAAACGCAATCAACAGGACCGCAGTGAACGAGGCCAGGATGCAGATGCCGCCTGAATAGACAAGTCGACGTCCCCGGGTCGCGAACGCGTGCGGAAGGAAATCATCCTCTGCCAAAAGGCGGCACAGCCTCGGGAAATCAGCGAAACCCGTGTTGGCAGAAAGGGCTAAAACGAGCAGGACGCTGCCGATGGTGAGGTAATAGAAGCCACCTCGGCCGACCACTGCAGCCGTCAGCTGGGACAGCACACTCTGATAGTTTGCCGCGGTTGGATCGGTTGCGCCAATGTGATAGGCGTTGCAGAGGTAAGCGATTCCCGCAAGCATCACGCCCAGCAATGCGACAATGACTGTCAAAGTTTGCTGCGCACGCTTGACCGCAGGGCGAGCAAACACGGTGATCCCGTTGCTCACTGCCTCTACTCCCGTCATGGCGGTACACCCACTGGCAAACGATTTCGCGAGTAACCACAAATTGGCGGTGACTAGGGCTTTGGGTAAAAGTGGAGGGACTTCCACAGGCAAGGGGTGACCGTGCTCCGCGACTGAACGCACAACGCCGATTGCAATGACCAACAACAGACAAACGATGAACGAGTAGGTTGGTAAAGCAAACACGATGCCTGACTCTTTAACACCTCGAAGATTCACTATCGTAATGACTGCCAGGACGCCAAGACAGAGTGGGAGGATATGTGGAAGCATCGACGGCATCGCCGAAACCAATGCTCCAACGCCGGCTGAGATACCTACTGCTGCCGTAAGGACGTAGTCCACGAGCAGTGCAGCCGCGGCAAAGAGCCCCGCTGTCGTCCCCAGGTTTGTCTTGGCTACGGTGTATGAGCCTCCGCCGGTCGGATACGCATTCATCGTCTGCCGATAGGACAGATAAAGGATCAGGAGTATCCCGAGGATGATCGCACTGATCGGCCCAACATACCAAAGCCCTGCTGCTCCCAACGGAATCAGCAGGGTTAAAGCCGCTTCTGGGCCATAGGCTGCCGACCCAAGGGCATCAAGCCCCAGCATCGGAATTCCCGCCCAGACGGTTACTTTATGTTGTTCTTCGTTTGCCGAAGCAATCGGCTTTCCGAGAAGTCGGTCGAGGAAACTCATAGAACCAAGATCATAACGCCTTTCCGACTTTATCAAGCGCTAAATTGAGCCTTAGCACATTTACCGCGGGATCGCCAAACACTCCGATAAACCTTTGCTGAGTGTTTTCTTCGATGAGATGAGTGACGTCGTCTAGATGCATATGGCGAGCCGCTGCGACCCGCGGTGCCTGGAGGTTGGCGTTCTCTGGGCTTATGTCTGGGTCGATGCCGCTTGCGGACCTGGTAGCGGCATCAGCCGGTACCAGTGCATCCTTCGCGAGGTTGTTCTCTTTTCGATAGGCATCAGCCAAATCCTTGATTCCATCGAAGTTGCTCGGATCATCCTTTCCGTCGGCGGTCTTCTTGTGTATGCCGTTGATGAGCTTATCGCTCGTAGGTCCTAAGTTCGTTCCTGATGAACCCGCATAGGAGTGATCCTTATCAAACGTGCCGTAGCCCAAGTCTCCCGTTCCGGATGGTCTGGGGTGGAAATACTCTGGCTTTGAGAACGGCTGAGCGATGAGTTCGGATCCGATGAGATCGCCTTTGGCGTTCTTAATGAGACTCCCATTGGCTTGACGTGGCATTAGCTTGCCGATAGCGTACAACGAGTATGGAAACGCTAACCCGGTGAATACCGTGAAGAACAGCGTTAACAGAATTGCAGAGCGAAGTTGTTTCATGGGTTTATGCCAAGTGGAGAACTACAAGAAGTCGATCGATGAGCCAAATACCGGGGAATGGAGCAATGATGCCTCCAACTCCATAGATAAGCAGATTCCTTCGCAGGATCTGAGCTGCACTGGCAGGTCGATACTGCACTCCGCGAAGAGCAAGAGGAATAAGCAGGACGATGATCAAAGCATTAAAGATAACCGCAGACAAAATGGCCGATTGGGGATTCGTCAGTCCGATGATATTCAGTGCTTTGAGCTCAGGATAGGTCACGGCGAACATTGCTGGAATGATCGCGAAGTACTTTGCGACGTCGTTGGCGATACTGAACGTAGTCAGTGAGCCGCGAGTCATGAGCATTTGCTTGCCGATCTCAACAATCTCGATGAGCTTGGTTGGGTTCGAGTCGAGGTCCACCATGTTCCCCGCTTCCTTGGCCGCCTGAGTTCCTGTGTTCATTGCGACTCCGACATCAGCTTGTGCCAGTGCAGGAGCGTCGTTCGTACCGTCGCCTGTCATCGCAACCAATCTTCCGCCCGACTGTTCTTGGCGAATATAGGCGAGCTTCATTTCAGGGGTTGCTTCGGCCAAGAAATCATCGACACCTGCCTCAGCTGCGATCGCTGCAGCGGTCAACGGGTTGTCGCCAGTGATCATCACTGTCTTGATTCCCATTGCGCGCATTTGGTCGAAGCGGGTCTTCATGCCACCCTTGACGATGTCCTTCAGTTGAATCACGCCCAGCACTTTGTTGTTTTCAGCGACAGCAAGGGGTGTCCCGCCTTCTTTCGAAATCCGCTCAATAATCTCCTGGACTTCACTTGGCATCTTGCCACCTTGCTCTTCAACAAACCGCTGAACAGATTGTCCAGCACCTTTGCGAATGAGTCGCCCCGGCAAGTCGACTCCGCTCATGCGAGTCTGAGCCGTAAATGGTACGAATTCAGCGTTGAGAGATTCCATATCTCGCTCTCGCAGTTCGTATTTCTCCTTTGCCAGGACGACAACACTTCGTCCTTCCGGTGTTTCGTCGGCAAGGGATGCAAGTTGGGCTATGTCGGCGATCTCGTGATCCGTAACACCAGGTGCAGGATGGAAAGCGGTAGCTTCACGGTTGCCGAGTGTGATCGTTCCCGTCTTGTCTAGCAACAGCGTATTGACATCACCAGCCGCTTCTACGGCCTTTCCACTCATAGCCAATACGTTGTGCTGCATGACTCGATCCATTCCTGCAATGCCAATGGCGCTGAGCAGTCCACCGATCGTGGTTGGGATGAGACACACAAGCAAGGCGACCATGACTGTGATCGTTGGCACCGAACCGGCATTCGCTGAGCGAACACTGTAATGTGCGAAGGGCAGAAGAGTTACCGTCGCGAACAGAAAGACAATCGTCAAACCCGAAAGCAAGATCGACAGAGCGATTTCATTAGGAGTCTTTTGGCGTTGGGCACCCTCGACTAGAGCGATCATCCGATCTAGGAAGGACTCGCCAGGATTGCTTGTGACCCTAATGACGACACGATCGGAAAGGACCCGTGTTCCGCCGGTTACGGCAGATCGATCTCCACCACTTTCACGAATGACGGGTGCCGACTCTCCGGTAATAGCCGATTCATCGACGCTCGCAATTCCTTCGATGACTTCGCCGTCGGCAGCAATCATGTCTCCCGCCTCGCACACATACATGTCGTTCTTGCGAAGTTCAGGTGCGGCGACCTGAGTTTCGACCCCGTTAACGAGCTTGCGGGCGATGGTGTCCGTTCGCGCCTTTCGCAAGGAGTCGGCTTGGGCCTTTCCTCTTCCCTCTGCCATGGCTTCGGCAAAGTTAGCGAACAGTACCGTGAACCAGAGCCAAATGCAGACCTGGGCCACAAACAGCGTGTCGGCAGAGTGGGTGACTGCACCCCTGATCCAGAAATAGGTTGTCACGACGCTGCCTACTTCCACCACGAACATCACAGGGTTCTTCGCCACCATGCGAGGATCAAGCTTGATAAACGCCTCTCGTGATGCCCGCTTAACGATGGATGGTTCGAACAGCTTAGCCGGCGCGTTTTTTGGCCGGGTGAACGATTCTTCGATTTGATTCATTGGTTTCAAAGTGATTTCTCCGTTCCCCTCACCCAGGCGAACTGCCTAAGGTTGAGGGGAGGGTGTTTTGGCATCGCTAGACAGGCGGCTGCATCAGGGCCATCTTGAAATGTTCAACTATCGGTCCCAACGCCAGTGCTGGGAAGAAGGTGAGGACATTGATCAAGATCACCACGCCGATGAGGAGGGCCACAAACGTTCCTGAGTCCGTGGCAAACGTTCCCGAAGATTCCGGTACACGCTTTTTGGCGGCCAGACTTCCAGCAATCGCCAAAAGGGGGATGATCATCAGGAATCGTCCAACGAGCATGGCGATCATTCCAGTGGTGTTGTAATGCGGCGTGTTTGCCGTAATTCCTGCAAACGCAGAGCCGTTATTGCCAGTTGACGAGGCGTACATGTACAGGATCTCGGAAAATCCGTGAGCGCCAGAGTTGTTAGTGTTGTTGGTGGTCGCGCCAAGATAGTTGCTTGGCGAACTTCCATTCACGTGGTTCCAACTTGCCATTGCAGGCAACTTTGCTTCGTCTGCGGTGTGTTTGTCGTCAAATGTCTGAGCACTTGTGCCTGGCGGATACGTCGTATTCGCACTGAGCGCACTGAATCCCAAGATGCTGGCAGCAAGGATCAGGGTCGCGAGCATCGACATCTGAACCTCGAACTTTTCAATCTTCTTCCCGATGTACTCAGGAGTTCGCCCAACCATCAGGCCCGCTATGAAGACTCCTATCACGGCGAACATCAGCATTCCGTATAGGCCAGCACCCACACCGCCGAAAATAACTTCCCCGGTGAGAATATTGAACAGCGGGACCAAGCCGCCGAGCGGTGTAAAGCTGTCGTGCATACCGTTGACTGCGCCACACGAGGCGTCTGTAGTTACAGTTGCAAACAATGTGGTGGCACCGATGCCAAACCGCGTCTCCTTACCCTCCATGTTCCCACCGGGCTGAGTCTTGGTCTGAGCAGTCATCACACCTGCTTTTGCCACGAATGGATTGCCAGCTTGTTCCGCAACATTACAAACAACGGCACCTGCGATGAACATCACTGACATCGCGCCGAAGAGCGCCCAACCCTGTCGTGTGTTTCCGACGAGCTTGCCAAATGTGTATGTCAGCCCTGCCGGAATGCAGAAGATCGCAATGATTTGAAGGATGTTGATGAAGTTGCTTGGATTCTCAAATGGATGGGCCGAGTTGGCATTAAAGAATCCACCACCATTTGTGCCGAGCATTTTGATGATCTCTTGCGACGCAACTGGCCCCATGGCGATCGTTTGCTTTGCACCTTCAAGGGTCGACGCAATCTGGTTAGGTAAGAAATTCTGGGGAACCCCACCCGCAATGAAGATAATTCCGCCGACGAATGCGATCGGAAGCAAAATGTAAATTGTTGATCGAACCGTGTCGACCCAAAAATTGCCAATTCCCTTAGCCGATCGCCGAGAAAATCCACGAATCAATGCGATAGCAATCGCCATACCGGTTGCTGCCGACATCCAGTTGTGGATTGCCAACGAAACCATGTTGGAGAAGTAGCTGACCGTCATTTCTGGCGAATAGCTCTGCCAGTTTGTGTTCGTGGTAAACGAGGCGGCTGTGTTGGCTGCAAGGTCCGGGGTCATCTGACTCCCATTGAATCCTTGCGGGTTCAGGCCAAGGAAATTTATCATGCCTTGGGTCCGTAAAAGGGCGTAGGTGAGAATCATCCCAACAACGCTGAACAGCAGCATCGCGATGGCATAGGTTGTCCACCGCATATCGTCCTCTTCACGAACGGCACACAGCCGATAGATCAGCTTCTCAAGCGGCCGCAGTATTGGGCTAAGAAAAGTTTTCTCACCCTCATACACCCTGGCCATGTAACTGCCAAGTGGTTTCGTGATGACGAGGATAATCCCGAAGTAGAGCAGGATTTGAAGGAGTCCATTGACTGTCATGACCTAGAACTTCTCCGGCTTTACGAGGGCGTAAAGCAGATAAATCAGCAGCAAGAGGCACACGATCGATGTCCAGATGTAGTCACTCATCAGCGGCACCGCCTCGCAGCTTTTCACATGCGTAAACGTAAGCAATGGCTATTGCGAAGAACAACAGCCCCATAACGACGTACAGGATGTCCTGCATTTCTATTTCCTCTTGGAGGAGGTTCCGCTATCTGGCTTGCCGTCAACTTCATTGATGTCATTTCCATGCTCCGATTGCCCTCGAAAGGCCGCCGCTGGTTTTGCCAGGCAAATAAGAACAAAGAGAAATGCAACGTACTGAAGCCAGGTGTCCATGCGCCCCCCAACCGTGAATCTAGTTTGCGGATGGGGCTGGTCAACGAGGCATAAGGCAGAGTGGAGCGAGCGTAAGGAAAGAGTAAAGACGTCCGCAAGGCACGGAAACGCACAAAAAAACGGGGCAAGAGAATGAACTCTTGCCCCGCCTGTAATTTCTGAAGGTGTTGCTAAGCTGCGATGGCTTCGGCGGTTGCTTCTGCTACTTGCTTCTCATAGACAGCGACGCGTCGCTTCTTGAGAGGTCCCTCGAAGGTGACCTGACCTGGCCGAAGTGCGAACAAGGTGAAATCGCGACCGATTCCAACGCCCGGACCTGGATAGAACTTGGTGCCGCACTGACGAACGATAATTTCGCCCGACTTAACAACTTGGCCGCCGTATCGCTTTACGCCACGATACTTAGGCTTGGAGTCTCTACCGTTTCTGGATGATCCTTGACCTTTCTTATGTGCCATTTATTAGCCTCCAACCTGCACTTCGAGAATTCGAACGTGCGTTTGTGGCTGTCGGTGGCCCCATCGCTTTCGCTCATTCTTCTTAGGCTTGTAATTAAAAGCTTCGATCTTCTTGCTCTTTGACTGCCGAATGATCTCGCCTTTGACGCTTGCGCCTTTAATAAAGGGCGAGCCAATAGTACTCTTGTCGCCATCTACGAGCAACAAAACTTCTCCAAATTCGATCGGCGTACCGGGATCGCCTTCTAGCTTTTCGACGATGAGAACGTCATCCTTCGCAGCCTTAAACTGCTTTCCGCCGGTCTTTACAATCGCGTACATAAAACTTCTCCGCGCACTGGAGGCGCAAGGAGAGATGATGGCACATTACTGCCCCACTCGTCAACCTAAATAGCCTTAAGACTAGTAGAAGTTGAACTTGCTCCCAAGGCCATTGTGACGTACAACGCGGGTAAAACTTTAACGTGAAGCGCTACTGGAGGGTATATCGATCATTCTTCTCTAGCTCCTTCGCCCGCGAACTAGAGTTCAAGGCCAATCTGTTCGCCAAGTTCGCCGGAAACTTGATGTGGATCTTCTTTTTCGTGATGATCCTTTTTGTTGTCTACAGCAAGACAAACTCCATCGCAGGCTGGGACAAGGGCAACGCGTTCGTACTCGCCGCCACCGTCTTCTTGATGAACGCAGTTTTCAACGCGTTCTTCTTTTCACTTCAAGAGATTCCTCAACAGATCCGACTTGGCACAATGGACTTCGTCGTCACCAAGCCGATGGACACTCAGTTTTGGGTGAGCACTCGGAAATTCAATTTCGATCAGATAGGAACGATGTGTGCGGGCATCGTCATGATCGCAGTCGGCATTCACCTTGGGCACGTCACGCCAGATTTCGCCAGTTGGCTTGCGTATGTTGTGCTGGTTGCGTGTGCGATTGCGATCTTCTACTCTTTCAACTTGGCCTTGATGACCAGCGCCATTTGGTTGGTTCGAGTCGATAACCTTTGGGTCTTGGGTGAATCGCTTGTTGGAGTCGCAAGATATCCAGTGGATATTTACGAAGCGAGCATGAGGCGAATACTCACCTTCGTGGTTCCACTCGCATTCCTCGCCACCGTTCCTGCCCGACAACTTATTCGCGGTCCCGATTTCATGGCTGTCGGAGAAGGAATCTTGTGGGCGGCAGTTGCGCTGACATGCGCTCGGCTCTTCTGGCGTCGAGCAATGCGATCTTATACCAGCGCGAGCAGCTGATCCTTCTCCGAGACCTAGAAGCTGGTGCCGGTGCCCGTTCCAAGCGGCTGACCACGTGACCCTGCGCCAAATGGTGAGCTAAACGGTAACGCCTTGATTCGCAAGAAGAACGTCAGGGTTCGTCCAGGGTTGAAGCCGGTCTTCTGCTCTTGGAACGTGAAAACGGCCTCAGCGCAGTGAAGATCGTAAATCATTGAATACTGCTGGTTATCGAATTGCTGCGTGTATCCGTTGTAGGTCAGGATCGCACTGAGCTTGGTCTTGCCCCAAGTCAACCCGTCCAAGAACAGGTTGACGTTGTTCCAAGTGTGACGAATTCCATCGTAGTAGGAACCCACCGATAGAAAAGTCGCGCCCGGCTTGTAGCTCATGTCGATGCGAATGTTGCTCCAGGCACCTTGGAGGGTGTCGTACATCGCCTGAGTTCGCATCAAGTAGTAATCTTTGGGCTGCCACTCAATGCGGACGCCAACAGGCTGCCATGCCGCCTGGCTATTTTGGAGGCGAATCATGTCGTATCCCGATTGAGCTCCAATTGAAAGCGTCTTGATCGGCTTGACGCTCAAGTCGGCTGTGGCGACATTTTGCTTTCCGGCTTGGTCAATCGATATTGGCGAGTAACCGTAGGGTCGAAGGTAGTTGTATCGGAAATTGAGTGAGGTCTGATTTCCGAGCCGATAGCTCTCAGTGTCTGAGAAGTCCAGAACGTATTGTGCGGTGTTATCCGAGTAGATCCCCTGCCTAAACCCTCCACTGATGTCACTGTGCAAAGGTCCAGACGATCTATCTGGATGCTGGAATTTAAGGTCAAAGGAGTCTCGCGTGATCTGCCCAGCCCCAAACTCGTCCGTAAACTCGCCAATCGAAAGTGTCGTTCGAAATGGCCAATTTGCGGCAAAGCTGTCTCCCATCAAACGCTTGGCATCGGACGACAGTGAAACTTCTGGAGTCTGATTATTTGAGCCGTATAAGGCTAGCGTGCTGCCGATAGGGATTTGTCGTTGATACTGAAACTCAGCGGTTGCTTTGTTCAGATCCTCCTGTGCTTCAACCTTCACGTTCAGGTTTTGGCGAGTCGTCGTGATCGGCCCCTGGAGACTCTGGTAGGTGGTGCCGGTTGTTTGATAGTTGACGTCAACCATCGTCGTGAATTTCGATCCGTATTTTCGACTATCTGAAATTCCAACTTGCTCCGAAGTCGACTTCGTGCGTCCCGAGGATTGTGTTGACTCGCTGAGAGACACCCGTGTGACCGAACCATTTCGCTGAGGAAACGTCAGCATCGCCCTTTCGCTCTGACTTACCGCTCCCGGTTGCACGAGATAGTTGTTGTTCTCGTAATCGCTGTTAAGTACGAGACTTCCCCATGCGAACTTTTGCTGGTGCTGATTGGTGATCTTAACCATCTCACCCGGCCCTAAGATCGTGTAGACGTTGAGCCGTCCATCGATCACCTGAGTCTTATACAGCCAGTCAGCACCGATTCCAAGCCCGAGCTTCTCCATGTAGTCGATGCGTGAATAAAGGGTGTTGTAGCCTCGAAGGGGAATGCCCCAACGAGTCTTGATGAAATACCCTTCCTGCTCGCTCTGCCCAACTTCGGGAGTGTTGTTGTACGCGTTGTCATCCAGCGGAACCGACAAGTAGTTCACTTTCAGGATTGTTCGGCCGAACAGCCGAATTCTGGCCTTGCGGAAAATGGCACGCTTCCCTGGACGGACAATAATATTGTCACCATCAATTTCGTAGTGGGGTCGTAATAGATCGCAACTGGTGATCCCACCGTACAGGGTTTGATTTTCGTTGGCACTGCCGAAGGATTCCCTGCCGTGTGAATAAAGGTCCTTCAGCACTTTGCCCTGGAGCAAGCCGGGCTTCAAATCTGCCTTTGAGTCAACAGCGTGATAGATCTTCTTGTCAAAGTCGACCGTGATTTGGCTACCGGAAACAAGGGCGTCTTTACCGATCATTTTCACGTCGCCGCGAAGGCTGAAAATGTGGGTATCCAAATTACCATCTACCGAATCCGCAAACATATGGTAGCCATGGTAGGTGAACTCCACCCCACCCGACATCTCGACCGACTCACTTGATTGCCGCGTTCGCCCTGATCTGAGGATTTGAAATGACTTGTCGTCCGATTCCGGCAATGGTATCAGACCAGTCTTGCCAATGTCCTCCGTCCCAAATCCGGTGGGCTGAAGCGGGTTGGGGGGCACCTCTGTCGGAACGAGTCCGCGCACCTGCAGGTCGCGCAGCATCGAAGCGGTCGTCCGAAACGCCATCATTTGGCCGTGAGCGACAGCCGTTCCACCCACTAACGCAATGACGCCTAATGCAGCCCGCTTCATTCCAGCCTCCGAATCGCGATAACACCCGCTATCAAAAAGAGCATGTTAGGCAGCCAAGCGGCAAACCACGCTGGCACCATCGGTGACTTTGAAATAATCTGGGTCGAGATGATGAAAGCGTTGTAGTACACCATGACAAGCATGATCGTCAGAAAGACCCCAACGAATCCTCCACGGCGAGCAAAGTAGATGGCGAAAATCGGTCCAATCACCGCAAAGATAAGGCAAGCTGCGGGAACACTAAACTTAACATGGAGCTTGACTTCCAAGTCTTTCGTATTCGATCCGACTTTCTTGCCATCCTTGATCGATTCCAACAACTCTGGGATCGACATTTCTTCCGCCATCGGGGGTGCGAATAAGTCGCCACTCACGATGGACTCATTGATCACAAAGTCTTGCTTAGGGTGGAACACTTGAAGTTCGAGGTCTTTCACGACTCGGAAATATGCGTCATGGAACGACCACTGACCGTTGTGATACGTCGCGGTCTTGGCTGATGTAAGTGCCATCACCCCAGGTTCGGGATGCTCAATCAGCGTAACTCCCCGGATTCGAAGGTCGTCCCCGTCCCTTTCGACAAATTCAAAATTCGCTGCGTATTGACGCAAAGTCAAAAACGCATTGGTCTTCACGTTCGGGGCCATGCCAAGAATTCCCAACGTGTAGCCAATCCGATTGGCAGCCTTGGTTGCCGGCGGTATGACTTTTTCAACCAGGAAGAAATTGCCGATCGAAACGACCAGACCGAAAGCGGCAATCGGGCGGATGACACGCATGATCTTGGCACCGGCCACACGAAAGGCAGTGAGTTCTGACTCCCTGGCCACGCGTGACATTGCCAACGATGATGCCAGAGCCATTCCGACAGGTAGCGTCAGGTTCAGATAGGAGGGGGTCAGGTCCAGAATGAACTGGAAGACTGCCTTCGCCGGAATGTTCTCGAGATTAAAAAGCTTCGCAAGTGCGATGTACTCGTTTGCCTGGAACATCAAGACGACCGAGAAGGTGCCGATTAGGAACGGCACAAACAATTCTCGAATCATGTACGTATCGAGCTTTTTCAATTCGCGACTCCACCCGTCGTATCACGGAACGCGAGGAACACTAACCCTATCGCACAGACCATCATGGTCAACACCGCGACAATGGATAGGGCGGTTGGGAGCAACCGGGCAAGCGGAATACCAATCAGCATGGCGACAAGTGAAATCCAGGTTGTAATCAGCTTTTTGCCAAGTCGATTTCCCACAACCCTGCCCTTAGCGAATTCCAGCAGAAAAGGTGCACCGCAACTCCGGCAGAAAATATTGCCGGGGTCGTTTGGAGCATGGCACTCAGAACATGAGATCGCGGAGAAAAATCGAGCATCGATTTGCAGCAACTGCCACTTCTTAAGGGTTCGAAGTTCCTCAGTAAAGAACCGCTGAGGCATCTGCGGTGCCAGGCTCTCCGCTATGCGAAGGGCGTGGCCACAGACACCCAAATCAAAAAGTATCTTCGCAATCTTGAATTGGGCAATGATATTGTCCGGCCTAAGGCCGAGGGACTGATAGGCCTTTTCCAGAGCCTCAATATCGATGCCTCGCAGCTCCCGCTTGTCCATTGCGTTTCGGACGAATGGGAACATGAAAACCGTGACGAGGACGGCAATAACGGTCAAAGGAGCCATCTGTGGAACGGGCGGATTGATTGCCTCATATCCCAATCCCACCGCCATGAATATTCCCAAGACACCGGTGATAACGTCAATGTCACCGCCTATCGACCAGTGAACGCAAGCCATGATCCACACCGCCAATGGAATCCAAGCCAAACAACCGACAATCGCAGCCGAGTTGTTGATTAAGCGGTCAAAGTGCATCTAGTTCTGCTTCCGGTCTCGGGACGTGTCGGGTCATCATTGCGTCGAAGGTCCAGAGTCCTTGGGGGCCTGTGGATCAGAGGGAGGCTCAGCATCGGCGTCGTTGCCTTTTGTGTCTTTGTCGCCAAAACTGAATCTAGGTTCCGTACCTTCTCTCAATCGCCGAATATTCGGTCGATGTCGATAAACTACAAACAGCGATAACAAAACGTAGAGTGGAACCAGTTCCCGCGCCTCACTTGGCAGGACCCAACCGAAGATTATTGCCGACGAGACACCGATGAGGCTGGCAAGGCTCATGAACCGGGTTGTGAACAAAAGGACAAGGAACAAGCTGAAGCAGCAAACGGCAACCATGGGTGCCGCGCCAATAACCATTCCCAAAGCCGTCGAGACGCCCTTTCCTCCCTTGAACTTGAGAAACGGCGACACGCAATGGCCAAAGACGGCAATAAGACCTGCTAGGAACCAAAACATTTGGGCGGGGATACCGTGAAGTTCGTGAGTAACGATGGACCGTGCCAAGAAAGATGGAACTGCAGCCTTTGCCACGTCCAGCACGAACACCAAAAGAGCAAACTTGACTCCAAGAGCTCTTTTTACATTCGTTGCCCCGATATTTCCGCTACCGACCGATAATAAGTCGATCCCTTTCATCTTGGCGAACACAACGCCAAACGGGATACCACCACAAATGTAGGATCCGAAATACAGTAGCAGGAGATTCAGATTCATATTTTCAGTCGGTCAAGTCCTTCTAGATACAATCGACGGACGGGTACCACTACCGATTGGTGTCGGGCCAACAACAAGTTTCCACCTGAAAACCCGCAGGAGCGGGCAAGGCGATCAAGCTTATCTGGGTTTTCGGGAAGCAGGTCTTCATCAATACCCAAAAGGAATATCCGATTCCTAAGCTCCAACAGAAAGCTGCGTGCATCCAACAGGAGTTCGGCTTCGAGTGCATTAAGCACGCGGGCCCCTGCAACTCTCCGAATCCGTTCATCCATCTCGGTGACTTCACCAGCCTTTGTGGCGGTTGGAAATCGCATTTCGTTTAAGTGAACTAGCCATTCGATATCGTTTAACCCACCGCTACCCAGTTTCACCTGTCGGTGCACATGTTGGGGTTTCACACGCTCAGTTTCGACTCTGCGCTTCATTTTGACGAGTTCCTGCAATCGTTCTGGGGTCAGTGGCAATCCGAACGCGCAATGCTGAACCAGTTCAAGAGCTTCACTGGACCCGGAGACCAATCGCGCGTGCCCGAGCGCAAACCTTTCCCAAAGCTCCATCCCGTCGAAGTCATAGGCTCGAAGCCCATCAAAGGTTCGTACGAGTAAACCCTTCCCTCCCTCTGGCCGCAAGCGAAGATCGAATTCAACTGGGGCACCAAGCCGCTTGAGTTGCCCAAGGAAAGCCAATAGCTGCTGGGCTTGTTTTTCGGAGGCTTGCTGTTGTCTCGGATCGGCGACCAGAAACAACAGGTCACAGTCCGAACTCGGACACACCTCGCGAGAGCCAAAACTGCCCAGCGCGATAATATCAAAGTTCAGATCAAGCCTTCGGCAGCAGTGGTCAAGCAGGGCGTCATACAGATCAGATAGCGCATGACCCAAATCAAAAGTTGGAGCGAGGACCCAACTCCCGAGAATGACGGCATAGCTGTGAAGAGTGACCTCGGCGAGCAGTTGCGCAGGTACCGATACTGGTAACCGTTGAATTCGTGCCTCGTTGTGCTCCAGTTCCTGAATCTCGCCGCTCATCAGGAGTTCGGTGAGAGCTACCGAAGATTTGAAATAGGAGACGATCCTTGGTGCATCGCTCAAGATCGCTTGAACACGATTCAGGCTATCTTCATTCTCGGCGAGCCCCTTATAAAAGGCACTGCTTTCGGGGATGCCATCAAACCAATGAAGGGCTGCCGGTGCAAGCGAACCCAATTTCTGTGCCACAAGGCTGCGATCGCCGGAAGTCGTCGGCTCAAGGCTTAAGGTTGATCGAAACAAGGTCTGGATTGTACGCCGATGTGCTTCCAACTTGCCGCTGACCTCAGCCCAACTCGATCCCCCCATCAACATTGCGAGCCCTTCACGCGATTCCGGGGTGCTGGGAATCATATGCGTTTGCTGATCACCAACCAGCTGCGTGCGATGTTCCATCTTACGGAGAAATTCGTAGCCTTCTATGAGGGCATCAGCTACCGAATGCTCCACCAGTTCTGCGGATTGAAGGGCCCTTAGAGCATCCGATGTGGCGTGAACTTGCAGTTCGGGCTTTCCATACCCGTGAAGCATCTGCAGGATTTGGGTCAAGAACTCGACATCACGAATCCCACCTTCACCTCGCTTGAGGTCTCCATCAGCAGCACCAAGTTCAATTCTTGCCTTCATCGACAACATGTGCTCGAGGCTGATCTCACTCAAGTTAGGTCGGAAACAATGCTTGACACGCATTTCTTCCCACCTGTGTTGAAGCCCCGAACTCCCGACGATCGGCTGAGATCTGAGAAGTGCTTGGACTTCCCAAGGTTCAGCATAAAGTTGGTAATAGGCCTCGAATGCCCGCATACTCCGAGTGATAGGGCCAGCACCACCATACGGCCGCAATCTCAAGTCCACACGATACAGCGAGCCACGCCCCATCTTTTCGCTGAGGGCACGGCTAAATGTCTCGAAGAATCGCGTCAAAAATCGGTCTGTTTGCTCGTCTAGGCCGTCCTCAACGACGTAAACCAAGTCGACATCGGATGAGTAATTGAGTTCGCGTCCCCCGAGCTTTCCAAAACCGATGACCATAAAATCCGGTCTTTTTGAAATCCCCTTTTGCTTCGCAAACTCGTCCCATTCGACGTCCAGAGTCAACTCGATAAGGGCATCGGCAAGGTCGGACAGAGCTCGCCAGACGACTTCCTGCGGCCAATAGCCAGCCAAATCGTTCATCACGATGGGAAGGTTCCATCGCTGTTTCAAAAATCTTAGTCGATCGAGAGCGTGTAAGTGCGAAGTAGCCGCGGCAAGCAATCGCCTGCCCTCGGTGAGTAGCGATTCGGTCGAAATTGCACGAAGAAGTTCTGAAGTGTCGAGAACCACACTGGCAAGCTCGGGATTCTGAATGAGAGAGTCCGCGATAGGCTGACTTGCACCGAAAAGGTGAATCAAAAGTCGCCCAACTGGAGGCAGACCAGCAATTTGATCCATGTAGAGCCCAGGATTTGAGGTCGCACGCAGCCATCGCTCCAAGTTTGTAAGCGCAATATCCGGTGCAGCATTGCCCGTGAATGCCTGCCCAACAAATCTCTCGATGCTCGAACCGGTCAACTCTTCGATACGCTCAAACGCACGAGTTGCGGCTTCAGGATTTCGAAACTGTGATTCGTTCATTTCTTGGCTTCTGCCCGCTTGAGTGGCTTCTGTCGGCGATTCCTAGTGAGTTCCTGCTTTCGAAGTTCAGGTCCGCCGTTTTTGAACCATCGACAAACATCGCTGAGCGGACATGCGGCACAGTCGGGGATCGGCGCCCTACAAATCACCCTGCCATGTTGGATCAAGTCAGTGTGATATCGAAATGACATCTCATCCGGAACCAGGTCCAGCAGCAAATCATGAGCTTTGACTTCCCCGACATCCTCCGGAATCAAACCAAGCCGCCACGACACGCGATAGATATGGGTATCAACGGGAATTGTTTCCCGTCCCATCGAAAAGCATAGGACGATAGAAGCCGTTTTCGGACCGACTCCGGGAAGGTCCATGAGCCATTTCCGCGCCTGCAGGGTTGGAATTGCTCTTAGGTGTTCAAGGGAATACGAACCAGTCGTCTCAAAAATTCGATTGAGGCACCCAATGATGTTCTTAGCTTTTTGGTTGGCCAAACCCGCCTTGCGGATGACATCAGCAAGCTTCTCTGGGCCTGCGTTTACAATCAAGTCCCACGTTGGAAACGTCTCCTTAAGCCGAGTAAATGCAGGAAACGAGTTGGCATCGCTCGTGTGTTGACTGAGGATACAGCTGACCAATTCGTCCATGGGTTCAAACCGAGCAATGCGACGCGGACGGCCGTAAATCATTTCGAGGCAATCGATGATATGGAGAACAAAATCAGCATTCGTATCTTTCGATTTTGCCCTTCCCACGTGCTACAGGATACATCGCAATCGATACCCACTCGCCCGAGTTTCGAGTCTGGATGGGTACCCTAGTAGACAACATGTCCCTCCTGAATGCAAAGATTGGTTCGAACGCACCTTTAACCTTTAACACCGTCATCGAGATACCTCGAGGCAGCACAAACAAGTATGAAGTCAATCAGGAAACGGGGCTTATCCACCTGGATCGCGTGCTCTTTTCGCCCCTGTACTACCCATTTGACTACGGTTACATTCCCCAGACGCTTTATCTCGATGGAGATCCGCTCGATGTACTCGTTTTGATCACACACCCAACCTTTCCCGGATGCGTGATCGAGGCGAGTGCGATCGGAGTGTTGGAAATGCGAGACGAGAAAGGACCCGACGAAAAGATTCTGTGTGTCGCAACAAAAGACCCACGATACGGCTATCGAAAGGATATCGCCCAGGTCAACGAACACACAACGAAGGAGATCACGCACTTCTTCGAGGTTTACAAGGAGCTTGAACAGAAGGATGTCGAAGTCCTCGGCTGGAAAGGTCCGGAACTAGCGAACGAACTCATTCAAAAATACCGAACCGACAAGTAATCCCGAAAGGCTAAGTTTGAGATTCTCACAAGTTCAAGAGGCATAGGAAGCAGATCGCTTCTTATGCCTTTTTCGCTTTTGCCTTTGGTTTCGCCGCTGGTTTCTTTGTAGTCTTAGTCGCTCGCTTGAATGGCTTTTTCACTGAGGGGCCAGCAGCTTTCTTTGCAGCAAGCAAAACCAACGCCTGCTCTTCGGTCAGATCTTCTGGATTTGTGCCTTTGGGAAGGGTTGCATTGGTTTCCCCGTCGGTGATGTAAGGTCCAAATCGCCCGGCAAGAACTTTTACGGTGACCGTGGATCCTTCGACAGGTCCAAACTCCTTGAGTGGAGCAACTGGGGCTCGCTTTGCACCGAACCGAGGCTGTTTGAGGATTTCAACTGCCGCTTCTACCGGCATGGTGGTAACAGCCCGCCAGTCCTCAACAGTGCGTCGATCCGCACCGCTTTCGATATAGGGTCCAAATTTGCCAATCCGGAATAAGATCGGCTGGCCAGTTTCAGGGTGAACACCGATGGTTTTTGGCAACGAACACAAAAGATCGAGATCGTCTTGCGGCAGGTCCATCGGATTGACTCCGGGAGGAACGCTGATCCAAGTCGGTTTTACCTTCGCCTCAATTTCTTCCGGGGTTCGTTCGACTTCCAAGTAATAGCCTTGTCGGTTTCGAACCAAAAGTCGGCGACCAGTCGTTGGATCAATGCCTGCCGATTCAGCTTCTGGACGGCGCTGAGCAAGCAGTTCCATCGCCTTTTCGATTGTCAGATCAGCAGGTGCTAATTCCTCTGGCACGTTTGCATAGCGCTTGTTTTCCCCTTCACCCACCTGCAAAAAGGCGTTTCCATCTTTGCCGTTTCGCACGACGATGGTCTCGCCGGTATCGGGGCAATCTCCTACGATGAACATTGGGTAAGGAATTTCCTTCTTCCGCTCATCCACCATCGTTTTTAAGCCAGGCTTGTCGGCATCGCCAAGGAAGAAATCACGAAGGTAGGTTTTCGAATTCTCTTTTCCTTCAGAGATTTCGTCGAGAGCCTCATCCATCCGCGCGGTGAACCCAAGATCCATCAACTCTTGGAAGTTGTTTTCTAAAACCTCCATCGTCAAGAACGCCTTGAATGTGGGAATCAACTGCCGACCATGTTTGCGGACATAACCTCGGTCAACGATGACGGAGATAATCGAAGCATACGTCGACGGACGACCAATTCCCTGCTCTTCAAGCTTCTTGATTAGGGTTGCGTCGGTGTAACGTGCGGGAGGCTTGGTGCTGTGGCCCAGTGCATCTACTTTCAGCGGTTCCACTTGAAGGCCCTTTGAGAGCGGTGGCAGCATACGCTCATTCGGATCTGTTTCGTCTTCTTTACCTTCGGTGTAAACGCGTAGGAAACCATCAAAGGTGATCTGCTTACCTGTCGCAAGGAATGTTAGTTCCTTTGAGTCTGCGGTAACGGAGATATCCGCCTCTGTCTTGAGAACTCGGGCAGGCTTCATCTGGGATGCGACCGTGCGCTGCCAAATAAGGTTGTAGATCTTAAATTGATCTTCGTTCAGATACTTGTGCATCCGCTCGGGGCGACGGTCGACATCGGTCGGACGGATTGCTTCGTGAGCTTCCTGAGCGTTTCGGACCTTGTTCGTGTACTGCTGAGGCTTTTCTGGCAGGCAGTCTTTGTATTCACGCTCGATGAAACCTCGTATGCGACCAAGTGCTTCCCCACTTAGCACCAAACTGTCGGTTCGCATGTAGGTGATAAGTCCAACCTGCTCGCCACCCAAGTCGATACCTTCGTAAAGCCCCTGAGCGATCCGCATCGTCCGGTCCGCGCTAAATCCAAACTTTCGGTTGGCATCCTGTTGGAGGGTGGTGGTCATGAAGGGAGCAGCCGGACGCTCGAAACCTTCGTTCGTTTCCAAGCGGGTGATGACGTAAGGTCGGGCGTTGCCTGCCGCGCCAGCCAACGCCTCCGCAATCTTCTGATCGAGCAAAACGACTTTGCTTTCACGGCCGGGCGTCAATGCACCGGTGTTGTCATCAAAGTCACTGCCGTTTGCGACACGAACGCCATCGAGAGTTTTGAGATCCGCCGTAAATCGCTGCTTGTCACTCTCAAGTTCCACTCTCAAATTCCAATACGATGCGCCGCGGAAATTTCTGCGGGCCCGTTCGCGTTCAACGATCAACTTGACAGCTGGGCTTTGAACACGTCCGGCACTAAGATTCTTGGTAACTCGTGACCACAAAACTGGGGAGAGCGTATATCCATAGAGGCGATCCAGGATTCTTCGGGTCTCCTGAGCTTCAACAAGGCTGGTGTCCACCGACCGGGGGCTATCCATTGCCTTGAGGATCGCGGATTTGGTGATTTCGTGGAATGCGATACGTTTGACCGAGACGCCTTTGCCTGGCTTGAGGACTTCGAGAAGGTGCCACGAAATCGCTTCACCCTCTCGGTCTTCGTCAGTTGCGAGGACGAGGGTGTCTTTTCCCTTCATCGCATCACGGAGTCGTTTGACCTGAGCTAGCTTCTCGGGAGGTACCTCGTAGAACGGTTCGAAATTGTTGTCAACGTCGACTGCATAGTCAGACCACCATTTCTTTCGGAGTTCGGCGGGCAGCCCTTTGGCATTCGGCATGAGGTCTCGAATGTGACCAACACTCGCTTCCACCTCATATTCGCTTCCAAGGTAGCTACCGATGGTCTTCGCCTTTGCGGGCGATTCGACGATCACGAGTTTCTTTGCCATTTTGTGTTTTTTCACCAGCCGCTCGCGACTGTCCATTGCCTGTCTACGAACCTTTGACCGTGTAAATACTCAAATCGTTTACATCGAACCGAATATCTAGGGCCTTGGCACTCTACTTTCGTCGCGCACAGCCTGTCAAGCCGCAAATTTCACGGACATCTCTCCACAGGGGGTGAAAAGACCTAAATAGACAACGGCCAATGAAGCAAGCCGCAACAATGGTAAAACGTAGATTGCGTCCAGAACCATCGTTAACATCTGGACGTTATTACTTTTTGAGTTTCATGAGACACTTGGCCTTATTGTGCATTGCTTGCACCACGTCGATATCTTTTGCCGATACTACGTATTTAGGCTTGTACTTGCAGGGCAAGAAGATCGGCTATTCGTCTTACCAAACCAGCCCGACGACGCTAAACGGCAAATCCGTTTTAAAGTGCGAGTCCAAGACGGTCGTTGACGCTGGGCTGATGGGCTCTGAAATGTCGGTCACGATCGACTCTGCCACATGGACATCACGGTCTGGTTCGCCGCTGAAGATGACGTTCGATACGCAGAGCGGCGGGAGAAGCGAGAAGGTCAAAGCGAGCTTTGCCAAGAACTCCGTCATCCTCGACATCGAGAACGGGGGAATTAAGACTCACAGAACGCTGCCAGTCCCAGTTGGGGTCCAAGTGGTTGATGACCCGTTGACTTTGTTTCTGGGAAAGCACCTGCCGAATGGGACATCCAGGACCTTTCTTGTTCTCGATCCAATGACGGCGTCCCTCATGAAGAATAGAGTTCAGTTTCTCGGTCCCAAAGGCACCGAGATCAAGGGCAAACGTATAACGGCAGATCTCATTCGGATTGTGGATCCGCGAGCGACAACCGAAGTGTATGTCAACCAGAAAGGCGACATCCTCCGAGTGAATGCCCCGATGGGCATCACGATGCTGCCAGTTTCTCGCCGCATCGCGCTCACGCGAGACCAAAGATATCAGCCATCGACAGACCTTTCTCTCAGCACAAGTCTCAAGGCAAATAAAGAGATTGATTCTCCAGATGAGTTAACGAAGCTAACTCTCAACATAGTGTGTGACACCATCTCGGATGTGCCGTCGGATGGCTTTCAAACCTCCACCAAGTCCCCTCACGGATGGAAGATATCGATCCATCCTCCCAGACTCGGTGGAAACAAAGGCAGGACAATTCTTGAGGCCGGTGCGGCCAAACCAACTTGGGTCCAGCCAAGCCTTAACATGCCATCCGAAAGTCCAGGGTTCAAGCAGCTGGCTAAACAAATCGTTGGTGCAAGAAAAGACGTCGAAAGCGCAGCAATTGCTATACAAAGTTACGTCTATCTCAATATGAAGCCGAATGCTGGAATTGGGGTCCTCAGGGATGCGACTGAGGTTTTGGCTTCAAAAGAGGGAGTCTGTCGTGATTACGCGACGCTGACCGTAACATTATTGCGGTCAGCGGGTATTCCTGCACGACTAGCGAGCGGATTGGTGAACTGGGACGGTACCTTCTATTATCACGCTTGGGCGGAAGCTTGGGATGGAACTCGATGGCTCGGCATTGACTCGACGACGGATCGCCCACAGATATCCGCTGCTCACGTCAAACTCAGCGATGGAAATGTTGAAACAGCTTTTTCATTCTCCTTCTTAGAAAAAGCAAAGATAGAAGTTTTGGAAGCACGCAAGGATTAAGAAATGAACGGATTCACAAAACAAATGCGCAGGCTTCCCCTCTTGAGCGGGCCACGGGCCGCCCTGAGATCCATTGCCGTTTTGATATGTGCGGCGGGTGGTGGAGGGTTACTAGCCTCGATTGCTCCCGCTGCCCTAAATCTGCTGTTCATCTCGATGAGCAAGAGCTTTAAGGTCTTGGGCGACGCTCGCGCGACGGATCAATTCAAGGTATCGACGGTCGTGACGATCTTGTCCTTCGCACTCTTGGGAGCGATTTTCGGTGGCTTCATTGCCGTCCGATGCCTTCTCGCCCTTGAACGCCTTCAGCATGCTTGGGACAAGATGGATATCGGCAACAAAGTTAACTTCTTTGTTGGCATCTTCGCTGGCTTGATCGCTGCCGTTCCAATGCTCATTCTTTTCCAGGCACTGGACCTGCCCGGAGTTTATCGAGTTGTGCTGGTGCTGGGTGTCACATTGGGTCTCGGTGCTCTCGCCGTTTACGCATTGCAGTCGATGGAAGAAGTGCTACCGTGGACAAGAGCGGGGGCACGGCATCGTCGAAGTGGTATCAAGCTGCTCGACACCAACGTGATTATTGACGGCAGAATTTATGACGTCGCCAAGACCGGCTTTCTTTCCGGCGAGATGTATGTTCCAGGGTTCGTTCTTGACGAACTACAGTACATCGCAGACAGTCACGACGCTCTTCGACGCCAACGCGGACGCCGTGGCCTTGAAGTACTTCGTCATATGCAAGCCGAATTTGAGATGGAAGTCCGAGTTCATGACAAATTGGCCCCCGACCTACAGGACGGCGTCGACGCTAGACTCGTGAGGCTGGCAAAGGCGATCGGTGCGGATATCGTGACGAACGATTTCAACCTGCGCCGAGTCGCGGAGTTGCAGGACGTCCACGTCATGAGCCTCAATGATCTCGCACTGGCGCTTCGACCGAATGTCTTGCCTCAGGAGACATTTGACCTGACGATTATCCGTGAAGGAAATCAAATCGGACAGGGCGTTGGCTACCTGGAAGACGGTACGATGGTCGTCGTTGAGAATGGCAAAAACCATGTCGGAGAAACGGTTGAGATTATCGTGACTCAGGTTATTCAAACCGAACGCGGCAAAATGATCTTTGGAGAAGTCGATACCGAAGAAGGCGGACCGAACTACGAGTCCCGTCCGAAGAAAAAGCCCACCCCGCCACGCTGATTACTTGTGAAAATCGTTGCTGCAGTGCTTGCTGCCGGACGCAGTGAGCGGTTCGGATCAGATAAAACCGAAGCCATTCTTGGCGGTCGGCCGGTTTGGCGATGGTCGCTGGATACCTACCTCTCGCACCCTGAAATTGATACCGTCATTCTGGTGACTGCTGAGCACAAATTGGCATCCGTCACGGATGCAATTGGCGATGAAGTCAAGGTAGTGGTCGGTGGCACCACACGCCAGGAGAGTTCGTTGGCGGCGCTGAAAGCCGCTGCCGGGGCCGATGTCCTTCTTGTCCATGATGCTGCTCGCCCATTTGTCTCCCACGAAATCATCTCTCGGACGATTGAGGCTGTTAAGCACTCAGGCGCTGCTGCCGCTGCACTACCGGTGACAGATACGGTCAAAGAAGTCATTGACTCCTCAGTCCGGACTCTTGACCGCTCAAAGCTGGTGGCGATGCAGACTCCGCAGGGAGCAACGGTAGAAATCCTACAGCAAGCCCACGCTGGATCAACCGGCGAATTTACGGATGAAATGGCGCTAATTGAGGCGCTGGGGGTACACCCTGTGATTGTGACGGGCGAACCCAATAACTTTAAGATTACGACTCCCGAAGACCTGGCCCGTGCACGGTCGCTTGTGGGGCCCTCCGAGACCCGCGTCGGTATCGGGTACGACATTCACCCGTTCTCCACTGATCCAAATCGGCAATTGTTCCTGGGGGGCGTCCACTTTCCAGACCACGCAGCTTTGGATGGCCACAGCGATGCTGACGTCCTTCTACACGCAGCCACGGACGCCCTGCTCGGCGCAGCAGGCATGGGAGACATCGGTCAGCACTTCCCGAACACCGATCCTCGCTGGCGGGGCGAACCTTCCCTAACTTTTCTGAAGCACGCAGCCTCAATGCTCGCCTCCGCCGGTTGGCGCATCGTGAATCTCGATATGACCGCCATCGCCGAATCCCCGAAAATCATGAAGAAGGCACTCGAGATCCGAACCGCTATTTCTGAGTGTCTGGAAATCGACCTATCCCGCGTCAGCGTGAAGGCGACGACCAATGAACGGCTTGGATCGATCGGACGAAGCGAAGGAATCGCGGCTTTTGCCACGGCTTCGATTCAAACACTCTAGGGAGTGCAGCCTTTCAAACCTCGTCAGATTCGTTTCGGTTTTTGGAGATTCCCGCGAAGGTTTTAGGGGCCAATGTGTTGTTTGATTCCCAAATACTCCTCCCATTTCCGACGGTAGCCATCCTCTCCTGGAATCGACCCATCGCTCTTGTATGGGGGTAGGAGTCCCTCTGGGTACATGTCCACGAGTTCGAGCGGAAGTCCACTTCCCATCATGTTGTAAATTTTTGAACGATCTTCTGAACCCAGACCAACGGTTAACTCGTAGAGACTCTTGCGCTTTGCGTTGTCCATTGCAGATTCTGAAATGTAGACCAACCTTAAGACGACGCCAACGTATCGCCTCCTCACTCGCCTTGCTATCTCCAAGCCACGCTCAACGGTGAGTATTGGAAAAGGTGGTTCTACGAGAAAGTCGCCGAGTGACGAAGCTTCGGCGTCCGACCGTGCATCCTCGCAGGATTTAAAAAACGGCTCGAAGCCCTGGTCACTGCCCCATACGCCGGAGAGCAAGGTTAAATACGTGCGCGCTCTGGCCGGAGACTTTTCGGCAAGCCTTAACGCAGCAGAGGCAATTGCGATGTCAGATGCCTCATACGTCCTTGGGGTAAATACCTTTCTTCTGAGGTCCTCTGGCGACTTCAGATATTGAGAATTCTCACCATGCCATTCATCACATAGCCACCTCATCCAGAATTTCGAACGGTTGGCATCAGCGATGCGAAGCGACTGAAGGATCGCTGTGAACGCGGCGTCTTTTGCTGACACCTTCCTAACGGATATCGACGGATCGACCGGGACAAACAGTCGTGGTACCACATATCCTGCGGAAACCCAAGATGCGGATTTGGGTTTGCTAATAACAGCTAAAAAAGCATTTCCACGTGGGATCAATGGGTCATTCTGAGCCAAATGCCGCTTAGGTCCCCACACATAGTTCGCGTTTCCTGGCGGACCATTGACGCCCAAACAGATGTTAATTTGACGGATTTCTGGTCCAGAAGACGCCGAGACTACGTCACAGGTAAGGCAAAGCCGCCCGTTGGTCATTTTGTCTGCCTCCATGGTTGGCGATTCGGAACTAAGTTTGACCAACACAACGCGCGAGTTCGCCCAATCGATCGGTTTCCCAGCGGAAGGAGGATCAATCCACAGCGAATGCGATGAGGCCAGAGACATTTCCTGGCCACCAAGCGCTATGTGCGCGATCACAAAAGCTGTGAGAGCAGTTACAGAGTCGTGGTATCTCATATTGGCACTCAGTTATTCGTAATTTTGTCCGTCCAAAATGTTGTAGTGGTAGTCAAGACCAAAATTCCCGATAGTCCCGCCTTAACATAAGACGTGTCAGTTGTCGCCGCGTAATAGCGATGGGTAAAAGGTCCAAGCGCTGGAGGGCCATTGCCGCCGTTCCAAGGATGAGGTGTTGAGAGGTAATACGAGAACGAATCGACTATTAATCCGGTCGCGGGTGGGCTTGTACCATTCCAAAGGAATATTGCGGCATCTCCCCAGTTAAATTCCCACCGCTCAGCAATGTAGACGCTTCCCATATTCTGTGCGCCATCATCTTTCAGTTGATACGTGTAGTCTACGCCACAGCCCCAACTTGAGTTTGGCGGCACAGTCTGAACGTTATAAGGTGAACTTACGGTTACTTGCGCCAGGGTCTTCGGTTTGTGTGCATCAAAACGGTACGCTCGTAGAAGAGAATCACCAGTTATCGCAATCTGCTGAGGACTGTCATCAAGACAGGTCCCCGTGACTTCGTCGTTGGGATCTTGATTATCGAAATTGTAGGTCAGCTTAACCTGGATGGGAGCCCCAGCGGATCCATCTGTTGCACCTACAGCTATAATTGAAGTCGTAGGGCCGACCCCTGTTGATAGTATTTCTAGCGGTGCAGGTACGTTCCAAGAGTAGGTCGTCGTTCCAGGTTGACCTCCACATGCCGAAACGGTGCCCGTTTGTGGATTCTGGGCACCAACAGGTGGTGTACTTGCTGGATCAAAGCCGAAGTACTCGACATAGACCGGAGAGATCGGTCCCGAGTCTCTCGCAGGAGTTCCGGCGACTCCTCCGGTCACTCCCAATGTTAAGGGGCCGCCCACTACATAAACGGGTTTACTAGTGAAGGGACCGTCAAAAAACGGCTGGGCACCGGGCGAACTATCAATAAGAATCACCGTGCAAGTTGGATAATACACACCTGGTCCATGGGCGTACCCGGTAACAGTTGCGGCACTAGGAGCAGGACTTCCAAAGTCTAGCCCTGACCAGAGGTAGCCCAAAATCGTATAGTTTGAGATGGCAGACGTAGGATTAAATGTACAGGTTATTGGTTTCGAATCTTGCTGAACGTAAGCCCCACCGTTTGGCGTGTGTACCACCTCAGCCTTGACCATCGGGGCAAATCGAATATCCGTTGTAACAGTCGGTTTGGGCGGGGGTTGCACTACGATCTGTGACTTGGCGTGCGAACACAAGCTCACAAACGCGACAACCAGTAAGGCAGTTTTTACTAAGGTACGTGTCATTGAAGTGGTCAGGGACATCATTTTGGCTCACCAGCGAACACCCTATCATAACCCATCTTCTTGCTTTTTAGATTCTCGGGAGTATTTTCCCCCTAAACGTTTTTTCGCAATCGTGTCTACAGACTTTCTACATTCCTATAGGAGGGGGAAGATAAACTACAGTACGCTTACCCTCGAATTTCTCGAAGGGCTTTATCTGCTAAGCGCTTTCGAGTTTCATCTCCGAACGTAACTGCTAACCAACTTAATATTGACGTAATCGCACCATGCTCAAACGAGGCTCCGCTGGTGTTCGCTCAAATCCGATGCGGACCGTGGACCAGTCATTGGAAAGAGATCATGCAACCGAGCAGTCCAAAATGATACATCTGCGCCATTCATGATCATCTAGAATGCAAGCGTGTCCAAGACGACGTTACTGTTTCTGGATGGATTCCTTTTCACATTTCACACTTTTCTCGTGCTGTTTAATGTGTTTGGCTGGATTCCAAAGCGGACGCGTCGAGCCAACCTCGTGTGCCTCACTTTAACATTCGTCAGTTGGTTCATTATGGGAATCTGGCACGGTATCGGGTACTGCGTGATAACAGACTGGCATTGGCAAGTTCGCCGAGCACTTGGGATACACGATCCAGAAGGTTCCTATATCGAACTGCTAATCCGGGTTCTCACTGGTTGGCGTGCTCCGCCCATATTGGTTCAAAACTTTGCCGGCGCCGTATTCATCATTTCCGTGATCGCGAGCATCATTGTGAATGTCCGCGCCTATTGCCAGGTCCGAGTCCGCAACCGGGACCACGCCTAGATCAATCATAGTTTTCGCCGCAAAAGGCCAAGATTCCCACTTCATTGGCACCAGCGGCACGCAGGGCTTTGGCGCATTCACGGGCGGTTTGGCCACTGGTGACGACATCGTCGATTAGGAGGATCGACTTCCCTTTGACATCTACGATGACTTCGAATGCGTCTGCGAGATTTTTGAGCCGCTCAGAGGTTGTGAGGCCAGCCTGTGGCTTGGTCGCTCGAACCCTTCTCAAAGCCAAGCACCTATGGTCTAGTTTTGCAGCCAAAAGGTCTGCTTGATTAAAGCCGCGCGAAACTAAGCGAAACCAGTGGATGGGAATGGGTACAGCAAGATCGTAGTCGATTCCGACTTCCGAGGCAGCTTCCTGGATGCTGAGCGCCATGAAGCCAGCCAAGCTGGTTCGACGGCAATATTTGAGTTGGCGGACTGCCTGTCCTGCCCGCCCCGGATACCTAAAGACACTTCCCAAATAGTCCAGGTCCTCGTGTCCAAAATAGGTAACAACGGATTCTGACCGATGCATCTCCCCTTGGCACTGGATGCACGGGTCAACAGGCGAGAAGATCTCGCATAGGGAGCACTTCGGCGGATAGATCCAATCGAGCGCCGAGCTAGAGAAGCTGGTCCAGAAGTTTTTGGCTCTTGGAATCAAGGTCGTCCGCCTTTAGGATTTCAAATCTTGCCCCATCGACGCTCAAGATTTGCCAACGCCCGGGGGTAATTTCGTGAGCATTATCACGCCAGTTTCGAACATAAAACTCGGCTGGACCCCGCTGAGTCTGTACGTTGAACCGCCACATTCCCGCCTCTTGCTTCAGGCTATCGATACGATCCACTCGGGGGGTGAAATACCTCCGATCAAGCTCTTCGCTGAAGACGGATGCCGTTTTGGAATCAAGCCCGTTGACGGTCCGCAGGACTCCCATCTCTTTCCCAGCGCCGTCAAGAATCGAGAGGTAGACGTCTGGATTACTAAGCGGAAAAATCCGTTTGATCTGCGCCGAGAGGATGACAAACTCATCGATGATCTCAACACGCGGGTGGACCGCCCCAGATGAACGAAATGCCCTGATCTGGGTTGGCTCAAAATAGCGGACAGGTGAACTCGACATCAATAGGCGTCAAGCTTATCCTAATTCCAAAATCCAGGAAGGCTACGAGTCCCGGGCCTGGCTAAATGTGGGTTCAAATGGAATCAGGCCGAGACGGGTTGCGGCCCGAAACGCTTGAACCCGATTATTCACCTGTAGCTTGTCGTAAATATTTGCCAGGTGAAAGTCAACCGTTCTCTTCGAAACTACGAGTGCATCAGCTGCTTCCTTGCTGCTGCAGCCCTGAGCAATGAGTGCCAGGACCTCGATTTCGCGTTTTGTAAGTCTGATCGCTCTTTGTGCACGCTCAATTGTAAATGCCGAATAACCCACGAAAAAACACCCCGTCCGTACTTTCCTTTCCGGTTGTCTCCTTCCTAGAAAACAGAGCCCAACTCAAACTGATGTCAAATGTCCTTCAAGCGAGCTTCCAGTGAAGCTACAGGCAAAACTCAAAGATCCACCCGATGCATCTGCATCGGTGACATCCCAATTCAGGCATGCGATCCGACTACCCCACTACCCAAGGACCATTTTCCGTGATGGACCCGGTGATTTCACGTGTACTTAATCCTTTTTGCGAAACTGTCCGCACAGGTAGACCTACTAGGCAACTAATAGACGCGCTCCGTCAACAATGCGGCAAGTCATTGCTTCTCCGTTTAGGCCGGAAGCTAACTTGTAGAGGTTCAAAGTTGACTCAATGAAGGCATCGAGTTTTTCGGTTTGAACGACAGCGATACAAGCACCTCCGAAGCCACCGCCCATCATTCTTGCTCCAACACAGCCGGGTGCAGCCCATGCGGAGGCGGCCATTGCGTCCAGTTCATCACAACTGACTTCAAAGTCGTACCGCAGGCTCTGATGGCTTTCGCGCATGAGGATTCCGATAAGCTCGAGGTCTCGGTTAGCGAGCGCACTTCGGAAGCCCAAACACCGGGCATTTTCAGAGATCACATGACGTGCACGCCGATAAGCAACCTCGGTCAACTTGTATTTTCGTGCCTCAAGCATCCCTTGGTCTGCGTCTCGAAGTTTCTTTACTCCAAGCAACTGAGCCGCCATTTCGCATTGGGTTCGTCGCTCGTTGTAGGCGGAGTTCGCCAACTCTCTTTCCTTTTTGGTATCACACAGAACGATCGACAAGCCGGGAGGCATCGCTACGTAGTCAATTTCCTTCGAGCGCGTATCGAGGATCATAGCGTGGTCTTTGCGCCCCATGGCACTTGCCATCTGATCCATGATCCCACTATTGACTCCGACGAATTGGTTTTCACACACCTGCCCGAGACGTGCTAGTTCACGGTTATCTAGGGCTAATCGGCCAGCGTGACTCCACACGACACCAAAAGCCATCTCCAGGGCAGCACTGCTGCTGACTCCACTTCCGATCGGGATCGTGCTATCGATGGCAACTTTGAGGTTCGGTAGCTCTTGATCGGCGGATTTCGAAATCGCCCACGACATGCCGGCTGGGTACTTCACCCAATTATCGGTAAATCCCGGTTCGACCTTTCCAGCAACAAAAGGTTGCCCATCGCCAAGTTGAACCGAATACGATTTGGTTTCTTTGTTGGTGATGGCTGCCGCAATCCACAATCCCCGATCAATGGCGGCAGGAAACACAAAACCGTCGTTGTAGTCCGTGTGTTCCCCAATAAGATTGACCCGCCCGGGTGCCACTCCTACTATTTCTGGTTCATAACCAAACTTCTCTCGAAATACCTGTGCAATCCCGTCAGCTGACATCTACCAAATAAATACCCTGAAACGGCCCTCCAGTATCAGGGTTGACCGCAGGTAAAGTCGTCTTATGTCCGACCCCATGATCGCCAAACTCCAAGATTGGCTCCGCGCACACGAGCAAGAGCTCCTCGAAGACACCATCAAGATGCTTCAGATTCCCTCGATTGAGGGCACGCCAGAGCCAAATGCTCCCTACGGCAAAGAGAATCGAATCGCTCTTGATTTCGCGCTCGCCCTGTCGGAGAAATTCGGAATGAAGACTACCGACCTTGAGGGACACATCGGTTATGCCGATTTTGGAAGTGGGGATCGGCTCGTTGTGTCTCTTGGACACCTTGATGTTGTTCCGGTAGGTCCAGGCTGGAAACATGCCCCGTTTGGCGCAGAGATTGAGGATGGGTACATCTATGCTCGTGGCACCACCGATGATAAAGGCCCAACGATGGCTTCTCTATACGCGATGCGAGCCATCAAAGAATGCTGCCCGGAAATTGGAGCTCGCATGCGCCAAGTATTCGGCTGCAACGAAGAATCCGGCTTTGGCTGTGTTGCGCGATACACCCAAACCGAAGAACCACCAACATTCGGGGTGGCCCCCGATTCTGGTTGGCCCCTCTATCACTGCGAAAAAGGCATTGCCAACCTAGAGGTAACGGTTCCTCTTTGCACCGGTGAAATGGAGTTGGTCTCAGTTGAAGGCGGTCAAAGACCAAACATTGTCATCTATTCATGCGCGGCTAAAGTCCGGGTGCAAGCAGCTGTTAGGGCACAGGTCGAAGAAAAGCTCGCTGATAGTTGGGACCGCAACGTGACCTTTTCTTGGGATGGGGACGAACTTGGAGTCTATGCAACTGGCAAAGCCTGCCATGGAAGTCAGCCTTTCCTGGGTGATTCCGCGGCCATCCGAATTTTCCGATTTTTGAATGAGATTTCACCGCTCAGCACCGCTAGATATTACGAAGAGCTTCTTGAGCTGACTCACATCGGCGGAGCCGGCCTTGGGATCGCGGGTGCCGACGAAGTTAGCAAGGACCTCACCTGCAATCTGGGCATCGTTAAGATTGAAGACGGGCAGTTGTATATGTTGTTTAACATCCGCTACCCAGCGACGTGGAAAGGCGAACACCTTGAGCAAATGTGCCATGCGCATCTAGACACCCTAGAAAGTGGATTCCAACTCAAGGTGGTCAGAGACAGCCCTGCCCTCTACTTCCCCCTTGATCACCCCCTCGTAAAAACCATCATTGACATTTACGCTGAAGAGACTGGTGAAGTAAAGAAACCTGGCGTGACCGGAGGTGGCACCTACGCAAGAGCCATTCCGAATACGGTGAGTATCGGAACTTGCTGGGATGGCGATGGAAAAGCGCACGAAACAGATGAGCGTTACAAAGTCGAGCACTTGTTCAAAGCAAGTCGGATCTATGCCCATATCCTGTATCGCCTTGCGACGATGGACTGAATCATTCCAACGAGATATTTCGCCGGAGTCGGGACATTTTGTCTTGCTCCAGCGATTTTTGTTCTGAAAGGTGGTTTCTTGGCAAACTCCTACCTAACATTTTCGGGCTGATGACCGTAGACTCGGATAGCCATGAAACTGCCACTCACCCTCTCCATCATTGCCATTGTCGCCGGCTGCACGCCCTTTGTCATGGCATCCAGCCCTGCTGCACCTCTCGAAAAAAGCATCTACGACTTCAAGATGCAAGATATTGACGTAAAGGCCATATCCCTTGCCAAGTTCAAGGGCAAGGTCCTTCTCGTCGTTAATGTCGCCAGCAAGTGCGGAAACACTCCGCAGTACGATGCTCTTGAGTCCCTTTATGAAGCGAAGAAGAAAAGCGGATTTGCTGTTCTCGGCTTCCCTGCGAATAATTTCGGGCAACAGGAGCCAGGTTCAAACAGCGAGATCAAGGAGTTTTGCACTTCGACCTATAAAGTGAAATTTCCAATGTTTGCCAAGATCTCGGTCAAGGGCCAGGATGAGCATCCACTTTATAAGTGGTTGAGAGCCAACAGCAATCGACCCAATGACGATATCGACTGGAATTTTTCGAAATTCGTCATTGGCAAAGATGGAAAGGTTGCGGCTCGATTTCGCGCAAGCGTTACGCCCGATAGCCCCGAGGTAGTTGCCGCCATCAATGCGGCGCTCGCCAAATAGCCGCCAGCTTTCCTACAATTACAGTAACGACACGTCCGTCAATATTCCTGCATGGACGTGTCGACTGTTTTGGCCCAACCATTAATTCCGGTTGTTAAATTCCGCACGTTGGCAAAACCTGCCTGAATGAGATAGCTCGTCGCCTGAGCGCTTCTCCCACCCACGCGACACATGACAACGTATTTCTTGTCCTTCGTCAGTTCCTCAACATGCCCAGGCAGTTGGGCCAATGGAATGTGGACCGTATTCTTGAGAGTACTGATCTTAAGTTCATAGGCCTCGCGAACGTCGATGATGGTAGGGGGGTTCTGGCCGCGAAGCTCAGCGTGAAGTTCTTTTGGAGAGATTGAAGGGATCATTAGGTTAGTTTTCAAAGCGACACATCCGCTCACGAGATTGTGAGAACGGCGGCATCGCTACGCTTCTGGCGCACTTTGACGAGAATTCCTGCGTTTTCGGGAAGAGCAAGCTGGGGGTCCTGGTCGACGAGTTTCATGGCTGCTTGCCGAGCCACCTCTAGCATTCTGCCATCTTGAACAAGGTCTGCGATTTTATAATCAAGATTTCCAGACTGTTGAGTGCCTAGCATGCTTCCGGGCCCCCGGAGTTCCAGGTCGATTTCGGCAATTTTGAAACCGTCCGTCGTACTCGTCATGGCATCGATTCTAGCCCTACTGTCTTCGCTCTTCGTATCTGCGATCAGCACGCAGTAACTCTGCTGGGAACCTCTACCGACGCGGCCACGCAACTGATGAAGTTGAGAAAGACCAAAGCGATTCGCATCCTCAATTACCATGACCGAACTGTTGGGGACATCGACGCCAACTTCGATCACCGTGGTACTCACCAAGATATCGAGTTCATGGCGACGAAATTGTTCCATCACTTCTTCTTTTTCGCGAGGCTTCATCTGCCCGTGAAGCAATCCAACCCGTTGGTTGATGAAAACACCAGTGTCCAAGCGATAGTGTAAGTCGGTAGCGGCTTGCGCCATCATTTTTTCGCTCTCACTGACCATTGGACACACAAAATACGCTTGACGCCCTTCTTCAATGAGCTTGCGGACACCTTCGTAGACTGAGTTTCGATCCTGTGGAAACTTTGAATGGGTCTTGACTGGCTTGCGTCCAGGTGGCAATTCATCGATCACCGACACATCAAGATCCCCGTAGAGGGTCATCGTCAAGGTCCTCGGAATGGGAGTTGCCGTCATGACAAGAACATCTGGATTCCCGAGCCCTTTGTCGCGCAAAGCCTTCCTTTGAAGCACTCCAAATCGATGCTGCTCGTCGACAATCACCAAACCCAAATTAGCGAATTGCACATCGTCTTGAATGAGTGCGTGAGTGCCGATGGCGAGGCTAACACTTCCCGAACGAGTGCGCTCCGCTGTCTTTCGCTTCTGGGAGGCAGTGAGTTTTCCAATGAGTAACTCAACTTCAATGCCAAGCGGCTCAAATAACCGGTGGAGATTCGCAAAATGCTGCTCCGCCAAGATTTCGGTAGGAGCCATCAAAGCAGCCTGGTATCCGCAGCGAATTGCGGCGAGAATGCAGCATGCCGCCACAGCGGTTTTGCCTGATCCAACGTCACCTTGAACCAGGCGATTCATCGGCACTGGGCGTTCCATATCACCCCATATCTCTCCAATGACTCGACGTTGCGCTCCAGTCAGGTCGAATGGAAGCATCTGGTGGATCTGATCCCACAGGGGCTCTCCCATGTATTTCGACCTCTGCTCTTCCACAAATAAGTGAGCTGGCTGAATGTTCGCCTCGACGACCGCCGGTTTAGAAGTCGCACCATTCAATGCGTCGCCCTTTTCGGAGCCAAAGGCAGATTTGGCGCGAGAGAGTGCTTCAGCGGAGCGTTTCTTCTTGGATTCTTTCGGAGTCGGCTCGGCCGCCAAAATTACTCCTGGATCCTTGCCAAGAAGTAGGTCTGATATCGGAAAGGAAATTCCCAGTTCCTGCTTGGTTTCCGCCCGTCTCATCGCAAGGGCTGTCTGCATCAGAAAGAATTCCTCAAAGACAAGGCGTCGCCGTGCCTCAAGGCGATAGTCTTCTGATTCAGGTAAATGAATTTGTTCGAGACACCATCGGAGGTCTCTCAAGCCTTCCGCTCGAAGCAGCGACTCTGGCAGAAAGTCTTGTACGAGGTGGAGATAATTCTGAACCGCCGACTTGGCCGCCCGTCGCATCACTTTTTGCTGAAGGCCTTCTGTAAGTGGATATACGGGCACAATGCGAGCGAAATCCTCAGGGTCGTCTTCTTCCGTCAGGGATTCCCATTCTGGTGCGGCTATTTCGTAGTTCCAGTTCGTTTCCTTAACCTGACCATATGCAATGACGTCGCCCTCGACCTTTTCGAGCATCGACTTGATCCACGGCTGGTTGAACCAGGTCAATGCGATCACACCCGTTCGATCCTTGAGCAGGGCTTTTAAGACAACGGTGCCCCCGCGAGTTGGCCGAGCTTCTACATTTACAATGCGCCCTCGAACAGTGATCCACTCACCGGGACGAACTAAGGATATCGGGGGAATGTTTCGCCGATCTTCATAGCGGCGTGGCATGTGATACAGCACATCACCAACCGTGTTCAACCCAAGCTTTCGCATTGGCGTGGCGGCTCTCGGCCCAACTCCCTTTAGGAATTGAACTTCAGTATCTAGAGTCTGGGGAAACATCGACTACGAGTAAATACGTTCTGAACCGCCAACCCGGCGCACATAAGTCTACGATTTCGACAACGACGCCTCATGCACCGACACTGGCATCGCAGCCCATCATGAGCGTCACAATGATGGGCAGATGGATTTCAGTCAGGAATTGGGATGGAGTACGTTACTCCAACACTTTGGTGAAGACGAAAAGATCAAGGGTGCTGTCACGCCCCCCATCTTCCAAAACTCGCTCTTTGTCTTCGACAAGATGGATGAATTGTTGGATGCCATGGCCAACCACCCAGCCGGGCCACAACATCACTACAGCCGCGTAAGCAATCCGTCCGTCGATCTTGCCGAAAGAAAGATCGCAAAGCTGGAAGGCACCGAGGCGTGCAAACTCACCGGTTGCGGTCAAGCAGCATTGACGATTGCAATCATGAGTTGCGTCAAACAGGGCTCGCATGTTGTGTGCGTCGATACTTGCTACGGCCCCGTCAAATCGCTGCTTTCAGACTATCTGCCCCGATTCGGTGTCACCCACACGTTTGTGAACGGCAGTGAGATTCAAGAGGTCGTGGATGCGATCCGACCAGAGACAACCGCCATTTACCTTGAGTCTCCCAGCAGCCTTGTGTTTCAAATGCAGGACATGGAAGCCATCGCGAAGATTGCCCACGAGCGTGGCATCAGCACAATTTGCGACAACACCTACAACACGCCACTGCATATGCGACCACACGAGCTGGGAATCGATCTCGTATGCCATAGCGCTACCAAGTATCTCGGTGGGCATAGCGATATCACTGCCGGTGCCGTCTGCGGAAGCCAAAAGCGAATTGACAAGATCATTCGCGAGGAGATCAATCTCCTAGGATCGATCCTGCATCCGTTCCAGTCATGGTTACTCAACCGGAGTCTGCACACACTACAACTGAGGCTCAAGCAGCATGAGGCGACGGGCAACTCCGTCGCGACTTGGCTCAACGATCGACCCGAAATCGCTCGGGTCAACCATATTAGTCTTCCCTCCTACCCCCAGCGAGAACTCTATCTCAAGATGATGAAAGGATCAGGTGGGCTATTTTCTTTCGAGCCTAAAGTCCAAGACCCCATAAAAGTAAAGGCATTCGCTGACGCACTCAAGATCTTCCAGCGTGGAGTCAGTTGGGGAGGTTTTGAGAGTCTGGTGGTTGCACTTCCAGTTCAACCCCTTGGTTACGACTCTCAAAAGTGGATCATACGGCTTTTTTGCGGGTTGGAAGACGCTCAGGACTTGATCGCCGACATCGAATCGGCGATTCATCAACTCGCCTAGTTCTTGTTCTGCCCGTAGTACATGGGCAATCCCAAGTAGGCAAGCCGTTTCCAAGGGAAATTCGCCGGGTCAATTTTTCGGCCCGGCGGAATGGCAATGAACTCATGACTGACGATCTGTTTGATCGGGAAACGTCGTCGCATTTCGGCGATGATTCCGCAGAGAGCTTGAAGTTGAGTCTCGGGATACCCATCTTTGCCGTCATCAAGGTTCACGAGTTCAATACCGATTGAATAGTGATTAACACTGGGTCTTCCCGCAGCGTCTTTGCTGACGCCCGCGTGCCATGCCCGTTGAAACGTCGAGACGTTTTGAATAATGGAACCATCCTTTCCAATCGTAAAGTGCGCACTGACTGGGTTCGTCTTGGTTCGCTGAAAGACCTCAGTCGTCTTTTCGAGTGAAGGGATTGCCGTGGAATGAACAACGATGGTGTCGACGACGGATCCCTTCTGCCTTTCGTCGCAGTTTGGCGACTGAATCCAAGAAATCTGGAGGTACCCCGGATCTTTCCAATCCTTTTCGGCAGGCATCGGCGTCCTAGGGTCCGGCACAAACGGAACAAGCCGTTGCCCCTGAACCACCTTTGGCATCGACTCAACGTTGATCGCAATCATTGGCGAATAGACAGCTAACGAAAAAGCGAGGCCAAGAAGCATTTGGCAGGTTTACCACAACCAAAGTGGAAACCACGGCTGAGATTCTTCTATGGAACGCATCCATTTCGCGCTACAGTATTTGACCTTATGCGACGTGTACTTCTTGGGCTTGCGTTTCTGTACTCAACGGCATACGCAACCGTACATTACAAATTAACGCCGCAAACCGCATCTCATTCGATCCTTGTCTCTATGACAATCGACTCCCCGAATCCATCTGAGAGTTTTCAAATTCCCGCCTGGTGCCCTGGTTACTACCAAATCGCTGAATATCAAGACAAGATCTTTGATCTTCGTGCGTCGGATTCAACCAGCGCCTCGCTCCAGATCGACAAACCGGACCCGCGAACATGGAAAGTTCACGCGAACCCGAACCACAAACTCACTCTGTCCTATAAGGTAGTAGGAGACGACTCTGGACTTGGTTTCTTTGCCGTTCATGTTGGCGACGACAATGCGTTCATAAACGGGGCCGCCGCCTTTTTGTACGTCGACGGGCGCAAACGAGAGGCTGTCGATTTGCGAGTGGTCAATCCGAATGGGTGGGAAATCGCCACCGCAATGGATTCTACTAGTGAGAACAGTTTCAAAGCAGATGGCTACGACGAGTTCATTGACCACCCTCTTCAACTTGGGACGTTTCAGAGAAAGAAATTCAGAATCGATGGCATCCCGTTCGAAGTTATCTTTGTTTCACCCAGAAGCACTCCCAACTGCGATGTTGATGGTGAAACCGAACGAATTCGCACAGTGAGCATCCCTGCCCTCAAGATGTTCAAGGGTGCGGCGTTCAAGCGGTACGTATACATTCTTCACCTCGAGGTTGGCAACTTCTCTGGAGGTCTGGAGCATCGTGCTTCGAACGTTCAAGCTGTCGCCAATGGTCCCGTGCTTCATCTCGATGACCTGGCAGCACATGAGTATTTTCATGCCTGGAACGTCAAGCAGATTCGCCCAGCGGTGCTCGGTCCGTTTGACTACTCACGTCCCCAGAGAACGGCAAATTTATGGTTTGCCGAGGGCGTCACCGATTACTACTCGAAGCTCCACACCTTTCAAAGCGGTCTGCAATCAGAAAAGTGGCTGATCGCACAACTCGCGGACCAGATGCAGCAACTCCAAGTGAGCCGCACCCGGAAGACAACGAATTTGGAGCAAGCATCCAAAGGGTGTTGGGAGGCCGACGGGTTCAGCGTTGGAGACTTAAGCTACTACACGAAGGGTCTGCTGGCAGGATTCATATTGGACAGCGCCATTATCGACGCGACAAACGGGCAAAAGAACCTCGACGACCTCATGAGGCTACTGTTTCTTCAGCATGAGTTACCCAACGCCGGATACGAAGAAGATGACTTGCGGGTGGCAATCAACGATGTCGCAGGAACGGACTTTTCGGACCTCTATCGTAAGATGATTCGTTCGACAGATGAATTGCCCTACGAGCTTTTGTCCAAGATAGGCCTTCGAGCTGTTCATACAACAAAAGGCATCTCTGAACCCAATGATGGAAGCACTCCAGATGTCACCAGCGGCATGACTCTTCAACTCGATCCTGCCGCTACACGTCACGCGAAGCATCTCTACCAAATCTGGCTACATCGTAAGTACAGCGTCGAATAGAACCGCTAGCGCGGCACCAACCCCAACGGTTAGCGCGCTCAGCAAGAACGACGGATGCAAACACCCGAACCCAAACGAAGCGATGGCGACAAAAGGCAGAGCAGTCCGGCGGTCGTCAAGTTTGACAAGTTTTCGGAGTTGGTGAAAGAAGAACCTGAAACCAAAAATCGCGGCCCCGCATGCCATCAGTATGCATATGGCCAGACTGACACTGCTAATAAAGTCTACGTAGTATGCCAAGTTCACGCCGACACGATCATGACTCGAGCGGATGAGCCCTAACGGTGCCCAGATGAATCCTCCAGTGTAGATCGGAATCCACGACGTTGGCCATGCGACAAACCCAATGAGCATCGGCCAGCTAAATAAGCCTTCGCCAATAACCGTGGCAGCAACTGAAATAAACGAAAGCGCTCCAAGGTCAGCGATCCACCACGTTTTGAGTGCTAGGCCACAAATCAACAAAGCAAGACTCGTGATTCTTCCTACCCAAACAGAACTACGTCCACAGCCGCGAAAGCTAGCGATAAAACCCGTCAGGTATCCGAGCAATGCTCCAAGGGAAATCGCGGAAACGGCAGAAGGACGGGAACAAAAGACTGGACTAAGAAAGCTCCAAATTGGATCTACCGAGCAAATGACGCTTAAGCCAATCGCAAATACTGCCAAAAGAGGGTGTGCACGTGGCAGCCTGCGCTTCATAACAATAGACATCCCGCGCGAAGCCAAAGTCAGCAGGGCCACGGATAGGGATATCCAAAGCCACCCATAATCGACTCCAAGGGTTTTGCCGAGAAATCCAGCAAGCACGACGGCAGCCGGTGAAAGCAGGACACCTGAAAGTAGAGTCGGCAAAGCAAGATTGGTTCGCTCTGAGGTGACGACCGTAACCGCCCAAATGCATAGCCCCGCGGAGAGGATCATCCACAAAGCGCCGATGAGAAAGCTGCTTCGCTTGTTGATCTCAAGAAACCGATTCGCACCAGGCCAATTTCGCAGACTCACCTCTTGGACTTCAAATTTGCCCGGATGCAATAAAAATGGAACCAGCAATCTAGCCTTCAGAAGTCCGGGAACGACGAAGTCGGTGCTTTTTGCCACGAGCGCGCTGTCCGCTGACGTTCTCAGGGTTTTGCCAGCGATCGCCCATTCTGATCCCCGTAACCAGTAGCGGGTCCACGGTGTTTCTGGTAGCGGTGGGTATTCGACAACAAGAATACGACCACGAGTTCGCCTCGAAATCTCTGCGATCTCGTCCCAACTGTAAGCCTCGGTCACCATCAAACAATCTTTAGGCCAGTTCGGCTCCGAGATTCGAACTGGCCTGACAATGGGCGAATCAAAGCCCAGCGCAATTCGCAACGCATTCGGACTCACCGAACCCGAATCTTTGACGAGAACCTCTGTTCGAACCAGTCCGAGATTCTCACCGCGAACGGTAAAGTGCCCCCGTGAAATCAGTTGCTGATAGTTGCGTGAGCGCCACGCCTTACCGCCTTCAACGAGATCAAATTGAAAGTCCGCCGAGCTTCCAACCCAATTGTCACCGGTTGCTATGGACAGAAGGCGCCCCCCATTGCTGTCATTCATCGATGGCGGCCATAGCACCCACTGTGGTTGCCAATAGTTCATCGGATTCACATTGGGCCCGGCCAACGAAGGTTGGATGAGGACAAGAACGTTATTCGACTGAGTTGAGGCAACGGGTCCAGCAAAACACAGCCCAACTGCTAGTGCCCACACGAAAATCCCAATCAACGCCTTCATGACCACATTCCGAGGTTGTGACTTCGCCATTCTAACGGTGTTTGGGTCTACGCATGTTCACCCAAGGCGTTAGGGTGGCGTGATTTCCAGGCGTTGTGTTAGCAATCACAGCATTGCAAGAATTCAGGCGTCTCATGTCAACTCGGTACCGCCTCACCTAAAAGTTTTACCTTGTAAGTCTGCGTCCCCAATTTGTTAAGGCACGTCCCCCTTTACGCTTCATTCGCCAGGTTTGGCTGGTACATTACGTGGTGGCACCTTATGGGGCCGGTTTCACATGAGTGTTTATGTGGGTTTGGACTGTGGTGGATCGTCGAGCCGCGTATTAGCGGTGGACGAATCTGGCGCAATTGTATTTCAAGGGCAATCTGGAGCTGCGAATCTAGTATCGACTCCCGAGCCCCGACTCAAGCGTAATCTGAACAATGCAACTCGCGGCTGCGAGAAAGCTGACTTTGTTTGCGGGTGCTTCGCCGGACTGTTAGGTGACGAAACCCGAACGCAGGCCGAGGAATTGTTGCGGCAGTGCTTTCCAGGGTCCGAAGTCCGTGCCGAGCCAGATTACACAGCCGCTTTTTACGCCTCACCACCTGATACCGATATTTGTGTCATCGCAGGAACGGGTTCACTCGTGTGTTCGAAGGGCGAAAAAGGAGTGGTCAAAAGCGGGGGGCGCGGATATATTCTCGGCGACTACGGCTCAGGCTTCCACTACGGGCGAGATGCTCTGGTTCATTACCTCGACCATCCAAAATCCTGTTCCTCGGTCTTGCGACATGCCGTGGTAGACGTTTTTGGAACCGACGCTGAGACGAAAATTGTCTCGGCGTTGTATAAATCTGGAACGGCTCCTCAGATCCTGGGCAGGCTTGCCCGCATCTTGGGCTCCGACGCCACTGCTGGCGAGACCTACGCAATTGAGAGTCTGGAACGCAACACACTCGCCCTCGCGTCGGTAGTAAGGGAGCATCTGACACGTTACATGCAGCCAACCGAATCCTTGTCCATAAGCCTTGCTGGAGGTATGTGGAAAGGTCCGCAGATCTTTAAGACCCACTTCAAACAAGTACTCGACGAGTTGATGCCTGGCATCGAAATCACCCTAAATCGCATCACCAAGCCGCCCTTGTACGGCGCGCTAGAACTGGCAAAGGAGCTAAGAGTTGGGAACTGAATCCAGAAATTCACGGTCGTTCGGACTTGATCGCATGACCCCGCACGACATGATTCGACTCATGAACGAAGAAGAATCAATCGTTCTGAGATGTCTCGCCCAAGCAGAAGAAGCGCTCGCCTTGACTGCACAAAAGGCGGCGGAAGCGTTTCAAGCGGGCGGACGCATTATTTACATCGGAGCTGGCACAAGCGGCCGAATCGCCGTATCCGACGCGGCAGAAATGCCGCCAACGTTTGGAATTGAGCCAGACCGCTTTGTTGCGGTTGTCGCTGGCGGTACCGCTTCACGCGACAAAGCTGTCGAAGACGCGGAAGACGACATCTACGCAAGCATCAGTGCCCTCAACGAAATGTCGGTGAACCGAAGAGACATCGTGATTGGCCTTGCCGCAAGTGGTACCACCCCGTTTGTCGTCTCTGCGGTCCACCATGCTCGCCAAAAAGGGGTTTGGACATGTGGCATCGCAAATAACAAGGGAGCGCCTCTGCTTGAGGTCGCCGAACACGGCATCCTCCTTGACACTGGCCCCGAGGTCCTCACCGGTTCGACCCGCCTCAAAGCGGGGACTTCTCAGAAGCTAGCGCTCAACAGGATTAGCACCGTTGCGATGGTTTTGAGCGGAAAAGTGATGCAGAACTTGATGGTTGACGTCAAAGCCAAAAATCAAAAACTTAAGGATCGCTGCGCACGCATCGTTTGTGAATTGACCCCGGCCACAAAGGATGAGGCTTGGGAGTTGCTTGAAGAAAATGACTGGAGCATCCGAAGGGTGATCGAACGGTCTTCTCAGCCGGCGGTACCCACCTAACGGATACAATGCAGGTATGAATCGAGTTCGGTCCCTCCTATTAGGTTTGCTCTTCGTGTTAGGCTGCACAGCCTCGGCACAGTTGCCTCCGGGCTTCAAAATGCCCAGCCTCTGGTACAACCCAGCCCTGATGATGGATCCAGGTGTTCAGAAAGACCTCCATGCCAGCCCGGCTGCCGTTCAGAAGATTCAAAGTGCGATCATGACCCAGGGCATGAAGATGATGCCGTTGATGGGTTCCTCCATGGGCGGAAAAGCACCAACCGCGGCCGAACAGCAGAAAATGATGCCGGTGTTTCTGGCAGCGTTTGATGCCATGCAGAAGGCTTGTGTCGATAACCTTAGCAAGCCGCAACTCGAACGACTTCACCAGATCACTCTTCAATCCTTCGGCCCCAAGTCCCTTCTCGATCCCAAGGTAGGCAGTCAGGTCGGGTTGACGGCGAGCCAAAAAACAACCCTCACTCAAGCCTTGGCCAAGGTGACAGCGGCACAACAGCAGGCCGCGATGAAAATGATGAGGAATTCCACTGGAAACCAAGGGGCTGCGATGGGTTTGCTCAAGCAGACACGAAAACAGACTGACGCTGTCCTAAACGCCATCCTAACTCCGAAGCAGAAGCAGAAGTGGGCTGCCCTTCAAGGTAAGCCGATCGAATTATCGGGTATGGCCGGAATGATGGGCGGCGGCTAAGAAAACGCTTTAGCCTGCATTCCTGAATCCATCTGCCTCATCCCAAACAGATCGAACATTCGTTGCCGAGACATGCCGACTTGCGGTGTGCTCGGCAACGCTTACGATTGAGCCCAGTTCTGGTGGCAATTCTGCTTGCCCCCATTCAGCGAACTCTCGCCCTAAGAACCCAGTGTCAATTTGACCAAGCCCGAAATCTGGGTGATCCAACACGTCGAGCATATAGCCGATGTTCGTAGTCACTCCCAGAATGTGAAAATCCAAGAGTGCAAATCTCATTCGCTGAATCACTCCCTGGCGACTGTCGCTGTGGCAAATCACTTTTGCGATAAGCGAATCGTAAAATCGCGTTACTTCAGCGTTAACACCGAAGCCTGTGTCGACTCGAATTCCGGGTCCCTTGGGTTCTGCCCATCCGAGGATCGTACCGATCGACGGCATGAAGCCTTTCGCGGGATCTTCCGCCACAATTCGCACTTCCATGGAATGTCCGCAGATCGCTTTTCGATCGCCAGCCATGAGTGAGGACGCAAGGGTGAGTTTCTCGCCACTGGCGATTCGAAGTTGCCACTTGACGAGATCGACCCCAGAAACGAATTCGGTCACAGGGTGCTCGACTTGGAGGCGTGTGTTGACTTCCAGGAAATAGAACTTCCCTTCTGCCTCATCTACCATGAACTCGACAGTGCCCGCACCGACGTATCCTGATGCCTTTGCTAAGCGGCGAGAAGCCTCACACATCTCTTTCCACATCTTCGGGTGATCGGATAGGTAGGGTGAGGGAGCTTCCTCAAGCAACTTTTGGTGGCGTCTCTGAAGCGAGCATTCTCTTTCAAAGAGGCAAGCCACATTGCCGTGCTGATCTGCCAGTAACTGGACTTCGATGTGTCGGGGACGCTCTACAAGCTTCTCCACCATCATCTTGCCGTCGCCAAAGGCCTTCTCAGCCTCATCAGAGGCGGTATGCAGTTCTTCGTGGAATATGGCAGGGTCACGGACAATTCGCATTCCGCGACCGCCTCCACCTGCCGATGCTTTCAGCATGACTGGGTATCCAATCGCTACAGCAGCAGCGCAGAGTTGTTCGTTGGTCGCAGATACATCAAATAATCCAGGGACAATCGGAACCGACTCCTGCACGGCAATCGACTTCGCGGCGCTCTTTGAACCTAGAAGTCGCATCGCAGATGCAGGTGGTCCAACAAAAATGATGCCAGCGTTTGCACATGCTTCGCTGAACTCGGCGCGTTCACTCAAAAAGCCATAGCCTGGATGAATCGCATCGACTCCCAAGCTGATGGCGGCCGCTATGATCTTCTTGATATCCAGGTAGCTCTCTGCTGGAGTATTTCCACCCAAGGCGCTCGACTCATCGGCCAATCCGGTATGAATCGCGTTGGCATCGGCATCGCTGTAGACGGCAACGGTGCGTATCCCCATCTCACGGGCAGCCCGGATAATCCTCACTGCGATTTCACCGCGATTGGCAATCAGAAGTTTTCGAATCATCGGTCAACCTTGTAGCTTGGGGCTCTCCGCTCCAGAAATGCCGTCACGCCTTCTTTCCCTTCGTCACTGGCCCTAATCTTGGCCAGACACGTTGCCGCATCCTCCAGGTTCATCGGAGGGGATTGGGCGAGCGCTTTCGCCGCCGCAACCGCCTTGGGGCCCGCCGTTAATACTGCCTTGAGCTTCTTGTCGACGGTTTCATCAAGCAGTTCGCTTGAAACGACTTCGTGGACCAAGCCGATTTGGAGAGCTCGCGTTGCTCCAAAGGCTTCGCCAGTTGAGAAGAGTGCACGCGCATGGCCATGGCCAATTTTTGGAATCACGAACGGCGATATCGTGGCGGGAACAAGGCCTAGCCGAACCTCGCTAAATGCAAACTGAGCATTCTCGGAGGCGATGGCGACGTCGGCGGCGGCAACAATGCCACAACCTCCACCAAAGGCCGCTCCATGGACTCGAGCGATAATCACAGCAGGGCTGGTCACCATCGCTTCGAACAGCTTCGCCAACTTCAAAGCATCCTCAAAATTCTGAGCTTCGGTGTAGGTTGATGCCTGTTGCATCCATTGGAGATCGCCACCGGCACAGAATGACTGTCCTGACCCGGCGATGACGATCGCACGCGTTTGATCCGAAATGCCACGGATCGCTTCGAACAGCCTTCCGATGAGAACATCGTTAAAGGCATTTCGGACTTCGGGCCTGTCCAAAGTAAGCCGCAATACCGGTCCATCCTCGTTGACGATCAGCATGCGGGAAGTATACAGAAGTCAGCGGGGCTGGTTGGGCTGAAGTCGGCCATGTATGACAGAATCACATGTATCCCGAACGTAACCACCATGATCGTCAGCAAGGTCTTTGTTCTGTCCCGCACCCAGATGGCACGCATTGCCAGTGAAGAATATGTGCGGATGTACTGGTGGTTTGTGGCACCACTCCCTGTGGTAGGACTCACTGCGGTTCTAATGACAACCGGTCCCATGCAGGCATTGGGAATGCTTGCCCTTCTCTGGCCGTTTTCCATTCCGGCGCGGTCGGTGCTTATCACCTCAAAGCCCAGCCGACTCTTCACCGGTGGATGTCACATCGAGGCGAACTCTACCGAGGTGGCCTTCATCGCCGAACCACGCGATGGAAAACGATTGCGCAATATCATCTCGCTCAACAACGTCCGGCAAGCCGTCCGGCGAAACGGAGTCATCCTTCTCCGAATGCGTCTGCCAGGCATGGCACCCATTCGGGAAGATGCCTTTGAGTCAGAAGAGCAGCTACAAGCGTTTCTGAAGCTCGTGCAGGACGCGGTGGATTCACGATTGAACGGCGGCAGTTCGGTAACCCAAGCCTAACAACCAAGGACCCCACCAACCGATGATGCCTCCAGCCGAAGCGATAGCGGAGCCTGGAGGCTTATCCACCACCCGATTGCGTCATGTAAAAATCCCGTTTGCCAACGGAAGCTGGTCTATTCAAGCCTCCACGCTCCGCCTTTGGCTCCGGGTGGAGGCATCATCGCTAGCTAGTGTTGAGTGGTTACACGGACTACTGATCAAGCTGCTTCAGCAGCGGGACATCGTCGGTAACCCAAGCCTCCGGCTTTGCGTGCTTGAGATACACGTCTAGGAAATGCCGTACTCGATGAGCATAGTCAAGCTGGTTGGGCTTTCGGGCGAGACCGTGATTCTCACCGGCGTAAACCAGCATCACCGCGTTCTTGCCTTGGCGACGCAGGGTGTTGTACAGATACTGCCCTTGATGCCAGTCGACGGCACCGTCTTGATCGCCAACGGTGATTAGGATCGGCGATGTGCGCTTCTTGGACTGCCAGACGGGTGAGTTGTCGAAATACGCCTTGGGATCGTCCCAGAATGGGACCTCCATCCGGCCCTGACCGGTTTCGATCAGAGGCTGATCGGTGATTCCAGAATTCCAGTAGAAGCTGTTGTACATGCTCGTCAACTCGGTGAGAGGTGCTCCTGCAACTCCAACCGCGAAGTACTTGCTGACCGTCGTGACAAATGCGGTTTGGTATGCACCCCACGAATGGCCCATCAAACCGATCTTCGTGCTATCCACGCCTACATGCAAAGCGAGCACCGCGTCTACGGCTGGTTCTAGACAATCCAGTGCGGAAATGCCGGGGTTCCGCGGCTTGTACGTGATATCAGGCATGAACACGAAGTAGCCGTTTTGCGAGAGCACCTGCGGGTTATACGAGCTCCAATCGACCGGCGCCATATAGGCGTGCAGGTTGTTGCTCATCTTTTCGTAAATGTACGTCACCATGGGATACTGTCGGCCCTTCACGTACTCAGCGGGATAGATCAACATCCCCTGAAGCTCCTTGCCCCAGCAGCTCTTATACTTCACCAAAGCGGTGTGCCCCCAATAGAAGTTGGCCTGCTGAGGGTTGGTTTTACTTTCAGGCTTGATCGCCGTCATGTCCGTATTCGTGAGGTACAAGTTCGGCGATTCTTCGAACGAGCCCATCGTAAAGATCACACGATCGACATCTTTTGCCTTGATCAAGCCACCCAAAGCCTTATTGTCTGTTGCGAGGGCTTTGCCTTTGCCCTTTGAATCGCAGCGATAGAAGCCTGACGACTTTTCAATTTCGTCAAAGACCGAGAAGTACAACGGATTCTGGAGGCTCGGGCCGTCTTCAGGCTGATCGGGGGAAATAAACCGGTAGATCAGCTTTTCCTTGCGGCCATTGGTGAGCGGTGTCACCGAATTTGTACCGGTCCTTACGAGGTAGGCATCGTACTTGTCGTGGACGATGACACCATCGTCGTTGGCCAACCAAATTGGAGAACTGATAGGAGGCTTCTCGGGCACGGTGTGATCATCCTCGGTGTCGTCAAAAGACGTACGGATATCGCCGGTGAGATTGATCTTCTTGTCAGCAGCGATGTCGTACAGCCACCAGTTCTTGCGTTCGAAGTAGGTGAGGTACTTTCCTTTGCGCGATGGCATCGCTGGCCACTGAGTCTTTTCCAGAATTCGAGTTTTCAGGCCTGTCTTGGTATCGACGATATAGATGTCGTCATACGAAACCCCGTTGGTGACGGGATTCTGATACGGCTTGGGATCGATGACGATAGCCCGTTCGAACCCTGGGACGAGCATCGCAGACTGTTTGTCGCCATCTGAAATCGTCGCGAAGCTATTTCCGCCGGGATGCCAAATGCACAGCTTGGTTTTCAGCTTGTCTCGACCGGCTTGGACCTTTTGCTCTGGAATGACCCTGATGTCTTTCGTGTTCCAGACTTCGACACCTGGCTTATCCTGCGGCTTAGAATCCGGCTTCTTTTTGTCCTTCCACGCAGCAGCGCCAAATCCAACGACGGTTCCCTCATCGTTCAAAACAAGGCCGCCAAATTCAGCAATGCGATCCCCTTTGGCGAAGGCAGCCTCCTTCGTTGGATCAAAGATCTTGATGGTTGGGTTTGGCTTACGAAGGTCGGTTACGATCTCGGCGACATTAAAATCGCCCTCCTTCTTTTCGTTCACGCTTCCTACAAGGAACCCAACGACATCGGCTTTATCCGCCCAGGTGAGGTCGTACACATCTTCCTTGCCCCACTGGATGGCGCGAAGAGTGTTGGTGGCAGGCTCAAGGATTTGAATGCCCTTCTGTCCACTATCACTAACGATGGACAGCGCAACCAAGTCACCTTTCTTATTTGGGGCCGCAGCGACAACATTGCCGATAGTAAGGGGCTCACCTGTGGTCAGGTTGACCGCGACAAGGTCACTTCCGCCTTCCGGTTTCGTGAGTCCACGGAAGTGTTGGAGCAGAACCGTCTTGCTACCCTTAAGGAAAGTGAAGCTCTGGACACCTTCAAACGTCACTTCGGCACCGGTTGAGAGTTTCCTCAATGAGAACTTGGTCTCAACTGGTTTCTTCTCTTCGCGTAACCTGTCGGCGATCGCTTTGGGTGGGGCGATCAGATAGCCGCACCACTGGGAATCGTCCGAGAACTTCGAACCCGTGACATTCAGGATTTCGGCCTTTTGAGGAGTATCACTGTTCTTCAGAACGAAACGCGCGTCTCCCTCCACCAAGGCGATGATGTAACTGAGCCAATGGCCATCATTGGAGATCTGCGGTGCCTGCAAAGATTGCCATTGCTTGTAGTCATCGGGCTTCAAAGTCCGTTTCACTTGGGCATTTGCGGTCCCAATTGCCAAAGTTACGCAAGCAAAGGCGAGAATCGTGGTTCGTGTAGGCGACATGACGGTTTGGTTACGCTACCATATCGCAAACCGATCCACAATGACGAATCACATGCGCTTGCTCACGTTGATCCCTTTCTTGGCTGTTTTCACAGTGGCCCTATCCCAAGACATGCCCCGACCGGGCGCACTTCGCAAGTACAGCGACGTGGTTACCAAGGACGCCGTCTCGCAATCGGGCATGTTCAAGGTCCATCGCATTGATGAGCGAATGCTGCTTGAAATTCCTGAGGCAATGATCGGACGTGAGCTGCTTTGGCAGACCGAGGTCGCCGAACTCCCACAAAGTTCTGGCTACCCAGGAACCGCAGCAGGCACCCGAGTGATTCGATTCACCCGGCGCAAAAACAAGATATACCTACGCAATGTCGACTACAGCATGCGAACAGAGGCTTCGGGTGCGAGAAAGGTTGGAGTGGATGCCAACACGATCGAACCGATCCTGATGTCATTTGAGGTTCTCACCGAGAACGGCGACAAGGCGGCTGTCATTGATGCGACCAACCTCTTCTTAAGCGACCCACAAGATTTCTCGGTGCGAGATGCGATCGGAACGAGCGGGGCCGATCCTTCCCGCTCCTATATCGACCGTGTCAAGGCATACCCGGACAACATCGAGACAAGATCCTTCCTCACTTTTAGCGCTGGCTTCAATCGAATGAGTCTATTTGGGCCGAGTGGCGGTGGTCCAACGTCGAGCGCAATCAGCGTTACCGTACATTACAGCCTGGTTCTGCTTCCCGAAAAGCCGATGAAGGGCCGGTTAAAGGATAGCCGCATTGGCTACTTCACCATTGGATACACCGAGTATGGCGGCCCCCTTAATCGCCCTGTTGATCGACAATATATCGACCGCTTCCGGCTGGAGAAGAAGTTCCCCAATCAACCCGTTTCAGAGCCGGTCAAGCCGATCGTTTTCTACCTAAGCCGCGAAGTGCCCGAAAAGTGGCGAGCCTACCTAAAAAAGGGGGTTGAAGACTGGCGACCCGCCTTCGAGGAAGCAGGATTTTCGAATGCGATCTCCTGCCTCGATGCACCGTCGAGGGACGACGACCCAAATTGGGATCCCGAAGACGTTCGCTATTCGGTGGTTCGTTGGGCGCCTTCGACCACGCAAAATGCGATGGGTCCGTCGATCCAAGACCCACGAAGCGCGGAGACGATTTCCGCCCACATCATCGTTTGGGACAACGTCGTTGAGTTGGCAGAGTCATGGTACTTCTCGCAAGTCGCTGCATCCGATCCAAAGTCGCGCAAGCTGCCCCTCTCCGATGAACTCATGGGCTCGCTGCTTCGTTACATTTTGTGCCACGAGGTTGGCCACACCCTTGGCCTTGAGCACAATTACAAGGCGAGTGCCGCATATACCATTGCGCAGCTTCGCGATCCGAAATTCACTTCGGAGCATGGCGACAACTCGTCGATCATGAGCTATTCGCGATTCAACTACGTTGCACAACCCGAAGACGGAGTGACCCGGTTCATTCCGATGATCGGGGCTTATGACAAATTTGCGATCCACTATGGGTATGCCCCCATTCCCTCCGCGAAATCGGCGGATGATGAAAAGCCCACGTTGGATAAATGGTTAAGTGCGCAGGTTGGCAATCCCTGGCTGCGATTTGGCAACTACAAGTATTCGCAAGACCCTACAACCCAGTCGGAGCGCATCGGAGATGACAGTGTTGAGGCGACTCGTCTTGGTCTGCTGAATATTGATCGGATCGCGAGCACTTACTTGCTCCCCGCAAGCACAAAGTTCGGTGAAGATTATTCCCACCTGACCAGCATGTATTCTGCGTTGATGAGCCAGCGGTTAACCGAGTTACTTCACACCGGACTTCTTATCGGTGGTGTTGTGGAAACGGACTACCATGCCGGACGTGGCGGAGCCGTCTTCAAGCCTGTCCCGGCCGCTCAGCAGCGTCGTGCGGCGAAGTTAGTGGTTGAAAAGGCTTTTAATCTGCCCAAAGCGCTCTTCAATCAGGACTTACTCAACAAAATTCGACCCGATGGCAGCATGGACCAATTCGTTGGCATGGAAGATCTGCTCATGGGTTATTTGCTTACAGGTTCGCGCATTGCTCGACTTGTGGAGAACGAAGCCATCAACGGCGCCAATGCCTATGGAGTTGGCGACTTTGTTGGAGATATCACCAACGGTGTCTGGACAGAATTAGGAACCGCTCACCCCAAAGTTGAGACCTTCCGACGGATCGTTCAGCGGTCGTATCTGCGGGTCCTGGACGGCAAGGTGAACGGAAACACCAAGGACGACCTTCGCCTCTACGTTAAGGCTTCTTTGCGCAACCTCGCAAAGAAGATTGATGCCGCGATTCCTCGCGCTGGAAACAGCGTGACCGCGATGCACCTGACGGACAGCCGACGAGAGATTGAGCAAATCCTTAACGGCAAGAATCCCCGTCCATCCAGCGGAGGCTCCTCCTTCTTCAGCCCCTTCGGCATCCAGCAAGACCCGAAAGGCTGCTACCTGATGCCGCCTTTGACGCCTTTCGCTGAGGTGAAGAAGGGTTCATAGCGTCGGGGTTGTTTGTTCGGCTGCTGATGTTTATTGACGGTTGTTGAATTGGCACGCAAAGTCCGCCGAGGAACGCAAAGGAATGGCCCGTACGGGGCTCGACAAACATTTCTCCTCCTTTGCGTGCCTTGGCGGACTTGGCGTGAGACACTAATACCCAGCTCAAACTGAGAAACCTCAGTCACAATCCCACACTAGAGTTTAGAAATCAACCGGTCGGAGGTAGTACTCGCCGATCGCGGTCGAACTCAGCATCGCGACGGTGGGTAAACGCCGCTTCCAGTGAGTGGTGTCTACCCGCTTCCAGACGAGCTCGACTTCCGACTGGGCGAAACCCATCTCGACCAACTTAGCCATGGTGAATCCTTGGGTCATGAAGTGGAGGATGCGGTCGGCTTTGGCGTAGGTGATTCCGAAATCCGATTCATCGGTCTGCCCTTTGATGAGGTCGGCGGAGGCAGGCTTGTTGATGATCTCGCCGGGGACGCCAAGCTCGGTGGCGAGTTGCCAAACTTGAGTCTTGAACAGGTCGCCGATCGGGTTGATTGGGGGTGAATCGTCGGCGTGCCAGGTGTAGTAGCCGAAGAGACGTTCGCTCTTGTTTCCGGTACCGATGGGCAACGCTCCGATTTTTGCGCCTTGGTCGAAGATCACGATCATGCGGGTTCGGGCGCATACGTTACCAAGGCGGCTCGGGCTGATGTCTTCCTCGTGCGACCCGATGTATCCATCGACCATCGGCGTGATTTCGATCGTTCGGACGTTGATGCCGAGGTCGTCCACGACCAGATTCGCGTGATCAATGCTCTCCTGCGAGGAGATCTTGTAAGGCATTCGGAAGGCGTACACATTCTCCGGCCCAAATGCCCTTGCGGCGAGATATGCGACGACTGCGGAGTCGACACCACCTGAAAGGCCTAGCACCGCCTTGGTCACGCCCCGCCGCCGAATGCACTCGTCCTTCAGGAATCGGACCAGCCAATCAGCAACCAGTCCAGCATTAATCACAAGCGGCTCATCGGAGTTGGCATCAAACGCCTGGGCGCGCAGAACGGTAAGCGGCATGCCTATAGCTTACACTCCCACGATCGTCTCCAACCGCGTACAATATCCTAGGTCAAAAGACTATTAAACGCATCCTTACAACGGCCTACCCCGTTACAGGAATATAGGATCAGCGCAGACGAGTTTCGTCGGCAGGGGGCCTCGCGAATCATGTCCACTACAACAAGAAATATCATCACCTTCGCAGTCGGAGCCATTGCAGTCTGGATCGCCATCCACTGGATCTTCAAGATTGTGTTCAGCATCTTCTCGCTGCTGCTGCCCGTCGCAATCGTCGGTGGAGCTCTGTATGCCGGATACCAACTGTTCGGAAAAAAAGCTCTGGGCGGCGGTAGACGAACCCTGCCGTAAACGAACCAACGGCGTTGCGTCCCGAGTATGATCGGGACGCAAACTTCTCATGATCGCCGTTCTACTTCTCATTGCCGCCCGCCAATCTATGGCGATCTCCCGAGACACCTATGGTGTCCCTCACATCCATGCGGAAAGACTCACCGATGCGTTTTATCAGGCGGGTTATGCCGTCGCCGAGGACCGACTCTGGCAGATGGAAACCAGTCGCCGGCTGGCTCGGGGCCGTCTTGCAGAAGTTTTAGGCAAATCGTTCCTCGGGTCCGACAAGGATATCGTCACCACGGGCTATACCGACGATGAACTTCTGGACCAATACAGAGAACTGACTCCGGCCGCCCAGACCGTCGTAGAAGCCTATGTCAGGGGTGTAAACGCCTATATACGCACTCGTTCAGATTCCACATTGCCGGAGGGATATCGGCAAAATGGATTCAAACCCGAGCCTTGGACCGCGCTTGATACCGTCGCTATTTGCGTACGCCTGCTACAGCAGTTCGGCCGCGGCGGCGCGGGGGAGATTCGAAATCTTGCTGCTCTGAACTATCTCCAGACTCAGAAGCCGATCGGAACCAAAGCGCTTGACGTCTTTGATGATATGGCGTGGTTCAATGACCCCGACGCCATCCCGACCGTAGCCGCTTCGGATGACCCTCTCGCACGAAATCATCCCAATTTCGATAAGCCAAGCCGCTCAGCTACAGAAGCTCAACTCGCCAAACTCCCCAAACTAGGGCTGCTCCAGCTGATGGGCGGAATCCGTATTAGCTCCCGTGAAGAATCGACTCGCGTTGCAGAGTCGCTGTCTTCCCCCTTCCACACTGGTAGTTATTGCGTCGTTGTTGGCCCCAAGAAGTCGGCCACCGGTCACCCATTGCTCCTGTCTGGCCCTCAGATGGGAATGCGGGTTCCGAGCTTGGTCCACGAAATGTCGATTGAAGCACCCGGGTTTGCGACAGTCGGCATGGATGTTCCTGGCATTCCCGGAATCATTGTCGGACACACCAAGTCGTTCGCCTGGGGCTTGACCAGTGGCGTGGCCGACACCGACGACATCTTCTTCTATCCAACCGACGGATCGAACTATCAAGCTGGTGACCGATCCCGCCCCATCACAAGGATCAAGCGCACGATCAAAGTGAAGGGTGGCGATGACGTTGTCGTCGAGCAACAACGAACAATCGCTGGGCCCGTCGTGATGGCAGCAGGCAAAACATTGTTCTCCAAGCGTTCCAGCTATTGGATGCGAGAGTTGGAGACATTCAACTCTTGGATCGGGTTGTGGCAAGCAAACTCGGCCGACGCCATTGAAGCCTCGCTCAACCAAGCGACGATGAACTTCAATTTCTTTTACGCTACATCGAGTGGCGATTTTGGTTGGAGGTACCTCGGACTTATCCCGAAACGCGCTCCCGGCCTCGATACTCGCTTCCCCACCCCTGGAGACCCCATTTATAACTGGCAAGGACTACTAAGTCCTGCCGAAATGCCGCGCGTACGCAACCCCAAGGCTGGATTCTTGGCGAATTGGAACAACAAACCCGTTTCTTGGTGGCCAAATTTCGATACTCCCGCCTGGGGCAAGGTATTCCGAAACTCGGCCCTGCTATCCACGCTCGACAAACCGCTACTCAATGCTGCAGATCTAGAGATGTCCGCATGGTCCATTGCCCGGATGGACGAGGATTGGCCATTCTTCAAGCCATACGTCGAACTCGCGAAGGGCGCCCCCGGTTATGAGTTGATCGAAGGCTTTGACGGACGAACCTTCGATGGATCACTCCAAGCCGGTGCTTTCGACGCCTTCAAAACGGCGTTAAGGCAGGAGTTATTCCTATCGAACGCCGGCAGCTTCTTGAACCCAGAGTTCTTCAACCTTGCGCTTCAGCCGTCGATGATGCTTCGGGCCCTTGAGCGAAAGACGCACTTCAACTATTTGGGAGACAGAACTCCTAAGCAGATTGTCGAAGCCGCCCTTGCCCGGGTTGCTGCCAATCCACCCGGTCCATTCCACGCCCCGGGCTTCCGTTCGCTGGACCCAACTCCGGTTCCCTACTCCAACCGAGGCACCTACATCCAGGTCATCGAATTCCTGAAAAGCGGAATCTACGGTCGGAATGTCGTCACTCCCGGGGTGGCGGAGACCGGCCCTCACAGCAATGATCAGTCTGCCCTGGCACGGGCTTGGCTGTACAAACCCATGGGGTTTGGGAAGAATTGATGGATGTGGCTGGTGTCGTTGACGCTTTTCGCAACGAGGCAAGGACACTTCATTGGAGTGGCGAAGAGCTCGAATCGTTGCCTTTCGTCACGCGGCGCTGCGGAACCGCAGGCGATTACAGTTACGTCACAGCCTTCGCGCTCACAACGGAGAACGCTGATGCTGAGATCCAAGAGCAGATTTCCCACTTTCGGGAATTAGGCCGTTCCTTCGAGTGGAAAACATTTTCGTTCGACGAACCTTCGAATCTAGTCGAGCGGTTGAAGGCGGCTGGATTTGAGGTTGAAGACTTGGAATCCCTCGTTATGTATGACCTCGCTGATGGACTTGAGCCTTTTCAGTTCCCTGCCGGTATTGAAGTGAAGCGAGTGCAGAACGAAGGTGAACTGACGGACTTCCGCTCCGTTGCAGAGGAAGTCTTTGCAAAAGACTATTCGTTTACGACAAACCAACTCGCGGAAGCCATCGCCAGTGGCACAAGGGGCCACGACGCCTATGTGGCGTATGTCTCCGGCGAGCCAGTCTCGATAGGCAGACTCTACACATCCCCGAACAGCGCCTTCGCCGGCTTCTACGGTGGTGGCACGCGCGAAGCCTTTCATGGCCAAGGCATCTACCGAGCCATCGTAGCCGCCCGAGCACATGAAGCCCTTGCCCTAGGCGCCCGATACCTCCAAGTCGACGCCCTACCCACGAGCCTCCCAATCCTCAAACGCCTAGGCTTCACCCACATCGCCGACACGATCCCGTGCGTCTGGTCGCCGCCGAAATAGCGGAAGCATTACGGGACGAATTAGGGGCAAGGTAATCCCGATCAAAGCCAGAGCCGGCCAGGCAGGCCCCTCTCTTTCCATATTATGGAAGGAGAGGGTAGGGTGAGGATGGCCTCCGCTCTGCGTGCCCCAGGCACCATTATCTCCGGAGCCTGCGATCACCAACACCAAAAGTCGGCCATTTCAATCTCTTCAAGTGTGTCAAGACGAGGACTCACAGGGACGTTCTCGCACCGGAGCGTTCGGGGCGATGCCCGCTCACGGTATATATCGCACCTCCGGCGCTCTTGACATTGAGGCAACCAAAAACCAGGCTTTTAGCCTGGGCTGATATAGTCTCGCCCCTACCGGGGCTACCAGTGGGCAGTCGGTGGGATTAATCCCTGCGATCCACCGCGGAATCGCAACGACGTATTCACACCGGAGCGTTCGGGGCGAAGCCCGCTCACGGTATATATCGCACCTCCGGCGCTTTGGATATTGGGGCGACCAAAAACCAGGCTTTCAGACTGTGGGCTGATATAGTCTCGCCCCTACCGGAGCTACCAGTGGGCAGTCGGTGGGATTAATCCCTGCGATCCACCGCGGAGTCGCCGCGAATATTCGCGCCGGATCATTCGGGGCGACCAAATACCAGGCTTTCAGCCTGGGCTGGTATCGTCTCGCCCCTACCGGGGCTACCAGTGGGTATTCGGTGTGATTCGAATTCGTTGGCCATAAACCGACTTAGAATTACCCACAACTCCGACGGCTGTTGCGTCGGTACGATCACCGCCGACTACGTGGGCTCATGGCGATATCAGGGCCCGGGCAACCCGTAAACGCCTTCAGAATTTCCTCATCTCACCCGCCTAAACTCGCTCCATCACCCCGAAGGAGCCTCGATGAAAGCATTTCCAACTCTGGCAATCACCACCCTCGCGATAATAAGCACAGCCGCCAACGGCCAAACCAAGCGAATCCCGATCACCTTCACCGGTGGCTACGAAACCGACCGTCGTGATGGTGGACGACCGATCATTCTTATCGCTGCCGCCCTCGGCGTCCCTTCTGAAGTCTTCCGAAAAGCATTCTCCGGGGTCACTCCTGCCCGAGGACGTGCACCGGAACCCGAACAGGTGCGGCGCAACAAGGATGCCCTCCTTTCCGTGCTGAGCCCTTATGGCATCACCAATTACCGACTTGACACTGTTAGCGACTACTACCGATACCAGCCGGAACGCGGTGAACGCTGGCCTGCAACACCTGCTCAGGCCTATGCCGTCGTATCCAAGGGCAAGATCGTCTCGATCAAGATGACGCGTCCTGGCTCAGGTTACAGTTCCCCACCCTCTGTCTTGATCCCCGGCTTTGAGAATCTCACTCCGGTAGTGACGGTGAGTTACTCAAAGCAGTTCGAAGTGAATGGAGCGGTTAGAGCAATATCCATTACACAGAAAAGATAATAAAGTTTTAAGCCACTTGAGTTCGACTTGATTCCCTCCAGCGAAGGACGATACCCTAGGGTTCGTGGTTAAATCGCGAATCCTACTTCTGCTAGTTCCCTGTATCGTTGTGCTCGGGTCCACTGGCTGCAAGAAGGCTGAGGAGCTTCATGTGAAGGACGCGCCTCCTGCGCAGCTTCAACCCGGTTGGACACCGGCGACGTCGAAGGACGGCGTCGTTTCACTGGGCGTGCCATCAGGGTGGCGGGTTGGCACTGACGCCGCCAATGGGCTCGCAGATCTCGCGGCAAAACTAGGTAACTCGGGAATTGACAACCAAGCCGCTCCGGAGGGTTCGCTCGGCGCAGAGATGCAGAAGATCGCACAGCGGGCAGACGAAAACGCTAAGAAGCAAGAAGCGGAAGCCCTCGCTGCCCTAGAAAAGAAAGGCGTCGTCCTCAACGTCATCAACGGCTCCAAGCCCATCCCTGGCGAAAGTCGGACCCGTTTCTACCTTAAAGTCACCCACGGCAACGGACCTATCGCCATTGCTGATGCGCTAGACGTGGAGAAGCTCCACTACCATTCACCACCACCTCCAACCGACGCCACCCTGCCCATCGGCCCTGCCAAGAAGTTCTCGGCACACGATTCCCTACGTGATGGTATGACCTTGCACCAAATGAGTTACGTCGTCATCGACGGTCCAAACACCTACACCTTAAGGTTTGTCACCGAAGAAGCCCCCGAAACCATCGAATCCATCGCCGATGCCGTCGCCCAGACCCTAAGAATCAAACCAAGCAAGTGAATTGGGTGGCGAACCGGATTCCATTCAAGGTAATATTCCTAGCCGTCTGCTCCGGTCGTCTAGCGGTTTAGGACATCGCCCTCTCACGGCGAAGATCGCGGGTTCGAATCCCGTTCGGAGTACCAAAACCTTAGAAAGGGTGGATGCAACCGCCACCTTTTCTAAGGTTTTTCTATTTCGGGCTTGTGAGAGCTCGTGCACGCGGCTGAGCGGAGCGAAGTCCCGCCGAAGGGAAATGAAGCGAAGCGGAATCGGGAGTTCGAATCCCGTTCGGAGTACCAAAACCTTAGAATGGGTGGATGCAACTGCCACCTTTTCTAAGGCTTTTTTATTTCGGGCTGGGAGAGAACTCCTGCGCCGCGGCCGAGCAAAGCGAAGTCCCGCCGGAGGGTAATTGCGCGAAGCGAATCGGGAGTTCGAATCCCATTCGGAGTACCAAGCCTTCTGCGTTAAACATTGTGGAGGGTCCAGACTCTTAGAAGTTCGGCCGTCTAGGTCGTCTAGCAGCTAGAACCTCGCCTTTCACGGCAAAGTTCGCGGGTTCCAATCCCCATTCAATGTATCGGATTTGTCCCTGAGCGACGGCCTAGTCACTTTTCTTTTTGCCGTCAACGATAATGAAGACTAACTCTCGAGGCCCCTCAAAATCTTCAAGACCAATCTCTGCTCCGATTACAGGCTTGTCACCGGGTTCTTTCCAAGGGCGCTTCAATGTAACAGTAAATTCTTTTATTGGAACGTTCATCTCAATTGGAAAGGCGTCTCTCGTGAGCATAATCGGTCCCGAATCAAAGGATGCTCCGCGAAATCGTACTCCGCAGTCCGGTAAGAATGCATCCTTGTACTTGACACTAACTGTGAGCGTGGCGGTTTCCAGCTTCTTTTCTTCCATTTTTTCGCCGTTTGTCATGTTTCAGATTATGCCTCAAAACCATTCGCGCTATTTTGTAGCGAGTTCAAGGCAGGTCAAAGCCGAGTCAAGTTGAGGTCGTGTATTTCAGGGTCTATGAAGAATCGTGTGGGTTCGCGTAATCTTCTTGCGTGCGTGACACAGATCTTTTCTCTTCGTTGTTGGGTCTGACATCTTCATGGTCAGTGTCTTCGGTGGTTTTGAACGAGGAGTCTCGTACGGTTGAGA
>CAILEM010000124.1 GCA_903833215.1 uncultured Armatimonadota bacterium
CCGCCGACTACGGATTTGGTTGGTGGCTACGGTTTACGTGTGCTTACGTTCTGCTGCTACGTCGGTACGATCACCGCCGACTACGGATCTGGTTGGTGGCTACGGTTCACGTGTGCTTCCGTTCGGCTGCTGCGTCGGTACGATCACCGCCGACTACGGATTTGGCTGGTGACTACGGTGCTCCGCCGATGGCTCCCGGCGGAGACATCAGCGCAGGTCAAGGACGAGCAATGGGTAGCACGCTTAGCGAACGATGCGTGCGAGGACGGGGTCGAGGTCTTTTGGTGAACCCATCCAGGCGATTTTGCCGTCATTGCCGACGACGAACGCGCAAGGGATCTCCTCAAAACCGGCTGCGCCGAGCCAGTTTTTGACCATGTAGGCGTTGTCGGTGTCTTGGGCGACGTGGTAACCCATCGCTTTGCCATCGGCGGTTTTCATGAATGCCTTGACCAATGCCGGGGTGTCGTTGGGCGAGTCGTCTTGCCAATGGAGGACGCTCACTGCAGCGACATCAAGCTTGCCGCGATAGCGTTTTGCCAATCCAGACAAGTGAGGGATCCCGGCGACGCACGGACCGCAGCGTGTTGCCCAGAATTCAACGACATACGCATGCCCCCGCGAGAGCGACTTGATCGGCTCGCCCTTGTACCACTTTCCGACATGGAAACCCGGGGCGGGATCACCAACCTTCAGGGTTTTCGTCTGGGCGTTTGCGGAGCTAGAAAGAACGATGGTTCCGACGACCACAGACCAAACAGAAATTCCTTTCCAGGAAAGGCGGTTCATATGCATGATTCTATTTTGCTCCAGGTAAGTCGAATTGAGACAACAACTTGCCAGATCTCAGGTTGCTCGTGTTTTGTACTCCACTCGCGCGACCTAGCGCGGCAGATCCACTTTTGATTTCCAGAATGGGGTGTGTTCCTCAGCCAGTACCTGCAGCACCTCAGGCTTGGTAACAATCCGGGTCTCGTCTATGTGTAAATAGCCATCAATGTGCCTTCGAACTGGGAAAGAAACGATCATGTCGGGGTCAATGTAGACGATGTCGTCGAAACCAGCGGGAGGCGGCTTTGACCGGGCCATCCCTGTAATCTCGCTTCCGTCCAGCGTCCACTCAGATCCATCGTCCCTTCGGATGGTCCAGTATTTGTCGGGCTTGGGAAACGCAATGGTGACGACGGCTGTTGGGTCGCCGGTGTCGGACCCTCTCCTCGAATCGACACTCACCTCAAGGAAGCTGCCCCCACGGGTCAATTGAAATCTCAGGCCATCGGCGTAGGCGATTTTGCTGCTATCTAACGAAAACCAACCGAGCGAGTTGCCGATGGCACCCACAATGATGCCAATGACAACAAGCCCCATCGGTTTGGCAGCCAAGAAGAAAATGCGATGAAGTCGGTATTTTTTCTCCAATTCAAACCATCCTTCGATGTGGAGGCACTACCCCCACTTCGAGAAATCGAGGTGAACGGCCTTTCGCTTGACCTCTCCCGTGAGTTCGGCGAGGTTGCCTTCGGCGTTTGCGAACTCCATAGTTCCGGATTTGCTGGCGATGATATAGAACGAGCGTCCGCGGCTGCCCATTCGCCTATCCACCTCGGTGAGTTCCTTCCAACTTGAGTCGAACGTCACCTTTCCGGTAAACCCACGCTGACGAATTCCCATGTTATCCAATTCAATCGTCATGCTCTTCCAGCCAAAAATTAAGCAGCTGCCCAGCACGGTTGCGATCAAAGGGATGACAGCGCTGGTGACCATCTCCTGTTGGGATGCGACATGTCCGGTGACGTCATTTCTCCCGCTGCGTGCGATCATCGGCGTGCCGGTGGCGAGGTGATAGATCGCTTTGCTAGAAACGACGAGAGAGAAAAGCACCAAGAACAAGCCGAAGATAGGAATGACCAACGTGTTGCGGTAGGTTCGAGTCATGGTTGTGTTCCGGGCAGTGTGGGCCGTGATGCCAAGCGATCAAAGCCGTTCCTGAAATTCTACAGGAAGTGCTGCTTCACTGGAACTCCTGATTCGTTGAAGACCAGGCGATCGACAATGCAGGAGCAAGCCGTGTTTGTCACCATTAGCTCCAGACCAGGTCAGAAAGGAAGCCTCTCACGGTGTTGGCCGCTGGCGTTCTATTGGTCAACGAGATGACGATGAGCAACCTCGCCTACGTAGTCTGGAGATTTGCTCGCTTTTGCTCTGTTGCATATTCAAGCCATTGGGACAACTTGCGAACGAGCTTCCACAAGGAGATCAAAGACGCTGAAGTGCCTTGCCCATTTGTCCAAAAATGCCTCGTCGAGCCTGCCCTGCTGAATTTCTAGTACTTGCACAATGTCGTTCCATTGCTTGTCGCTAACTTTGTTGCCGAGGACAAACCAGCGGAGTTTGGTTATGACCGTGTCTTCTGGACTGGCAAATGGAAAACTCCTGCCTGGTGCCAATTCGTAAAGCTTGGCACGGCTAAGGGACTCGGACACATAGTCGCTCGGATTGAGGACAAAGAAGTCAATTTTGAATGTCTCTTCAATGTGTAGGAGTTGGAAGGATCGGAATTCCTCGGTCGATTCAATCGCTTCAAGGATCTGAGATTCAGAGCCCATGTAGTTTTGCTTCGTTGCTTCGTGAAAGTCTTGAACGTCGCTATGTGTGAGCAAAACTGCGACGTCCAAATCATACGTTTGACGTGGTTGACCCCATGCACTGCTCGCGAAACTGCCTCCGACTACAAACTGAATGCCGAGATTCTGAAGGCATTCCAGAAGCTCTAGTACGAGGCTGGGAGTTGAAATCACTTGATTCCTAGTTCTTTTCGTAAGGCTCGTCGAGTCTGCTCAGGAAATAGCTCGCGGCTAAGATCGGTAAGCTCAAATGCCTTCTGCAGCCGCCACTCAGGCGACTTTTCGCGCAGGAGCTTGATGCGCAATTGATGAACTTCAACGCTTGTATCAAGCAAATCCGTTCGCTGCATCTTCTAGAGCGTACCTTCCTACAGTCCGTAGACAGTCCCGAGATAAGGCATGTGAGGGCGATTCCGGTCTAGGCTTCGCGATTCTGATGTGCACGGTTGGTGGCTATGGATTCCGGGTGTTACGAAATGTAGGCCATATCCATGCTAACGACTACCCAATCAGACCCGATCTTTCGGACGACGGCTCGGTAGCCGGTTCCGTTGAGGCCGCCGTAGTAGGTGGAGATGATCAGTGTGGCTTCGGTTCGATTCTTATTCCACGTCACGAGTTTGTCTTCCCACGACTTGGCATCGCGGTTCTCAGCGTGGAATCCGATCATGGTCACTCCCTTCTCGTAACAGTTCTGTAATTCTGTGAAGTTACGTGCACCGTCACCCGATTCCCAAAGGACGGGGCCAGTCCGACCGATGAGTTCAAAAGGCTTGACTTCCGTAGGCAGACTGACGAGTGCCGGTCCGTCGGGGTCGTCGAAGTGATAGCGTGCCTCATAGGTGGCGGCGAGGACTTTTTGAAGGTCGGTGACGGGCTTACCAACCGTGTTGGGACACGGGTCGAGTCCGTTTGGGTCGTCATTGGAGCGAACTGTTTGGAAATCCCCACGACGATTTAGGGCCTCGCGCAAAGGACGCTAAGGGGCGCAAAGGCGGAAAATAAACTGTCTGTTTTGGTAGAACCGTCTTATTTTCAAAACGGATCACCATCCTTTGCGGTCCCTTGCGTACTTAGCGTGAGACAAACTCCGCGCCCCGTGGTTTATTCGAGGAAGCTGAAATGTGGCCAATTTGATGCCAATCCCACTAGCTCAAATAGGGAGTCTGAAACCTTTCGGGGTGGAGGGCTTCGAAGGCGGCGTCTCGCACGTCTTCGTGCATACGCTTGGCGTTAAGGGCCATTCGGTTCAGGCCCGCTGCCGCTTTTTGGTCGGCCGTAAGTGCGGTCTGCTCCTTCGCTCGGTGGAGCGATGCTTCTTGTCGGTGCAGTGACTTGCCGATCTGTAGCAGCAAGCGTGCTTTGCGCAAAGGCGCGAGTCGGGAGACGCGAATCAACTCGATTCGTCGCCTCACCTCAAATTCGGTGAGCATTAATTCAACCCCCATTGCCGGGCAAGCGGCCGTTGGTTTTGGTCGTTTGAAGCCCCATTGCTTCATATCCTTGACGTTACCAAATCTAGAATCGTTTAGATCATTTCCGGTGAGAATTGGGTCTAAATCCTAACGACATCTGGAGGGGCCAAAAACTGAGAATACGTATCCTCAGTTCAATTTTTCGCTCAAACAGAGTACGATGTTCCAGACACGATGAAGAGTCCCCGTTTTGCTCTCGCATTGGCATGTGCCCTGTCTGCTTTGGCGGTGATTGCTCCCGCTCAACAGAACAAAAGGGACCTCGTCGTTTGGGGCATCAGTTTTGGTCCTGATACAAAAGGATCCGAAGCTGTTGTTCGAGAATTTTCACGTCGACACCCCGATGTAAACGTCCGCGTGCTCAGCATGGGCGCGGGCAACATGAACCCCCAAAAGCTCATGACGAGCATCGTGGGAAATGTTGCGCCCGACGTGATCAATCAAGATCGCTTCTCGATTTCTGACTGGGCTAGTCGTGGGGCGTTTATGCCGCTCGACGACCTGATAGCCAAGGATCAGGCCAAAGACCCGTTGTGCCCGAGACAGGATCAGTACTACAAAGCGGTCTGGACAGAAGCTTCTTGGAAGAACCACGTTTACGGAATTCCGACCGGTGCTGATAACCGAATCCTTTACTACAACAAGAAGATTTTCCGAGAGAACGCGGATGCTTTACGAGCGGCTGGCCTCGACCCAGATCGGCCACCACGTACCTGGAGTGAACTCCTCAAGTACGGCAAGATCCTAACCCCACCGTTAGAAAACGGTCAGTTCACCCGAGTTGGGTTCATGCCGAACTTTGGAAACGTGTGGTTGTACATGTATGCCTTCCAGAACAACGCGAGCTTTATGTCGCCCGATGGAAGGAATTGCACGATGGATACGCCCGAGGCGGAACAGGCACTCGAATTCATCGTAAAGGGTTACGACCAAATTGGCGGCTATGAGAAGGCAAAGCAGTTTGAATCAGGCTTCCTGAGCAAAGAAAACGACTCCTTTATTCTCGGCAAAGTCGCGATGAAGATCGATGGCGATTGGATCCTCAACGATCTATCGCGGTATGGCCCGTCTCTTGAGATTGGAGTCGGCCCGGCTCCTGTGCCAGATGACCGGTACTACCACCGAGGCAAATTCGCGAACGAGCCGGAGCAGTTCATCACGTGGGTAGGTGGCTACTGCTACTCGATCCCAAAGGGCGCGCGAAATGTCCAAGACGCCTGGGAGTACATCAAGTTCGCGACCAGCACCGAAGGGCGAATGATCGAGAACACGGCGCAGAAGGAGTGGGAACAACTCCGCGGCCGTTCATTTATTCCTCGCCAGCAGGGCAGCATGGAGGCCAACGAAGCGCTGTTCAAAGCGTTTAAGCCAGCCGATCCCAAGTTTGCTGCGGCCCTTCGCCAGCACATCGACTTGATGCCGTTTGGGAGAATCCGACCGGTCACCTTCGTTGGACAGACGTTGTGGTCAAACCACGTGAAAGCGATGGAAACGGCTTGCTATCACAAGGCCAGTCCGAAAGAGGCTCTCATCGCGGCTCAACTGGTGGTGCAGCGCGACCTTGATGCATTCTTCGACCGCGAGCAGCATCCAATCATCAATCTCGCGATCCCGCTGTGGGCTGGAATCGGAACTGCGATCGTGGCTCTCCTAGTCTGCGCGGTTCTGTTCCTACGGAAGAAGATGGGACGACTTGAGCGGTCCGAGGCTTGGTGGGCCTATGTGTTCATTTCACCGTGGACATTGGGATTCCTCATCCTCACGCTCGGCCCCATGCTCGCTTCGTTGTTCTTTAGCTTCACCCAATACGACGTTCTCAACGAAGCACGTTGGGTTGGGTTTAAGAACTTTCAAGACCTCTTTGGGGCAGACAAGATCAACGTCACAAAGTCGCTTGGAAACGCGGTCTACCTTGCTGGATTGACGGTGCCGCTGACGCTTGCGGTGGGCCTTGCCATTGCCCTCCTGCTCAACCAAGCCACGCGAGGAATGCGGTTCTATCGCACCTTCTTCTATATGCCAGCGATCGTTCCTGGAGTGGCAAGCGCAGTGCTTTGGCTCTGGGTCCTCACCGCCGACCCGAACAAGGGATTGATCAACGCCGGATGGCAACAGACGATTACCAACTGGCTCGGGCTCTCGCCCCCCGGGTGGGTGAACAGTGCCGATTGGTCGAAGAGTGCCCTGGTTGTGATGAGCATGTGGGGAGCCGGAAGCGGCATGATCCTTTGGCTCGCGGGCTTGAAGGGAATCTCCTCAACGCTCTATGAGGCGGCAAGCATCGACGGAGCGAACCCCCGTCAGACGTTCTGGTCGATCACCTTCCCTCAGTTGAGCCCCATCATCTTCTTCAACGCCGTCATGGGTTTCATCGGCGCAATGCAGGAGTTTGACCGGGTTTACATCATGAAGCCGTCGGGCGACGGGCCGGTTGGGCCGGATGACTCGATGCTTACCTCGAACTTCTTGTTGTTCAACAACGGATTTCAGTTCTTCAAGATGGGATACGCCTCCGCGATCGCGTGGCTGATCTTCGGAATTATCCTTGTGCTTACGTTCACACAATTCAAACTGGCCCCACGATGGGTGCATTACGAGACAGATAAATGACGACTTCCAACGTGATATTCGCCATAGGAACACTGCTCTCGTGGGTCGCATGGGCGGCAGGTGCGCGAGCTGTTTGGGTCCTGCTACACATGGCTCTCAACGCTGTGGGCTATGACACTCGCCGTGGAATGACATCACTGCTTTCAGCGGGGGTCACATCGGGTGCTTGCTTCGCAATTACCGCGCTGATTCCGATGCATGCCCAAACCAAGGCGGCGCCAGGTTTTCGCGCTCCCTTGGTGTGGTTTGTCATGCCGTACACGGCGTGGCTCGGAACCGCATGCTTCGTGATGGCTCTGTATCGAATCATTCAGGGCTTGTTGGCGATCACAAGTGAAGAGAGGATTGGCAAGCTCAAGACGAGTGGTTCTTGGGTCCTTGCTTTGCTTGCTTTTGTTGCCCTGTACAAGGGTGATTCCGGCAGCAAGATCGAGATCATTACCGGTGGTATTTGGCTCACTGCTCCCATTTGCGCAGCGATTCTTTTCTTCGCCATGGCGGGTATGGCAGCGATGGTGATTGCGGGAAGAGCGTCCACAACTCGTGGATATGCAAAGACGATTATCACCCAGGCCGCATTGCTGGCTGGATCGATCGTCTTCGGCCTGCCGTTTGCATTCTTGGTCATCACCAGCTTCAAAGAGGATCGAGATATGTCCTCGCCAAATGGAATCGTGTGGATACCAAAGGTCCAAGACACCGTCCCATACTTCGACAAGAAGCACCCCATTTACGAAGCTAATTTCCAGGGACAGACGGTTAACGGCACGATCATTCTTACCAATCCAGATGGAACCGTGAAGATTGATGTCACGAAGCCATTGGCAATTCGCGGGTCAACGTTCAACGCACAAAAGTCTGCCCTCAAGGAGATTCCTAAAGAAGTGCCCATCGTGTCCGGCAAAACGGATGGGGTTGCTTTCGAGGGCAAAATCGTTGAGGAAATGGGCGATGGCCATCGCAGAGTCGCCTTTACCAAGCCAGAGTCCTTGGTAGGGAAGGAGCAGATCTTTGCGCCCGCAGAAGTGGAACCCGTTCGACATGTTGGGTTGAAGTGGTCCAACTATTCCGAGGCGCTTAGCTTCTTGCCACCTGAGACGAAGAGTGGCCTGGTCTATCTGAAGAACACGTTGATCCTCGTCGTCATGTCCGTGATCGGCACGATCTTCAGTTCATCCATCGTGGCCTATGCCTTCTCCCGAATGCGTTTTCCGGGGCGGGACCCGCTATTCGCCGTTCTGCTTAGCACGATGATGCTGCCTGGTGCGGTCACGCTGTTGCCGCAGTTCTTGATCTTCCGGCAGCTGAACTGGATTGACTCGCTCTATCCGTTATGGGTACCCGCGTTCTTCGCGAGTGCCTTCAACGTGTTCCTGCTTCGCCAGTTCTTCAAGGGCATCCCGATGGAGCTTGAAGATGCCGCGAAAATTGACGGTTGTTCCTATCTGAAGACCTTCTGGTCGGTCATGCTGCCGCAGATCAAACCCGCCCTTGCCGTTATCGCGGTTTGGACTTTCATGGGCGCATGGAATAACTTCATGGGGCCGCTCATTTATGTGAACTCGCCTGAGAACATGCCGCTGAGCTATGCGCTGCAGTTGTTCCAGGGCGATCGCGGTGGAGAGCCTGGGTTGCTGATGGCGTTCGCAACGATGTGCATGATCCCGGTGCTCGCGGTGTTCTTCTTTGCCCAGCGCTACTTCATCGAAGGCGTCACCCTCAGCGGGCTTGGCGGTCGATAGATTCGACAACGTTTGATCTAGTCAGCAGTTAACCACTGTCTGACTTGGTCAAGCCGGTGCTTTCCGAACCCTTGCACAGCCAACAGGTCATCCACTCCTCGAAAGGTTCCGTGTTCCGCACGGTAGTCTACGATCCTTTGCGCCAGCGTCTTGCCGACGCCAGGGAGTGTGCTGAGCTGGGTGGCATCGGCGGAGTTGATGTCGACGATACTGGTTGGCTGCTTGCGCAAGTCTGAACGAATAGAACCGGTGGGAGTGCTAGGGGCTCCGCTACCTCCTAAACCGCGTCGGGGGACATAGATTTGACTCCCGTCGACGGCTTTTGCAGCAAGGTTCACTTGATCGATATTGGCGTCCTCGGTGGGACCGCCCGCTTCCCGAATGGCATCGTAGACTCGCGATCCGGCAGGAATCGCAATCACTCCAGGACGATTGACGGCACCGGCAACATCGATGATGAGTTGGCTTGAGGACCCCGTCTCCCTGTGTCCAGATGCTCTTTCTGCGGGCTTTGATGTTCCATGATCGAATGAAACAGGGGGCTGTTGCGTTTCGTGAAGCTCAATCGCGGCAGGTCGCCTGAGCTTTTGGGCGGCAACAAATCCGGCACCGGTTAAAATGATCGCCCCTAACGCCACGTAACCGAAGCGCTCTTTAGGGGATAGGTGCATGAACATCGCTGAATGTATTTTAGCGGTCGAATGCGGCTCCCGGAAGTCCCTGCTCCAAAAGCGCATGCCGCCAACCCCTTACGCTCACGCGGCATCCTGGACTGGAAAGTGCAAACAGGCACCGTTCTGCGATGAGAGCACCGATATGTATCGTCTTTTCGCGTCCTGGCTCCATCCCGATGACGGCGGCTCGTTGGGAATCGGTCATCGGCATTAGCCAACCCACTGCTTTGCTAACCTCTTCATAGTCCAAGTAGGCACCATGCACTCGGTCAGGTTCCCACGAGGTCATCTTCTCTCGAATGCTTACGAGGTTTGTGCCGGTAGCGCCAAGCAAAATAGCCTCTCCAGCATGTCCGGGAAGGTAGTTGAGCCCTAGAAGCTCGTCCAGGTCGAAGGACGCTTGAAGGATCGCACCACTGTTTGGCGATTCTCCGGCGAGGATGCCGCTGCGAAGACCAAGTGTCCCGACCGGAAAGCTGTGTCGGAACGAAACTTCCCAGCCGTGCCCGGTTCGCGAGGCGGTGACGATCTCCGTGCTTTGTCCACCGGGATCAATAATCGATATTCTTGAATAGGGTTCAAAGATCGGGTCGATGGCTACCGACTGAAAGCCCAATTGAGCTTCATCTTCGCCAGATAGGATGAACGCAGGTGTGTCCTGAGCCGCAGCGCGGGTCAGAAACTCGGCGCGATTTTCGGCGATACGGACTGCCATGGTGCAAGCGGCTTGAATGGACTCGCATTCCAGGCTCCTTGCCTCGGCAAACATCTTGGCGAGAGCCTTGAGCGAGGCCGACATCCCCTTTTCGCCGAGCAAACCCGTCGCTTTGGTCCCTTCTCCGAGCGACGTCACTGCCGTCATCTCATGCAGCCGGTGCCAAGCATGGCCATCGAATTCCTCGACAACAAGGATCAGGGAATTCGAACCAACATCGATGACAGCCTTTCGCATTGCAGCCGAAGTTACCTGAAGATGGGTGGCGAATCTATTCCCGACCAGCCATGCTCAGTAGGAGGAGCGCCCATGCCGCTTCCACGCATAGGTACAGACAGAACTGCAGATCCTGGGGCATCGAGTAGATCGCGGAGAGAGCGGGGATCCAGAAGAGCCAGCAGGCGACCATGTTTCCGATGTAGCGCTTGGTGAACGTTCCGTCGTGAACAAGAACCATGGTTGCTTTCCAGTTGAAGTGGGCATCCTTCCAGAGGAATAGTGCCGAACTGATCGTTATGCTTACGGCAGGGCTGTAAACCAACTGGTCGAAAACCAGCTTTTTGACCACGATCTCGATGCTGGGACTGTTACCGAGCCAGATACCAAGCGCCCAGTAGAGAATGTTGACAGTGACACCGAGGAAGCCAAACAGGAAGACCTGGAACCCGAAGTCGGCCCAGTCCATTTTGCGTTTGCCGCGCGAAAAGGCACGCTTGGCAAGCTCCGGCAAAACGGCACCGGCAAAGGCGGTGCTCAGCGCGGCAAACGGCCAGCCGCCGTTTGCCTTGACCTTTGCAATGCCGGCGGTTGCCTCATGGAAGGGCGGGAACAGATAGTAGCTAAACGCTACCGCGATCGCCGCGATTTGAATGAGAACGAACGGACGCCAGTGGGTCTTGACCGCGGCCAAGACCGGAGCGACGCCTGCTCTCCAACCCGATGCTGAATCTGAGCTCACCCGTTTTTGGCCGCGAACTCTTTCATGAAACTGGCCAAGGCTTGGCAACCTTCAATGGGGAACGCGTTGTAGATGCTGGCCCGAATGCCACCGACCGAACGATGCCCCTTCAAGCCATCAAGCTGAATCGCCTCCGCTTGCTTAACGAATGCCGAAGTGAGTTCTTCCGACGGCAGCGTGAACGTGACGTTCATGATCGAGCGCGACTCGAGTTGAGCATGCCCCTTATAAAAGCCGTTTGATCCGTCGATGGCGTCGTAGATCGTATTCGCCTTCGCGGTATTCCGCTCGTTCGATCCCGCGACTCCGCCCGTCTTCAACAGGTGTTTGTAGACGAGGCCGCACATGTAGATCGTCCAGCACGGTGGCGTGTTATACATCGAGCTGTTCTTGGCATGCAGCTTGTAGTCGAGGATTGGATGCTGCTTGGCAGGGCCCAGGGCGAGGAAGTCATCGCGAATAATCACGACGGTTGCGCCCGCCGGTCCCATGTTCTTCTGAGCACCAGCGTAGATCAGTGCATACTTCGACACATCGACCGCTCGCGAGAGGATGTCGGAAGACATATCGCAGATCAGAGGCGAATCGACGGTCGGATCCGTTGGAAACTCAACCCCTTGAATCGTCTCATTGCTCGTGAAATGGACGTAGGCGGCACCAGTCGTTAGAGGAATGGAGCTGAAATCGGGAGCGACGTTGTAGTTTTGAGCCTTCGCGTCGTAGGCAACGTTTGCGGTTCCTACCAGATTGGCTGCTTCCAGGGCCTTTTCACCCCACGCGCCGGTGACAATGTAATCGGCGGTCTGGCCGGCTCCGAGGAAGTTCAGGGGAATCATGCTGAACTGAAGGCTTGCGCCACCTTGGAGGAACAGGACCTTATAGTTCTCTGGGATCGATAGAAGAGTTCTGAGGTCGGCCTCGGTCTCCGCGAGAATTTTCTCGAAGGGCTTGGAGCGATGGCTCATTTCCATCACGCTCATGCCAGTGGACTTATAGTTGAGGAGGTCTTCCTTAGCTTCTTCAAGTACCTCAACCGGCAACGTACATGGTCCGGCAGAGAAGTTAAACACGCGATCATAAGGCTGACTCATGATTGGGTTTTACCTGTAACCAGGTCTCGCGAACTGCGTTCATTGCCATCCTTGGGGGAACTATAATGAACTGTCAGGTTGGCGTTGGTTTGACATGGAAAAACACGGCGTCTCGTTTTCGACGGCTCGCTTGCTAATACGAACTCCTCAGGCTGGAGATGGGGCGCATTACGCGAAGTACTACAAGGCAAATCGCGAATTTCTGCAACCTTGGTCGCCTTCCTTCAACGACGACATGTTTTCGCCATTGGAGTGGGAAGACTCGATTCCGATTATTAGGCAGGAGTTTGCCTCTGGTCGAACGGCTCGGTTTTGCCTTTTTCGCGATGACGAGATGGTTGGCGTCGCCAATGTGACTGCCATCACTAAGAACCCAAGCTACTCTGGGATTCTCGGCTACACGTTATCCCACGATGTCCAAGGCAACGGGCTGATGCGCGAAGCTCTCATTCCAATCATAGATTTCGTGTTTACGGAGCGTAATTTGCACCGCCTCAGTGCAAATTACATGCCTCACAACCAAAGGAGTGGGAAGCTGCTCCGTTCTCTCGGATTCCAAGTCGAAGGTTATGCAAGGGATTACCTGCTCATCGATGGGCAGTGGCAGGATCACGTTTTGACATCGTTAAAGAACGAGGATTGGCAGCCTCCGGTTTGACCTCGGGTGAGAATCGGTACCATGTGGGTTCGATGCCGACGGTTTGGTACGAACTCTTAGGGATATGTCCGCACACCGGCGCTCGGCGCGGACGGCTTCATACGCCCCATGGCACGGTTGAAACACCGTTCTTCATGCCGGTTGGCACGCAAGGCTCAGTCAAGACGGTTGGTTCTGAGGACCTCGAAGGTCTGGGATTTGAGCAGGTGCTGTCAAATACTTATCACCTCTCACTGCGACCGGGATCCAAACTGATCGAAAAGCTGGGTGGCCTCCATCGCTTCATGTCTTGGAACGGTTCCATCCTCACAGACTCGGGTGGCTACCAGGTGATGAGCCTGTCCGACTCGAGAACGATCGACGATAAGGGAGTTCGATTCAAGTCCCACCTTGACGGTTCTGTTCTGTTTTTGACCCCCGAACGTTCGATTGAGATTCAAGGAGAACTTGGTGTGGACATTAGCATGTCGCTTGATGAATGTCCTCCCTACCCATGTTCCCGCGACGAGGCGGCGAATGCAATGCGGAGAACGCACCTTTGGGCGCCACGCAACCTTTCGGCACGACGCGAGGGCCAGGCCGTCTTTGGCATTGTGCAGGGTGGTGTCCATGAGGACCTGCGGACCGAGTCTGCTCAATTCATCTCTTCATTGCCTTTTGAAGGCATTGCCATTGGAGGAGTGAGCGTGGGCGAACCCTCGGAAATGCAATATCCCGTGGTCGCCCATACGTGCAAACAGTTACCCCCCGACAAACCCCGATATCTCATGGGAGTTGGGCATCCAAAAGACATCCTTCACGCTGTAGCCTGCGGAATCGACATGTTCGACTGCGTATTACCTACACGTATGGCCCGACACCACGCGTTGTACACCCTAGATGGTCGAGTGAATGCCCTTGGCAAGCGCTGGCACGACCACGATGGGCCGTTCGATGCACAAAGCGTGTTTCCACAGACCGAGCGCTATAGCGCCGCGTATGTCCGCCACCTGTTCAAAGCGGGGGAGCCTTTAGGAGCGAGGCTTGCCACTTTGCACAACCTCGCATTCTATGCTCGCTTGATGCAAGAGATCCGATCTGCGATCACAGACGGAACTTGGCCCGAACTTGTTCAACGCTACGCCCTCGCATAGCGCCACTCAAGGCTTCTAGCAGGTTACAATAGGTTCATGCCGGTTGGCCGCTTTGTCCTGTGTCTGCATTCGCACATGCCGTATGTTTTGAGTCACGGGAAGTCTCCCCACGGCACCGACTGGATCAACGAATCCACTGCAGAGTGCTACTTGCCGCTGCTTCACACGTTGGATCGGTTGCTCAACGAGGGAATCCGCCCACGGTGGACGGTTAACATCACCCCCATCCTTGCCGAGCAGCTTGAAGACCCAGCGTTCAAGGACGAATTCGAGCACTATTGCCAGTCAAAAATTGACAGCGCCATCGAAGATCAACATAAATTCGAGCGTGAAGGTCCCCTGTGGATGCAAGGGTTGGGCCTTATGTGGCAACGCACATACACGCGGGCACTGGTTCAGTTCAAACACCAATGGGGGCGATCCATCGTCGATGCCTTCAAGTACTTCCAAGACCAGGGCTCCATCGAAATCATCACGAGCGGAGCCACACATGGTTACCAACCGCTGATGGGCACCGACGAGTCGTGCCGAGCCCAAGTCAAGTTAGGGGTTCAGACTTACGAGAAGTATTTCGGCAAGAAACCCAAAGGATTCTGGTTACCGGAATGCGCCTACCGACCTCGGTACGATTGGAAGTCACCTGCGGAGCCGAACTCGATCGCTTGGCCAAGGGCAGGCACGGAAGAAATTCTCAAGGAATCTGGCATCGAGTATTTCTTCGTCGATTCCCATATGATCAGGGGTGGCCAGCCGCTTGGCACCTACGCCGCCAACTTCCCGCAGCTTGCAGAGATGTTCGCGAGAAGTGCAAAGTACTTCACCCCGCCTGTCGAGTTTCGAAGTGAATATGAGCACTACCTGCTTCCCAATGGGGTCACCGTTTTTGCTCGCGACCCAGAAACAACGGTGAAGGTCTGGTCGGGTGACTCGGGCTATCCGGGCGATCCTAATTACCTTGAATTCCACAAACAACTCTATCCGGGGCGGCTTCGCTACTGGAAGATTTCGATGGACAAGGCTGATCTCGGCAAAAAAGAGCCTTACGATCCGTATGCCGCATTCGAGCGGATTCATGGTCATGCCGAAGACATGCTTCGGACGATGAAGAATGTGCTCGCCAACTATCGAGGTCAGGCAGATCGAGAGGGGACGTTGGTCGCGATGTACGACACCGAACTGTTCGGTCACTGGTGGTTTGAGGGACCCGAATTCCTTTATGAGCTGGCCCGCTTGATTCATGCCGATGGCGATATCGAGATGGTGAGCGGTTCAGATGTGTTGGCCAACGATCCTGCGACCCACATGATTACCCTTCCCGAAGGGTGCTGGGGCGAAGGCGGCTATCACTACATTTGGATCAACGACGAAAACCACTGGACCTGGAAGAAGCTCTATGCGATTGAGCGAAAACTCCGTCAAATGGCTCAAGCCTATGCCGGTGGGCCCGCAGAAGAGCTGGTCACTCAAGCCGCTCGTGAAATGTTGCTGGCCGAGAGTAGCGACTGGCAATTCCTTATCTCTACCTTCTCAGCGAAAGATTACGCGGAAGTTCGATTCAACGACCACATTGATCGATTTGAGAAGTTAGCTGAGATTGCGGATCGAGTACAGACGGGCAGCGCGATGTCGGCCGATGAGAAGGCATTCCTGAAAGAGTGTCAGCTCAAGGATGCTCCGTTCCAATCTCTTGACCTTTCGCTATGGAAGACCGAGCCAGCAACGGTCTAGTCACCGACTGAGCGTTGATCGAACTTTTCATCGATTGACGCTCGCCAAGTACACTAATGATTGTGAAAAAGCTCTTGATGCTGGCTGGGTTATTGACTCTGGCTGCAACCGAATTTGGATATACGTCGCCGCAGCAAGCGCCGCGAAGCATCAGTCAGAACCCGTTTCTTGAGGGTGGCCGCCCGAAAGGACCTGATCCCACAACGATGGCTCTTGGGTGGAAGCCATGCCCGGAATCTGCCGAGGCACTCGCCAAAGAGGCCGACCTTGCCCTCAGTTGGTTGAAGGGGTCAGGGGTCTACGTAACGGTCTATTACAAAGATAAGGATGGCCACGGGCAGAGTAGCTGCAAGGTCCAGATCAAAGACTCGAAGATGTTCAGAATCGAATATCCGATGATGACATTTGAGAAAATTGGCACGAAGGGGCTCGAAACCGCAGTTAGCAAAAGGACACTCGTGTCTGACGGTAAGACATCCAGTCTCTTTGTGATTGGAAAAGGGTTTACCAATGTTCAACCTCTCTCCAGCTTTAAGATGGATTCCACGTCACCGCTGGACAAGTGGCCGACAGTCTTTCCGAAGCTCATGTTTTCTCCAATAAGAGGCGGGCATCCCCTCGGCAGCTTAATTTCGTCAGTTCGCGCAGCAAAGACTCCAATGCGGATTTTCGTGGAGGAGCGGCGGTATGCATACAAGGGCCAGATCATTCACCAGAAAAGGATGACGATCGTGAAACGAGATCCCAACGCTTCTCCGATTTCGATTCAGGTGACGATTGACGCAAGCCATAACTTGCCTGTCACTATCCAGACTGCAGTTGGCCCTTCAAAGAGCACGGTGAAACTCGTAACTTGGGAAGCCGTTTGGGCTGCGGTCAAGCCGGGAGGCTTCGATAAGCAAGCATTTGTGATTCCACCTGCCGCTCTGCGCAAATCGAAGTGACGTACGGGGCCGGAAGCATCTAAACTGTGGTCAGTCATGATCTCAGCGCTTCTGCTTCATCTAGCGTTCCCTCTCGTTTTGACGACTCCTTTGAATAAGCCTGATGGGCTGGTCGGCATCTCCTATCGGCAAGTCAAAATCGAAGACCGGTTTTGGGCTCGCCGACAGGAGATTAACCGAAAGGGTTCGGTTCCACATTCGCTCGATGAATTGGTGAAGACAGGCGATCTAGCCAACTTCAAGCTGGCTGCCGAGGGAGCTCTCTCAGGAAGGAAAGGCTTTGTCTTTCAGGATTCCGACGCCTTCAAAGTCATCGAGGGTGTCGCCGATACTTTGGCGACGCATCCTGACGCGGCGCTAGATGCAAAGCTCGATGAAATCATCGCCGTCATCGCGAAAGCTCAGATGCCCGATGGCTATTTGAATACCTATTATCAGATAACCGAGCCAGGACGTCGATTTACGAATCTGCGAGACAACCACGAATTGTATTGCGCGGGGCACCTCATTGAGGCTGCGGTCGCTCATTTTGAGGCTACGGGCAAAAAGAACCTGCTTAACGTGGCAACCAAATATGCGGACCTGCTTAACACCCGGTATGGCCCGGAGAGTGGACAACTGGGCTACTGTGGACACCCCGAGCTTGAACTCGCGCTGGTGAAATTGGCCAATGCAACGGGTGATCAGAAGTACTTTGCCTTGGCAAATCGGCTGGTTACGACTCGAGGCAGCCACTTCTTCGCCAAGGAGCATAACACCCCCGAAGCAGATTACGATGGAGTGTATTGGCTGGACGATGTGCCGATCACCGAGCACAAAGAGATCAAGGGCCATGCCGTGCGCGCAGCCTATTTGATGTCTGGTGCCACCGATGTTGTGCGGCAAACAGGCGACCCCAAGATCGAGAAGATGCTCGGAAAGGTTTGGAACAATGTCATCGATCGGCGGATCTTCCTGACGGGAGGCATCGGGCCATCCGGATCGAACGAAGGGTTTACGGTCGACTACGACCTTCCCAATCTGAGTGCCTACCAGGAGACATGTGCATCGGTCGCCATGGCTATGTGGGGGTATCGAATGGGACTGCTCCACGCGGATGCCAAATACTTCGATGCCGTCGAAAACGCTTTGTACAACGCGATGCTGGCGGGAGTTTCGCAGGACGGAACGAAATTCTTCTATGTAAATCCCCTTGCAAGCACAGGTAATCACCATCGGCAAGCTTGGTTTGACTGCGCATGCTGCCCACCTAATGTTCTTCGAACGGTTGCGACAATCGGTGGTTATGCTTACGCCCAGAGAGGGAAGGACCTGTTCGTCAATTTATACGTGCCAGGCGGCGTCGACTCGAACCTGGATGGCAAAACTGTTCACTTCGATGTAAAAGGGGATTACCCTTGGGATGGGCGTATTCAGATAACCCCTCGGGTGAATTCATCCACGAATTGTGCCCTCCACCTGCGAATTCCGGCATGGTGCGAGTCCCCTTCTTTGAAAGTGAATGGCCAACTGGTGGCCCAACCAAGACTTGAGAACGGCTATTACGTTGTCGATCGAACTTGGAATCGAGGTGACTCGGCAGAGATTAACCTACCAATGCCGGTTCAACGAGTCGAGGCAAATCCTCAAGTGAAAGAGGATTTGGGTCGATTGGCTGTTCGCAGAGGACCACTTATCTACTGTGCCGAAGCCATGGACCAGGCCGCACCTGTTGACGAGATCATTTTGCCTAGAGAAGCCAAGCTCAAACCCGAATGGCGACGAGACCTGTTCGGTGGAATTACCGAGGTTGTCGGATTGGGAGTACGCGTTCCTAGAAAGGAATGGAACAAAGAGCTGTACCAGACTGCTGCGTCGGCGGAGGCTACACCGGTCAGGCTGATTCCTTACTGTGATTGGGACAACCGAAAGCCAGGAGCGATGCAAGTTTGGATGCCGGTCACACCACCGCTGCCTCGCGTAGGCGGCCCCGAGATCCGTGCCAAAGTTGGAATTTCCTATCTAAGCGGAAACGCTCAACTCGACGGCATCAACGATGGATCGGAGCCAAAATCATCCGGTGAATCGACCAACCGTTTGACTCATTGGTGGCCCCATAAAGGCACTTCCGAATGGGTTAGTTACACGTGGACCAAGCCGGTCGCCGTGAACGGCGTTAAGGTCTACTGGTTCGATGACACGGGAAGAGGGGAGTGCCGACTTCCCGAGTCTTGGCGCCTTGAATACCAAGTGGGCGGGCAGTGGGGGCCAATCTCTGGCGTGGAATATCCAATCCACAAAGATGCTTGGTGTGAAGTGAAATTCCCAACCATCCAGGCAACTGCGATTCGACTGAGCTTGAAAATGAAAGACGGATGGGCCGCTGGTGTCCGTCAGTGGAAGATCGTCGAAGACGAAGATTAAGGCTCCTACTGGTTCATTCGCCAAATAACAGTGAAAAGGATCGCTGAATAAGCGATCCAAGCCGTGTAGGGCAGCATGAACTGTCCGGAACGAACATTGACCTTCCAGAAAGCGATTGTATTGAATACGGCCAGTAGCACGACGAGGATCAGCAAGACAACCGTGGGTATGGCAAGGTGCTTCCAGAAATATAGCCAGGGCCAGACCGCATTCAATACGAGCTGTGCGGAATAGGTTACTAAGCCAACGGTTCTTGGTCGGCATTGTGGAGCGTTCCAAGCCAGCCAAGATGCATAGATCAGCAGGCCGTTTGCCACGGTCCAGATCGGAACGATGAGGCCGAACGGCGCGCTCCATTCCGGTCGGTTCAACGTGATGAACCAAGACCACAGGCCCTGGGACATACCCAAGTATCCGACAAACGGCAGCAAGTAGCACCCGGTAAACCAACTCAGCACACGAATGGCTGGCTTTAGGTCTTGGCTGGTCTTGTTTTGTTTGCTGCTTTCCATGAGTTTGCGATCGGCCAAGCCATACGTAGATGGTGCCCAGTGATTCCGATTATGGTAGCCATCTGTCGTAATACGCTTCAATCTTGGATCTTGCCGCCGACTGCCAAGGCCCATTTGCCCTCTGGTTTGGCCAAATAATAGTGTTTTCGCCACTATAAACACGTCGTTTGATGACAAATATAAGTCAAATATCCGTGAACGAAAGATTTCATCGTGATTTTGCTTGCGGTGTGCGCATTTATTAACGGATAATAGATCCTTATTAGCCATTCTGCATTGGCTGATGTGTTAGTCAGGAACGTATTCCACGAGCGAGGCGCGAATCTTTCAGTGCAATATGGTCAGGATTTATAGTTTGAATGGAACTATTTTTTCTAGTTTTCAGGGCTCTACCTCCTGCGTAAGCAGGTTGGAAGTGTCTCTGGCAAATGTTTCCGGTGTGTGTTCTATTTTTTGAACACCAGCCATTCAAAGTCTTCAAGGCAATTCATTATTCGGAGGATCTCATCCATGCGAAAAGCATTTACACTTATTGAACTTCTAGTCGTTATCGCGATCATCGCTATTCTCGCCGCCATCCTATTCCCTGTGTTTGCACAGGCAAAGGCAGCCGCGAAGAAGGCAGCTGGTACTTCCAATGCGAAGCAGCTCACACTCGGCGTGCTCATGTATGAGAACGATGTCGACGACACAGTTCCTCCTTCGACGAACTGGGCTGGTCCTGGCAACGGCTATCCTCTCTGCTTCGGCGGCACTCAGTGCTTTGCTTCGTGGACTTACCTCTGCGTCCCGTACATCAAGAACTCGGGCGTGTTCTACGATCCACAGGCTCCAAACACTCCTGACACAACGTTCCCAGGTAACACGATCATCACGGCAACGTCTTGGCCGAACTTTGGCTACAACTATGTCTACCTCTCTCCTTGGGACGGCAGCAAGCAGAAGCCAATTCAGGCAACATCGCCAGATTCTCCTGCAGAGACAATCATGTTGGCCGAGAAAGGCGCTGCATCTGAGTTCACCTCCGGTCAGCCAAGCTTCTGGGGATTCACCTTCACGATCGCTGCCGACGGTCCTCTTCTCAGCATGACGGTTGAGGCTCCTAACTGTGGTCCAATCCCACAGGCATGTGCTAGCAACTGGGGCGTAGGAAGCTTCTGCAACACATGTAAGACGTTCGAAGCCGGAAACACAACCGGTGGCGTTGCTGTTCGAGCAGGCCAGCAGTCCATCGTATCGTTCATGGACGGCCACGTCAAAGCTATGACGCCAAGCGCCCTTGCAATCGGTACGAACTGGAGCAAGACACTTCCACAAGCTAACCTGACCTGGACAGCTCAGTATCCAGCCAGCTATCTGTGGAGCACTCAGAAGACCTGGACAGTCCAAGGATCCTACTAAACATGTCGAAAATGAGCAACGGTCAACTGGTTCGATCTGCAATCGCAATCTTTGCGATGGTATTGGTATCTGGTGTGATTGGGTGCAAAGGCGAGGAGCCAGCTCCTCCTGCCGCCAATGCTCCGGCACAGGCGGCGGCTAAGCCAGGTTCGATGAAAACCGGTCCCGCGACCGCGACACTGGACCCGAGCGCCACAATCGCTCAGCCAGGCGCGAAAGCTGGCGACGCTAAGTAACGGTTAAATGATAGGTTGGGCGGGGCAGCAATGTCCCGCCCTTTTTTTGTTTGCCTTTTCCTTTCAGGCAATTCGCCATCGATTCTCACATCAAATTGTCTAGTACCGCTGAGTCCACAAGGTTCATACTAGGTGCATGTCGATGCTCAAGTCTGTTCAAGCGGTTCGATCTTCATTTGCCGTTTTTGTCGTCCTATCTGCAATAAGCCTTATTGGATGCAAGGGTGGAGAGGACGCAGCCCCTGAAAAGACTCCCGCCCCGACGCCACCACCAGCGTCAGCAGGAAAAGGTCCAGACCTAAAGGGCATTCCTGGTGCGGCTCCCCTTGATCCCGATGCCAAAATTGCCCAACCTGGATCGAAACTGAAGGGCGGAAACTAGACCGCAAGGGGCTTTGGGGGACGTGGGCGACCGCCGATCTCGATGTCGACTTCGAGGCTGAGTTGAAGCCCCAGATCAGGGAATCTGGGGCTTCTGTCCTTATTAGTGTTGTGGCCCCAACAGATGTGCCCTTGTTCGGAATAAACCCTCGCTGCTTCTCGTCTTAGGTTTGAGGCGTCATATGTCGTGGCCGTTTAAGATTCTCCCACGCCTCTTCTCGAAGGCGACTTGCCTGGTTGCCACAAGTTGCTTCCTATGCGTTTCTGCGTCCGGCCTGCTTTTGCGTGGATTGGATGACCCCTCGGGTTGGACTCTGGAGCAGTGGATTGCTTGGCGAGATCACCAAATTGGTCGGATATTCACACCAACCGTTCAAGCTGGCGGAAAGCTGATCCTTTCACGTGAGGAAGTTATCCTTCGATCTGTTGACGCTTACAAAGTTTTGATGCCTGTGATCGCGCAATCTGACCTGATGTCGAAGCCTGGGTTCAAGACAGCACTCGGGAACTTTTCCCGATTCGTTCGCAGCCAGAGCCAAATGGCCATTTACGACAAAAACGGACGATATACACACGCGCTTGGATATCCGATCACTGACGAAGCGTACTGGGCACAGTCGGCCCCGTTTCTAGCCTTCCCACCGCTATTAAGGTCTAGAGAATTCTTGTCTGCTCTGTCAAGTGTCACGACCTACCAGAGAGCACTGGATCTCATCGATGAGCAGAATCTTCACCTCCCTGTCGACAGGCGGTGGATTACCCTCATCTACAGAAGTGGATTCCTCAAATCTGCGGACACGGCTACGTATGGCAGGCTTCTCGTGTTCGTCCCCGGTGAAACGAATTCCCATGGGGATCTGTTGGAAAAGTGGATTCAGTTTTCGCTGTCGGTGCCAGAAGCGACGATGCCAGGCAAGGGCCGCCTTAACGATCTGAGGAGTGTTTCCATGGTCACCGTAAGTGTTCATAGCGGAGCCGTACGAAACTCAACGGCATACCTCGCAGACTTCATGAGGACTAGAGACAAGCTATCTGGAAATATCCAGATCGTTCCGACGATGCTTGGCCCAAAGAATCCGAGCAAGAACTGCTACGATTGCCATAAATCTCCGGTCTTGCCGATTCATCCGAAAGCGACATATCAATTCACCTCAAAGGGCCAGCTTGATGTGAGTGACTCGGATACGGCTGCAATCATTGAGCAACTCAACGCACGTATCGTCGGATATGGAAATTGTGCATTAGCTGGGATGGATACAGGCTCTTATGGCCCGAGCATCGGGTCTGGACCAAAGGAACGGACAGATCCGTGGATTCGAGTGAACTCTGGAAACATGGAGTTGGGCGGGGAATCCGTAGCGCGCATTCGGGAGGCCATGAGATGTCCCTCTTGTCACAAAGGCTCGCAATCCTTGAATTATCCGCAGTCCGCTCAAACCAACATTGGACTTCTGATCTTTGAACAGAAGAAGGGCCTTGTACAAACTTACGTTGAGAATGGTTGGATGCCGCCCAACAACACTCTGACTCCAGCCGAGCGAACCGCCCTTTGGCGATGCATCGACTCGGAATACCTGGATAGTCGTAACTTATCGGGCACCTTCATCGACTGGCTTAAAGGGATACCGCAGCCTTGATTAGCTTGCGAGGTTTTGAACCGCACAGCGGGGGCCAAGAACTTCTTCACCTATCGTGGCGAGATGCTTGTGATGCGTAAATAGCAGCACCTGCGTTCTATCGGCGAGACGGCCGAGCTCCTCCATTACGCGACGTGAGCGTCGGTCGTCGAAATCCAGGAGGATGTCGTCGGCAATAAATGGCAACCCTTCGCGACGGTCAACGTGGTGATAGACGCAGGCCAAACGTAGGGCAAGGTAGAGGCCAATTCGCGTCGCTGAGCTGAGTGCCTCAACTTTAAGCCGCTCTTCGGCACCGGTGTGCTTCGAAATCCTAACCGCCACCAATACCGGTTGGTCTTTGTCGTCGACTTCGGCTGTCAGTTCCGAAAACGAACCGTCGGTCAGCACCGAGAATATCTCGCCTGCTTTCGTAAGGATGGGGCCCTGGTTTGCGCGTCGAAATTCTTCGATTTGAGCCCGAATGAGGGACTCCGCCAGCATGTAAATCAGATAGGGTCGGACGGAGGAACGTACTTTCGCCAGAGCACTTTCTGCGAGGATCTGACTGTCGATTTGGGTCATCGTCGAGTCGAGAATCTCCAGATCCTTGGAAGCGACACCAAAGTCCTTGTTGAGTTGCTCCAGCGTTTCCGTCAGGCACTCGTCATCAATTTTGAGTTGCTCAAGCTGAACGCGCGCGATATCGGCATCGATCCCTGCAACCTCGTCGATGAAGGCCTCGATGGGGGTGCCACTGGCCAAAGTGGCCAACTGATCTTTCAACTCATCAATTCTCTTTCCAAGTTCAAAGCTTTGGTTGAGGTTGTCAACCATCGCGGCGAGGGCGTCTACGGTTTCGGTCTCTGCCAGCCGGCAAAGCTCCTCGAGCTTGCTTTGTGTAGAGGTAGCGTTTGCGAGTGCACCGTCCAGCGTGCTCATTTGCTCCGACAATTGACTCCCCAAAGATTGAATGGTCGCATCTGCCTGAGTGGACTCGTTAAGGAGCTTAACCAGATTTTGGACCGCGTCAAGGGGCGTCAATCCTTGAAATTGTGGTGCGATCGCTTGCACAAGTTCGGTGACGGCATCGGAAAATGCTTGGTAGTCGCGCTCCATCCCCTTAACCCGCTTTTCAGAAAAGTGGGCTGCCTCGAGCCGCTCACGTGCGCTGTCGATGGTATTGACAGCCTCGAATGCCTCAGTCGGAGTTGGGATACGAGAAAGTTGCAGGCATGAGATCTCCGATTTCCAATCGATGTCCCACTGGACAAGCCGGATTTGGGCTGCGTCGATTGCGGCAGAAATCTCTTCGAGTTGCTGCTTGTTTGCCCTGATTTGCTCAATGAGGGTCGTGCGTCGTCCTTTTGACTCATCCGCAGTTCGAATCAATGCGTCTGCTTCGGCTAGCGCTACTGCAAGTGGGAGGGCGGAGTCGATTGTTGGAAGCGAAGCAGCCAAAGCTTCTTTGGCCATCGCAATCTTGGTATTGAGTTCGTCAACTTCATCGTCGAGCTTTGACATCCTCAATATGTCTGTGCTCAATGCGTCAAATCGATCCCGCCATTCAAGCATCAAGGTTGGAGTTTCAACGTGAACATTGGTTTGTTCCCAGCGCTTAAGCCATTCGGTGTTGAGCGTCTTTCTTTCGACCGTCACTGCCTCGATTGCAGCCAACAATTCCCTGATGCTGAGGTCGAAATCTCGAATTCGGGATTCGATTGCGGTGAGAGATGCGACACGGTCCGCCTCTCTTCTTAACCGGTCCGAAACCGTGTCTGCCGAAGCGATCGATTCTTCGAATAAAGTTAGCGAAGCGGCGGGCACAGGCTGAATTGGAGTCGATTCAAAACTGCATTTGATCTCTCGCCACTGACCATCCCGCGTCACACGAATTTCGCTAAGCTCGGATTCTGTTGGCACGCTTCCGCCGAGCACGAACGCTCGCTTTTCCGATTCAGCAGTCTGACGATCTGAGTTCAGTCGACTTTCGCTCTGACGTAATTGAGTCAATTGATCTTCAATCGCCCGAAATCTCTGTTCGAATTCTTTGATGACCGACTTCGAAGGGGCGACAGTCCGAACGAACTGTTCAAAAGTTTGCGCGCCAGCATCACACTGGGCTTTCAGTTGTTCACAAGCCGCACGCAGACTCTTATTCTCAGCCCTTTTTGATTCAAGTCGGGCTTCAATGTCACCAAGATTGCGGGCACCTGCGACTGCGGCGGCCAGCTTTTGCGATACTTGTATCTCTGCAATTCGTTCAAGCTCGCTTTCGGCACGGGTGAGACCCGTTAACAGTCCTAAACGATTCGACTGGGCATTTCTCAGCTCTTCGTCAAGCCGCGCCTTCTCTTGCCCCAGTTGTTGAATGCGTTGTCTTGCGTGTCCCACTTGGAGATTCGCTACTTCGGGTTCTTCTCCGGGACGTACCGAAGCAAGCTTGGATCGTGCTTCCGCATATCCTTCGGTGACCTTTTTGGCTTCCGAAGGGATATCCGCGAGATGACTTCGCATTTGCTGAACTTGCATATTCAGCCCTTCAATTTGTTCGCGGCGCAGGAGAATATCGTTGTCCACACGGATGGCTTCAATGCGCTGCCTAATCAATTGACTCTGCAGAGTCGCATTCTCAACGATCCTTTGGGCTTCACTCAATTCCAGCTGAAGCGTGGAAAACTGAGATGGAAACCCCAAGCCAACGTTGGGCAATACTCCCAAGCCGCCTAAAGCCTCCTGGGCTCGGATAATGCTTCGAACGAGAGGCTGGGCATTCAGATAGCGATTCAACTGGAGTCGCGCAACGCGCACTTTATCGAGGTTCTGCTTAATCTCTGATGTCTTTGCTGTGAGGCTAGCCAACCGATTTTGAATCTCTTTGTACTCAGAAACGTCACCTCGGCGCGTAACCTTTCGCTGGGCGTCGACGGTCCTTAGGGCATCGTCGATGGCTGCCTTGGACTTTGGGGAGCCCGTGTACAAATTCGCCATTTGCTTGGCAAGGGCTGCCTGAATGGTGCGCAGGCTCAGGTCAGACCTCGCCTCAAACAGCAGCTTCCCAAGTTCTCCGCCCGCTTCTAGGATGTTTTTACTACCTTCATTGAGGCGTTGATAACTCAGGCAGAACAGAGCCTCAAATCCTGACTGAGACACCCCGCACAGGAATGGCTCCAATGCCTCATCCAAGACCACGCCTGACTCATTGGACAACGTGTTCTTCTTGCCTTTTCGACGAATAAAAGCTGCGCGCGTACCATCAGCAAGTTCCAACTGAGCACCGATGCGCAACTGCTCGTAGTTGTGGACGTGGTCATCCGAAGTTCGATCTGCTATGCCGAAAAAGAAACCTTCGACGGCTCGAAGTGCTGAGCTTTTGCCTGCTTCGTTTTCCCCGAAGACAACATTGACAGTGCCTTGTTCGATAGAAAGGTCGATATTCCGACCACTGAAGGGTCCGTATGCCCTAAGCTCCAGTGTTCGAATTCTCATTTTGAATCTCCCACTGACAGCGAAAGGATCGCCTCTTCCACCTCAGGAAGCAGGCTCGCCAATAGGTCTGGGGCATCAAGTTCTAGGTCGTTGACGACGTCCGGTGATGTCAGTCGAATACGGTCTCGGAGTGCCGCGAGCTTGGCTTGTGGTTCGGCGAGTTGCTCTTCCGAAGCGTTCCGAATGAATTCCAGCAAGTCTCCAAGTGAGCCCTGACCGCTTACGATTTCGCCAAGAGCATTTGCTTGAGTTTGAACGCGGATTTCCTCAATCCAAACTTCTTGTATCGCTCCTTGAACGTCCGTCCGCACAGATTGCTCAAAGGATTCTATGTCCTTGCGAATCGCCAGGCTGGCATCGGTCCTCCCCGATACGATGATCCTGACTGCGAGCAATCGGCCTTCACACAAATCGACTGCGATTCGGATTTGACCTCCAATTCGGTTGATGACTTCCTGGACCGATTGCGCGCCACTGACATCGACATCCACGATCTTCCAGCGAATGGTGTCAAGAGGCTGGTGAGTGAACGACTCGATTCGTCCATGTTTGACTTCGACTAGCGTTACGCCCTTTCCTTCAATTGCATGTTCGCGAACATGTCTGCCTTGAATGTTGCCTGGGAAGATGACGGGAGGGTCCGCGCATAATACTTCCCGCTGATGCACGTGACCGAGAGCCCAATAATCGTATCCTCTGCGCACCAAGTCGTTAACATTGCACGGCGCATACGCTTCGTGAAGCGACGAGGTGCCCGATGCGCTTGTGTGCAATAGGCCGATATTCAGGTAGCCGGGCACCGGATCTGGATAGTTTGAGGAGAGGTCTTCTAGTACAGCACGTTGGGCAAAGCTCTGACCGTGAATCGCAACTCCGTGGGTGTCGAGAAGAACCGTTTCAGGACGCTTGTGGTCGAAGGTATGTGTGCCAGGGGCGATGATTTCTCGCGAGACTTGGCTAGCGGCGTCGTGATTGCCTTTGATGAGAAAGACCGGGATATCCTCGCGTTTCAAACGAGCCATCTGGTCGGCAAAGAAGCGCCCGGTGCCGAGAGACTTCCAGTCCCCGTCATAAACATCACCCGCGATGAGGAGAAAGGCCACCTTTTCCTCGATGCACAAATCCACGAGGTTTCTGAGGGCGATACGAGTAGCGTCGCGGAGAACCTCGATTGGCGCGTCGGGGTAGCTCTCCAACCCTAGCATTGGGCTGTCGAGGTGAAGATCAGCGGCGTGAATGAATCTGAAGTCTTGAATCACAGAGGTCTCAGGGGAGTAGATATCGAAATATACATTAGTTGCCGCGGTAATACACGGCGAGGATGGCTTGCATCGGTGGCGATGGCGTCTTTTGGTTTGCCGCATTGGAGATGGCTACCGCGGCAAGGTTTTTGTCTGGCCAAATCGCCATTTCAGCCCAGAACGTTCCATCGGATCCGTTGTGGCCGTGAAGGGACGTCTTTGTCGTCGTGGTGTCGACAACCCAACCACACGCATACTTGTACGCGCCTTCGCGGTGGTCCGCTGGGTCATGGAGGATGTTGAAGTTCTTCTGACTCATCAGTGCCGCCTTTCCCTTCAAACCTGCCAAGTGGTACCTAGCGAATTTTAGGAGATCTTCCAGCGACATACTCACCCCCGCCCCAGCAGGTTCTTGAATCGCATTCAATTTCGGCTCGTTGATGACATGGGGAGTAAGCCCTTTCGCACCCATAAGGTGACCGTTAAGTTGTCCCATGCCTCCAGGGTTTCCGGGGGTTCCTGGGACACCCATTTTCGCGGTTTTCATCCCTAAAGGTTCGAAAACTAACTCCTTCATGAGCCGTTCGTAAGGTTTTCCCGCTTTGACTTCTGCAATGTGGGCAGCAATGGTGTATCCCGCATTCGAATAAGCCATGTCTTTGCCGGGCTTGCCAACCGGTTCTCGTTCAAGCGTGAATTGGGTGTAGTGGTCTCGGACGGCGACGAGTCCTGTTGCGTTGCCAGACGCTTGGTCCAAGAACGCAGGGTCTACGTACTTATCTTGCTGGACCCCGGCACGATGTTGAAGAAGTTGAAGCAGCGTGACGGATTCATACTCCTTGCGCATCGGCATTTTAGGAAAAGCATCTCGTAAATGGGTGTCCCACCGAAGGACTCCTTTATCAACCAACCGGGCGATCATCGTTGCGGTCATCGACTTTGTGATCGAACCGATGAGCCATCGATCCGTTGGTTGGACTGGATCCGTTTTGTGGATTTCACGCACTCCAACGACCTCGACATGGGTTGCCGGGCCGGCTGAGTAGGCAATGCCGAGCGCAGGAACGCCCGTATCCGACTTGATCGAAGTCAAAAGCTCCTTAAGGCTCTTCCAACCCGTGTAGTTTTTTGGAGGCGATGCGGTTTGGCTTCCTGGGCCACCCATCCGGATCGAATCCACCTTATGTGCCTTTGATGGGCTAAGGGTCATTTTCATCTCCCAATTCTCACCCCGACTGCTGCGGATTTCGACGACGATGGAATTGGCCGACTCTTGTACTGTTTTGCCTATGGAAAACGGGGGGCCGAGGTCGGCAAGAGTGAATAGCCTTGCTGCCTGCTGGGAGACGGTTCTTCCCTTAAATGCGAGTGGGTTGAAATCCGTTTTAACGAAAGCTTCGACGTTGCTCAGCTGGTGCGAGTTGATGGCTTCAATGAATCTTGTGAGCCTTTGTTTTGGCAAGGTTTGAGGCTTACTCTGAGAGGAGCTAGAAGCCACAGCCGCCAACGCGACAAGCAGAACAACTGAAAATCGCATACCAATGATTGTGGGGCATCAAGGCACCAAAGAGACAAGTGGTTGTGCCATCGTAGAAAGGATCAACTATGGAATACATAAGGCTCGGACGTACTGGATTGAAGGTCTCACGAATCTGTTTGGGATGCATGACCTATGGAATCCCTGAGCGGGGCAACCACGCCTGGACACTTCCTGAGGACCAGAGCCGGCCGTTTATTCAGCGAGCGTTGGAGCTTGGAATCAACTTCTTCGACACCGCCAACGTGTATTCCGATGGAACCAGCGAGGAGATTCTCGGCAGAGCCATCAAAGATTTCGCGCAACGAGAAGAGGTCGTCATCGCGACCAAGCTTCACGGCCGGATGAGACCAGGACCAAACGGTGCGGGGTTATCACGAAAAGCAGTCATGGCAGAAATCGATGCAAGCCTCACGCGGCTTGGAATGGATTACGTCGACCTCTATCAAATTCACCGATGGGATTATGAGACTCCCATCGAGGAGACACTTGAGGCGCTCCACGACGTGGTGAAGGCAGGAAAGGCCCGGTACATCGGGGCATCATCCATGTTCGCGTGGCAATTCTCCAAGGCGTTGTACACCTCAGAAACGCACGGATGGGTCCGATTCGAGACGATGCAGAACCATTACAACCTCGTCTATCGGGAGGAGGAGCGCGAAATGTTGCGGCTCTGCGAGGACCAGTCGGTCGGTGTCATACCTTGGAGCCCACTCGCCAGAGGCAAGCTGACGCGTGACTGGGATGAGACGACCAGCCGCAGTGAGACAGATTTCTTCGGCAAGTCTCTTTACGGTGCGGTCGAATCGGACCGACAAGTGGTGGAGAAGGTTAAAGAGATTGCGGAGACTCGAGGAATCCCCCGTGCTCAGGTGGCTCTCGCCTGGATGCTTGGCAAATCCGTCGTGACCGCCCCAATCATCGGTGCGTCGAAGATGAGCCATCTCGATGATGCCATCGCCGCATTGTCGGTGAAGTTGACGTCGGAAGAGGTCGCAGGGCTGGAAGCGCCGTACATCCCACATCCTGTTCTTGGGTTTTCTTAGCCATAGATTCAAACTTTGAGATGCAGCCCAACCCAGAGGCAATTCGTATAATGAGGCGACAAGCGGACCTTAACTTGCTTGTCGAAAAATATGATCTCAGTCAAGAATCTATCTAAGAACTTTGGCAGTCAATGGGCTGTGAGTGACCTTTCGTTTGACGTGCCTGCCGGAGAGATTCTCGGCTTCCTGGGGCCGAACGGTGCCGGAAAGACAACTACGCTGAGGATGCTTACTGGCATGACGGCCCCGTCAGGCGGCACGGCAACGATCTGCGGATTTGATCTCCTGACTCAGTCACTTGAGGTGAAGCGCAAGATCGGTTTCGTACCGGATTCCGGAGCGGTTTTTGAGTCGCTCACGGGCTTGGAGCACCTGGAGATGGTTGCTGCTCTTTACGGAATCCCACGCGAATTGGCGATTCCAAGAATCGAGCAGTTCATCGCTTTTTTCGATCTCAGCATGGACACCCTCGCGAACAAGATGCTGGGTGCGTATTCCAAAGGTATGCGGCGCAAGGTCGTGATCACCGCCGCTTTGCTACACAACCCTCCAGTTGTATTCTTTGATGAGCCTCTCGAAGGACTGGATGCCAACGCAGCAGTTGGCTTCAAAGCACTCATCCAATCATTGGCGAAGGAAGGGAAGGCGATTGTGTACAGTTCGCACATTCTCGATGTCGTTGAGCGGGTGTGCGATCGGGTCATCATTATCGACAAGGGCAAATCGCTGCTCGATGGCAAGCCCGACGAGCTCGTCGCATCCCATGGCTCTGGCACCCTGGAGCGGTTGTTCACCGACCTTACGGGTGGTCAAGCGCTTGAGAGGCGCGCGGAGACCTTCGCGAAAACATTCTTGCCATGACTGCACCTTCTGGACCGCCGCCCAGTAGATACAAGGCACCGTCACCTGAGCAGACTTTGCGCAAGTTGTACTTGACGCTGTTCCTTCGTGGCCGCTCTTCTCGTGGACTGACGAAGGAAAATGCACCTCGGTCTGTGATGTCCAAGCTCTGGACTTCGCTTGGGCTCTATGGGGTTTTTGGCTGCATGGCCCTTTTCTTCCAGGGCCAGCCCGTGATGGTTTTGGCCGTTGTCCTTCATGGGATGACCTTTCTGATGATCGGAATGTTTGTAGCGAGTTCTTCCGGCGAAGCGCTTTTCAATAAGGATGAGTCCGAGATCCTGATGCACCGTCCGGTCACGTCTCAGATGCTTCTGAGGGCAAAAGCAGCGGTGCTCGTCGAAATTTCAGTCTATTTGGCCGCTGCGATGAATGCGGTTGGGTTATGGGTTGGGATCAAAGCAAGTGACGGTGGATGGTTGTTTCCAATTGCACACACCGTTTCGACACTAGAGGAAGCTCTGTTTGCCACTGGACTCGTCGTTCTGATTTATCAGTTTTGTCTGAAATGGTTCGGCCGAGAGCGCCTTGAGGGCGTGATGACGAGCATGCAGGTCATTGTAATGGTGGCCTTTACCGTCGGAAGCCAAATCCTGCCAAGGGTAGTGCATTTCGGGCAAGGGCTTGGAAAGACGGACTTGAGTGCCTGGTGGATCAAGGTCATTCCTGCGACCTGGTTCGCGGCGCTCGACGACGCTGTTGCAGGCAGCCGAAGCAGCACCTCTTGGGTGCTAGCGATTGTTGGCTTGGCAGTGACAGGTCTGGTTCTTTGGGTCGCGTTCGGCATGCTGGCTGAAGTCTATGAATCCGGTTGGCAGTCGCTGAATGAGTCAACGAAGCCCAAGCGAAACCAGAAATCGCAGTTCCGGCTTGTTCATAAGCTGAGCAGGTCGATTCCGCTCAAGTGGTTTCTTCGCGATCCCGTCTCGCAATCTTCGTTTCAGTTAGTGTCGGCATATCTGTTCCGAGATCGAGACACGAAGCTTCGTGTCTATCCTGGAATTTCACCAATGATGGTCATGCCGCTGATGCTCATCGTGATGTCACATGGAGGTGGTCATTCGGCTGAAACCTCGACTAAGCTCGACGGATTTTCGGGCTTCACGCTTGCCCTTGCCGCTGTCTACCTTTGCGTCCTGCCGTTAACTGCGCTCAGCCTGTTGAAATACTCTCAGCACTGGCGCGCAGCCGACGTGTTCCGATCCGCACCGATCGCAGGTCCATCGCCGGTATTACAGGGAGCCCGAGTCGCGGTGATGACAATTCTCGGAATGCCGCTCGTGCTTGTTCTTTGCGCATATGTCGTATTCAGCGGACAACTTTCATTTCTGCCGCTGGTGCTTGCGGGATTGATTGCGATGCCCGTCTACGCCATGGTGCCAGGAGTTATGGACGATGCGACACCCTTGTCAAACCCCATCGAAGAATCGAAGAATGCTATGAACTTCCCGATAATGATGGTTTCGATGTTTGGCGCTTTTGCAGTCGCAGGGACCGCCACCTTGGCGTTTGCCAACGGCTTGATCGCTTATTTCCTTGCCCTTGAGACGCTGATCGCAATCGCCCTCTGCGTGGTCATGCAAAAGATCATTGCCGGTCGAGGCTGGCGAGCCTACGACTAGCCCCTTCAGTTGGACCGCAATAGACTTTTAGCTTTGAACCTGGTCGGTGGGAGATACCACCGACGGCATGGATCGCACTCACAATGCTTAGGTGTTGGTGGTGTCACTCCACCAGGCTTTCAGCCTGGGCTGGTATAGGGCCGCACCTCCAGTGCTACTGAACGGATCAATAAGTAGTTGAGATAATCATCGTTCTGATCACCCCCAAGGCATCCTGTAGCGAAAGGCCAAGCCGCTTTATAGCGTGAGACGTCAACATTGACCGATCTGATGTCAACCGCGAATTAGTCGCGAGTGTTGGTGATGACGATTGGATTTGCACCGACTTGGACCTGGACCCAGCCGTTGGCGGCTTTCTTCAAGATCGGGGCACCGGTGAGTTGTCCGGTGCCAAGAGGAATCCAAATGGCTTTGCGGATGAATTGCGGCGGGATTCGCAGAGTGACTGACTTGGGCTCCTCGGCGGCGAGAACGACCGCGTCGGGGTAGTCCTTAGCGTAGGGCGACCCGATAAGTCTGATCGAACGACCAAAAACTTGGCCTGGAAATAAGCCTTCAACGTATAGTGCGAGGCCAATAAAAGCGTCCATTCCCGCTTTGCTGGGGTCTGCCAATAATGCTGAAGTGGGTTGAGTTACGGATGCTTTTTGAACCAACGGCGTCACGTTGGCAGCGAGCCACTTATCAATACCTTCGATAGTGGCCCCCATCACGTCATCAGGCACGAGTTCCTTCTTCGCCAGGCCTTCGCGAATCCAGCGGAGGTAGATCTTCTCCGAGAGATAGCCGTCTGCCCACTCTTCTGGGTCTTTGAACTCACCAAAATGGGGCCAAGTTGCGTGGCCATATTCATGGGCGACCTCCCGGGCCATCTCGACAGGGTCGGTGAAACTCGGCATATCGTAAATGTAGATCGTGTTGACATCGAGGATCCTTCTCTCGGGCTCTGGCCCTATCTCGACATCAAGTAACTGCTCGCCGCCTGCCTTGCCGCCAAAGCAGAGGAACACATCGACTAATCCGCCTAGGTATCGTGGGTTGTGACCGAGCCCTACGCGCTCAGCGTTGTACTCCCAAAGCCGGAGCAGCATCTGGGTGACTTGGGCGGCTCGCCCACCTCTTTGTTCCTGAGAGTAAACGCGGAATCTTAGGTCCCTTGCGATGCTTTCGCCATTGATGTGGGCATAGCCACCCACAATAAATGGGAACTCCCACGGCGTTTTGCTTTCCCCGAATTTCTTGGGTGAACGGCGAGGAGGTTCTAGGGGGCTTTTGTTCTCTTGGTAGTAAAGCTGCCCGATGCTGCCTTTGGGCATGTCTAGGTACTTACGCGCAATGATGTCGCCTTGGCCTTGCTGCCGCGAAGCTGAGATCGCAAGGCAGCAGGTCAAAAGTGTGATCATGAGTGTCCTTCAGCCTCCAAGAATCGCTCGGCATCGATTGCGGCCATGCACCCTGTGCCGGCTGCGGTAATCGCCTGTCTATATACGCTGTCTGCAACGTCTCCCGCTGCGAATACACCCGGAATATTCGTTTTCGTCGTTCCCGGCAAGGTCAGCAGATATCCGACAGAATCCATATCCAAGACGTCTTTGAACAGCTCAGAGTTCGGTTTATGTCCGATGGCGATAAAGACACCATCGACCGGCAGGTTACGTAGCTCGCCGGTGACGGTGTCTTTCAGACGCACACCAGTGACTTTCTTCGGCTGAGTGGAACCCAAGATTTCATCGATCGTCGAGTTCACTATGATCTCGACCTTGGGGTTCGCAAGGACGCGATCCTGCATGATTTTGCTCGCTCGGAACTCGCTTCGCCGGTGGATGAGATAGACCTTGCTTGCGTGCCTGGTGAGGTAGTTCGCCTCTTCCATTGCAGTATCGCCGCCGCCCACTACGATGACTTCCTTGTTTCGGAAAAAGAAGCCGTCGCAGGTTGCGCAAGCGCTTACACCGAAACCGCCGTAGGTCACTTCAGATTCAAGACCGAGCCACTTTGCACTTGCTCCGGTCGAGATGATAATCGAATTAGCTTCGTAAACCTCGTCGTCGACGTAGACCTTGAACGGTCGCTTAGTGAAGTCGACCTTGGTCACGTGCTCTTGTCTGATTTCCACCCCAAACCGCTCAACTTGGCGGCGGAAAAGGTCCATCATTTCCGGACCCATGATGCCGTCCGGGAAGCCGGGGTAGTTCTCGACGTCGGTGGTGATCATCAATTGTCCCCCCGGTTCGAGGCCTGCAAACATGATGGGTTTGAGGTCAGCGCGAGCAGTGTAGAGGGCCGCGGTGTAACCGGCTGGGCCCGAGCCGATGATGATGACGTTATGAACCATTGATATTCCGAATTGCGCGCCAGTTTACCTATCGAACCTTTGGCTTACTTCTGCATCGAACGCCCGCCTTTGGACGTCTGTAAGCCTAGAATCATGGCTGAAAGCGAGTCTGAAAACACAAAGAAACCTATCAGTATCTACGACATTCTCGCGATATTAATTGAGCAAATGTCTTCGGTCGGTTGGCAAAAGCTGGGTCTACAACCAGACCCCGTCACGGGGACCATCGTTGTTGACCTCGTCGAAGCAAAAGTCGCGATTGATGTCACCGCCCAATTGGTGCAGCATCTGGAGTCTCAACTGGACGAAGATGATAAGCGTCGCATCCACAGTCTTGTGCGAGACCTGCGGATTAACTTCGTTCAGAAGAACCAACAGGCGGGGGCGTGAAGGCAGTAAAGAAGGCGATTGTTGGGACGGAACTTGCTCCAGCCGTGGATCAAGTTGCGATTTCGGCAAAGCGTCGGATAGCGGCAAAGAATCGCCAAAAGCCGAAGATCAGCCTTGACGGGATTCCCCAGCGCCAAAGGGACCTCATCGACTTTTACGAGCAATATGAGTCTCTGGTCGAAGCACTGTGCGATGCGGCGCGGTTTGGCCCTGATATCGTGCTTGAGCGACGATATACCGAGGCCAGGACCCGCATCCAGGCGGATTACCCCGCTTTGCGTCCATTTCTGATTTCTTACTTGGATTTTCAACCTGAAGATGAAGAAGCTGGTCTAAAGTTATATGGGAGGCCGTTGGATGCGTTTGAGGCGCTCGTCGCTGCGTTCGACCTTCAGGAGTTCTTTAAGTTGGACGATGGCAATATGATTTCCCGTATCACTCGCACACGAGAGGCGCTAAACCTCTACGGGGAGCATTTACGCCAGCTAGCGGCAGTTGCTGCATGAAACGTAGCTTCAAAGACGCCGACTTCGACCGCCTTGCCGCTTTCTGGAATGCATGCTCGCCAGAGAAGTATTGGATCGATGGCGAGCAACTCCGGTTGAACACAGTCGATTCTCCTGTATTCGATTGGGGCGCTTCGTGTATTGAGGAAGCAGACGGCGAGATCTTGGGATTCGTCTCGATCAAGAAATCCGCTCGGTCTCTCTATCCGGGCCCGGACAAGGATGTAGCTCACCTGTCTTGCATCGCCTACTGTGAAGCCCAATACGGGTTGGATCTCTTGACCGAGGTCAAGTCAATTCTGCATAACCGAGGGTGCTCAAAGCTCCAATTCGGCCAAGACAGCCGACACTTCTTCCCCGGTTGCCCGACGGATTATCCTGCGCTTCACAACTTTTTGATGGTAGAAGGGTTTTCTGAGGGTGGAGAATGCGTTGACCTAGAGCGGAATCTTTTGGATTACAAGAATCCTGCCCCCATCCCCGATGGAGATGAATTCCGAGCTCTCACCGAGAACGATATTCCTGCCCTCAGTGACTTCTTTGACCGCGAATTCCCTTATCGCTGGAAATACGACACGATGACCAAGGTGTCGATTGAGGGCCCGAGTTGCGTATTCGCTCTATTCCATGGAGACCGAATCGACGGATTTGCCCTGGTTCAGGATTTCACCAACAAAGCCCCGATTGGTGGAGCCGTTTGGCACGTCAGTATGGCGTCGACGTGGGGAGCCCTCGGTGCGATCGGTGTCGCCAAGGATCTTCGCGGCAAAGGCAGCGGAAACGCCTTGCTGGGTTCAGCTCTTGAATATCTGCGAGACCGAGGAGTCGAGCAATGTATCATCGACTGGACCGGCCTTGTGGACTTTTACGGGAAGCACGGTTTCGTGCCCACGCGTAAGTACACGTCAATGAGCCTTCAGCTTGATCCGTAGTCATAACTAGTTGCTGCCGTGGGAGGTTAGCCTTTCGCGCCACTCCTTGGCTAACCTCTTTGCATCTGCTCTCACTTCTTCAGGCGTCCAACGTCGTTGGTTTGCATCCGCCATTCTCAGTCCTTCTTCGAGAGCGGAGCTGATCTCAGGGGTTAGCACTTCACTTTTTCCGAGGATGGTCTGGCTCATGTTCTGTTTCCCTACTCTTTCATTGGACGATCTTCATAGCTCTGTGGCTCCAGAATTGTCAACTTCCAGTGATTGGAAGTTGACTAAAGCCTCACTGGCCAGGTGATGCGATGTTTGGCTAAGATTTCTGGGCAGCGGACCCCTGCCTTAAGCGGTCTGCATCGCGCAGCAGGGAGTCGCAGAACACTTCAAGCTTTCTGTCCATTGTCACGTCGATGGCCACGTTTGCTCCGTACCAGATACCCATCGCCAGGCAACAGGCGCCTGCGCAGTTGAGCCACTTCATGGGTGCCTTCACTGGGATGGCGCTGCAAGCTCCGCTCGTCGCGAGCAATCCGAAAACGATGCCATCGGCCATGCTTACCCGTGTCGCGACGTTAACCCAGTACCCAGCGCCAACGACACATGCGACGAAGATTCCTAGAGCGGTGAACTTCCAATCTAGAGACTGTGCACGACGCTCAATTAGGACGCTGGCAGCAAAGAGGGCGGTTGGAGTGAGCAGTGGTGGATAGACCGTACCCAGCAGCGCTGCTCCAATCACGAGAGGAATCGCCAACCTGTCAACGTATTTGGTCAGCTTTGGCGACAAGGCCGCGAGGAACAGGAGGGCGGCAATTCCAAAGGGTGTCGTCGCAGACATTGCCGATCCGAATGCGTGCTCCATCGACAACGGCAGCAGCCAGACTAGGTACGGGGAAGCCGTAGCGAACTTACTGCTTTTAAGCTTGAGCTGAGTAACCAGCAGGGCTAGAGGAAGCATCATTAATGCCACCAGTGACCAAGCTGAGAGCCCAGGCCTCATATTCAGGACGAGGTCATTTGCATCGGGTCTCCACACATCTGTAACGTGAAGCGTAATAGCCTGGTAATTCTGAACTGCATTTTCAATCGTGGTCCGCGCGATGGGATCCCTGGGATAGAGCGCAATCATTTGCTTCATGACATCGTTTCGAATGGAAGAAACGACCCTCCGGTGGGAGTCAAAGGCTTGCGCAACGAGATTACGCGCCACGTAGACGCCGATCATCGTCGGATCCTTTGCCATGATCAGCGAACCCAGTTTCAAGGTGGCCATCCGACCGTCTAAGTCTTCCTTTTTCGTGAAATGGCGTCCCAGTGACATTAATGTGCCGAGGTGTTGGAACAAGGTCGACATATAGATGTGGGCCCTGAGTTGGCGACCACGATTGGGAAGATGTTCTTGAATATAGTTCCAGCGTGAGTCTGGCTCGTACGAAACATAGGAGTTGTACTGTGAACATTCCGCAGCCCGAAAGAAGGCGTCCCTGGAGCCTTTGACGTTCCCCATTCGACTGAGTAGTCCACTCTCGATCATCGGAAAGAACGCGTTTTGCGGTTCGAGACGCTCTCCAGCCAAACAAGCGTCCAGAAGTCGCGTCTGAACCTCGGGGAAATCTGGCAAGCGTCCGGATCTTGCGTTCGGCGTTTCATCGCGAATCTGAGCTTGAGTTGAAGCGACACGGACGAATTGCGCCCAATATCGAACATCGTTGCGAGCTTTGCAGATCTCAAACAGGTCTTTGAAACGTTGTACGAACTCTCGATTGTCGGCAACGGCGACCGGGGGTGTAAGCAGTTGAAGGAACCGGGCCGTCTCATCCGTTGCTGGACTTCGGTCGTCCAGCCCAGACTGGCGTGGTTCCAGATAATCTCCCTGTCGAGATCCATCAGGACTGTAGTTGAGATACTTCCAACGACCAGCAAGCACATCAAGCTGCGTGACAACGATCCACCTCGAGGTGGGCACTATGGCCAAGATCACGACAAAGCCGATGACAGCATAGATTGGAAGGAGCCAGAGTTTTAGGCGGTCCATATTGCCTCCAGGAAAACAACAAATCGGTCGGGTGTAGGAGCGCTTGACTGAGCGTGGTCTCCCGTGCGGCTGGCGACATTTTCGACTTGGCGCTCAATGCGCTTGATCTGGGCTTCTGCAATCGCCTGAGAAGCTTTGAAGGCGTCTTCCTTTGTTGCCACGCTTGGCATGGAAATCAAGAGGAGGGCAAGCAATCCGCCGAAACTTAGACCCCCGAATGGGATTCCGAACCGAATCCACCATGGAGCTTGCATCTGTCCGGCAACGATGCTCGATGGGACCGGTGCCGTTCGGCAATCTTCATAAAACGCAGATAAGGACTCAACGGGGTCTTGATTCATTTTCGCCACTCCTTTCGAAAGGCATCACGGGCGGCATGCAGACGAGAAGCAACGGTTCCCACCGGGATATCAAGGGCTGCGCCAATCTCCGCATAGCTCAACTCCTCAAAGTGAGCCAGTGCCAACAAAGCGCGATCGGCAGGATTGAGGCGGCTGAGTGTGCCTTGGACGGCGAGCGATTCGGTTGGGTCTGTAGCAACAACACCATCAACCTCTGGAACCAGTGGAATTCGTCCCAGAGCGGTGACCGCACACCGGACGAGCACGGTTCTCAACCACGCATGGGGTTCCGTTACCGACCTCAGCTTTTCGCACGATTTGGCGGCCCGAATCAAGGCGTCCTGGGTAATGTCCTCGGCCAGATCTGGCTTCGCTGAGATCGCGAGAGCCAGCCGATACAGCCAGGGACGCGCATCTCGCAGAATTGCCTCGACCTCAGCGGCCGTTCGCCTTGCTGCAAAGCCTGGTATCGAAGATGCCAATGAAATCTGCATAACCTTCGACTTAATGACCTGACATACCGAGATTTCCTTCGAACATTCTTGGCGATTCTATCGAGCAAGGCAGAATTCGGGTAACAACGGCAAACCAAACATGATTCTTACTCGCTATTCGACAAAAGACGGTCCAACCTGGGGTGTCGACGGAGTCGCCCTCCCAAAGACTATGACACTCGCCTTTATGCTCTGTGTCCCAGTGGAAAACACCTGGAGGGTTTTAGGCAACATCGTCAAAAACCAGCGAAAGATGGATGCTCCTGATATCGAAGGTGCACCTGTCATCGCGCCGGTTGAGGAGGATCAAGAAGTTTGGGCGGCGGGAGTGACTTACCTGCGAAGCAAGGTTGAGCGTGAAGCCGAGTCAACCGTAGCCGATGTCTACGCGAAGGTCTACGAGGCGGAACGCCCCGAACTGTTCTTCAAATCGATCGGATCTCGCGTGGTTGGCAACGGAGGCAAGATCCGCATCCGACGGGACAGCGCATGGAACGTTCCCGAGCCAGAACTCACCGTAGTCGTGAACAAACTGGGCGAGGTGTTTGGCTATACCGTTGGAAACGATGTGTCCTCGCGCAGCATCGAAGGTGAGAACCCTCTGTATCTGCCCCAGGCGAAATGCTACGACGGTTCCTGTGCGGTTGGTCCAAGCATCGTTGTCGCCACAGCAGAAGAGGTCGCCAACCTGCCGATTCACCTTTCCATCAAACGTGGAGAGGAAGAGGTCTTTGTTGGCGATGCCAACACTTCGCAGATGAAACGGGCGATTCCCGATTTGACGGAGCATCTTATTCGGGAGACGTCATTTCCGAAAGGCGCTCTTTTGATGACGGGCACCTGTATCGTTCCCGGAACGGACTTCACGTTGATGCCGGGCGATGTGGTCTCGATCACGGTTGGTGAATTAACTCTGATCAACGAAGTCGACCGAAACCCTTAGTTTGAAAAACGAGCGACTGTTTGATATAGCGACCAAGGCTCCCGGTCCATCCGGCGAGCTTCCCCTGACGGCCGAGATGCTGTTGCATCGAGCATCGGGGGACCTATTTGGCCTGACCCAGAACGCGGGAATGGGCTGGGATCCAAAGAAGGTCGATGACCGTTCTTTCCTCATCCTCTCAACCCTGGGAGGGTTGAGAGGCGAAGATGGGAAGCCGATTGCGCTTGGTTATCACACGGGCCACTGGGAAGTCGGTCTGCTTGTTCGCGAGTGCGCGGAAGTCCTGGCCAGACTGGGTGCGGTCCCGTTCGCCGGCTTTGTGTCGGACCCTTGCGATGGCCGCACGCAGGGAACCCCTGGCATGTTCGATTCGCTGCCATATCGGAATGATGCGGCCATCGTGCTTCGTCGTTTGATTCGGTCCCTGCCAAATCGGCGGGGTGTGATCGGCGTAGCCACCTGTGACAAAGGCTTGCCCGCAATGATGATGGCCCTCGCCGCCATGCGGGACCTACCGTGTGCGATCGTGCCGGGCGGAGTCACTTTGCCACCTGAGCATGGAGAGGATGCTGCCAAGATCCAGAGCATCGGTGCCCGCTTTGCTCACGGCGTGATCACCTTGAAGGAAGCCGCTGAGGCAGGTTGCCGAGCCTGTGCGACTCCTGGAGGCGGATGCCAATTCTTTGGAACGGCAGCCACGGCTCAAGCCGTTGCCGAAGCCCTCGGCCTGACCGTCCCCCATGCCGCCCTCGCCCCAAGCGGACAAGCGATTTGGCTTGACGTGGCCACCCGAACTTCAGAGGCGATGACCGAACTCGATGCGTGTGGAATCACAGGACGCGATATCCTCACCTCGAAGTCAATTGAGAACGCCATGCTCGTTCACGCCGCGTGCGGTGGATCGACGAACTTGCTCATCCATATTCCAGCGATCGCCCATGCCGCAGGTTTGCCAAGGCCAACTGTTCATGATTGGGTCCGCGTGAGCAAGACGGTGTCTCGGATGGTCGATGTGCTTCCCAATGGCCCTGCTGACCATCCAACCGTTCGACTGTATCTGGCGGGAGGAATCCCCGAAGTCATGCTCCATTTGCGGCGCATGGGTGTCCTCAATGTCGACTGCCTCACTGCCAACGGCAAGACCGTCGATGAGAACCTCGATGATTGGGAAAGCTCCGAACGCAGGGTGATCGTGAGGCAAGTGTTGAAGGAACAAGATGGAGTCGATCCTGATGACGTCATCTGTCCTCCCGATCGAGCAAGAGCAAAGGGGCTGACTAGCACCATCAGTTTCCCCCTCGGCAACATCGCTCCGGAAGGCAGTGTGATTAAAGCCACTGCTATTGACCCATCAGTCATCGATGCCGATGGCGTCTATCGAAAGCGCGGACCGGCCAAGGTCTTCATCTCCGAACACGATGCGATCGAGGCGATCAAGGACGGATTCATCGTCGCCGGTGACGTCATCGTGCTCATCTGCCGTGGTCCGTTGGGAACGGGGATGGAAGAGACCTACCAACTGACGAGTGCCCTGAAGTGGTTGCCGTTCGGTAAGCAAGTCGCCTTGGTAACCGATGCCCGCTTCTCCGGTATCAGTACCGGTGCGTGCATCGGCCATGTCGGCCCCGAGGCCCTCGCTGGCGGCCCCATCGGCAAAGTCCGAACCGGCGACACGATTGAGATCATCATCGACCGCCTAAATTTCACCGCATCGGTAAATGTCGTCGATTGCCCCGACTTTGAACAGCGACCCATGCGAGAGGATCTCGCCGCAGACCCCGGTCTCCCCGATGACACCCGCCTGTGGGCCGCCCTCGTCACCGCCAGCGGTGGACTGTGGGGTGGATGCGTCTACGACACCGATTCGATATTGGCGAAGCTGAAGACGTAGTCCACGACAACGGAATCGTGTGCCTTTAGGTATTCCGACAGGATATCTGTATCGAGAATGACCTTCGACATCACTTACGCCAATGTCTGTGACGAGGGTCGCCGCCGCTCTTCAAGTGCGATTGCGACTGCCTCATCAAGGACTCTCGCATCGTCCGGATCATTGAACATTCCTTTCCCTTCTTTGATGAAGTTTCGCTCCTGGGGCACCGTTTGTGCGCTCCGAAGTATTCGGCGTACGGCTTCCTCTGCACCAACGTGCTGAGCGAGCATCACGCGTTCTACCGCCTCAGCCTCAGGGCTGTTGTCCGCGATATGCATGGATGGAATATCAAAACTCATTTTTCATCCGTTTCTAGGCATATTATGCGTCAGGTTTTGTGTTTCATCTCGTATCCATATCGCCCAGAGATGTCTCCATGCAGTTCAAGTGATCCTGATATCGGATCGCGGCTCGCCAAGACGATAGAATGTAAGACCGACCATGTCCTTTGAAGGGTTCGAGTTCTTGCTTCTGATCGCAGCCGTCGTGGCGGCGCTCGCCCGTATGGCGCGGTTGCCGTATACGGTGGGGCTCGTCGTCGCTGGACTCCTGGTGGCGGCGACTGGATATGGGCACGGGCTGGTGCTCAGCAAAGAACTTATTTTCAAGGCATTTCTGCCGCCCTTGATTTTCGAGGCGGCCTATCAGATGCCTTGGACGGAAGTTCGCCGTGAGTTGCCTCTCGCGTCGATGTTGGCGACTGTCGGCGTCCTCAGCTCGACTCTGGTCATTGCCGTCGCGATGCATGGGTTAAGTGGCTGGGCTTGGATGTCTGCAGTTACGTTCGGAATACTCATTTCAGCCACGGATCCAGTTTCGGTGATTGCGACATTTCGCGAACTCAAAGTTGAAGGACGCCTTCGTGTCTTGATTGAGAGTGAGAGCCTATTTAACGATGGAACGGTTGCAGCCTTCTTCGGCGTGATGATCACGGTCACCTCGCTTGAGGCACTTTCACCTACCAATCTTGCGCTGTCGTTCTTCGCAACGGTGTTTGGCGGGGTCGCAATCGGAGCAGGAGTTGGATGGGGTGCCCATTTCTTCCTGAAGCCTACTGAAGACCACTTGGTCGAACTCTTGACGACTGTGGTTGCGGCTTTCGGCTCATTCTTTCTCGCCGAACACTTTCACTGCACGGGCGTGCTTTCTACTCTCACTGCCGGCCTGGCACTCCGCAAGTACAGCGACCGCGGTGCTCTCTCAGAGCAGGGAAGAACCGCTGTGAATGTCTTCTGGGAGTTTCTGGCGTTCGCTGCGAACTCCCTCGTGTTCTTGCTGATTGGTGTCTCTCTGGGCACCCAAGATTTCCGTTTGCTTCTTCCCGCATGCGTGGCGATCCCAGTCGTGGTCGTCGCCCGAGCAATATCGGTTTACGGTTGCTCCGTTGCGTTCTTGCCGACGCGCTACAAATTGACGGCGGGAACGCAACACGCTCTTTTCTGGGGCGGATTGAGGGGCGCGCTGGCACTCGCCCTTTCTCTTGGGCTCCCAGAGGACTTCCCACAAAGGCGTGCTGTCATGGCGGCGTGCTTCGCAATGGTCGCGTTCTCGGTCCTGGTCCAAGGCATGACGATCGCCCCGCTTCTGCGTGCTGTCGGAGAACTACCCAAGCGTCCCGATAGTGCCTGAAGCCGGACCCCGGCTTCTCTGTGAACAGTCTTGATGAGGCAAGCTTGACTACTTCTTCGCGAAGAAGCGGAGTTTCAGGAACTCGTCGAAGGGGGATTTTTCGCCGAAGGCCGTTGACGGACCTTCTTGCTGCTCCCCGGTTCGGGCGATGGATCGGATGAACTTGAAGCTCATAATGGCTTTGTCTTTCAGCTTGATTCCGATAGTGTCGAGCGGAATGGCAAATTCGGCACACCAACCATTCGCGCCTCTCGTAGCTGCAGAATGCCAAGTCTTGACAGTGGCTGGCGTACGACTGCCGTGAGCATCGATAGTGCCGTTCACGCGGACGTTGGCAGCGTTCACAAGGAAGTACTGTGCGTGTCGATGATCTTCGGTTGGGTCGACACAAACGGCAACCCAGTCATCCTTGGCAACATCTTCAGGCAGTTTGGCGTCGGATCGAATAGCGCTAGGCTGTTTGTCATCCAGTCGCATCCCGACGTAGAGGAACTGGTTGTCATACATCATGTACGCCACCGTTCGCTCGGTTGTCGGAGAACCAGGCGTTGGCTGAAGGGCATGAAACTTGGTGAACACGGTTGCCGATCGCCAGACTGGGCTAATCAGTTTCCCTTCCAGAATGGGCTGGTAGGGTGCCTGGCGGACGTTGAGTATCCGCTCTTGTTGACCTGCGCTGACCGCACAAGTTAACGAGACGATCGATACCAAAGAAGCTGCGGTGCGTTTCATAGTCGAAGATTGGACTGCGTTTGATTCTGACACGGTTCGATATGTGTTCGGAATTCATGTTTCGGTCACAGTGGATGGTCGTTTGACTGGTAATACTGTTTGTACAATCCCATGAGAAGTTCTCGAATCCGAATGGCTGAGTGGATGTTTGGCATCCTCCTTTGTTTGAGCACCGCGTACGGGATAACGGGGCAGGGGCAAACGACAGGTAAGTCAACTCGCCTTGCTCTCCTCGATATGTCTCAAGGCTTCGAGAATCGCCTGCGTGCCAACTCAACTCAGGTCACATTTGCTCGAAATTCATCCACCCCGAGTCCAAGCCTCGATGTCACGGTGAAACTTGGAAAAGAGGATTTTCCGGGCCTCAATATTCGGCCATCTCTGACCAGTTGGAATCTGTCCGCATTTGGCCACGTCGAGGCGAGAGTCACCAACACAGGCACAAAAACCCTGCATATCGCCTTACGAGTCGATAACGAAGGAGACTGGAAGACGAACCCATGGAACACCGAAAGTGTCTTCCTCGATCCGGGAGCGACTCAGACGATCACCACGATGTTCGGCTATTCCTACGGACTGAAGCCAGGTTTCAAGCTTAAGCCACAGGCTGTGACCAACGTTTTGTTGTTCGTGGTGCAGTCCGATGCGCCTCAGAGCTTTCGCATTGAGTCGGTAGAGGCGGCAGGTCCTACTGGTGAGAAGCCTCCCGTAGCCCCTGATGACGTCAGAGTTAAGCCCGCCAGCGGCATTGTCTTTGGGAGTGGGGCGACCATAGACCTTTCCAGCCAGGTGCAAGCCCAAGGCGTTCAGCCCCTTCTCGTGGGTACCGACAAACAACCCTCCTTACGCGTTGTATTTCCACCCTCAAAGGCGGACCAAACGGTTTCAATCAAGCCGGCGGTGGGGCGCTGGGATCTCAGTAGGTTTCTACAGGTTCAAGTCGCCGTTCGCAATATGGGCAAGACCCCATTCACCCCCAAAGCGCGCCTTGAAACAAATGGTGGCGTCTCCGAATGGTTTGCCGCAGCTACGCCTATCGCGGCCGGAGCCTCGGGCACCATTACCGTACCGTTTGCCGTGCGCGGGCCGATCGTCATGGGTTCAAAGGTGCCCTCTGCTTTCATCGCCAGCGATGCGGTCCGAGCCGTGTCGATCGCTTCCGACAGTCCCGATTTCGACCGACTGCTTTACATTGACTCCGTTCAGGGCACCGTGCCTATCAATCCTGATCTCCCCGCTTGGGTAGGGCAAAGACCGCCTGTCGAGGGAGAGTGGATCAAGACGCTCGATGATGAATTCGACGGAACCAAGATTGATTCGTCGATTTGGGACATCTACGGCGAGAACTACTACGACAAAGTCACCCACTGGAGCAAAGAAGACGTGAACGTCAGCTCAGGGGTCGTAAAGCTCAAGTACGAGAAGAAGCTTGGATTCGGCAACGACGATCCGAAGCGTCCTCGTACCGACTATGCCGCGGGATATCTCACCACTTACGGGAAGTGGGTTCAGCGCTACGGCTACTTCGAGGCAAGGATGAAGTTGCCCAAGGCAGCAGGCTTGTGGCCAGCATTTTGGTTGATGCCTGACCGAGGTGGCGCAGCGAGTCCGCAATATGTCCGCCAGGACACCGCCAACGGCGGCATGGAATTCGACATCATGGAGCACCTCACCCGATGGGGCCCGAATCGCTACAACATCTCGATGCACTACGATGGGTACGGAGCAACCCACAAATCTCTGGGCTCCGACAAGATTTATGTTCAGCCCGACAAAGATGGCTACATCACATGTGGGTTACTGTGGACTCCTGGGCTGGCGGTGTACTACTGCAACGGTCACGAGGTGCTGCGATGGGAGGACATTCGGGTCAGCAACGTCCCTTCCTGCTTCCTGTTCACGTTGCCTTCCGGTGGTTGGGACAACAACGCCATCGAAGATTCTCAACTGCCAGATGAGTTTGTCATTGATTACGTGCGTGTTTGGCAACGTAAGGATCTAGCCTCTTCTGTCGACGGAAAGCAGGGCCAAGTGGGGAAGACAAACTGAGGCCAATTTCGAGTCCATGTGCTAATCTTAGGGTGGTGGCTCCTCTACGACGATGCCTGAACGGCGTCTCTCCCCTGCTTGTTTCTGCCCTTCTTGTGGCATGCGCGTCAACCTGTTTGTCGGCGGGCGCACAGCATCGCCGCTCCGCCAAAGGACTGTTGGATGAGTCGATGTTCGATACACCTCTATCGTTCTTCAAGCGAGGAAATCCAAAGCTGAAGGAAGTTGCTCTATCCATTGACGACGGCCCCCACATTCTCTATGCCCCGAAGATCCTTGATGTTCTGAGAAAGAACCACGTGCGAGCGACCTTCTTTGTCGTTGGCAAGAAGGTGGACGAGCATCCCGAGATCATTCGACAGATGGTCAAAGACGGTCACGAGATCGGGAATCATTCGATGACCCACCCACGACTGGACACCCTCTCCTTGGAGGCGGTTCGGCAAGAGATCGCCGGCTGTGCTGCATCCGTTCTCAAGGCTTCTGGAGTGAAGCTCAAGCTTCTCCGTCCACCTGGGGAGCGTTATACCGACGACGTGCTTCGTGTTGCGAAAGGCCTCGGCTACATTTCAGTGGCGGAGAATATTGGCGTCAGCGACTATATCCTTGTTGGCGACCGCTCATGGTACCGAGGCAATCCTGGCTATCAAGAACATGTTGATTCGATTCTGACGAACGTTCTCAAGCAGCTCAAGAACGGCGGAATTATCGACCTCCACGACATGCCCACCACCGCCGATGCTCTCGACGATCTCATTAAGGGAATTCGTCAACGCGGCTACAAGATCGTAACCGTGTCGAAGCTCCTGTCCCATGTACCGCGAGTTAAGCCTCAGCGTCGCAAGTGAATTTACGGTTGAAGTAACGAGCGCTCATTTGGGGCCAAGGCTGATGGTCATATGCGGACTGCCTGGCTCAGGGAAGACAACTCTTGCCAGAAAGCTTGAACGGGCTTTCGGAGCCATTCGCTTTTGTCCTGACGAGTGGATGGAAGCGCTTGCCTTGGATCTTTACGACGAGGATCGTCGGGCGAAGATTGAGGCGTTGCAGTGGACGATGGCTCAGGACCTTCTTCGTTTGGGTCTGGTTGTCATCATTGAGTGGGGCACATGGGGACGGTCGGAGCGTGATGCGCTTCGGGTTGGCGCCCGAGAGATCGGGGCCGCGGTTGAATTGCACTACCTATCCGAACCGCTCGATGTCCTCTTCGAGAGAATTCAGCGCCGAGCAATGGAAGATCCACCCATCCGGCGTGATGATTTGATTCGATGGGCGGAGACATTCCAAGTGCCTACGCCGGAAGAGATGGCATTATACGACTCTCCCTCTGTTGTTTCGGATTAGTCGGCCCTGTTCCGATTCGGGTTAGTGAGCCCTGTTGCCAACGTTCTTGCGTCTCGGCGATGCTGTGACTCCTGATCACTGGGAGGTCCTGCAGTTACCGGAATGTGGAGTCTCGACTGCGTCGCGACGCAATGATTGCGTCTCGGCGGAGCCGGGACACCTTATCTCTGGGAACTCTCGTTGTTTCCGGAAATGTGGAGTCACGACTGCGTCGCGACCGATAAATTGGACCGGATTTCCCCCACCAGAGCCTCCCCCGCTCAGACGCTGGAGAGGCCATCGGTGGTGCGGTGCTCCCGTTCATTCGAGAGTTTGCGGCTGCCGAATATGGTGTTTCTAGGCGACCACCGGCACGTCTGCTTTCCGAATTCAAGGGAGCATCGCGCCGCTGACAACGTCTCTTTGAGCCCACTGCAACAAGCGTGAGCCTTACACTGACTGCGAAAACTGGAATATCTTGGAGGTTCTGGGCGTCGATTTGACCTGGGCAGGAGGCATCATGCGCTGGGTTGTCACTTCGGGCTTTCCTTCGGTGGTTGACTTGTTTTTGTCGAAAGTATCGGGCTTCAGATAATGCGTTTGGAGCAAGATGAGGAGGAGGACGCCTAGTGCGATTCGGTAGATGATAAAGCCGGTGGTGGAGTGCTCTTTCATGTAGCCGAGGAACCACTTGATGACCACGTAGGCGACGATGCCAGCGACGACTGCTGCCGCAACGTATGGAAGAACATCAGCACCGAGCCCTTTGGTCTCCTTGAAAGCCTTGAATAGCTTGTAGAGTCCGGCTAAGGTGATGGCGGGGATGGAGAGCAGGAAGCTGAAACGGGCTGCGCTCTCGCGATTGAGACCGGTGAAAAGGCCAGCGGTTATCGTGACACCGGAACGGGAAGTTCCTGGTACCAGAGCGAGAACCTGAGCCCAACCGATGAACTGGCTCTGCTCAAGGGTCATCTTCTCAAGGCCAAGCTTCTTCTTGCCAACTTTTTCTGCGACCACAAGGACGAGGGCCAGCCCAATCAAGCTACAAGCAATAACATATGGGCTGCGGAACACGGTGTCGATCTTCTTCTCCAGAAGCACGCCAAATACGACGAGTGGGAGAGTTCCGAGCGCGGTGTACCAGCCAAGCCGAGCGTCGAGGTCATCTTTGGCAATGTTCTTCGGGCTCTTTGTGCGAAGAATGCCCGACAAATACCGCCCCAAATCGTTTCGGAAATACGATACGATGGCGACGATCGGACCTAGCTGCACAATGGCTGAAAACGTCGATCCTGGGTCCTTCATTCCGACAAGTTGTGGGATGATCGCCATGTGGGCGGTGCTGCTTACGGGCAGGAATTCCGTAAGTCCCTGCAGAATGCCGAGCAAAAGTGCTTGTAAAAAGGTCATCGGTTCAAGTCGTCTCCAACGCGGCTATTGTGGCAGATGAAATCCGCGAAATCCGGCAAATGCCGGTGCACAATGCGGGAACGATCTCCATTTGCCGGATTGCGGTGAGAGTTCACAGCAAAGCAGGACCTGTGGTTATTCTCGTGCGTGCCATAGCGCCAGAAGCTCTTGCTCGCGCTCTGGGCGCAAACCTGCCCGCCACGGATGGTCGTCGGGGCGCGTTTTGCACCATGCCAACGTATCTCGAACGGTGTCAGCCAATGGGCGTTGCAATAGTCCGTAATCCACCGCTCGCGACACGTCAACCTGGCACATCCCGTTTGATGTGCCGTCAAAATCCAGGGCAAGGGGTAAGTCACTCCAAGGCTGAACCTTGTGCTCGTTTAGGAAGTCCGTTCCCACCCATGTGATTTTGGCGTCGGTCCCTTCCGCGCATGCCGAAAGCACCTGTTCAAAGGTGTACGGATCTCGGGGACCTGTGGCATTGAAAACGCCTGCTGCGTTTTGCTCAAGCAAGTCGAGGCAGAAGGTCGCCAAGTCTCGGACGTCGATAATCTGAACCGGCTGCAGTTTGATATCGGGAGCCAATACCTCGCCCCCTTTCGACATTCGGAATGGCCAGTGGTTGAATCGATCGGAGTAGTCGGTTGGTCCGACAATCAGCCCGGGGCGAACGATCAGGGCGCGATCCCCGAAGGCTTCCTCAACGGCTCGCTCACACAGAACTTTGAGCCCGCCATAGGTTTCACCGGTAATAGCCTCAACTGTCGGGTCGCTCAGTTCGGCAACCGGAGCCGATTCGTCTTGATCCGAGATATCGAATCTCTGGAATACCGAAATGCTGGAGATGAAGAGGTATCGGCCAGCAAGCTCCTTGAGCTTCTGGGTGGACAATCTGACGATTCGCGGGACGTATCCACTGGTATCGAAGACTGCATCCCAATGGGTGTCGCCAAGCAGGTCGAGATCCTTCTCGCGATCCCCACGAATTTGAGGCAACTCGGTGAACAATGTGGCATCCCGTTGTCCACGGTTGAAAAGAGTGACTTGGTGGCCACGAGCTGTGGCTGCTTCTACAAATGCTCTTCCTAGGAACGCAGTTCCCCCTAAAACCAGTATGTTCATGTTGTTCGCCCACTCATCCATTGAGTCTGAACAAACGATTACGCTTCGCGCCCGACAAACGTTCTCGGGCATCGCTCACTTTTCTATGAAGTTATCATCCATTCTCTCGCTCACACTCGTTACTGTCGCGGCTTCTGCACAGGCAGATAGGGTGGATGATCTCATTCGCCGTGAGATGAAGGCGCAGAACATTCCTGGCGTCAGCCTGCTGATCACCAAAGGTGACAATGTCATCAAACGGTCTGCGTATGGGTTTGCCGATTTGGGGCTCAAGGTGAAGATGCAACCTGATATGAGCTTTGAATCTGGCTCGATCGGCAAAACTTTCACCGCGACGATTGTCATGCAACTCTGGGAGCAAGGAAAGCTCTCGCTCGATGATCCGGTCTCGAAATACATCGAAAAGACACCTGCTTCTTGGAAGGACATCACCATTCGCAGGATGCTGAGCCACACGTCTGGGTTGCCCGACTATGCGCTCGTGCAAGAGCTCCGTCTGAATGGCGAGTGGACAACCGAACAATGGATGACAAGGATGACGGCTCTACCGCTCGACTTCGAGACCGGCAAGCAGTTTGCTTACAGTAACAGCAACTACCTGCTCTTGGGTTTGATCTGTGAAAAGATCGCGGGGCATCCGATAGACCAACTGGTCATGGAACGGATCTTCAAACCGCTCGGAATGACACACAGTCGTCCGTCAAACGACGATATTGTTGAGGGACGAGTCCACGGTTATTTTCCAGGTGAGCACGGCCTTATCGAGGGAATCAAGATCATCAATGGATACGGAGACGGCGGTGAACTGAATACACCCAAAGATCTCGTGACGTTCGAACGGGCATTTCGCGAGGCGAAGCTACTCAAGCTCGAGACGGTTGCATTGATGCAGACGTCGTGCCTCCAGCCGAACGGACGTCGAACGTCTTACGGGTTTGGATGGTTTGATCGAAAGGTCTATGGACACCGTTACATCAGTCACGGAGGCAACACGGGAGGATGCGGGAGCAGCATGACGCGCATTCCGGATAAGGATCTGACCATCGTGGTGATGACAAACCAGGCGAATGTCGGTGGAGATGGTTTGGCCCAGAAAATCTCCGTCGCGCTGGATCCTGATTTGGGACCAAAGCCGGTCGTCGAGTCTCCGGACCCGAATCCGGAGTTTTCCAAGAAACTCCAGAAAGCAATAGTAGGGCTTTCAAAGGGAGAGTTGACGCAGCCTCTGTATTCCGCGGAGATGTCCGCCAATTTGGCGACAGGGAGGGGGAAGATGATGCTGCCCCAATACGCACCTTTTGGTGCCATGAAGAGCTTCAGCTTTTGCTCCATCGAACAAGACGCCCCGGATAAGATCTACCGCTACAGGGTCAAAACAGCCGATAAATCCTACATCGTAGGGTTCTGGATCGATCGCGATGAGAAGATATATTCCGCGTCTATCCGCCCAGAGTGAACCATCCTCAGAATTTGAAGGCGCCGAAATGGCGTGAATATCCAAAGTCTCTGTCTGGTTGTGATGCAAAATGCGGTGCCAATCGAACTAGGCGTGATGAAGCCGCGATCGAATAGGCGTTGACGATGGTGTTCAAGGGGCGACGTCAAAACACAATTTAGCCTCATATGCCGATTCGTATGACCTTTCTGTAACGTCTGTATTGGGACGACGTGCCGGCACATACATCCCCTCCTCCTGCGCAACGTGGCGAATCTGAGTTTTGGGCTGAGTTGCTCAGGATTGACGACGATAAACTCCACTTTTGGTACGGCATCAACCTGGGTTCAGGTCAAGGTGTCGACATTGTTGTTGCAGATCAGGTCACTGGGTGCTACTGCCTTGAAGTCAAAGCGACTCCGCTTGATTTCATCAAGCAGCTTGACCTGCAGAGTTTGACCCGCAAAGACGGAGCCCTATGTCCGTCGCCGTTTCGGCTTGCGAGTTACTCTGTTCGGTATCTCGGGGCGTATCTCGAAAAGACTTGGGATGCTCACCCAGACATGGTCGCGGTGGCCGTCTTCCCGCTCATCACTCGAGAGGAGTGGCTGGAAAGATTTGAGGGCGATGCTGTCTACGATTTGGCTGACAAGTGTTTGCTGAAAGACGATCTCGTAGACATCGAAGCATTCCGAGCGCGCCTCACTCATATCGCCGGAAGTCCCATCGGAAATCGATCGCGAAAGATCGAGTCATGTGACGTTGCCCCCGAGGCGGTTGAAACGCTTGACCAACTGCTGAAACTTTGCCGTGGACAATCGGTCGGATTAACGTCTTTCGAGGGCAGCGACAAAGACGCTGCTGCACTAGCACTGCTTGACGAGGTTATTGGCGTGGTTAAGGGGCCTGGTGCCGCTTATCACTCACCGGGAGGGACCTCGCTAGCACTGTGGCGTGCTGCGCTCTCAGACCCCAACGAGCGATTGCGAGTAAGCGTCGTGGGTGAATTCAAGTCAGGCAAATCGAGTCTCATCAATGCCGTGCTCGGCACCCAAGTCTGCTTCGTCGACGAATTCGAGGCGACCACCATCAACGCCCTTTACACAGATGGCCCAGCCGCAGGCGTATCTGTAATCAATGAGCACAACGATGTTGAAGCATGGACCGTTGATGAGTTCCTTGAACGATGTGCCAGCAAAGAGCTTGAGGGAATTCGGAGGATTACGGTTACGGTTCCAACGGGGCTGCCATTTGACCTTGTTGACAGTCCGGGACTAGGCTCAAATTCGGAAGGACTGAAAGAAGAAGCAGAGCTTGAAATTCGTAAAGCAGACCTTCTCCTTTGGACGGTGGACTGTAACGATGCTGGCAGTGCGAGAGAAGCTGCTTTCATAGGGCGAGCGCGCGAAGTGGGTCTGCCCATATTGGTTTTGCTTACCAAATCCGATGTCCTTGCGGACGACGAGGTGGGTGCCCTAAGCGAATATCTTGCCGAGGGTCTTGGCGTCCCTGCAGAGAACATCTTGCCGATCTCCTCTCACACCCATTCAGCAGGTGGTAACGGCGGAGTAAACGATCTGATCGAACGTCTGAAATCCGCTGCCGTCCGGAAAGTTGACACCCAGGCGGAAGCGCACACCGCGAAGCTGCGTGATGCTCTTGACGGCGCTGGAGCCACTCTTCGGTTCTTGGTCGAGATCAATGCTCCCCATTCGCGATTCCTATCTATCGAACGAGGCTATCTTGAAACCAGTGCCCTCGGAGTTGGCGTAGCGGCAAAAGCGGAATGGCTTCGTGTCCTTCGAGAAGAATGCTCCCTGGTTGCAACGAACATTGCGAGCAAGTCCATCGACGATCCGGAAGTCGTGGAGTTGATGTTGCGCAAGGCACTCCCCGATGCTGTGAATCGTGCCACCGCCAAGTTCCTCCAAAGCCTGAAGCGGCTCGTAAGAGATGAATGGAGAGGCGCGCTTGAGGAGCGAAGCCGGGAGTTTGAGCGCCAACTTACGGAGTTAGCGATTTCGCGTCCAGAGGCCAAAGCGGATCTGGAATTCTTGCGGAGCCAATCCGATGCGTTTCGGCTTCGAGCTGAGGTTCTCGGGACAGAGATCGAACCAGCAGCCCTCGACAATCGCCTGCTGATCGTTGGGCTAGGCGCAGCCGCTTCCGTGATTACGGTATCGATACTGCCCATCGCTCTTGCTGGCGTTGTCGCGGCCGTTGCCATTCGAGAGAAGAAGGCAAAAGGACAGCCAGCTCCTAATGTCGACCACCTCATTTCTTCTCAGATCGAAGGCGCCATTATCAGCAGCTTTGCAAGCGTTGAATCTGCTTTCGAACGTGCTATCGAGCGTATGGTCAACGAAGTTGCCGAGCGATCCCTAATCACTTTGCTCAAGCGCCGAGGCGGACCTGACCTTCCGACGATCCTCGCCATCGAGCGAAAGGCCAGTGACCTAATGGATGACATCGCTGCCTTCCAAAAATGCTGAATGAAAAAACGTTAAGCCAGGCAGTTCATCTGTTTGAGCTGACGGAGCATGTTGACCGGCTGGATGATCGACAAAGAGACGCATCTCTTGGCCTGCTCGTCATGGTGATTGGAGCAGGAAATTTTGGCAAGTCCAGCCTGATCAATGCGCTGTGTGGGCGAACCGTAGCACCCGTTTCCGTGCTTCCCAAGACGTTCAAGATCGACGTTTTCGCGGCAGGAAAATCCGGCTCTGCGCTTGTCAGAAACGTTGGTGAAACAAAGCCTACGTCCGTCAGTTTCGATGAAGCGCGCCGTATCGAAGCGGAACGGGAACGCCAGTTCAAGGATGATAACGAGCGCAAACTCGCGGAGATCGTTTGGCTTTACGACGACCTCGAACTGCCTTCGGGAATATCGCTGGTGGACACCCCTGGTATTTCCCAGGGTCTCGGTATCGGAGCAAAGGGCATTGCCTTGACGTCGGTTTTAGGATCAACCTTTGAGGTTGATGAAGTTTGGTCGAAGTGGTTTCATCGGGCTGATGTTGTGATCTGGGCGTTTTGTGCAAACAAGATGGAGGACGCCGATACACGGGAAGCACTCGAAGCAGCGTTGAAACTGTTTGACAAACCCATCCTCCCCGTGGCGACGAAAGCTGATCTGATTCCTCAGGATCGCTGGCCAGAAGTCGTCGCTCGATTCGAAGCTGCTTATGGCTATTTACTGCGTGATCGGCAAGCTGGAGAACTCCAGCTAACCGTCTGCGCGGGGAAAAACCCGGAGTTGGTTGGTTTTGGCATCAGCGAACTTCGGCGGCGGCTCGCCAAAGTCGCAGCAAAAGCTGAAATCGTCAAGTCGAGCGCGGACGAAGCGTTTCTTCGGGATGAGTCGGTTGCAGTTTCACAAGTCCTTGATGAGACAGCGAAAGCCCTCGTGGCAAATCTACGTTCGATTGCCTCGTTGGGTGACTTCCTTGCCGAAGAAGCTAGGAAGGAGGCAGAAAGAGGCCGCGTTGATGCCGTGAGCCGAGTGAACGTCTACCTCGAGTCGGTGAGGCGAGACCCAAGATTGGAATTGGCAGCGCGTTCCGTTCACGAGGTCACCCAAGGTGGGCGATCTGGCAACGTGGAGGTGGAGGCCGGTGAGCAGTTACGTGGGCTGATTGACGAGCACCGCATCGAGCGCGAGGTCAACAGTGCATTTGCGTCTAGTGCGAAGGCGCTTGAGGCGACAGCTGATCGTTTGGCTCAAGGAATGGACGTCACAACGCTTAACTTCAAATCGAGCGGCAAAATCGACAAGCGTTCGGTGCCACTGAAGCTTAAGTTAAGGGCGTTCAGCGTTACGTCCAAGCTTGATTTTTCGATGCAGCTCAAGGCACCCACCGGAATTTTGGCGCAAGCTTGGGACTTGATCAAGCGCCTACTCAAGGTGGATCGTTTCACAGTGAAGGACATTCATGCCGCGATGGCCAGTGCGTTGGATATTCCGACATCCGACCTTGTCGCGGCACGAGATCAAGCTCTCCGTGAGGGGCTTGCCCCATCCATACAAGCCGCCATCGAGTCCGCACTGATCGCACATATCGAATCAACCGACCGCGAAGCCCTTAACCTTCTGAAGAAGGTCGATGAGTTTCTGCCGGAATTGGATGCTCCTGGCGCACCGATACGAGCGACCACTTACGGGCCTCAGGCCGACTACTGGGCGACCCTCAGCCCCGACGCGGAAACCTTGTTAGGATTGGCCAAGTCAGAATTCACACGGACCATTCCTGCGCTCCGGACGCTACTCTCAGAGCCTATCTCTTACGAATCCCCACGGGTCTTTCCGGAATTTCGCCAGTTTTGGGATGATCGGACGGTCGATCGGAAAGCGGTCTCCGTGTCGATTCGTCTTAAGGATCTGGTCGCGGGGGCCAAGGTGCGCGATCGGTTCGATGAACATGGCAATGATGTCAGTCAGGATGTCCCTTTATTGCCCCAGGTACTAGAGGCCCAACAGATCTTTTTGCAGGGCTCGAAGGCCATCATCGATCTTGATCGGAGACTGGGAGCCAGTGTGATTGGAGCTCGGTATCAATCGGCGGGACGTCAACTTTCCGAAGTCGCCGTATCGCTTTTACAGAATGCCCTCGCGGATTCCAGTCGACAATGGGTGGAGTCGGTGCGGCACGAGCGGATTGGACATTGGGTCTGTGGACAAGGGACCCTTATCGGCTCGATTGCGTTCCTCGTGATCACGCTTGTGTTGATCATTATCCAACCGATTGCTGGGCTGCTCGCCTTGCTCTGTTCGATTGGATGGTTTGGCCTTGGTTTTGCGCGTCCGTACCTTACTGCCCTATCCCGATACCAAAATGGCGTCGCCGAGCAGGTGGAAGCTGAGATCCTGCAGTGCCAAAGGGATGCGGCGGCTCGTTTGGATTCACACATCATCGATGACGTATTGCACGGGATGAGTGTTGAACTGGCACCGAGACCCCTGCAGCAACTTCTCTTGGAATTTGGACTCCTAGAGATATGACTGTCCAGAGATCGGATTGCCCCAAGTTCGTAACTTCCTGAGGAGTAAGGCGTCACTCCCATGAGGGAGAAAAATGCGAGCCTGTTTCGTCATTCTGCTGGGCGCAGCATCAACGTTGGTGTGTGCTCAAAGCGTCACAAGTGTCTACAACCGGGACACTCACGAAGCCTTTCGGCTGAAGAATATGCGGGTCGAAAGCACCGTGGTTGGTCCAATTGTAAAGACAAGTACGTGGTTAACCTACGACAACCCGTACAAGGCGTTGACCGAGGCAACGCTGAATTTTGAAATGCCGGGGTCGGCGGCTCTAGGCGGGTTTGCGTACCTATATGGCGACGAATACGTTCGTGGCCGACTGATGGACAAGAACAAGGCGTGGTTTATCTACACGGCTATCACGAGCCGAGGAAGGGACCCCGGAATCATGGAACAGTGGTCACCCACCACATACCACTGCCAAATCTTCCCGATCAAAATGGGCCGTGATCTGCGGATTCGCCTGTGGTCGGTGGGAATGCTGCAGCCCCAGGAAGGGACGATGAATCTTCCCAAGCCGACTGCGCCCAGAGCCGTTGGATACCAGGCTACAGATCCGACTTTGGTTGAGCCGATCTGGACCTCACGTTCTGTTCAGTCCCCTCCAATAGTTGAGCAAGACGGGCGATACACGGTGAATCTCCCGAGCGGTGTAAGCGCCGTGGCCCAAAAGTTCAAAGATGGTCGCATTTATGTGGCGGGGCTCATCAGGACCCCACAAGACAACGACGGAAAGAAGCACAGGATCGTGGTGAAGAGCGCCTTCTATGAGCCCGTGAACGGTGACAGAGGTGGTGCTGATGTCACGGCGAAGGTTCAAGAACTCATTGACCGGGGGGACTATGCATTCAACGCGAATAATGCGGTCTTCGGGGATCCAACTCCTTTTAAATTGAAGCGCCTAAGTATGTCGTTTGAGATCGACGGTCAACCTCAAACGGAGATCGTTCCGGAAAACACGTCGGTTGCGTTAATAAAGAATGTCGCCGTAGGAGGGAACACGACCTTCTTTAGACTACGTCAACCCAAGACAGTAGTGATGGATCCACAGACTTTGGCATTTTCTGGCTGGCTTTTGCGTAACGAGGGTGTGGCGGCACGTTTTAACGGCACTCGCTATGCTTTCAAGCCGAAGCTGATCGCGTCGGGTGGTGATACTGCACGAATTTGGGCGCAGCAGATGCTGGCGACGAATCGTTGGCAGAGGGCGAAAGATGTCCTTGCTTTCAGCATGAAATATGGCGTGCCAAGCACGGCTACCGCCTTACTCGCCGTGCCCGAAGAGGAGATGAAACTGTTTGCTGAGAAGGAAAAGGAATTCCAGAAGATGCAGGCAGAGCAACGCAAGCGCGAACTCGAAGTTGAGCGGCAGCAACGCAATTGGGCAGGCGGAAGAGGTGGTCGACAGCAGAATTGGACGTCGTCAGGCGGAGGCGATCCCGAAATCCGTGTGACATTCCACGATGCAAAATCGGTGGACGCCATTCTCCCAGATCGACGGGTTCTTCAACTCACTGCCGAGGGTGATGTCTGGGGCGGCAACTTCGAGATTCCAGCCGATGCTCTGGAAGGAACTTACATCGTTCGCGTGGTAGCAACGTTGCGCGACGGCTCGAGGGTTGAACGGAGTTGGAACTACGAAGTCGATCGAACACCGCCCCACGGGAAGGCAGACATCCTCTTCATAGGTTCAAAGCCTGTACTTGAGGTTCGCTCAGAAAAAGGACTTAATGAAGTAGCCGCATTCTCTACCGATGGGTGGAAATGGATTCTCGTCGAAGTGAGACCCGGTGTGTATCGAGTCGAGCTTCCCCTAGGCTTCAACGGAAGCCTCACGATTGTGCTTAAGGACCGCGCCGGTAACAAGGGGCAGGTGCAATGTTCACGACCGCACTCTTAGCAATCTATTCGTTTGGATCCGTTCCTACCGTTTGGAGGAACTACGAAGAGGTCTTCGACCTTGCTGTCATCGATGGCAAGGTCATCGCTGCAACAAACGGCGGTCTGCTCAGGCAAGCCGGCAGCCGTTGGGAGATCGTTCCTGCTCCAGGTGGCCTGCGGACATTCGTGCGTACGAGTCCATTGGTGGTTTCGGTTGCGAGTGGAAGGTCTTTCAATGTCACGGATCGCACTTGGCTGCCATCCAGGCCGAAATCTGAAAATGCGTTTGTTTCGGCTGATGAGGCTGGCGATTGGCATGCTCCAACGCTGGCCCATGTCTACAAACAGATTCGTCAAGGTTCTGACTTCTTTGTAGGGACTTCGGATGGGCTTTTTCACTTCCATGGCGGACGGTGGAATCGGGAAGTACTTCCTACGCTGATGCCTGTCAATCGACCCACTGGAGTCGCTTGTGTCGACGGTGTTTTCGTGGTGGGAGGAATGAATGGGCTATATGTAGGGAAGCCAAGTGCCTGGAGGCAAGTCGCGTCCGACGCGATACGTCAAGTCGCAAGGGTCGGCAGCGACATCTGGGTTGTCCACGGAAACGGGGCTATGGATAAGCTGGACACAGCTAACGATCGACTCTATCCCGATGTGATGACTGGAGCCTCCAAGCGACCTTGGACTTCCTGCATCACACCTGCAGGGGCTTCACTACTTTGTGGTGGGATCGGGGGCTGGGTGGAATGGGGTTCCGATTCGCAAGATGCCTATCCCTCGGAACTGACCGGTGAGGTGATCACCGCGATTGCCGCCAAAGGAGATGTCCGATGGGTTGGGACTGAGCAGTCAGGCATATTTCGATTTGACGCCAAGGCCCGACATCAATGGAATCCAGGGAATGGCCTTTACGATAGTTGGGTGACAAGTTTTTGTTGGGCCAAGGATGGGTTGATCGTTGGTACGATGCACGCCGGTTTGTACCAAATTGAACGGGACACGATTCGGCCCGTGAACTGTCCAACGAAGCGAGTCACTCAATTGGTGCGATGGCACGGCGAACTCGTTGTCGGCGGCATGGACGGGTGCTGGCTTCAACACGGATCGACTTGGAAATCGCTCAGCGATTACGGCGAAGAAACCACCTCACTGAGCGAAGTCGACGGAAGACTATGTGTCACGACCGCATCTGGAATAGCGTTCTTTTAAGCTGCTAACCCACCCCTGCCTTTTGGCCCGCGTTGAGGTTATTGCTACGTAGTGCCTCAGCGGTGTTCACAAACGTCACCTTGTCTGACATGACGGCCTGAGGCGGAAGGTTCTCGCTAAGGGTGCCGACTCCTGGCATCTTTTTGACGGCGGTGCCGATCGCGAGGAACTCGATGATGCCGCTGCCGAGGGAGTAAACATAAGTCTTGATGCCAACCACGTCGTCAGCTCCGCATTCACTGGCATCTTTGGCGATGTGCTCCAAAGCATTTTCGCGCGCCGCGTAGATCAGTTTTGTCATCTGATTGATCTCCCCTCGTGCCAACGATTTGAATGCACTGGCGAGGCCACCGACGAAACCGATGGAGTAAATCGAGCAACCGAGAACAAGCCGGATAGGCAAGTATCCCAGGTGGACCATGTTCCAAGTTTCCTCACAGGTCATGTCACTCGTTGCCGGGGCTTTGTCATAGCCAGAGAGATAGCCGGGGTGATAAGCCGATGTGCCCATCATCACCATCTCTTGCATCCCCTGGAACGGGATGATGGAAGTACGGATGCCGATGACACTATTCGCGCCTTGTCGCATGGCGTCGAGCTGAATTCGCTGCAATGCAAGGTGGCGAGTGTGATTGAATACTTCACTGAATTCTTTGATTTCACCCTGGGCAAGGCCTCGCAATGACCCGATGATGCCGCCCCCCAAACCGATGGAATAGGCGACGTTGCCAAAAGCGAAGTGCTTTGGTGTGAATCCGCTGTCCAGGAGGCAATAAAGCTCTTGGCCATCCGCGGAGGACGTGAACTCCAGCGCACTTGCCATCGTTCCCGGACGATGAACGGCAGATCCGACGCTTAGGAATTCCATGCTCCCGCCGTGCTGGACGAGTTCGGTGCTAACCCCGGAGATTCCAACTGCCCCACGAAGATCGCTCCAAGCCGACATGCGTTCTAGAGCACCTTTGCGCCCCTCGAAAACAACTTCTGTAACTTGCTCGACTTCTCCTCCAGTAAGGGTGCGCAACCCAGAACCGATGGTTCCAACAAATCCCATCGACCAAACACTGTTGCCGATCACCAATTCGCCGGGAGCCAGCCCCTTCTTCGCCAAACAATAGATCTCGTTACCAGAAAATCCCGAATTTACAGCCACAAAGATAGAACGGCATAGGAACCAGCCTCGCTTCAAAAACTCGCCGATCGTACCCGTGCTTTTCTATGGAGGCGACCTTATGGTGTTAAGGTCAGGCTGACAGATTTCGTAATTCCGCCGAATGACGCGTCGATGCTCACTGGTGTTTGTTTGGAGACCTTCTTGTGGGTGACTGTGAAAGTCACCGTCGACTTTCCTGCCAATACCTTGACGGTGGCGGGAGCCGACGCAAGGCTAGCGTTTGACGAACTCATTGTTACCGTAATTCCAGCGGTAGGAGCTGGACCACTGAGGGTGATGGTTCCTGTAACGATCGTGGTTGCGCTACCTTTGACGCTGGTGGGCTTCAGCGATAGATCCGTTAAGACGGGTGGGTGAACCACTAAAATCGCTTGGCGGGTTCCAGTTCCGAGTGTAGCAGTGACGGCAGCCGATGTATCCGTTGTAACTCCTGTTGTAGTCAACGCAAAGGTCCCTGTCGTAACGCCTTCCGCAACAGTGACACTTACGGGGGGCTTCACTGCCAATGTGGAGGACGACAGTTTGACGACAACGGGACCACTCTTCAGGCCTGGTGAAGCGTTGAGGGTTACGGTGCCTTTCGCACCAGTACCGCCAGTCACGCTTGCGGGATCGATGGTCAGATTGGTCACCGCAAACGGATTTGAAGTTAAAACAACGGTCTGAATGTCGTTGCCGACTTTGGCTTGAATGGTGGTTGACGATGTTTTAGTGACGTGGAGGTGGGTTACGGGAAACGTTACTGTGCGAGCAGACCCAGTTAGGATGGCCTTGACCGAGGCGGGAACGGTAGCTACGGTTGGACTAGAACTGCTCAACTGGACCACTGTGCCTGAGGCTGGAGTAGGTCCACTAAAAGTCAGGGTTCCTGTGATTGTTGTCTGAGAGCCTCCGACAACGGTCGAGTCCGACAAACTGATTCCTGACAGCGAGTCGGGCTGAATGGAGAGGGTCGCTGTCGCGTTATTCGCACCTTGGGTCGCCGTGATCGTGGCCGTTGTTGGGCCTGTGACGATGCCCGTTTGGATGGTAAATGTGGCAATGGAGGAACCTGCGGGGACGGTTACAGTACTGGGCAACGTAGCGTTGGGAACACTGGATTTGAGGGTGACAACCATCCCACCAGCAGGAGCACTGCCGGTCAAATTGATGGTTCCAGTTGTTGCATTGCCTCCGACAATAGTGGCGGGATTAAGGACAATCGTCGAAAGTACCGTTGGATTAATTGTGAGTGGGGCGGATTTCGAGACATTGCCTAGAGATGCGGCTAGAGTGACAGTTGTTGTTGCCGCCACTCCTGAAGGAGTGATCGGGACGTTAAGGGAAGACGCTCCTTCCGGAACAATCACCGATGGAGGAACGAGGACAGCCGGATTGTTGGATGACAATTTGATGTTGGCGCCACCGGCAGGAGCAATCCCTGTCAAAGTAACTGTTCCCGTAACCTGCGTTCCCCCGGAAGCGGAAGATGGGTTCAAAATAAAACTCGAAAGGGCGGGTGGGTTGAGCGTTAGCACTGTGGATTGCGAAATCCCACCTTGTTTTGCCGTAAGGTTTAGAGCTGTGGGTGTTGGAACAGCCAGAGTCGAAATCGGAAAGTTGGCATAGGACGAGCCTGCCGCGACCTTGACGTTAGTCCCCACCACTGCGTTTTTGCTTTCCGAGGAAAGACCTACGACAATTCCGCCTGCTGGAGCCAGCCCATTCAGCTGCACCGTTCCCGTAGGAGAGGTTCCTCCGATAGCCGGATTTGGCGAAACACTCATATTGGATAGGTTCGGCGGGTTCACCGTAAGGGGAGCGGTGAATGCTAAACCATTGGCAGTTACACGGATCGTCGCGACGATGGGAGTCGGGGTCGGAACCGTCGCCACCGCAAAGGTTGCGGTGGTAGCCCCACTGATGATCGTCGTGGTTGCTGGTACCGTAACTCCCTGAGTATTCGAACTTAGGTTCACCGTGAACCCGCCTGCGAGGGCCTTCGTGTTGAGCGTCACCGTACCCGTTGAACTGGCACCTCCGACGACTGCGGTGGGAGATAAGGTGACACTGGCCGGTCCCATTGGCAGGATGGTCTGGGTTTGAGATACGGTCGCCCCATTGTAGGAAGCTGAGATCACGGACGTACCGCCCACTGTCAAACCAGAGGCCGCAGTCACATTAAACGTCGTTAAGGTCGCTCCAGGGGAGATAAATACCGTTTGTGGAGCCGTTGCCAGTGCCGTATTCGAGGACGCAAGATTCACATAGACGCCTGGAGATGCCGCCGCTGCGGTTAAAGATACGACACCAGTCGACTTATTGCCGCTCGCGATAGTGGCAGGTGTTAATGTGATGCCAGCTAACGAACCAAATGTCGAAGGTGGTGTGACATTTCCAACAACTCCGTTCGCGAGTTTGTGGAACACAAGGGCAGATAGAAGGATAGTCAACATGGCAAAAAGCAGACTCGTAATTACAACAGGACAAGAACGCCCGTAATCCAAAACGATAGGGGGCGCTCCTGCCGAATTCGTTCGCGAATCGTATTGTGAACGGATTGAAGTCCCGATGGGACATTAATAAATTCTAGGTGCTATTTCTTAGTGCAAGTGGTGTGTCACCCATCGTCTCGGCCTGTGTCGCTCGAGCTTTTGCCGAGGCAAGCACATGGTCCGGAGTTCGGAACCAGAGCCCCACGAACAAGACGGCACTTGCTCCGATGAATGCGAACCAGGTGAACGAGACATCCCAGCCAAGATGAAGACTCCAGTGTGGGTTGAGCTTTCCGGGTAGATCTCCAAAGACCGATGTGGCCAAGAGTCCCGCGATGAGTGCTAGCACGTTGCCGAAGTCGGACCCCCTTCGCTTCGTGAACATTCCAAGAAGGAATACGCCCAACATCGGGCCAAGGATATACCCTGCAATTCCGAGCACGACCGGGATGATGCCTAGCGTTGGGTTGTTTACTTTCACATAGGCAAACGCAGCGGCGACGCCGATCATGAGGATGGCAAACACAACAGTGAACCACCGAGCCGCAGACAGGATGTTGTGCTCACTCAAACCGCGAGGCTTGGCGATGAACGGGACGTAAAAGTCGTTGGTGGCACTTGTTCCCAAAGAGTTGAGCGCTGCGGAAAGAGAGCCCATCGCGGTGGCGAAGACACCGGCCAAAACCAGACCGCGTACGCCGACGGGCATGATATTGAGGATGTAGCTGCCAAATACATCGGCCTGGGCTTTAGGCTGATAGGTCGGATCGATCTTATAGTAAACAAAGAGAAGGATGCCTATGAAGGTGAATACGCTCGCAATCGGGATATCCATAAATGCCGCGGTCAGCAAGCTGCGACGCGCTTTACGGAAATTCTCCGCAGTCAGAAGGCGCTGAACCATGTCTTGATCGGTTCCGAATGCGGCCACATTGAGGGCGGTGGCGGCAATGACTGCCGAAACAAGGGTGTAGTCGTTGGTTACGATCTCCTTGATGTAGTCCATCAATCCCATCGGGAGAGGTTCTGCTGCAGCGGGGATCATCTTCTGGGCGACTTGCCAATCGTGAATGCTGGTCTTGTCGAATCCAGTGACGATATAGCCTTGTACCGTGCCCATTTTGGGGATGGCATGGATGAGGGCTGAGAATCCACCGATATGGTTGAGCAGAGTAAAAATGGCTAGCAAAGCCGTGCCGAACATCAAAGAAGCCTGGATGACGTCAGTCCAGATGACAGCCTTGATTCCGCCTTTCGACGTGTAGATCGCGGTGAAGAATGTCAGGAGGATGATGGCAACAAGATAGGGAAAGACTGAGTCGACCGGTTTCTGAGATACAACCACAGCCTGGCCACCGTTCATTAAAAGCTGCCAGGCGAGCACCATCACGATCGATGGAATGAACAGGCGAGCACCGGAAGCCAACGTCCGCATCACCAAGAAGAGCCCAGCCGCAAAGTTCTTCGTAAGCGGCCCGAAACGGATTTCAAGGTAGTCGTAGACGGTGTAGACCTTGTACAGATAGAACGATTTGAGGAACCAGTTCCCAACGATCCACCGCCCAATGATCACGCCAAATGTGAGAAGTGCGTAGGCCAGACTTTGTTTCTTGAACCCTTCGGTAGGGGCACCCAGATAGGTCGCCGCACTGGTTTCAGCTGCGATGATCGAGGCCATGACTGCCCACCAGGGAATCTGCCGGCCACCGAGGGCAAAATCGCTCAGGTTTCGCTCGCGCCGACCCATGCGCAATCCGACGTAAGCTACGATCCAAAAGTAGACAACGATGATCGCGCCATCGATGGCAAGGCCCATGAAGCCGATTATACAGACATACCACCCGTTCGGGTAGCTCCGGTCTTTGCTACTCTATTCCTTCTTTAGACCTGTAATAAACAGCTTCAATTGCTCCATATACTTGCCAGCAGCTTCGGATTTCTCAGGCAGAAGCGTTGACGTGCCATGGACTCCGCCGTTGAAACAAGCAAGGACCTTCTTGTCGGTGTGGAGAGCGTTGAACAGGTCTTGCCGACCATCTCCGAGTTCCCCTTCCGTGCAGGCGAAAAATGTCGGGACGGTGGTCTTTTGAGCCCACGACTTCACGATATGTGGGTCCTCTAAATACTCACCGGGCGAGAAGGCGATCACAGCCTTGATCGTGGAATCTTCGGTTGCGAGCTTGAATGCTAGCGACGCGCTGTAGCTGCTACCCCAAACCAGAATGGTCGTGTAGTTATGGGTGTGGCAGTAATCCAGAGCAGCTTCCATGTCCTTGTAGGCGTCCATGTACTCACCGGTGCCCCCTTTAGTTGTGGTGCGATTGGTTCGGCCCCACATCTCGCCGCCCGCTCTTTGATCGAGCGCGATGCAGTTGTAGCCAAGGGTGATCGCAGTGAGGGCTGGACCTTCGTATTCACCGGCGTTGGAGTTCGCCTGGTGGAACATGAGGATGACTTTCTCCGAGTTTGGCTCTAGGGCTGGGTAGAAATCTGCATAAACAGTGCGTTGGTCGGCGGTTTCAAACGTGATCTCCTTAAACCCGTCCGGCTTCTTAGCCTTTTGTTGGGGTGGGGAGCAACTCACGAGAATCAACGCAGCGGCAAATAAGCACAGTCTTCTCACAGGAGTCCATTTTATGTCGGAACCTCTGCATTTCTTCAGTTAAGCGGTTAAATAGCGCGGAAAACAGAAAAATTAGGTCGAATGGGGTGATTCCGTTAGGTTTCCAACGCCATGCGTTCCTGCCGTCTATTGTCCGCCGGTCGGCATGCGTCCTGTTCCGATATGGGCTCTCCTCGATAGCTGGTTCGGACGCTCACACCGCTGGGAGCGGTCTCTCCTTTCCAGAGCCCTGCGGTTGATTGCGGATTGTAAAATGACATTCAGGGTGCTGGATCTCTCATTTCCCAATGAAATGAACTCGAACATCCCACTGCAGCCTCATCAGTTTTTCTATCTTGCACAACTGATTACATGTATCCTTCCTCAACCATGGATTCAAAGATTGCGGTGGTGACGGGAGCGGGGACTGGGATCGGGAAGGCGAGCGCGATAGCGCTTGCGAAAGTCGGGTTCCGCATTGCTTTGCTCGGACGGAGGGCGGAAAAGCTTGAGGCAGTGCAAAGGGAAATCACCACTGATGGCGGGTTCGCGATCGCGGTTCCAACCGACGTTGGTATCGAATCCGAAGTCGTCGGGGCGTTTTGTCAGGTGGTTAGTCGATTTGGACGGGTTGACTTACTCTTCAACAATGCCGGCTCCAGCCTTCGAGCCATTCCCATTGATGAACTGAGGCTTGACCAATGGCAGCGAATTGTGGATGTCAATTTGACTGGCTCATTCCTCTGCGCCCGTGAGGCATTTCGAGTCATGAAGTCTCAATCTCCGAGGGGAGGAAGGATCATCAATAACGGTTCGATCTCAGCCCATGTTCCTCGCCTCTATTCGGCCGCCTATACCGCAACCAAGCATGCGGTCACCGGACTAACGAAATCGCTTTCGCTCGAAGGGCGGGAATTTGACATTGCTTGCGGACAGATCGATATTGGTAATGCCCAGAGCGACATGACTCAGAACATGACAGAGGGGATGCTGCAGGCAAACGGGAAAAAGCTGGTGGAACCCGTTTTCGATGTGACACACGTCGCCAATGCCGTTGTCTACATGGCGACGCTCCCACTCGATGCGAATGTTCAATTCATGACGGTCATGGCGACAAAGATGCCGTTTGTCGGTCGAGGTTAGGTCTTCATTGCGCAGCTGATGACAACCGCCAGCCGAGGCTCTTTGATGTGCTTATGGGCAGACACTGAGTGGCGAGCTGCTGGACAATTTCTGGTTGCGTGGGAGACAGACTCTTGGTGAATGAAGCCAAATACTTCTTACCGACTTCTGGCCAAAGCATTTGCTTCCCGAACTCAGCAGCCCGCCTGCCCATTTCTCGCTTTGCATCTGGTTGCCGTTCAAGGGCAAGGACTGAGTCGCTGATCCTTTCGGCGTTGCGAAACGGCACGAGCATGCCCCTTCCTCCGTCAAGCATTTCTTGGGCATAGATATAGGGAGTGGATATCACGGCCTTGCCTGCACCAACGGCGTAGGCAAGCGTTCCCGAGGTGATCTGTTTCGGGTTCAAGTAGGGCGTGATGTAAACATCCATGGCACCGAGGAATTGGACTAACTCCTCGATCGAAACGAAGCGGTCCACAAACCGGATGCTCGTCGCAACGCCAAGGTCACAAGCCAAGTTCACCAAGCTTTCTCTGTAGGTTTCTCCACTTTCGACTTGGACTGCAGGATGGGTTGCCCCGACGACGATGTATGTAGCCCCCGGGTGTTCTCTGACAATGTCCACCATTGCTCGGATGGCATATTGGATTCCTTTGTCTGGAGATAGGAGCCCAAAGGTTAGGATCATCGGACCATCTATATCAAGCAGTGTTCGGAATTCCTGACCAGTTGTTTCGTGAATTTTCGGAATGCCGTGCGGGATGAGATCAATCTTTGAAACTGGCGTCTGGTGGACGTCTTGCAGCATGTCGATTGCCTTTCGGCTCATGACAACAACTCGTGACGAGATTTGGAGAAGCTCGTCCATGACTGCCTTCTGGGAGTCTGATGGGTCACTCAAGACCGTGTGGAGGGTTGTGGTAATCGGCATTTTTGCTCGCCGAACGAGGTTGAGGAGATCACATCCTGCGCTTCCGCCGAAAATTCCATATTCGTGCTGGACGGATAAAACGTCATAACCGTCACGATTGAGTGCGTCAGCAACGGTGCCATAAGCATCCAAGTCATTGACGGAAATCTCGTATCGCGCTCGGTCCGAATAGGCATATCCGCGTCGATCACTCATCGCGATGCAATCCACCGTGACACTCGAATTGGAATCGATAACTGCTTGAGCCAAATCTGCCGTGTAAGTAGCGATGCCGCATTTTCTCGGCGGAAAGTTGCCGAGCATGGCAATTTTTCGAACATGGCGGCCCGCATCTGGACTTTGTGTGTCTGGTTGACACGAGCGGGACACAAATGGATTCGTTCTCTTTAACCTCGGTGACCCAACGGAATCGATCCCAGGAATTGAACTCATATCCCCACACTAGCATCTGGACATCATAAGTTCCAGTCCGAGAATTGGTGTCTGCGAACCTGTGGACAGTAGTTCTGTGTACGGCACTAACCGGACACGGTTGGTGCGACGGTATTAACCCAGACTACCGGCTTGGCAAGCAAGTTGGGACACTGAGATTGAGTTCTGGTAGGTCAACGTCGGTTCAACTTTCATGGACCGTTCAACGCTTGCCGGACGCGTCACGGGTACCTATATGCTAATTAACGTAAAGACACTCATCGGCTTCAAATTGAATAGCCTTGATGGGGAAATCGGTAAGGTCAAAGAGTTCTATTTCGACGACCAACACTGGACCATTCGGTATCTCGTCGCCGACACAGGAAACTGGCTTACGGGGCGTCAAGTGCTCGTGTCCCCCTATTCGTTTGAGGGAATCAGCAAAACGGACGAGCTGTTTTCGATTGGCCTGACCAAGAAGCAGATCGAAGACGGCCCGTCGATCGAGGCTCACGTTCCTATCTCCAGGCAGTTTGAAGAGAGCTACCACGGTTACTATGGTTTGCCGATGTATTGGGGCGGACCCTATATGTGGGGCACTGAGCCATTCATCATCAAGGATCAAGAAGAGTCAAAGGAACAAATCTATCGTGAGCGAACCTGGGATTCGCACCTTAGGAGTTCGGCCGAAGTAACGAACTACGATATCCTCGCTTCCGACGGCTCGATCGGACATGTTTCTGATTTCATTCTCGACCTAGAGACCTGGGCGATTCGGTATCTCGTGGTGGACACAGGAAAACTTTGGCCTGGGAAGAAGGTGCTGATCGCTCCGAAGTGGATCAAGCATGTGAGTTGGACGGGCCAGTCTGTTCTGCTTGACCTCAGCCAAGAAGCTGTCAAGAGTGCGCCGGAATACGACAAAGAGACCATTCCTAATCGCGACTACGAGCAGGATCTCCACCAGTACTACAGCCGCGAAGGCTATTGGGTCAACGATTTGCTCGTAAAGCGAGCTTGAGTTGCTCATCGGCGGGAAAGCATATTCTTTCCCGCCCTCAATCTGGAGGTGGCTTTTCGTGATTAGACCGCTGCGAGGGAAGGATCAGGCGATAGACGTTTGGGAAAACGAAGGCGGAGGGCTTAACCGAAATCAAGAAACTCATCATCTTTGACCTCGACGGAACCCTGGCCGAGAGTAAGGCCTCAGTGGACCCTGAGATGGCCATGCTGCTAAGCAAACTTCTTGATGTCCAAAAGGTCGCCATCATCTCCGGTGGAGATTGGCCCCAATTTCAAAAACAAGTCGTTTCAAAATTGCCCAATAACGCCAAGCTCCACAACCTAAGCCTTCTGCCTACATGTGGAACCAAATTCTTCAAGTTTGATCAAGAGTGGACTCAGCTATATGCTGAGAACCTAACCGCGACTCAAAAGGCTCGCATATTTTCGGCATTGGAAAACTCCATAAAGGAAGCCGGTTTCACCCCTGACCGTGTCTGGGGTGAAGTCATCGAAGATCGAGGCACTCAGGTCACGTTTTCTGCTCTCGGACAACTCGCGCCTCTCGCTGAGAAGCAGAAGTGGGATCCAAGTTTCTCCAAGCGGAAAGCCATCAAGGTGATTTTGGACCACCTTATCCCAGAATATTCCGTCCGGCTAGGAGGATCGACTTCGATCGATGTGACGCGGCCGGGTATTGACAAGGGTTACGGAATTGGCAAGCTCCGAGACATTCTTGGTGTCGCCCTTCACGAGATGATCTTTGTTGGAGATGCCCTGTTTCCAGGTGGAAATGATTATCCAGCGAAGGAAATTGGCATCGTCGCAATCGCGGTCAACGGACCTGGCGAATCCAGAAAAGTGATTGAGGCAATCATCGCTTGCTTCTCCGATCCGTCCAGTCCGTCTGGGGGGCTGGGAGCTTGAGTGCGTTTGCGATGCACCGTTTGGGCCAGATGATGGAACCTGAGCCTGGAAATCCCCTTGAGGTCGAGGGTGTTCTTAACCCGGCCGCTGTCAGGGGGCACGACGGACAGCTCTACCTGTTTCCGCGCCTTGTAGCGAAGGGAAACTTCTCCCGTATCGGTATTGCCCGCGTAAAGTTCAACAAATTGGGAGATCCAACTGGCGTCGAACGGTTAGGTATTGCTCTCGATCCAGAGGCTGAATACGAACTGAGGTCCGATGGAGGAGGTTGTGAGGACGCCCGCGTGACGTTTGTGGAACCGTTGGGTCACTACGTCATGACCTACACTGCCTTGTCGGCCCATGGTCCACGCATTGCGTTGGCGAGATCCGAAGACCTTTTTCACTGGGAGAGGCTCGGGCTGGCGACATTCCTTCCGTATATGGGAATCGACTTTGAGGGTGTCGATAATAAGGATGCCTGTGTATTTCCAGTTGCGGTTCCAGACCCATCCGGCCTTCCCGCCCTGGCACTCTTACATCGCCCCCTCTTTCCGGGGACGCGTCCCGAAGAAATCGCTTGCGCAGCCGCTATGCCGCGTAACGACATTCATCGTGAGAGCATCTAGATTTCCTATCGAAGGATGGGGATTGAGCAAGACAACCCACTTCACCTTTGCCGATTCACATCGCATCATCGCTTGGCCTCACCGATTGCGGCATGGGAGAAACTCAAAATCGGTGTGGGTGCCCCGCCGATTCTCACTGAACACGGCTGGCTGATCATCTATCACGGAGTAAGTGAACTTGAGGGCGGGCTTGAGGGAGCGCACTCACTAATTTACTCTGCGGGCGTGATGGTACTCTCCAAGGAAAACCCGCGGTCCATTGTGTATCGTTCTGCAGAGCCGATTCTCACCCCTCGAATGCCTGAAGAACGGGTTGGTGTCGTCGGGAACGTTGTCTTCCCGACGGGTATCGATCGGCGAGATGACCTCAACCAAGTGAACCGACTCGATGTTTATTACGGAATGGCCGATGATCGCGTGGGTGTCGCGAGTTTCACGATGCCTACAAGATTTCCGGCAGGCGAAAAAGCTGATCCGCCGGGCCTTAAAGATCCCTTCTCTGACTCCGCTAATCTCCTTTCATTGGCTCCAGCGGCGGGAGCCAATTAGTGTCGAGACACTCCGACGCCCTCGTGCTATTCGGTGTGACCGGCGATCTCGCTCACAAGATGATCTTTCCGGCGCTATACGCACTTGCGAAGCGGGACCTGTTGGATTGCCCAATCGTTGGTGTCGCCTCTCGTGATTGGAGCCTTGAGGACCTCCGCCGTCATGCAACCGACAGCATTAAGAACGCTGGGGGCGTTGATGACAAGGACGCTTTACAGAAATTACTGGCAAATCTGAGCTATGTCCGTGGCGACTACGGTGACTCAGATACCTATGCCCGAACCCTCCTGGCGTTGGGTTCATCTCGCCACCCGATCCATTACCTCGCGATACCTCCGAGCCTCTTCGCGACGGTGATGCAGGGCCTAGACACCGCCGGGTTGTCGAAGAACGCGCGCGTGATCGTGGAAAAGCCTTTTGGTCGCGATTTGGCCTCAGCCCAAGAGCTCAATCGAGTCGCCAAAGGCGTTTTCCCAGAGGACTCAATCTTCCGGATTGACCACTTCCTCGGCAAAGAGGCGATCATGAATATTCTGTACTTCCGCTTCGCAAACTCGTTCCTTGAGCCGATCTGGAACCGGAACTACATCGCCAGGGTGCAGATCACACTCTCTGAGACTTTTGGAATTGACACTCGGGGAGCGTTCTACGAGACGGCTGGATGTCTGCGGGACGTGATTGAGAATCATCTTTTCCAGATCGCTGCGCTCCTAGCGATGGAACCTCCTGCTGGTCGAGATTTTGGCGAAGTGAATAGTGAGAAATCGAAGGTCTTTAAGGCGATGCGTCCTCTTAAGCCTGAAGATCTTGTGCGGGGGCAATACGAAGGCTATCGATCTGAGAACGACGTGGCTGCAGATTCGGACACCGAAACCTTTTGTGCCGTTCGCTTGTTCATCGACTCCTGGCGCTGGCAGGGTGTGCCGTTCTTCTTGCGCTCGGGTAAGCGATTGGCAACCTCAGGGACAGAAGTGCTTGTGGAGTTCAAACGTCCACCCCAGGATTTGTTTGCCGATTCCGCTTCCGATGACGGCAGATCCAACTATCTGCGATTCCAACTTGCCCCATCCTCTGCGATTGCCCTCGCTGCACGTGTAAAGTGCGCGGGCAAGGAGTTTGTAGGTGAGCAACAAGAACTCTTCCTAAGCGAAGAACAGCTGGGACAGCATTCGGCATACGAACGCCTCATCGGCGACGCAATTGCAGGCGATGGCGCCCTGTTCGCGCGCGAAGATGCCATCGAGTCCGCCTGGGCCGTGGTCAATCCCGTACTCGTGAACCATCATCCGGTAATCCCTTACAAACCCGGAAGCTGGGGGCCGAGAGAATCCGACACACTCATCGGCACCAAACACGGCTGGCATAACCCAAGCTCAAAATCGTAGTGCGAGAATAAGTCCCAACGAGTGGTATTAAGAAGCAATCCAATCATGCTCAAGCACCGGAGTCACGACCACTGCCGCAGAACACCTAATCTGTTGAATGCCTCATCAGCGCTCAAGAGGACGAATCCCTCGACCTTACTTTGAGCGGCGATGATCCGATCAAATGGATCACGATGGGTTTGAGGAAGGTCTAGCAGTCCAAAAATATGTTGAGTTTGAACTCCAAACAGAGAAATGTCATTCCGAGACGTTTCTCTAAGTATGAATTGTTCAATGGGCCGATCAAGCGGAAACTTGCCTAGGCTGTGCTTGATGGTCATCTCCCAAACACTTGCAAGGCTGAGATACACTTGATTCTCTGGATTCTCAATCAGGGTCCTTGCCAAATTTGGGAGTTTGGAGTCTCCTAAGACGAACCAAAGAAAGGCGTGCGTGTCAAGCAGAAGCCGCATTAGCGATACTCGGCAAATTCTTCCAGTGGCTCCTCGAAATCTGGAGTCATATGCCCTTGTCCCTTGGCGCTTCCAAAAGTTCTCTTGTGAGCCAGCGCAACTGGTTGGTCGCGAATGACGACCTCTACAGCCGAGCCCTCCGGAAGTGTCGGAACGCAGACTTCAATCATTCCACCTTTTTTCACACTGACCCTCTGCGTCCACTCAAAGCTCATAGCAATTCATTATACGACGACCCTGTTGAATGCATTCGACCACTGACAAGAATGGCGAGATCCAGGTAACTGGACCTCGCCATTCTGCTGTTTTGGGGCGGGCGAGTGAATCGTTAGAGACTAGTTTCGGCTAACCGTGATGATGCCGACGTTCTGGTAGGTACCAGGTCCTACTTCAGGAGTGATCGAGATCTTGCGACCGAAGTCGATTCGCATCACGCCACCGGTGGACTTGGCGTCGAAGCTAGGACCGCTTGGCTGGAACATGCCGTTGAGCTTGCTGATGTCGACCATGCCGCTGTCATACAGTGAATCGGATGTTGCATCGTTGACGAACTGGAGTTGACCCTGGAGGCTGACTGCTTGTGCGCCGGTCTGCGTTCCGCTGACCTTGGCTGGGTTGTCAAACTTGTCGAGTTGGAGAGTCAACGTCTCGTTGTGATAGAACTTGATGGAGTTGACCTGAGTGTCGGTTCCTACTCCCCAGCCATCCACGATCCAGTTGGCGCCGAGGTTGCCTGTGATGTACAGGTAAGGGTTCACCGTCACGTTCGAAGCAGACTTGAGTGTAACCGTACCGGCGGTCGAGTAGTCCTGGTTGACTGCATCTGAAGCTGAGTAAGTGAATGATCGGCCCTTTACAG
>CAILEM010000125.1 GCA_903833215.1 uncultured Armatimonadota bacterium
CGATAGAGGTGAATGTAGTCGTCCTTGGTGCTGCCATCGGCAAACACAATACTCGTCGGAAATCCGTCACCGGGCATGCTGTGTGAGCCACTCGTATTATTTTTGATGCTCCAATTCATGTAGAGCACCTTTTCGTTTGCCCGTGTAAGTGGGCTGAAGGCGACAGGGACACTCACGTCGTACCATGCTTTGTCCAAGCTAACATTGAAGTCGTTGACATAGCCACGGACTGAGTAAGTCGTGCCAAATACGCCAGGACCACCCAGCTGTTGCGAATGACCTTTAGTTTGGTTCTGGGTGGCAGGTTTCTTAGTGGCTTTCTTTTGATGAGAAATTGCTCCAAAAGATCCGATGGTCAAGCTGAGTAAGGCGATGATGCTTGCAGTTTTCATAATTGAGTCTTCCTGACAATGTTAGGTGAATTTGCAGTCGAGTATCCGAGCATCCGGGAGCAGAGAGCAAAATTGGTAGCTTCACGGTAGAGATGTCTTTATGTCTCGATGCGGTGCACCCTGTGCGTAATTACCGCGAGACTCCGACTGCCCAAATGCATGCGCCAGAGTGTACATTAGGAATTGATCGAAACCCGATACTCAGTGAAATACGACCTGAGTACAAGTGGTATAAAATATTTACGCAGTCTCTCGATTATTGGCCTGGGCGCGAAGAAGCCGCGGAGAGAGACCTGTTTCGGCGCGGACGATTTTATTGAAGTACTGAAGATCGGCCATGCCGGTAAGAATAGCGATTTCTTTCAAAGGGAGATTCGTGCTCACGATCAGGTGCCGTGCGCGTTCCGCTCGCTGCGATCGAAGATATTCCTGAATGGTGGTCCCATGCTCCTCTCGAAAGAGCCGGAGAAGGTGTGCGTGGCTAATGGCTAGCTCGTGAGCGAGGTTGGCGATGTTGATTTTCGACTGAAGCCTCTGGGAGATTAGGTCTTCAACCGCGTAGACGATCTCCGATTTTGTTGCTGAAGTGGCTGGTGAGGCTGTTGACCAAAGCAGATTCAATACACATGCGAGTCCACGCATGGTCGATACTCCAAGCCAATCGATGCTGGACTGGACCTCTTGAAGTCGCATCGCCCTTTCGTCTCCGTAGGTGGCGACGGCTGGAACCGAAACAATTTCCGATTTGGCAATCAGGTCGAACGTGAACTGAACATGAAGCGTTTCGGGCCCAATGCGTGAGAACTCGTACTTCATCCCGGGAATGACGAATGCTGTGCTTCCCGCTTCGTATTCGATCGGCCGGTTGTTGATGGAAAGCGTGCCCGCGTGCTCAAGCCAGAAGAGGGAATAGTGGGTTGGCTGAGCTGTATAGCGGAGGTGCATCGACGTCAGGTTTCCATAGGACATGATCAACCAAGGCTGAATTCCGCCAAGAGAGACGCGATATGTGCGTGACATTGTTTAATATATACCACCGAAGATAAATATATACCAGTAGTGCCAGGAGCCTGAACGGTTACACTCTGTCTTATGGTTATCTTGCTGGCAGCTATCCTTCTCCATCCTCTGGCTGCAATCACATCCTTGCCCCAGGCAATTCCGATGCCGTCCAAGTCACTTACCGAATCTGCTCAAATCCTGGCACAGCAAATATCAAAACATGATGCTAGCTCTGGACCTGCGTTGATGACCGCACTCGCGGCTTGTGGGTTTACGATCTTAGATAAGAAGCGACTAGCAGTTGCAGTACCCTTAAATGGAAAGGGGATGGGTCTAGCTTTAGAAGAATATGAAGTCCTTGGCATTCTTAACGCGAAACCGAAGCAGCCTAAGTTTCCATTTATGAGCTTGTGTCAGACCCTGTCAGTGATATGTGGGAAGGATCAGGAGCAATCTATTCATTCTGCGATCATCGATTCTCTCCGTAAGGCGATGAATAGCAATGTTCCTGAAGTCCGTTTCTATGCGAATTTCATCAACGACCTTTCCATTTATGGAGAGGACTCATGGAATCTGAATGACGGAAGCGACGGAACAGGGACCGCATCGCCAATCGCAGCGTCAAGTGGTCTCGCCAGTGGAATCAAGCCCGTAGAAGGAGTTGGCAACAAGGTGGGGCAGATGACCAACTTCCTTCAGTTCAAGACCATGGAGTTGATGACTGAGAAGCAGAGCGTTAAGTCTGATGAGGCTAAGGCGGACAAGATATCCAAACAAGAAGATGTCGTCAGTTCCTCCCTCGAGAAGTTTCAGGAACGACAAAGTCAGCAGATGATGGCCCTGGTAAATCAGCCGTATGCCTACGGAAATAAGCCGTTGACCATGCTTCAGCATCTTCTGCTGACGAGGCGCCTGTATGCAGATCTCTATGTGGGAGCCAAGCTCGCGATGGCACCTCAGGTTGTAGCAAGTATCTCCCCCGACGCGATGAGCCTGGATGACCAAGACCCTAACGCTGGCAGAGACTACACCGGCAATGCCGTCGATTTTGGCGGGATGGCGGCATCGACGACCTTCCAAGTTGGAGTTTATGGGCAGTTGGGGGCGAAAGGCTTCAATGATGCCATTGGCAATGCCGCTACTTTGGGTGCCTATTCAAAGCTCATCATGAGCTATCTGAATTTGGAAGTTGAAATTACTCCCGATTCGTTGCCCCTCGAACGAAGGAAGGACAAAAAAGCAGGAGAGCCCAATACTCTCACGTTCAAGATGAAACTCAATACCGACAAGGTTGAGAACGGCGCCGCCAAGCGCGGATCTTTGTGGGCGTTCGGTATCGATATCCCGATTCCCGACAATGGGCCTGTTCAAGGTGCAAATGTCAGTTGGTCGCTCGAAGAAGCAGAGGCACCCTTGCTGGACTGGGCCACTCAGTGGTGTAGCCCGAAAGGGAAGGAGCGACAAGCTTTCAAGCTCAACACGCAGACCGACAAGCAGGGGCAAGCGGAAATAGGAATTCAAACGACTCCGCAGAGATCCGAATTGCCGGCGAATTGTGAGAGTTACAGCCGTGTCGCAAAGGTCTATGTTGCGGCAAACTTGAAGGGTAATAACCTGATCCAAGACATGGTGGACGCAATCGGAGTCGCTGTCAGTGGTGCCACCGGGGGAATTCTTGGCGCGATAAAGGCAGCACTTCCCGAGATGATGTATCGGACGACGATCCTGTCGTCAACAGAAACCTCGCTCAAAGTCAAAGATTGGACGCCTCCTTCCTATGAAGGCAACTTCGAGCTTGAGATTACAGGTGAAAAGAAAGAGACCGATGGACAATGGTCAAGGAACTGGTCTGTAGCCCACAAGCTCCACGGCAAGTTGGTGTCATTACTTGCGGGCTATCCGCAGCTTCAAATATCGATGAGGAAGGGTGATGGGCCCTATGCTGCAGTACTAAGGGATGTCAAGGATGCGACCATAAACGATGTTGCCCACTCAAGTGGACCGGGAGGAGACTGCGGAAGTGCAGAGAAATTCTATGTTCACAATGAGACCGCCACTGGGCCAGTGGACTCCGGCAAAGAAGTGCAAGGTGGAAGCCTTATGAACTCTGTTCGACAGCAAGCGGGCGGGTTTGTCCGAACGGTCCAGGGTCGCATCAACTTCCAGCTGTCGAGTCAAGTTAACGTGACGGAAACCGAGAAGGCACCCATGAACGCCGTGCTTCAGATTCCAATTGGAATGGAATTCACTAGCACGAGTAAGGCGTCGGGAGACGGAAGTGCATTTAGCGGTACCGAGACGAAGGACGTCGATGTGGAGATCATTGGCCTCAAAGGCAAGCTCCACTGTAAATTCACCTATCTGATAAGCCCGGTGAAAAAGAAGCCACAGTAATAACTACTGAATGCCTTTGGTGGCTGCAATTCTCAATGCAGCTACCAGCCGGTCTAGCTCGGCTGGCGTTTGGAAGATTTGGGGTGATACGCGAATGCCGCGGATCTGGTCACGAATCGCTGTTGTGACAAATATTTGGTGTTTCGTAAATAGCCAACTGGCCAGCGCAGCTGTGTCACATCCCAATACTTCCACCGTCGTCAGGCAGCGAGACAGATTAGGGTCTAGGTTTGAGTGGAATCGAATCTTGGGCTCATCGATAAGCTTCGAGGTCCAATAGTGTCGCAAATAGGCAATCCGTGCCGACTTGCGTGCGGTTCCGATTGCTTCATGCGCATCGAGGGCTTCTGTGATTGCCAAAGATATTCCTGTCGGATGAGTTCCGAATTGCTCGAACTTTCGGATATTTGAATCGAGGTCAGCGTCGGCTGGCTCCAATGGCCAAATCGCGGGAATCAGCTCCTTCTTGACGAAGAAAAAGCCCGTTCCAATTGGGCCAAGAATCCATTTGTGAAGGCAGCAAGCGAACATATCGCACCCGAGACTGGCAGCGGTATCTTCCACTTGTCCGATACTGTGGGCACCATCAATGAGCGTGAGCGCTCCTTGTTGACGGGCCGTACGACATATCTGCTCTGCCGGAAAGAATCCACCATCTAGGAATCCAATACGGGGGAAAACAATGAGCTTGGGTTTCGATGCGGCAAGTCGAGTAAAAGGTGCCGCAATGTCTGCAGGTGATTTCGGGGAAGCGGGAATCTCGGCCTGAATGATACGAATTCCATCGCGACGCTCGCGTTGGTGCAGCGCGGTGAGGACACGTGGATACTCTTGGCTCGTCGCAACCATGAGGTCGCCAGCTGTAGCGCGGACACCCATGATTCCGGTGAACAGGCCGTGAGAAGCATTGGGTGTTACGGCAATTTCCTCTGGGCTGCATCCAAATAACTTCGCAATTCGCCCACGAACCTTATCGACTTCATGGTCTTGCTTGCGGAAAAGATAGTAGCTTGGTGCTCGGTTGGCGGTACGAATTCGCTTCTCCATCGCATCTTGGACAGTATTGGGCGATGGGCACGCTCCGCCGTGGTTGAGGAATAAAAACGTGTTTTCGACATCGAATGCCCGTCGAATTCCCGCCCAATAGGTTTCATCTCTGGCAGCGACCTCAGGATCCTTGTCGGTCTGCCATGCAATCGACTCAAGCATCCTAACCGTTTCATTTCGGAAGGCGACGGCGGCTACCGCCGCACCAAGGAACTGACCACGAGTCAATGACACACGCTATTGTCTCCTATCCTAAGTGCCTCAAGGTGCTATCTTGGTTGCTAACAACATGAAGGCGGTTCACTTTGGCGCTGGGAACATCGGTCGAGGATTTCTTGGCCAGCTTTATTCCGACTCTGGCTTTGAGACGACTTTCATTGAAGCTGTGCCATCCGTTGTGGACGCCCTCAATTCCAAAGGGCGCTACCTTATCCATATCGCCGAGGAAACGCCAAATTCCGTTTGGGTCGAGCGGGTCTCAGCGGTGCACGCATCACATTCTTCTGCGGTAGCTATAGCCATATCAAATGCCGATGTAGCGTCTACAGCGGTTGGAGTTAACGTACTGCCAAAGATTGCCGAAACCTTGGCGGCTGGCGTTGCCCTTCGTTTCGAATCTCAGGTTCGTCCGCTAGACATCATTGTTTGTGAGAACCTACTTAACGCTGGTCCTTTTCTGCGTGAACAGGTTCGGTCCTACCTTCCACCGAAGTGGCACGATGCGCTGGATCAACAGATTGGGTTCGTTGAGGCAAGCATTGGCAGGATGGTGCCGATTGTGCCGCCGTCGAAACGCGAGGAAGACCCACTTTGGATTGCGGTTGAGGCGTACTGTGAACTCCCGGTGGACGTAGATGCGTTTCGTGGTCCCATTCCACCTATTAAACATCTCAAGCCAATCACACCGTTTGGTGCTTACGTTGAGCGCAAGCTCTACATTCATAACCAAGGCCATGCCACGGCTGCCTATCTGGGATACCTTTCCGGCTACGAATATGTTTGGCAAGCCGTCGAAGACCCAAGCATCAGGGAAGTCGTAGGCCTGGCGATGTCGAGCGCAGCTCTCGCTCTCTCTAGAAAACATGGCCTTAATCTTGTCGACCTAAACGAGCATGTTCAGGATCTGTTGCACCGATTCGGAAATCGTGCCCTCGGTGATCAAGTTCTTCGCGTCGCCGCCGACCCCTTGCGGAAACTGAGTGCAAACGACCGATTTATGGGCGCGATTCGGATGTGTTTGGAGAACGAGGTCGACCCTGCCTATTTAGCAAAAGGTGCGGCGGCCGCCCTGCGCTTTGATCCTCTTTCAGATCCTTCAGCAGTCAGTTTGCAGCAGATGATCACCGTGTCAGGCGTTGAGGCAGTCGTGCGCCAATTGGCCGATAGAGTGGATGTGGCCGACTCTGTACTTCGCGAGGTGTAACCCTGAAATCTTAGTGCGTCATCTCCGGCAGACCGACTACAATATTCTCCTTGTGAACTACGACGCTGATGTTGCCGCTCCGCTTGCCTGTCTCGATGAATGGGAGGACGATGTTCTTGATCGATATCCTGAAAAGGACAAGGCCTTCCGTGACTATGCTGCGGAAGTGCGGCCGACGGTCAAAGAGTTTTACCGGCTGAATCATACATATCAGACCCTCGACTTCGTTAAGCAGAAGAAACAGCAGTATTGCGGGCTGACCCAAGGTGAAAAGAGTATTTGGGAGGCGATGGACTTTCTCAATACGCTTGTCGATGACAGCGATCCAGACACCGATTTCACTCAGATTGAGCACCTGATGCAGACTTCGGAAGCAATTCGAAAGGATGGACACCCACGTTGGTTCATCCTGACCGGGCTTTTACATGATCTTGGAAAAGTGCTTTGCCTCTATGGCGAGCCTCAGTGGGCAGTCGTGGGAGACACTTTCCCAACCGGTTGTCGCTACTCGGAGAAGGTGGTCTTCTCAGAATTCTTTCCGCTCAATCCCGACTTCCAAGTGCCCCAATACCAAACAGATCTCGGAATCTACGAAGCGGGGTGCGGACTGGAAAACGTGCACATGTCGTTCGGCCACGACGAATATTTGTATCACGTGATGAAGGATTACCTACCTGAGGAAGCCTTGTACATGATTCGCTATCACTCGTTCTATGCGTGGCATCGTGAGTCGGAATACAGCCATCTGCTCAATGAGAAAGATCGGCAGATGCTCAAGTGGGTTCAGGCTTTCAACCCATACGATCTCTATTCCAAGACGATCGTTCGTCCCGATGTTGAAGGGTTGCGACCTTTCTACGAAGAACTCATTGACGAGTTCTTCCCAGCCAAGATCCGCTGGTAGCGCCCCGGCTATTTCACGAAACTTAGCACGAGTTTCGTGAAATCGGTTGGCTGTTCGGCGAATGGAAAGTGGCCGCACTTATCAAGGAGGACGAGTTTCGCGTTTGGAATTCCCTTGGCGACGATTGCGGCCTGGGCCGGGGTGATGATGGCGTCTTGCTTTCCGTTGATGACAAGCACGCGGGTCTTGATGTCGGGCAGAAACGACGTCAAGTCCTTCGAACTGTAACCATAGGTTTTCTCAAGCGCCATCGTTGGTTCTGATTTCGGTCCCAAAACAGTTAAGGGGGTTTTCGTTGCCGTTAGCGCCTCGCGAATCTTCGTGTTATAAGCCATGCCTGCTGCCGGATCGGCATAGTACATCTCTTGGAAGTACGACATCGCAAACTGGTTGGTGCTCAAGAGTTTTGGCAGACCAGGTTTCAGCCCTCGGGCATACGGGATGTATGGCTTAAGGCGAGCCCCTCGTGCCTTGGTGTCCGCGTCTGTGGCTGCTTCATCCTTCTTGATCTGACCTTCGGCAAAGTCAAGAATGCCGTCTTGAGTCATCGGCTGAGATAGGAGTCCGTCGACATGGATATAACCCAGAACAGACTTCGGATTTGCTCTCACGTACTCAAGACCAAGCATTCCGCCCCAAGAATGCCCCAAAACAAACCACTTCTTAATCTTAAGGTAATCGCGCACGGCCTCAATGTCGGCGATGAGACCTGGCATGGTGTAGGCGGCAAAGTCGTTGGGTTTTAGCGAAGCGGATTCGCCACATCCGCGTTGATCGAGATAAACAACGTTGAGGTTTTGCTCGAGAGTTGAACCCCATGGATAGAACATGTGGCTTGAAAATCCCGGCCCACCGTGAAGGAGAAGGAGATACGGCTTACTGGCATCTTGTCCACGAACTCGAAAGTGGAGAGAATTCCCATTGAGCACTTCGTGAAAGTCTCGGTCGGAAGAAACCCCACCCAGTGTAGAGGCAAGAAGCGACAAAGCAATACCTGTAGCAATCACGTCAAGAGTGTACGATGGATTCCTTGCGGAAGTTGAGGAACGCTTAGCCATCGGAGATCCGGTGTACAGTGAAGCCGGATGTCTCTGCTTCAAATTCCAGTCATCACCGGCACGATAAAGCGGCGGATACTCGTGAACTTTCGAGCCAATCCTAACGTTGTTGAGGCGGTTCTACCTGAACCGTTTAGGCCCAGAACGCATGGTGGCTTTGCCATAGTCGGCATTTGCCTCATTCGACTTGAGCATGAGCGACCAGTAGGTATGCCTGAGGTGTTCGGCATGTCAAGCGAGAATGCCGCCCATCGAATTGCAGTGGAGTGGACAGATGGAGATGGCCAAATCAGACACGGTGTCTATGTCCCCAGACGAGATACAAATTCGATTCCGCAGCGTCTTGCCGGGGGGCGTCTGTTCTCTGTTAAGTCGCACGCCGCGACCGTTTCTGTATCCGATCTCAACGGAAGGATCGCGATGAGAGTTCGTTCTGCCGACGGAGATGGTTCCATCGAGGTGGTTGGCCAAGAAGCCGACTTCTTTCCCGAATCCTCGTGTTTTGAGTCCCTGGCCCAATCTTCCGAGTTTTTCGAACAGGGAAGCGTCGGCTATTCACCCATCGACGGCAAACCAGGTTTTGATGGAGTTGAATTGTGGACCCCGAACTGGCAGGTTCGGTTACTCGCAGTCGAGAGGGTTCATTCAAGCTACTTTCAAAACCTGGGGCGTTTTCCAGCAGGCTCTGTCGAATTCGATCATGCCCTCGTGATGCGAGATATCGAACACGAATGGCGGACGCTTCCTCAGATGGACGCTAATGCAGATAGTCCAAGGTAGGTACGACCTTGAAGTCGAGTGAGTCACGAAGGATCGAACGAATCAGAGAAGCATGGCCACCACCGCAAATGACGAGCACGCGGTCCGTGGATTCGGTGGCGACCGTCGAGAGGTTGCCGATCCAAATCATGTTTCGTTTCCACCATTGAGCTGCCATGTCTGCCCCCGGATGTTGGTCATCCTTAACGACCGTTGCCATCCTCAGATACATCCCATTTCCGAGACGATCCGCCTCGGGGTCATTGAGCAATCGCAGATTCTCTAAGACGGTACGAGACTTAAAGCCGTCGTTCATTTTCTGGGCAGCACCAAACATGGTTTGAATTTGTTTCATCTTGTCTGGCATCGACTTTGCCGCAAGCGCCATAAGCGGATCGAAATCGAGATCCATTTTGTGGTCGATTGGGTAGAGCTGTTTGTGGCTAAATTGCTTAGCAAGGCGGAAACCGACCTGCTGCGTTTCGTCCACCGTGAGCTCACCGGAGTCCTTCAACCAAGCTGCATACCTCTCGTTGGTAGCTGTGCTCTGAAACGGAGCTTCGACTGCGATCTTTGTCGGTTTGAAGCGGGCCAAACACTTTACTAGGGCGACAATCTCCGCCTGTCGTTTCGAAGAAAGGTGGTCATCAAGGTCGGTCTTCACCACGTCGAGCTTCGGATTTTGGAAGTGATAAAAGCCCACAACGAGGAGGCTCGGCTTCTGAGGAACTTCAATCTGTTTCGCAATCTGATGAATGTTCTGAGTCATAAGAACCGACCAAAGGAAGATGGGAAGCATAAGCCCTCTATTACGACCCGGAACAAATCAGGATGCAACACACTGCATTTTCTTCTGATCATCCGCGTTGCGGCTACCCAAGCCAGATTTCACTCCTGTATGCTTTCATGATGGCAAAGCGGGTGGCATTCATGACCATTGGGGCACTCATTGCACCGATGGGAGAACCCGAAGTTCACGGATTCCTTCGGCGAGTCGGTGGAGTTTTTGATGCTGCCGACCGAGGTGTGGGATTGATTGCCCGATCCGAAAGAGACATGGAAACCCTCGACCCTTCATGGGGAAATGTAGAGATTCCGCAATGCTTTCTGTCGGCTTCCACCAATCCGCTTCAGGTTCCTTCCACCTTGAGCCTATGGGAGGACCTGGAATCGGTGGCTGCCTTCTCCTACCATGGAGCTCACGGGGAAGCCGTAAGTAAACGTACAGAGTGGTTTCAGAAACTCGGGCTTCCAGGGTACGTAGCCTGGTGGGTGGACGAAGATGTAAATCGCCTCGTCCGATCAGAAGCAGCGGAGAGGTTGGACCACCTTCATATCCATGGTCCAACTCCCTTCGCTTTCAATTTTCGTCAACCATTCGATGCTGATGGGATCCCTATCCAACTCGACCCGGCCCTCGTTCGCGCGAAGGTAGCCGAAAACAAGCTGCGCTGGGGATAAATCTCGCCCTCAACCTCCTGGGTGGTTTCAATCGAAATCGATGATCACCTTTAGAGCCTGAGTTTTCGCTGCATGGCCAAAGGTCTCGTAGGCTTGAAGTATCTGGTCGAACTTGAAGTGGTGCGTGATCAGATTCGATGGATCGATCTCACCAGAGCGAACCGTTTTCATCAAAGTGGGTGTGCTTACTGTATCGACCAGGCGCGTAGTCAACGTTACATTTCGGTCCCATAGGCGCTCTAAGTGCAAATCGGCCTTTTCGCCGTGTACCCCGATATTTGCGATGGTGCCGCCAGCCGCCACAAGCTCCTGGCACATCTCGAAGGTCGATGGGATACCTACCGCTTCGACGACCGTGTCGACACCTCGCCCCTGAGTCAGTGCCATGATTCTTTCAATGGCCGGTTCGATCTTACTGTTGATCGTCGCGGTCGCACCGAGACGCTTTGCGACTTCAAGCCGGTTGTCATCGACGTCGATCATGTAGATTGCGCCCGGTGAATAGAGCTGAGCGGCAAGCAAGGTGGCGATACCAATGGGGCCACTTCCGACGATGGCGAGAGTTGAACCAGGTCCAACTTTGCCAAGGAGTACTCCGCACTCAAAGGCGGTCGGAAGGACATCGCTCAGCATGACCAGAGGCTCTTCCTCGGCATTCCTCGGTATGTGATACAAGCTCGTATCAGCGTGCGGCGTTCGCACAAACTGAGCTTGCGTGCCGTCGATTCGATTTCCCAGGATCCAGCCGCCGGTCGTGCAATGTGAGTACATCCCCTTACGGCAGTTCTCACATATCCCGCACGAGGTGATACACGAGATCAAGACATGATCTCCTGGGTGAAAAGCCGTAACACCAGAGCCGACTGACTCGATGATGCCGATGCCTTCGTGCCCCAAAATTCGTCCTGGGTCACAACTTGGAACATCACCTTTTAGGATGTGAAGATCGGTTCCACAAATGGTGGTCTTGACCATTCGGACAATTGCGTCGCCCGAGTCAACGATGACAGGTTTCGGGCGGTCTTCGATCGACTTGTGGCCAATGCCGCCGTAGACGAATGCTTTCATTATCGGAGGGGGTGTCAATCCCGAACCCCCAGTCCGTTCTGGAGAGATGGTGCTCATGTTGCCCTCGTATTCAATTGCTGTCAAAGCGTATCCAGTCGATCTGGACGTTCTTGGCAGCTCCTAAATCATTAGGCAGGTGATAAGTCGACGGGTTCCATGGAGGTCCGATAATGTGTGTGGCTAGTTCCTTGCACGTCATTCATTAATTCCTCATCTGGAATCATTATCTTGGTGGCATTCATGAGACGGATGTGTTTTTCAAAGCTACTTGGTTTGTATGCAGTGTCGTGTGCCTCTGTTTGCCTGTCGTCTGCTGCACCCGGAATACCAGAGAAGGGACGCACGTATCAGGACCTCCACATCCCACAAGCCATCACGGGGTCCAACTTCCAGATCAACTTGCACAAGTCCAGCAAGTCATTCTGGAAAGGAGCCACGACCAAGACTTACGGCTACAACAAGGAGAGTTTCTGGGGCCCGACCCTTATCTTCAATCAAGGGGATACAGTAAAGGTCGATGTCAAGAACGATCTCGACGAGCCGATGACCAATCACTGGCATGGGCTTCACATACCGGCCGCCGTTGACGGAGGGCCTCACCAAATAATCGCGCCAGGAACCACTTGGTCACCGAGTTTCAAGGTCCAAAACCACGCTGGCACCTATTGGTATCACCCCCACGTTCACGAGAAGACTCAGAAGCAAATCACTTATGGTGCTGGTGGACTGATCATCATTCGTGATCCGGAAGAATCAGCTCTCAAGCTGCCTCGCACTTATGGAGTCGATGATATTCCGCTCGTTCTGACGAGCCGACGCTTCTATCCGAACAATGAGTTCAGCTTTGAAGGAGACAATGACAAATACGGCGACTACCTACTCGCCAACGGAACGCTGGATGCAAAAGTCAGTCTGCCTGCCCAATTCGTTCGATTTCGAATTCTGAATGCGGAGGTCGAACGTGGATATAACCTCGGATTTCGTGATAGCCGTCCATTTTTGGTGATCGCCACAGATGGTGGATTGGTCGAAAAACCCATTCCGCTGCAGCGGATGATGCTGATGCCAGGCGAGCGTGTGGAAATTTTGGTAAACCTCGGCAAAGACAAGGTGGGTACTTCGCTAGACCTAATGGCCTTCAATGCGGGACATCCGTTCGGATTCCCGGGTGGCGAGCCCACCGACGATCGGCCGAATGGAAGCTATTTGAATAATATCGATTTCCAAATATTGCGCATTCAGGTCAAATCAGCTACCCCAAATGCTGTGGCAGATATTCCGAGCACCTTGGTCAAAACCTCTTTTCTCAATGAGTCCGATGTGACCAACAAGCGAATACTAAACATCACCGGCGGACGCCCGGATTTTTCGTTTGACAATCGCCCGTACAAGATGCACCTGGTCAACCAAGTTGTCAAGCTGGGTGCAACTGAGAAGTGGACGATTCAGAACAACAACATCTTTGGGCATTCGTTTCACATTCATGATGTGCAATTCCAGATCGTATCAAGGAGTTCAGGCAAGGTCGCTGAATATGAGCGTGGCTGGAAGGATACGGTTTATATTCCCCGCAGTGAGTCCGTGAGCTTCATTGCCAAATTCGATGACTTCGAAAGCGACATGGATTCGTACATGTACCACTGCCACATGTCGAATCATGAGGATGGTGGGCTGATGGGGGAGTTCATCGTTTCGAAAAACCCCAACTCGCCCACGGCGATCGCTTTCCGGGAGGGTCGCGAGCATCCGGTGACAGAAGAGATGGCCCGGGCTGCAAACTCAACAGCTGGGAAGCTGGCCCCAGTCTTTCACCTGATTTCTTCGGGGCCTAACGGAACAGTTGCGAGCAGCCTCGCTACCACCAAACCTGTCGTCCTGTTCTTCATCGAACTCCAGTGCCCCTGTTCAAAAGACGCCACGGTGTTTATCAACGAACTCGCCAGCAAGTATTCGGATGTTTGTCAGGTCGTGGGAGTCATCAACTCCAATGAAGCCTTGGCGCGGCAATGGTGTGCCGAGGCCGGATGCAAGTTTCCCGTTATTCCAGACCCAAGTCTCAAGCTCATCACCGCTTATGGAGCGAAAAGTAGTGTGCACACGACGCTTATTGAGCCAGGTGGCAAAATCGCAAAAACCTATCCTGGTTACAGCAAGGCGATGCTCTTGGAATTGGAAACTCGAGTTGCTGCCCTTGGCAAAACGAAACTGCGAGGATCTGATTTTTCAAAAGCGAGTAATAAGTTGCTATCAGGTTGCCCTTTTGGTTTCTCGGTCGCCTCAAAGGAACATTGAGAGTCTTCCTCAACAGGGCTCGGTGTGAAATTCATCGCAGCAGTACCAGCTAATTAGGTCGTTCGCGCTCCGTGAGAATGATGGAAAGGCTTCGCTCAATTCCCACAAATTCGAAGGTGTGGGCAAGAGAGCGGAGATACTTCACCCCCACATAAGAGTCGGGATGTTGGGCCAAGTACCCAATTGTGAGACCTGCCATGATTCCAGGGTAGCTAGGGACCTTTTTGACACCATTGCCACCTTCGGCCATAGCGATCGAATAATCCAAGTCGTCGAAAGCGTTGGCAGAAGAAGCCGCAAAGGCGTTCATGACCCGCATGAACTCCGATTTCCTCGGCATTAGCCACTCTGTCTTGCTGGTCCGACCCTTATCATCTGTCATCGTGAGGGTCACACGTTGGTCGGTCATCAGCGAGATATGTTGCTGCAGGTACATGCCTAGCGGCTTGCTGTAAAAACATCCAAAAGGTAGGCCCTTGACGCTACCACTGGTTGCTGAAATAGGCTCCAATTTTTTCTCGGGCATTCCCTTGATTTGCACAGTCACTTGGACTGTCTTCACTTGGCCGTCTTGAACCCAAGAAATTGGAAGCGAGCCATCTCTAAAAAGACCAATGTTGCCAACCAAGGCATTTTTCACGTTGTGAGGAGCGAAAACGGAAAATACCGCTGGACCCGCTCCAGTGTCGTTGGTTGGAACAATCTGCACCAACGTTCGAGATGCTGAATTGCCCATGTTCGTAGGCTTTTCGGGTACCGAGAAAACAGATGGGCCCCTCAACACGATTCGCCGGTCGTCGAGAATAAATACCGCTTCTGCACCCTCTTCCTGTACCTCCAAGCGGTCCCCTCGACCCAAGCGCACGCAATGATCTGTATCGACCGATTTTAGGATTCTTGGAGCCTCAGAGGCATGAGTGAATTTCAGCGTTCCCCGAATCGACGCGATGTAACCTCGATCTACGGTGAACAGGGCGTAAACGGCTAATGAAGTCAATAACATGCTTATCTCAAGTTGGCGCGGCCGAAAAATGGCTCCGGCAAGGCTACCTGTCTGTTAACGATCTTCTCAATCCAAAAGTGTCTAGGCTCTGCTGAGGTAGAACTCCGTTCTTCATCTACAGCAATTGACTTCACAGCCACGAGGGAATTTTCGACCAATGATTCGATACGCTTGCCATAAATTAATGACGCTTGTAGGAACTGGTTTCGCCATCTTTGCATCCTGTACTTCTGCTCTCGCCCAAGAATTACACATTCCAGGTGTGAGCACGCCACGGAGCCAGAATCGCCATAACGTGCTATCGGGGTCTCGTCTCGGTCATCGCCCCCTAGTTTCTATCGGCAGTGGCAAGATCTGGTATTCCGAAGGCCCAGATCCCTTAGGCGCGAATGGCTGGACTTTGACACAAGTGCGTCAGATCAACTCGTCTGGGTCTGGAGATCAGAACCTCGCCGATGTGTCGCCAAACCTTCATACGGCCAAGCCGAATCCTGCTGTTCCAGGTGAATGGATCTTCACTTACATCACCAATAATCAAACCGGGATCTTCCGAACATCTGGAAGCCTTCCCAAATCGGATGCCGATCTATCCTCGGCGAAAGTCATTGTTCCTACCCAAGACATCGTTGGTGTTTGCATTGACCCTTCCAACGACGGAAAGACCCTGTACTATACGGCGATTTCCGCTTCAGGCGGTATCGGACATCTATGTTCGATTCCGATGACCGGGGGCACTCCCAAGGTGTTGGATAACTCTGCCTATGGAATGCTGCAGGTCAACCCAAGCGGTACGAAAATCGCTTACGCAGAGTTGAACCTAAATCTTCTGACTGCATACCTCTATGTGTGTGATATCGATGGGTCTAACAAGAAGTGTCTGACGCCGAACGCCACGTATGCCGCTTCCTTTGGTGTCCCGGCTTGGAACCACTCGGGCACGAAACTGACCTGCATCCGATACGATGGAAGCACTGGACTTAACTCCGACCTTTTCGCGGTCAACCCAGATGGATCTGGACTTGCGAACCTAACGAATACCGCGAATTCGGACGAAGCGATCGCTGCTTACAGTCCTGACGATACGCAAATCGTTTTTTCACAGACCAGCAACAGCACTGGAGACAGCAACTTGATGCTTGCCAAAGCGGATGGTACGAACGCGAAAATCCTCCACACCGCAGCCGCAGGCGAATACATCGGGCTGATCTACTGGCCAAGTTCACCAACTCAAGCAGTTAGCTTGGCGAGCTTAACCCTGGACCCAACCACGGTTGTTGGAGGAGGGACGTCGACCGGAACGGTGACCCTTAACGGCAAGGCGCCAAGCGGAGGTGCGCTCGTCAGCCTACAATCAGATAGCTCTGCAGCGTCTGTTGGTGCCAGCGTTACCATTCCGGCGGGTGGAAGCTCAGCAACCTTTACAGTGTCGACTGCCAATTCTCAAGCAGACCAATCGGCACATATTTCCGCTTCCTACTCAGGTAAATCCGTCACGGCGGCACTGACGATCAAGGGGCAGTCCATCGTTGGGTTGAGCGTTTCTCCAAGCAGCGTTGCGAGTGGTAGTAGCTCACCGATAACAGGTCACGTCGATTTGTCGTCTCCTGCACCCAATTCAGGAGTTAAGGTGAATTTGAGCTCCAATAGCTCCAGCATTACGGTCCCAGCATCTGTGACGGTGCCATCCGGCCAGACTGGAGCCAACTTTAGCGTAACTGCTAAGAAGGTAACTGCCGAGACAAACGCGACGATCACGGGGACGTGGAATTCTTCGAGTGCTTCCACCAATATTCGAATTTTCGTTTCGACGATCAAGGCGCTGAAACTTTCCTCCACGTCGGTCACTGGCGGAAATTCGGTGACAGCGACGATTACCCTTAACGGAGCGGCTGGATCATCTGGTCAAACGGTTTCGCTCGTCACTGCAGATCCCAGCAGCACAAGCGTTCCGGACTCTATCGTTGTTCCCGCCGGCGCCAATACGGTTAGCTTTACCGTGAACACTACTGGAGTATCTTCCGATCATTCGGCGACGATTACTGCTTCAACCGGCTCCGTATCGCAAAAGACGGTCCTGACTGTCAAAGCACCGACCCTCAGTTCGGTTAGCTTAAACCCGACATCGGTAATCGGCGGGTCCGCATCCACGGTGACGGGCACGGTGACACTTACTGGAAAGGCACCGGCAGGTGGACTGCTTGTTAACTTGAAGTCCAGTTCTGCATCAGCGGCAAAGACGCCAGCAAACGTTACGATTCCGGCTGGTTCGACAGCGGGCACTTTTAGTGTCACGCATTCAAAGGTAAAGGCAACGGTGAGTGCAACCATTACGGCATCGAAGGGGACGCTCTCCAAGACGGCGACGCTTAAGGTGACCAAGGGCTAGGTGCCAATTCAGTAACGATCCGGTCTGGATTGAGGGCAACTCCGCTCAAATAGGGTTGCCCTCTCCCATGTCCAGTGACGAGACATCTATTCGTTGACAAAACACAGACTCAAGCCAACGGAATAGGCGCAAAATGGCCCTATGGCATTGTGGCCCCTCGCTCTTCTCGTTTCGGGATACGCTGGACAGGCGGATGCAAGTCTGCCACCGACTGTTCATCCCCAGTGGGCAGTAGATTTGGCGTGGACGCAAAAGACCCCTACCCGACAAAGGATCTGCCTCAATGGCCTATGGCGATGGCAACCCGGTACGGATACTTTGCCGACCGGATCGTGGGGATGGTTCAAAGTGCCGGGCTGCTGGCCAGGAATCGGCGATTACATGCAGAAAGACTGTCAGACAGTCTTCACTCATTCAGCTTGGGACAAAGAAAACCTTGGGCGGCTGACTTCAGCCTGGTATCAGCGTGAAATCACTGTCCCCGCCAACTGGTCCGGTCGACGGATTTCAATCAAAGCAGCTTACGTGAATTCTCTCGCGACCGTCTTCGTCGATGGCAAGCCAGCGGGCGCAATCTCCTTTCCTGGCGGCGAACTAGACCTCACCAAGTTCGCGAGGGCCGGAAGGAAGCACAGCCTGACCATGCAGGTTGTCGCGCTGCCATTGAAAGCCGTGATGCTCTCTTACAGCGATACCAACGCGGCAAAGCTGATGAAGGCGACTGTCGAACGGAGGGGGCTTTGCGGCGACGTCTTTCTGGAAAGTTCGCCGCTGAAATCGAGGATTGACGATGTCCAAGTTCAAACCTCGGTTCGAAAGTGGAATCTCACTGTAGGCGCAACCACCTCAAATTTCGATCGAACAAAGAAGGTCCGCTTGAAAGTGCGGGTTCTTGACCATGGCGTCCTTGTCGACACGCACACGTCCGAGCCCATGGCACCCACGTCGAACCTCAAGTTCACCTATCCCTGGCATCCGGGCAAGCTTTGGGACATTCATACACCCCAGAACCAATACGACCTAGAGCTTAGCCTGCTCGACAGTTCCGGAAAAGTCCTTGACGTCCAACCACCGAAGCGGTTCGGATTTCGGGAACTTTGGATCAAGGGAAAAGACTTTGTCCTCAACAACAAACGGATCTTTTGGTCGTGTGTGCCCCTCGACAACGCCGCCGTTAGTGCTGGTCTGGCAAGCTACGAGGGCGCGAAAGAGTCCCTGCGTCGACTAAAGAGTTTTGGGATCAACATGGTTTACACCCATAACTACGACTGTAAACCAGGCTCGAATCTGTCTTTTGACGAAATCCTAAGAGCGGCCGACGATGTTGGAATTTTGGTTGCGTTGACTCAACCGCACTTTGCAGATTACGACTGGGCGGCACCCGGCGCGGAACAGAACAACGGTTACGCACGCCATGCTGCCTATTTTGCAAGCGTCGCCGGAAGCCACCCATCCGTCATCGCCTACGCAACGAGCCACAACGCAACCGGCTATGCGGAGGCAACGAATCCTGACCACATTGATGGCAGCTATGAGGTTCGAGATTCCTGGGCGTTCAGCAACATGAAGAAGGCGCTTCGGGCGCAGGCGATTATCCAGAAGGTCGACCCGTCACGCATCGTCTATCACCATTCTTCCGGCAACCTCGGGTCGATGCACACGATGAACTTCTATCTGAATTTCGTTCCGATTCAGGAGATGTCGGATTGGTACGAGCATTGGTCCACGGTGGGAGTGAAACCGGCGTTCATGGTCGAGTACGGCGTTCCATTCTCTTGGGATTGGTCCACCTATCGGGGTTGGTACAACGGAGAACGCAGCTTTGGTAGTGCCCAGGTTCCGTGGGAATACACGATGGCGGAATGGAACTCCCAGTTCTTAGGCGATCAAGCCTATGCGGTATCGGAGGCGGAAAAGCGAAACATCCGTTGGGAGGCCAACAAGTTCAAAACTAGCAAAGGCTGGTTCCGGTGGGATTATCCGTATCCCATGGGCTCGAACCATCCTGACTTCGAGATGCAGCAGGAAGTTTGGGCACGCTACACCATCGACAATTGGCGTGCGTTTCGCACGTGGGGCGTTTCCGGCATCAGCCCGTGGGAGACGTACGGAATCTTCTGGCGGCTCAAGGACGGCGTCAATCGCGGACGGGTGGAACTTAAGACGGACTGGGACCACTTGCAGCGCCCGGGCTACAGCCCAGACTACATCGACGGAAGGTACGAACGAAGAGATTTGGCCTACAAGGAGTCCGATTGGGTTCCGACGACAGGTGGAAAGGGCTTAATTGCAGCCAACGGAGAGGTGCTGGCCTATATTGGAGGCAAGCCGGGAGCGTTCACTGACAAGTCGCATAACTTCCATGCCGGAGAAGTGTTTGAAAAGCAGAGCATCCTCGTAAACAATTCGAGAGAACCGCAGCAATGGGTTCTAAGTTGGATTTTCGGATCCGGAATTGAAGCCACATCTGCCAGCGGTAACCAGGTTCCGAAGGTGCAAGCACCGGGACCATTTATGCCAGGGACTATCAATAGTTCCCCATTGAAGCTAAAGGTGTCTTCGCATCTACCAGCCGGTGAATACAGAGTCAGCATCGCTTACTCAGTGGTTAAAAAGGAGGCTTCCATGGGTGTCGATGAATTCAAAATTAACGTCCTGCCGCCAACTCCAAGGGTCGCGGCGATTCGCAACTTAGGAGTTTATGACCCGGCTGGAGAAACCACCACGCTATTGGCGAGCCTTGGGTTGTCTGGGAGATCCGTCAAGGAGAATGCTGACCTCCAGGGACTAGATGTACTCATTGTTGGAAAGGGGGCCCTTACCATCGAAGGAGGCGGCCTCGACCTTGCCCGTGTTCGTACCGGACTCAAAGTCGTCGTCTTCGAGCAGTCGAGTGAGGTTCTTGAAAAGCGATTCGGCTTTCGGGTCCAGGAATATGGACTGCGGAATGTGTTTGAACGATTGATGCACCCGATTTTGAATGGACTGACCGACGATCACCTTCGAGACTGGCGCGGCGAGTCGACGATCGTGCCTCATCAACGAGACTACAAGATCTCAAGCGAGTACAACATGGTCCCGGCGATCATGCGAAACGGGATCTTGACGCCGGAAGTTTGGCGCGCTGGCAATCGCGGAAACGTCGCAAGTGTGCTAATCGAGAAGCCTGCTGTGGGAGATTTCTTGCCAATCCTGGATGGCGGATACAGTCTTCAGTACAGCCCGTTGATGGAATACCACGAGGGCAAGGGAATGGTGATGTTCTGCCAGATGGATGTGACTGGCCGAACCGAGGGTGATCCCGCCGCAGATCGCTTGACTGCAAACCTCCTCAACTACGTGGCCGCTTGGCGACCATCGCCAGAGAAGTCAATCTCTTACGTGGGAGATCCGGCAGGAAAGAACCACTTGGAACTGGCAGGTTTTCGTTTGTCGGATGTGAAGTCAACTTCCGAAGCGAACACCGTTTTGGTTGTCGGACCAGGGGCAGATATGTCGGGTGGACTGCCAGGGTTCGGCACCGTGCTCGGGGTTGGGTTATCCCAATCTGAAGTTGATCGGTGGATGCGTTTCCATCCCCCGATGGAAACACGTGAGTACATCAACTCGCGCCTTCAACCTGCTCCTTTCAACTCGCCATTCGCAGGAATAGCTTCCGCAGATGTGTTCAACCGCGATCCGAGGAGCCTTGCTGTGTTCAAGGGGAATTCTGGCGTGCTCAATGTGGCGCCCGATGGTAGAGAGATTCTGTTCCAACTCGCGCCTTGGACGTTCGACAAGTCCGTGATGAATACAAAGCGAGTTTTTCGACACACAAGCTTCGCGCTCTCGAGGCTGGTTGGAAACCTTGGTGTACATGCCCAAACACCGCTTTTAGAGCGATTTGGGGCTCCAGTAAAACCCGGCGAGCAACGGTGGCTAACTGGTTTCTACCTGGACACGCCAGTATTGGAAGACGATCCCTACAGATTCTTCGGTTGGTGATAACGCTCCGGTGTAGGGGCAGCGCGTGCGCTGCTAGCGCGGTGTCTGTCAGTGACACTGGCACAAAGAAGCGAGGCACGGCTTAATGTCAAGCAGTATTGGCAGAATGGTCTTGTTCTGTGGCCGCGCACCTAACTCGCGCCTTGAACCCATTTTTGGTCTTGGCGAACGGTCCGAACGCCGGTACAAGCCACCCGGCGGCTACGGCGGCAGTTGAAATACCAAAACTGTTTGACATTAAGGCACGCCTCTCCCCTCGTGTCCTTGGGATGTAGAGTCAATTGTTTGTTTCCAAACTTGAATTACTGGACTTGCGAAAATTGACCCTCATCAAATTCTATCTTTAGAGTTTGCCTGCTAAGATAGCTACCACCCATGGCGCGTCGAACCAATTACCGGGCAAAGGAAGCTATCGTCGGCTACCTGTTTGTCAGCCCTTGGATCATCGGTTTTCTGGCGTTTACGCTTTGGCCCTTCTTACAGAGCATCTATTTGTCGTTCACCCGATACAACATCGTGTCTCCGGCCAAGTGGGTGGGAACTGCCAACTACCGGATGTTGCTGACCCAGGATCCGCTGTTCTGGCATTCGGCATGGGTGACGATTCGCTTCGCGCTTTTCGCGGTACCCCTTGGCATCATCTTCGGCATTGCGCTGGCTCTTCTCCTGAACATCAATGTAAAGGGAATTGCCGTGTTTCGGACGATTTTTTTCCTCCCATCCATCGTCCCAACCGTCGCCACATCAGTGCTGTTCATCTGGCTGCTTAACCCGAACATTGGGCTTATCAATCGATTGCTGCATGTGGTCGCACTCTTGCTAAGTAAGCCCGGGTTCAATGGCCCGGCATGGCTTAACACGGCACCATGGGCGTTCTACAGCTTGATTTTGATGGCGCTTTGGGGCGTCGGTGGCAGCATGGTGATCTACCTTGCTGGCTTGAAGGACATCCCCGTTCATTTGTATGAAGCCGCGACGATCGATGGTGCCAACGCCCTTAGGAAGATGCGCCACATCACACTTCCAATGATGACTCCGGTGATCTTCTTCAACCTGATCATGGGAATCATCGGTGCCTTCCAATACTTCACCCAAGCGTACGTCATGACGCCGAATGGTGGTCCCGAAGACAGCACCTACTTTTACAGCCTTTATTTATACAACCGAGCCTGGAAATATCTGGATATGGGATATGCGAGTGCGATGGCGTGGATGCTGTTCTTGATCATCATCGTCATGACCGGTATCGTGTTCCGCTCTCAAAAGAAGTGGGTGCACTATGGCGGCTAGTCTTCTCAAGCGATGGTTGGTGTGGGGCACAGCCGTGCTCATCACGATCGTGGTCTTCGCTTCCGGGCATTCGACGCCAAGGCGTTACCCCGAGAGAAAGCTCGTGCGGTTTTGGCACCGGTGGCAGGGAGACTGGGAGAAGCAGGTCCAAAAAATCGTTGATGCATTCAACGCCAGCCAAGATCAATACGAGGTTGTTCCTGTCAGCGTGCCCGGCAGCGGTGCTGATGCCAAGTTCATTCTAGGTGTCATTGGCGGAGATCCCCCCGACCTCATGTCGATGGGCAGTGGTGCGGTCCCAAACATGGCTGCGAACGGTTTCTTAGCCCCACTCGACGAGTTAATGACTCCGACCGAGAAGGTCGCGTTCTTCAAGGATAGCTATCCTGCCATTCGCGATATCGGCATGTACCGCGGCCATTGCTACGGCATGACGATTGGTGCCGACCTCATGGCGTTGTACGTGAACGCCAAGCAACTTCGCGAGGCAGGATTTGACCCTGACAAGTTTCCCAAGACCCTTGAAGAAGTTGAAGCGATGGGAACCGCCCTCAATAAGTACGACAAGAACGGTCACCTGACCCGGCTTGGTTTCTTGTTGAGCGATGTTGCCTACGTTTCGCACAACTTCGGTGGCGGCTTCTACGTTCACGAAGACGGCAAACTGGAACTCAATACCCCTCAAAACCTTCGTGCCCTCGATGCCATCGTGTCCTACCGAAAGAAGTTAGGTTTCGAAAATGTTTTGAGGTTCCAGGCGGGGCTAAACGACATCGAAGGAGCAGCTTCGTGGGCATTCATGCATGGCGATTTGAGCATCACCTACGACGGTCAGTGGCGTGTCGAGGAGCTACGCAAGTTCAAACCGGACTTGGAGTACCGCGTATATCCCGTTCCCCCTCCGAAAGAGGGAGGTACTCCTTTGGGAGGGCTGGTGGGTGGGAACTACATGATCGTTCCCATTTCTGCAAAACAGAAGCTTGGTGCTTGGGAATTCCTGAAATTCTGGAGCGGATTGGATAATCCAGATCGTGCCGCGACTTTCTATAACATGGGTGGTTGGTTGCCGTATTCGCCGGCGGTGGCGAAATCTCCAACGTTCCAGAAATGGCTCAAAGGGGACCAGCAGTTCCAAGCTTTCCTGGATATCCTTGCCAGTCCTAATTGCAAACCGCCTCCTGCCATCGCAAATCTTCAGTTCCTAACCGACCTGATTACTCGGGCGGAGAATCAAGCGACGGCAGGTTCTAAGACCCCAACACAGGCTTTGACCGAACTCGAACAGAAATACAAAGAAGAGACAGCGAAGAGGAGGGCATTGGGCTATGACGAGTGAGCCTAAGGTCAATATTTCGATCTCAGCGAAGGTGGGTGTCTATGGGGCCCTGGTTTTGCTGTCTATTCCTGCGCTCTTGCCAATGCTTTGGATGGTATCGACGTCGCTAAAGACGGATACCCAGATCTTTGGCACCGCGGAGCTAAGCCTCAATTCCCTGTTTCCGAACCCAATCACCACGCATAACTATCCAGCCGCGATGCAGAACATGCCGTTCTTGCTGTACCTGCGCAACACATTGCTACTGTGTATATGTACTGTCACTGGTGCCGTCGCGAGCAGTGCCATTGTCGCCTACGGATTTGCGAAGCTCAATTTCCCGGGGCGCAACGCGATGTTCGGCTTGATGATTGCCACGATGGCCCTGCCTGGCCAAGTGACGATGATTCCGATATTCAGCCTATTTCGTTCGATCGGATGGTACGGGACGTATTTGCCACTCATCGTTCCCGCGTTCACGGCGTCGGCTTACTACGTTTTCCTACTGACTCAGTTCTTCAAGACAGTTCCGCTCGAAATGTCAGAAGCGGCCAAAGTTGATGGAGCCAACGAGTGGACCATCTTCTTGAGATTGGTGCTACCACTTTCAAAACCGGCCCTGGCAACTTGTGCCCTATTCCAGTTCATTGGAACTTGGAACGATTTTCTCGGCCCTTTGCTTTATGTGAACGATCCTGCCAAATATCCTTTGGCATATGGCCTGCAGCAGTTCGTGTCCCACTACGGCGGATTTTTCGCCCAGCTAATGGCGGCGGCGACGATTTTCACGTTGCCAATCATCATCCTGTTCTTTTTTGCTCAGAAGACGTTTATCCAAGGCATTTCAACAACTGGGGGCAAATAGTGAGTATTAAGTCGCGTTTTATACGCCAAGACCCCGTTCTAAGTTGCAATTACTCGCGCATACGCCTATTATTATAGGCCTATGGACCTAGATCGATGCCCTAGGTGTGGCTCAAAATGGATGGGTGGCGAGTTCTGTCCAAACTGCAAGTTTGTACCGATTGGTGCAGGGCTCAAGGCCGGCACCAAGAAGAAAAAGAAGCACAAGAAGTACGTAGAGCCAGGTTCTTCGAGAGGTTTCTTGGTGGTTGTGTTTCTTGGGCTACTGGGATACGGCACCTACAAGTATGAGCCTTGGAAAGATGATTGGGAGTTTGTAAGAGCTCTGATGGGGCAAGGCAGACACCACAGTCTCGTTGGTGAGTGGGAAGTCGTAAAAACTGTCGCTTTCAACAAGCAACAAGGTATGGTCGCACGAGATAACGTTCGGAAAGGAAGCTTTAGCTTTGGCAAAAAGGGTGGCGTCAAATTCGAATTGATGCATCCTCAGTCTCAGACGACGGCATCGGGGCAATACATCCAAGAAGGCACCGTCGTTGCAATGCGGGACCTTAGGACTACTGGGGACGCCGTAGAGCCCATAAAACCAATCATAAGTATGAATTTAGCGTGGACGGGTAATGATAACGTCATCGCTATGGATAAGACGGAAGCGATCTACTTGCACCGGCGCAAGGCAGGAAGCGGGTTAACGACCTTTATGCAGATGGATCTGAAGAAAGGGGCGAAACCTGACGACGGCAAGGAACCCGAAATGATGCGGGGGATGGTCGGTGAAATGAAACGATCTCTGCAGGAAACGGATGAACCGGCGGGAAATAATTGAAGGTTAAACCAATGAGCTTAATATCTAAAACACGCCGCGGCTTTACGATTATCGAACTCCTGGTGGTGATTGCGATTATCCTGGTTCTCGCAGGAATCCTATTCCCGGTGTTTGCCAAGGCTAAGCAAAGTGCCTTGCGCACGGCTGCGATGAGCCAATCAAAGCAGTTGGGAACGGCTCTGACGTTATACGTCGATCAAAGCGACGGTAAGTACCTGCCTTCCACAAACTATGGGCTGCCCGATAAGTCTCCTCAGAAGATGTGGCAGACCGGACTCGTTGGCATTGCCAAAGACCAAAAGATCTTCGTTGCTCCTGGAAGTGAAGGGAAGTTCGCAGAGAACTGGGCTGATCGCGGCGAAATGTCGATTGGTTATAACAGCGCGACCGCCGTAGACAAGCAGCAGGGTTGTTCGGACGATCAAGAAGACACCAATAACTGTATTGCATTCAAGACGGCAGCAGAATTCTCGAAGGATGAAAATCCTTCGGCGATCGGCTTGTTCGCGGTCACTCCTAACGGTCCAACCGCCAACAACTATCGGGGATACGAATTCAGTCCATACAACGGGGCACCCAACACAGATCATCCAAAGCTTAGTCCCCCTCTGGTAAGCGACCGTGATCTTGTTAAAGAGATGACGCAGTACCCGGCTGATGCCTTGAAGCCGATCTACTGTCGGTACCTGAGCACGGGGCAAGATGAAGGCTTTACGCCTGTTATTTTTGCGGACGGACATGCTAAGGATTACAGCGCGAAGCAGATTCAGGATGGTGCTTCGAACATCGTCTGGCGATTCCGCTAGAGCGACCAATGGATAAGAGCAAAGAAAAGGGCCCAACTCGGGCCCTTTTCTTTGCGTTGCTTTTACATGTTGGAAAGCGTCTTGAATGCTGAAAACTATGCAGAAGCTCATTCTGAGCGGATTGGCTGCGCTTGCATGCATTGGCACTGTGAGTGCTCAACCAAAGTTCATCGACGAAACACGGATCAAGTACGACGCCCAGTGCTTTAGCGTTAACGGCAAAGATACATTCATCTACAGCGGTGCATTTCACTACTTCCGGTGTCCGCAAACCCTGTGGGCAGATCGATTTAGCAAGATCAGAGCGGCTGGCTTCAATACTGTCGAGACGTACATCCCGTGGAACTACCACGAGCAGGAAGAGCCGTCCGGTTTGGATGATTTTTCGAAAATCAAACTTCGAGAATGTCAAGAATGGCTACAGATGGCGATCGAGAAATTTGGGCTAAACGTGATTGTGCGTCCTGGACCCTATATCTGCTCCGAGTGGGACAGCGGCGGCTACCCGCAATGGTTGATGAAGCACAAACCCGAGGGGGTCAAGGGCGGTTGGCTTCGATCTGCTGAACCAACCTATCTGGCGTGGTCGCGACATTGGTTCAAGGCGGTAGCTCGTGCCGTCGAGCGCTATCAGATCACGCGAAGGCCGGCAGGAAAGCCTGGAATTATCATGTTCCAGCTTGAAAACGAATACGATTACGACGGAGGACCCGACGAGTCGCACATCGGACAGTTGAAGGCGCTTCAGCAGCAAACGATTGACGGAGGCATTGAAGTTCCCTTCGTTACCTGCTGGACTCGGCAAGTGCGTGGCTCGAAAGATTCCCTACTCAGCCAGGTGATGGATTCCTGTAATTTCTATCCCCGTTGGGATGTCGCCGGCACCGCAGGATCTCTCGCAAGGCTCAAGCAACAGCAGCCAGGTGCGCCTCAGATGGTTCTGGAACTCCAAGGCGGCTGGTTTTCAGAGAATGGCGGAAAGCTTGCCGAAGATCAGGGTGGCATTACCGCTGCGCAGATTAATAACCTGACGCTTTTCTGTATTCAGAACGGTGTTTCGGCGCTGAATTACTACATGTTGTTTGGCGGGACAAACTTCGGAGACCGTACGCCGCCGAACATCACAACTAGCTACGACTACTTTGCCCCAATCCGAGAGGATGGAGCCTTGGGCAAGAAGTATCAGGCAGTTTCTGCGATTGGAGCTATGCTCAAAGAATACGGAGCGAGATTTGCTCGCTCCACACCACTCGCAATTGAGGCAACGACTTCCGATCCAGCCGTGAAGGTCGCCCTTCGGTTCGACACAACCGGTGCACGGATTCTGTTCGTGCGCAATACTTCGCGGACAACCCCTCAGTCGGGTGAAGCATCAATTCCTGGGTTGAAATTCCACTACGATCTTGAGCCGTTTGGTTCGAAAATCCTCTACGTTCCAAAAGAGGAGACAGACGGCGAAAAGGGAGTTTGGCTCCCCAAACCGGTCGCAGACCTGCCTGAGCCGACTGTCGCCACCTCCGTTCGAATTGCGTCGGCATCTCGGCACTTTGAAGATGGTGGACGAGAATGGGAAACCACTAAAGCCGGAGTGCCACTCAACGCCCAAGGGATCTATGACGCCCGATACGTCGTCTACCGATCAACATTTGATGCGCCGAATACCCAAGACAAGAACCTCTTCATCGAGTCGTTTGATCATCAGTCGATCGTTGTTCGGCTCAATGGAAAGCTGCTGCCTGAGGCAACGGGAGCATTAGGTAAGAACCTGTATAGCGCCGACGGTTTGCTGCCGCGCGGAAATCACCTTGAAATCCTCTTGGAGAACGAGGGCTATGTCAACGGTGGTCCCATGGATGCGCCCCGTGGCCTTGCCACCGTCGTCTTGCTAAAGACAGGTTCGACCGGAAAGCGGATTGCAGGCAAAACGGTCCCCGAAGGTCTCGATCTGCCTTTGCAACTATGCACGGAACTTCTTGGAGTCCAAGACCGTTGGTTCAGTCGTTCTGAATTCGGAGACGACTGGACGAATGTTTGGCTTCAATCAGCCTCTTCCATCGCACGAAAAGTGTCGAGAGCAGATGCCAATAACGATGGTGAGCCTTCCTCGCATCTCATGTCTTGGTACAAGATGCAGTTTCAACTACCTGCACGTCAAGCCAGTGAGCCGACGAGACGCCTCTTGATTGATGCAACCGGGGATGGTTTCATCTACTTAAACGGGCGTCTCCTCGGTCGCTTCTGGCAACAGGGACCTCAGCGAGAGTTCTACGTTCCGGAATCATGGCTGAACTACGATGGAAAGGAAAACCACCTTGCCCTGTCACTGAGGCCACATGGTGGTGTTGAGGCGTTACGCGCCGTTGAAATTGCAGGCTATCCCGATCGTCGGAATGAATAGCTCGGTCGGCTGATTGGGCTTTTGGTGTCAAAATCCAAGGCCCAACTCGATTCAAAGCCGCTGCGCCGAGCGATGGAGTCGCTTGGCGCGGTACAATCTTTCGACTCTCGTGGGCCTGTAGCTCAGTCGGTAGAGCAGCGGCCTTTTAAGCCGTTTGTCGCGGGTTCGAGTCCCGCCGGGCCTACCAGCGTATAGCATTCGGAGCGGATAAAGCATAAAATCTGCTCCGTAATGCCTTCCCTTTCCGAGTCGCAACTCCGCACCCTCGTGTCTGCCATCGACCGAATCGTGCCTCAAGATGATTTTCCCAGCGCCTCTCAAGCTGGCTGTCTGGATTTCTTGGTGCGCCTTATCGAATTGGAACGCCTTGGGGCCACTTACGCCAGCGGTCTAGATGGCCTTGAGCATGAGGCTTCTCTGCTCGGACATACCTTCTCCGAACTGAGCCCTCCCCAACAAGACGCTGTATTAGCGGCATGTGAGGTTAAGGAGTCCGACTCAGCCTGGTTGGTGTCGCCGCAACAGTTCCTACGAATTCTAGCCACGCAGACAATCGAGGGCTATTACAGCGACCCAGGGAATGGGGGCAATCTCGGTGCCGTCAGTTGGAAAATGATTGGCTTTAAGGTGACTGCGTGAAGTACGACGCTATCGTTATCGGCTCTGGAGCCGGTGGAGGAATCGCCGCTTGCGTTCTCGCTGAGGCAGGCAAGACGGTCCTCCTACTAGAGCGTGGTCGTCAACTCAGTCTTGCCGACGTCCCACGCGACCATCTCCGAAACCATCGCCTCTCTCAGTACGGCCATGGAACAGGACCCGACTTGGAAGGCAATCCGAGATTGCTGAATGGAAAGGAGTGCAACCCCATTCAGGATGGTTACAACAACAATGCGAGTTGTGTCGGCGGCGGAACCCTTGTTTACGGCATGCAGGCATGGAGATTTCATCCTCTTGATTTCCGAATGGCCACCACTTATGGTGTTCCGGACGGGAGTTCGCTTGCGGACTGGCCCATTAGCTACGATGATTTGGAACCATTCTATGAGAGGGCAGAATGGGAAATTGGCGTATCGGGCGGTAAGCCCGCTCCCGAAATGCCTAGTCGACGACCATATCCAATGCCGGGAGTTCCCCAGACGACGAAGGCAAAGCGCCTTGCAGACGGTTGCACCAGGCTTGGATGGGCTTTCCAGACGACGCCTTTGCTCATGAATACCGTTCCTCGCCAGGGAAGAGGCGCTTGCAGTCAGTGTCAACACTGCGTGGGTTTTGCGTGTCCCACCGATGCCAAGAACGGCACGCATAACACAGTCATTCCGCGAGCACTCGCTACAGGACGGTGTGAAATGATCACGGAGGCGATTGTTTCCACGATCACGAAGTCACCAGGTGGAAAGGTCTCCGGGGTTAGCTACTATGACCGCGAAGGTGTTCAGCACACGGCAGAAAGCGAAGTGGTTGTTGTGGCCTGTGGCGCGATTGAGACGGCTCGACTCCTGATCAACTCAGGCATCGGTGGAGACGGGGTGGGGCGGCACCTCCAAGGGCACTACTATGCCATAGCGGGCGGATACATGCCTGAACCCATCTGGGATGGAGTAGGACCAGGTGTCTCCATTTCGACCCTCAAATTCAACCACGGCAACGAGGGTGTCATTGGTGGAGGGATGATGTCAGATGACTTCATCATGCTTCCAATCAAATTTGAAAAGTCGTTCCGACCGCCGGGTGTTCCTGCATGGGGCCAGGCGCACAAAGACTGGATGAAGAAATATCCAAGGTTTGTCCAAGTGGGTGGTCCCGTTCATGAGATTCCATCCTCGGAATGTCGGGTCACGGTTTCAAATGAGGTGAGGGACAAATGGGGAATTCCCGTGGCGAGTTTGTCGGGAACGACACATCCGGAAACAGTCGCGACGACCCTATTTCTTATTGAGCGGGCAAAGGACTGGCTGGCTGCCTCTGGGGCAGAGTCGATTCATGCCGGGGTGCCAGGACTCGGGCTGAGTGCTGGCCAACACCAGGCAGGCACATGCCGGATGGGAGAAGACCCGCTGACTTCGGTGGTGGATATGAATTGTCGAGTTCATGGCCACGACAATTTGTTCATTGCGGACAGCTCGGTACACGTCACGAACGGTGGGTTCAATCCTGTGCTTACGATAATGGCGCTTGCCTTTCGTACCTCGGAGGGGATAATTCGCTCTTGGTGATTCCACGTTGTGGTGTTATCATCGTGCGTATGCGCAAGCCCAGTACTGGCTTTACCCTCATCGAATTGCTGGTTGTGATTGCGATAATCGCAATCTTGGCCGCGATCCTTTTTCCGGTTTTCGCACAGGCGAAAAACGCAGCTAAGGGTGCGGCTTGCATTAGCAACATGCATCAACTCGGGATTGCGTCCCAGCTATATATTGCCGATGGGGATGACATCTGGTACCCCATCGCGAAATATTCGCCCCTAGACGGATTTGCCCCACAACAGATGTGGATTGGCTTTGACAATAACAACGGGCCACTCTCGGGTGGTTATTACGGCACGCCGATTCAGCCCGCTGTAAATCCGATTCGTCCCGGCATGATTGATCCGTACCTCAAGAGCGACGCGGTAAAGCGATGTCCGAACCAGCCGAGTAAGTGGCAGTTGGCGATAGCGATGAACGGCTTCAATCCATCAATGCCATCGGCGTACTACACCACAAATCCGGGAGCAAGTGGAAATGAATTCGGACCCGCAGCGGCAACACAGACGTACATCAACGGCGTTGCTGACTACACCGGCGCGAGCGACTCTCAGATTCAAGAGGCCTCAAATACGATCCTGGCTTGGGAGCACGAATCGTACGCACCCCTTTGTAATTTCATCATGCCCTATGATTGGTTTAACAACCCACCCAACAATCCGTTGCTCGTAAATCACTTCAACTTCTTGCACACCAGCGGAACGAATACGATTTGGTGCGACGGCCACGCGAAGCGGCTTGTTTATGGGCAATTGAAGCGGCCGATGTTCTCGGTTCGAAAGGATATCTATCCAACGAACTGAGAACATCGAACTTCGAGCGAACTACGCCTCGATGTAGTTCTCTGAGATCCCCATCTCTTCCGGCGCGTGCAATCGAATCATCTTCATCGTTGCGTCGGCCGGGATCGACTTAGCGGTGAGTTTTGAAACCACCACCATTGAGATGATCGAGAGCGGAACTCCCCAGATGGCAGGTTGCTCCATCAGTGCTCGGACGATATTGGGTAGCTCGAGGACGATCACCTTTTTATCGAGGAGCATGTTGGTGACGATGGCAGCCAACGACAGCAACCCGCCCAACAGCATCCCAGTGGCAGCGCCATATTTTGTGAGTCCACGCCACCACGAGCCGAGCAGCAGAAGGGGGAAATACGACGCGGCGCCGATAGCAAACGCCCAGCCAACCATCGTTGCGATGTCGAATGTTTCGACCATGAGGCCAAGAAGCATTGAGACTACGCCAACACCGACGGCGGCAACCTTAAACGCCACCATTCTCGCTTCTGGAGATGATTTCGGCTTGAGGATTCTTCCGTAGATGTCATGTGCGAAGGCTCCCGACATTGATACGAGCAATCCAGAGAAAGTGGACATGAACGCGGCAAACGCACCCGCGCTGGTGACACCGCTTAGGATCTGGCCCAGGAGTTTGTTTTCGAGGAAAGTCGGCAGTTTGATTACGGCGCTATCGTAGGCGCCGTTCACGTAAAGCTGCGGCATCATCGAACGACCGAGCACACCCCACATAGGAGTGAAGAGGTAGAAACCGCCGAGCATGACCATAACCCACAGAGTTGTGCGTTTCGCCGCCCGCCCGTCTGGGTTGGTGTAGAACCGAACCAAGATGTGCGGAAGTCCTGCCGTCCCACAGACCAGGGCAATGATGAGTGAGTAGGTGTAGAGAAGTGGGAATCCCCACTTTCCGCTCAGGGGGCCAAATGGATTGAGCCACTTCGTATTCGAAGGTGCGTTCGGAACGATCGCGCCAGCATTGGCCGTGGACGTCTGGTGCGCGGCGGCGAAGGTGACAGAACCTCCCTTCTCGAATTCGATCTTTGCACCGGTCCGGACTGGCTTTCCGTCCTTGAGGACCGGCTGCCCACCTTTGCTCACCGGTACCGTCGCGAACTCAAGATCGGCACCATTTACGATGTCGAATGGTTTGCCGGAAGCAATCTGAGTGCGCAGATCATCCATCGCGGCATTCTTGGCGACAGGGAAGGCAAATGTGCCAGCCGAAATCGGATCCTCGCCCTTTTCAGGCTTTCGCGCCGGTGAGATCTTGGCAATCCGATACTTGCCATCGTGCTCGAAGTGAATGATGGTGCCTTCTGCCGCTGAGAGCGAAATGGTGTTGAGAGGCGCCTTTTCAGCACCGTTGACGGTCGCTTTCAGCCCGATCTCGAGTCGTGGACTCGCCTTAAGCGCTGCCGCGGTCTCGCCGAGGTGAGAGTTGTATCCACCGAAAACCGACATCAGCACAAACAGCGGCAGTGAGATCGCAAACACTTTTGCCCAATACTGAAAGGCTTGCACGAGAGTGATGCCCTTCATTCCGCCGATGGCGACGTTGAATGTGATGACGGTGCCAACCACCAAGATGCCTGCCCAGTAGGGCCAACCGAGGATCGTGCCCATTGTTAGGCCAGCCGCCTTCATCTGGGGCATGGTGTAGAAAAAGCCGATGAAGAGGACGAACACGACAGCAATCTTTCGGAACATCGGGCTGTCGAAGCGTCCCTGGGCAAAGTCAGGAATCGTGTAGGCACCAAACCGGCGGAGAGGTCCCGCGATGAACAGAAGCAGGAATAAGTAGCCTGCCGCGTAGCCGACTGGATACCAAAGTGCGTCGTAGCCATTCTTCATGACCAAGCCAGCGATTCCCATAAAGGACGCGGCTGAGAGGTACTCGCCAGAAATCGCTGAGGCATTCATGAGAACGCCAACGCTTCGTCCGGCTACGAAGAAGTCCGAAGCTGTCTTCGCCTTTCGAGTGGCGAAAATCCCAAGCCCGATGGTGGCGACGATAATGAGGAGGACCAGCGCGAATGGAATAAACGTCATTTCGTGCCTTCCTTAGATATCTTCGATTCCAAATCGTTGCTGCGCTTCACGAAGAATGCGGATAGCAACCATGTGATCGGGTAGAAGAGCACTCCCAACATGAGCCATGTGAGTGTGAAACCCATCACTGGGGTTGCGGCCAAGGCCGGAGTAAAGAGATTGAACAGGGGGAGGACGATGAGAAGTGCAATGAAAACTGCGGCTACGTACAGGCTCAGGTGAGCTTGCCGCCACATGACTCGATGCATGAGTTTTTCCGCTTCTTCGGGCGTAAGTTTCTTGTCGACTGCTGCGTCGTCTTGCATGGCGCTATCAATTCGCACCGACGGACGCGGATTCCTGCTTGCAATCTCACGAAGGGCTGTATTCCCAAAAAGCTAGAATAGAGTGTTATGCCTTCGACCCTGTTTGACAAAGTTTGGGATGAGCACAAGGTTTCGGACCTTCCCGGTGGCGGCGCGCTGCTCTATATCGACCGGCACCTCGTTCATGAGGTCACCTCTCCACAGGCTTTTGACGGACTTCGGGAAGCAGGAAGACCGGTTCGACGTCCCGACCTGACATTCGCGACCGCCGATCATAACGTCCCGACTGACGGGCGTGAGATTGATGAATCTTCGCTGAGCGGAAAACAGCTATCTGCACTTTCGAAGAACTGTGCGGAGTTTGATGTTCCTTTGTTTCCGTACGGTGCCGAAAAGCAAGGCATCGTGCACGTCATTGGCCCGCAGCTTGGCATCACTCTGCCTGGGTTGACTATTGTGTGTGGAGACAGCCACACATCGACTCATGGAGCATTCGGGGCTTTGGCGTTTGGTATTGGTACCTCAGAAGTGGAGCACGTCCTTGCAACGCAAACGTTGCGAACAAGCGGAAAACCGAAGTCGCTCGGAATCCGTATCGATGGTGAATTTGGTGCTTGCGTTACTTCGAAGGACATCATCCTGGCCATCATTCGCAAGCTTGGCGCTGGCGGTGGCGTGGGGCATGTCGTCGAGTATTTCGGCTCTGCCATTTCGAAACTGGGCATGAGCGGAAGATTGACGATCTGCAATATGTCGATTGAAATGGGCGCCCGCGCGGGAATGATCGCGCCCGATGACATCACATTGGAATACATCAGCGCTGAGGATCGTCCGTTTGCGCCAAAGGGCCAAGCATTTGACCTGCTAGCCGATCGGTGCAAGAGTCTTCAGACAGATGACTTCAGTGCCTTTGATCGGTTGGAGTCACTGGATATTGATACGCTCAAGCCACAAATCACGTGGGGAACGACTCCGGCGATGACAGTCGATATCGATCAAGAAATTCCCGAACCCAAGGACGCAGGCGAGAAGCGAGCCCAGACATATATGGGTGTGAAGCCGGGTATGTCGATGCAAGAACTCACCGTGAACACCGTATTTATCGGCTCGTGTACGAATTCAAGGATCGAAGACCTTCGCGATGCGGCTCAATTGGTGAAAGGGCGGCATGCTGCTTCGGGAGTTCGAGCGATGGTGGTCCCAGGTAGCGATGAAGTCAAGCGACTTGCCGAAAAGGAGGGGCTGCGTGAAATCTTCCAGGAAGCTGGGTTTGAGTGGCATCGCGCAGGCTGCTCTATGTGCCTGGGCATGAATGGTGATATCCTACGTCCCATGGAGCGAAGCGCATCTACCTCAAATCGTCCCTACGAGGGGCGTCAGGGGCCCGGCTCCCGCACCCACCTCGTTTCTCCGCTCACGGCAGCGGCAACCGCCCTGAAAGGCAAATTTGCGGACCCCCGCGACTATATGTGATGAACCGATTCCTGCTGACTCTGATATTGGGATGCTTGTGTCTGGGTGGGTTCGCTCAGACACAGACTGGCGTGGCGAAGCCATCGAAGCCAGCTGAAGAGCCAGGAATGATGAGTTGGGTTCAGGATGCCTGGAAGACAGTGCAAACACAAGGGAAGCCAGCCGCCGAGCGAATTGTGCGGCAGTTTCCTAAGCGATTCAAGACAGTCAAGCAGCAAGTTGCGGACCTCTCCAAAACCGTTCACGACAGAATCGCGGCGATGGATCTTGAGCAGAAGAAGAATTTAGCTGTTGAACTTTGGAAGGTTCGCAAGAGTCTCGATCTGATGACTCTGCTTCAACCGGAAGTGCTGCAGTCACTGACTGGCTTGGATCCGAACGATCTTTCGTCCCTGGAGCGACAAGCGCAAAGACTCACAGCGCTTGTGCAGGCTCAGATATCGGTTCGCAAATAGTTTTCGCATCACCGCAAAGGAGCAGGGAAAACGACTTGTGAGAACTCCAAGGCTCATGGACACAGTGACCAGAGCCATTTGACCGGGTACACTATCTCGTTCAAACTTCTTTGAATAGGACCAGCTATGAAGCGCACATTCCAACCCAATAATAGAAAACGCAGCAAGACGCACGGATTCCGCGTCCGCATGCGCACCACCGATGGCCAGAACGTTCTGAAGCGACGCCGTAATCGAGGACGAGCTCGAATTTCCGCATAACATCCATACGAAAGGACCCAACAAAAAACGCTTCGAAACGATCTTCAGCCTTGGTAAAAGGCTGAAGGGAGACCTGGCTAGAATCATTGCGTATCCTGGAACAGGTCTGGTAGGCATTGCCGTATCGAAGAAAATCGGTACGAAGCCTCGAAGAAATCAGCTAAAACGGAGGTTCCGGGCGGCCATAGAGTCGACCCCGAATTTACTGGACACACGGCTTGATTTCGTTGTCGTGATCAATGCCGAGGCCTCCGAAGCAACGTTCGAAAGCATCAGGGCTGAAGTTCGGACGATTTTCCAAAAGGTCATTCAACGATGGGCCGAAGAATTGGAGTCTTCCTGATTCGCAGCTACCAAAGGGGCTTCGCTTGGATGCCCCCAACATGCCGATTTACGCCCAGTTGCAGCCAATACACCTTGGAGGCTGTGCAACGGTATGGCCTGTTGAAGGGTAGTTGGATGGGGATGAAGCGTATCGGACGATGTCACCCATTTCATCCTGGGGGATACGATCCGGTTCCTTAGAACCAATGCCCTTAGCCAGAAAGATTTAGCGAAACAGCCTTGCACGACCTCGAATGAGCAAACCTACCCCTAAGCAAAATTTCCTTCAGACGGCCCTGATCATGATCACCATTTTTATGGGGGTCCAGCTGTTTTTCGGTCAGAAGAATGAACCGAAGGACAACCGGACCATTGATCAGGTACATCAGCAGTTGGTCACCGAAAACCAAAAGCTTCTCGATTCATCGATCGTGAAGACTTCGGCCGAATACACCAAGCGGCTCGATGAAATGGTTACGAAGAAGCTGATTACGGCGGACGACGCTGAGGCCAAAAAAATCGAGGCGACGATCCTTGTAGCGGATGTTCAGTTCAAGGCCGGTTTGTATCACGACGATACGGGGCGATTAAGAAACGCCTACCAGGTGTTGCTGCCATTTCAGAAGAAGCTTTTGGATAAGCCAAGCTGGAACAAGTCGTATCCGGTGCCAACTTCCACCGCGAATTCTCCAGCGGCACCCAATGGAGTCGTCTTACCCACAAGCATCTACAAGTTTGGTTGGAATTCCTGGTCAGGGCAGCAACTGTATGCAGAGATCGTCAAGGATCTAAGCGCTCGCAATAAAAGCGAGTTCGTCTACGGTTTGATCCCCGGCTACACCATGATGGACCTGCTCGTCCATATGACCGGTGCCAACGCGGGCTTCAGTTACGCATTTGCGGCCTTTCTCTTGGCGTTGATCGTTAGGGCAATCGTGTTCCCACTGTCTCAGAAGCAGTTGATGTTCTCTCGCCAGATGTCGCAGCTTGTGCCGCTGACGAACGAAATCAAAGCGAAGTACAAGAACGATCAGCAGCAACAGCAGGCGAAGGTGATGGAGTTGTACCGTGAATACGGCATCAACCCACTCGCGGGTTGTTTCCCTGCCTTGATTCAGATGCCGCTATTCCTTACGGTTTACCAGTGCATGCTGAAATATCAGTTTGCGTTCCAGAACGGAACTTTCCTGTGGATCAACCCGACCACCAGCAAGGCGACCAATGGATTCGTTGGCCCGAACTTGGGACAGCAAGATTACATTCTGATCTTGGTCTACGGAATCACGATGGTCATCGCGACCCTCCTGACGCCGGTGAGTGATCCTTCCCAAGCCAAGCAGCAGCGCCTAATGGGTGCCGGCATCAGCGTCATCTTCACCTTCTTTATGTTCACTGGAGCATTTCCCGTCGTTTCGGGATTTGTTCTTTACTGGACATTTACGAATATTCTCGCTACTGCCCAGTCGCTTCGGGCTTATCGAATGCCGTTACCTGCGCTCGTGAAAGTAAATGCGAGCGGCGGTGGTGTTCTTCCCAAGCCGACGACCAAATGGCAGCAGATGATGGACAAGATGGTTGAAGAGCAGCGCAAAGCGGCTGACAAGCGCGGTGATAACTCGCCTGATGATAAATCCAGCAAAAACAATATTCCACGGCCATCGCCAGACGATTTGAAGGAAAACCAGAAAACTGGGACCCCTGCGAAGCATAAACCTAAGAAGCGGAAGTAACCCGTCGTATTTTCATCGGAGTGAATGAAGTAAAGTGCAAGAATCAATGCAGACAGTCGAAATTACGGCTAAGACGGTAGTAGAGGCCACCAAAGCCGCCGCAGAAAAGTTAGGCGTTTCAAAAGACGCTCTAAAGGTCACAGTTCTTGAAGAGACTAAGGGTCTATTCGGGAAGAGCAGTGTGCGCATTCGCGCCGAGGTCGCTGAGTCGGCACCGGCTGTTGTCGAAGTTGCTGCACCCGCCCCAACGAAACCCGCCAAGAAGTCAGCTAAAGCTGCTAAAGCAGAAGTTGTAGCTCCGGCTCCAATCCCAGAACCAGAACCGGTTGTGGCGGAGCCTGTGGTGAAAGAACCCGCAAAGAAGGGCGGCAAAGGTAAGGCCAAAGCTGAACCGAAGACTGAAGAAGTCGTCGTCGAGGTTGCTGCCGAAGAGCCAAAGGCCGCTGAGCCAGAAACCGAAATCGTCGCAACCGCTGCGGACGGCGATCAGTTAACTGAGCTCGTTCGAGAGTTGCTGACAGCTGCAAATCTTCAAGTGAACGCGAAGACGGGTGAGATTGCAGGTCGCTACGTGAATATTCACCTAGACGGCAAAGATGCAGCTTTCTTAGTGGGCAAGCACGGCGAAGTTCTCAATGCGATGCAGTACCTCGTCAACATCATCGCGGGCCGCCGATTTGATAACGGCGTTCGAGCGACGTTGGACGGAAATGATTATCGTCGACGCCGTGAAGATGCTCTGACTCAGTTGGCGACGAAGATTGCCGACCAGGTTAAGCAGCGTGGCGAAGAAGCGGTTTTGGATGCACTTCCTGCATTTGAGCGACGGATCGTCCACAAGGCTTTGTCGACGTATGAGGGTATCTCCACCTACAGTGAAGGCGAAGAACCCAACCGACGCGTCGTTATTGCCCCGATCGATTGATCTAAAGACTGCGGAGACGTTAATCGATGAAGCCGAGATCTTTGAGACCAGGCGACACGATTCAGCTCGTAACACCGGCGTCTCCTCTATCTGAAGACAAACTTGAATTCATGACCCGCCTCTTGAATGAGGCGGGTTATCGCACAAAACTCGCTCCTCACGCCCTTTTGGCCGACGGCTATCTCGCCGGAACCGATCAACAGCGGGCAAGTGATCTCCAAGCTGCATTCGACGACCCAGATACGTCGGCTGTTTTATGTAATCGCGGAGGGTACGGATGCGCAAGGTTGCTCCCACTTCTCGATTTGGAGCGGATTGCTGCTTCTGGAAAGATGCTCATTGGATTCAGCGACATCACGGTCTTGCACTTGGCGCTGAACCGACTCGGTACACCCACAGTTCACGGTCCGATGCCTTTGACCCTGCACTACCCACGAGAGCCTTGGGTTTACGATTCCTTCCTGCGGGTGCTCAAGGGAGACCTGACGTTTCCCGTCGAGGCACCTCGTCCATCGACCGTCATTGGCGGTTCAGTTGAGGGCGAAACGATTGGCGGATGTATGTGCCTGATTACCGACTCCATTGGAACCCCTTGGGGTCTTGAGACTGAGGGCAAGATTGTCGTCATCGAGGATGTCGATGAAAATCCACATCGAGTCGATGCGATGTTTACGCATTTTGTGAACAGTGGCCTGGCAGGGAGAGCGGCTGGCTTTGTAATCGGCGAGATGACTCGAACCGATGAACGAGCCGACGAATCGATTGGCGCACGACCTTGGCGGGAGATCATCACCGAGCGATTAACCCCTCTTGGTAAGCCGCTTGTTATCGATTTCCCAATGGGGCACGCAAAGAATATGCTTACCTTGCCACTTGGTCTCCGGGCGCGTTTAGATGCAGATTCAGGTGAACTCACATTTTTGGAGCCGTTGTGCGCTTAAGTTTGGGACTGGCACTTCTGGGGCTAGTGTGTGCGGCACCAGGTCAAACCGCCAAGGTCCAGGCTTGGGAAAAGCCGATTTCTCCAGGACTGGTATATCGAATGGAGGTCGACAGTGCGACCCCATTGATCGTTCATGCTTTGCGATTTAGCTTGAACACTCCCGGCCTCCGTGTTATTCCTGAATTGGCAGGCCATACCGTTAACGAAGAAGGCACGGTGAAGGGCAGATTGACTCCAGCACAGATGGCGACTCAGTCTTCGGCGATCGCAGCCATCAACGGTGACTTCTTTTCTTTCACGCAAGGTGCCCCGGTTGGATTGATGATTCGTGAAGGTGAACTCCTGACGACGCCTATCCGATCGAGAGTTACGTTCGGTTGGGGGCCAAAGGATTCTGGAATGGGTATGTGCTCCATCTCCGCCAGCATCACTCCTGATGGTGGGTCGTTGACACCTGTAGATGAAGTGAACCAGCCATGTGGGCCGAACCAGTTGGTTATTTACACTCCCGCGGAAGGCACTGCAACGACCACCATCCCTCACGTTTCTGTGATGATATCGATGGGATCGGCACCATGGGCACCCAGCACGATCCTGCAGGGCACGGTGGAAAGTGTCTTATCAGAGGGTTCTACAGCGAAGGTTCCAGAGGGGAAGGCGATATTAGTGGCATCGGGAGACAAAATGCCGCTGATCTCTTCATTCCAACCGGGGCAGAAACTAAGTATTCAACTTCAAACGCTTGGTTTCGATTGGGAGAAAATCGAAAACGTCATTGGGGGTGGCCCGGTCCTCGTCCGCAGTGGAAAGTTAGCCGTCGACGCAGAAGAAGAAGGCTTTCCCGCATCGTTCTCCACCAAGCGTCATCCCCGTACGGCGATTGGAAGAACCGCATCCGGCGATATCTGGATGGCGGCGATGGATGGTCGGCAAGAAATTAGCGCTGGAGCGACTCTTGAGGAGACCGCCCGAGTAATGTTGCGCCTTGGCTGTGTTGACGCCGTAAACCTCGACGGAGGTGGCTCCACGTGCCTATTTCTACTGGGAGTTACGGTCAATCGCCCGAGCGATGGGGCCGAAAGGCCAGTGTCGAACGGGATTTTGGTCTTCGGTCCGAAAATGTCGAACCACACCGGTGAGCTAAAAATCGTGATTCCCCCTAAAATTCTGTTGACCGGTAAAACCAACGCCAAGCTCACCCTGAATGGAGAGCCAGTGCCGAACGCCGATGTCATCTGGGGAGCCCAAGGTGCCTCTTGGATCGATCAAGGTGGAGACCTTCACTCGCTTGAACTCGGAAAGACAAGGCTGAAGGCCTACGCCTACGGCAAAGTGCTTACGGCCGACATCACTGTCGTCGAGAAGGTTGCGCCCGTTCGACGTCGTCGGGGCGCGAAACCGCCGAAAAATAACGGCTAGTTGAGACTTGCTTCCCTGACAGCGATTTCGCTAGGATAATGTCCTCGCAAGGCCATCGTAAGCACCAGGAGTCTCGTCACGCGGAGGGTTCCGGAAAAGGAAAGAAAGCACCCAGCGGTGTGAGAGTCCTTACCCAACCTGTAATCAGAACAAATCGTAGGAACGTACGAGAGCCGGTCCGCGAATGAATTCGGCAGGAACGGCAAGCCATTTCGGCAGCAAGAACCAAGTGTTGCTTGTCGACGAAAATCAACGACTTTCGAATAACTAAGCCTTAAACACGTCAACAGGCGAAAACGAATTGCCGAGGACGGTTTGAGGGTCGCCTCCCATCCATTTTTCGAGGGTCGCCGCATAGACTTCCCGGAAGTCGTGGGTGTGAGGGATATCTCCGTCTTTCAGGTTTTCGAGGTCGGGGATCGGGCCATGAAGGCCGCCCTTAATCGAGTTTCCGACGAGGAACATGGGAGCTGCTGCTCCATGATCTGTTCCCAAACTCGCATTTTCCTGAGCACGCCGTCCGAATTCGGAAAATACGAGCGTGACGACCTTATCGGCTTTTCCTATCGCTTCCATTTCTTTCTGGAACGTCCCGATCGCATTGCCGAACTGCTGAAGGAGTCGTTGGTGGGTCTCGACCTGACGCGCATGAGTGTCAAAGCCACCAGCTTGGAAATACACCACACGAGTTGCCGGTGAAGAGGCGATAAGTTGAGCAATCTGCTTAAAGCCGCTACCAAAGGAGTCAGTTCCATATGTCGATTGGGATTTATAGCCCGCAAGCTGTTTTTGGAGGATGCTGACGGCATCGAGCGCGGATTTGCTCGCGTTCTGAACGGCTCGGGTCGGAGAACCTACCATTGCATCCGCCCCCTGGATGTCCCGCAGCATCCTCTCCGCATCAGGATCGCCAATCATATTCCTCAAGTCGGCGAGGCTGGCAAAGCAGGGAATACTGGAACTCTGCCCCGCGAGCGCCAACGGCTGCTCTGTAGAAAGGCCCAGAGCGACAACGGGGTTAAGCGAATGGTGACTCAGCTGTTCGTCAAAATGGCGACCAATCCAACCATATCGGAGTTTGCTGTCGGGACTCGCAGATTGCCAAATCTCCATGCTCTTGAAGTGGGATCGATTCGGTTCCGGATAACCGACATTCTGTATAACGGCCACCTTGCCCTGATGATAGAGTTCGGCCAAGCCTGTAAGTCCAGGGTTGAAGCCCATCTCGGCGCTAATCTTAAGGACCTTGTTCTCCGGGATGCCAATCATGGGCCGGAGTTTGTAGTAAGCCCTGCTGGCGTATGGAACGACCGTATTCAGTCCATCGTTTCCACCTGACAGTTGGCAAACGACGAGCACCGTGTCTCCCGTTGGGTTGCCACCTTTGGCTTGACGGAGCACATCCGCCTTGGCGATCGAGGAAAGCCACTTCGGAGCTACAAGTCCGACAGCGATCATTCCGCCACCTTTTAACACTTCTCTTCGACTTAGCGCATTGCTCATCTTTGGTAAATCCTAGTATCCGCCGAAAGGGTCATGTTTGCCTAGGTGCCGAAACTACAACCGTTCGAGAGGAGACGATCTGCTGGTGTCGATGTTCAGTCGTAGGTAATCTTCTGCATTGATGGGTACGTCAAAGGTCTGGATGCCATATGTTGCTGCCGGCCTCTTGGCGAGCCTTACGATTCGAGTTTTTTTTGAATTGCAAGACTACGGGCCTGAGAGTGCGATCCGCCGATTTTCAGAGTCGATCAGCCACGATAACCTTTCGGAACTCGAAGCGGTAACGGTAACGAAGGAATTGAGCTCCAAGGAAAAGGCGATGGTTGCCCGTTTGGCTAACTGGCATCACCTCCGAGTTTCGATGCAAGTTGGGAGAATCGAGCGAACGGGAACTGAATCGAGGGCGGCCGTTGTTTTCTCTTATCCATCCGGAAATTCTTGGGGAACAGTTTGGGTTGTACAAAGAAGCGGGAAAGAGTGGCGGGTCAATGTCAACAAGACAGCAACGATCTTTTGGGATTCGGTGCCGCCTCAGTAATTCCCCGCACCATTGAGGTTAAATATGAGTTCGATGAAGCAGTCAGGCCGCGTTAGCCTTTTAGCCCTCGGCAGTCTCGTCTGCGTTGTAGTGATCACAGTGCTGTTGATTTTCAGCCGTGAATCTCCAGCGGCTGCGGGCACCCGATTTATGGCCGCGCTACAGGATCACGATGTGAATACTTTGACGAAAATGTCAAAGATGGACAAACTCTCAGAAGATGAAATTCGAAAGCAGTGGGATTTCGCGGTCAATACGGCCGAGAAGTACTACCAGTTCGCATTCAAGATCGAGGGTGCGGCTCAAGCCGATGGGAAGACAGCATCTGTCAAGGTCCGAATGATCAAGGATGCCGACAAGCCGGGAGCCTTCGACACGATGTGCGAGTTGCCTATGGTCAAAGATGGAGAAGACTGGAAAGTCGATGTTAGAGGCTTGAGTCGAGAGTTCTATAACTGCCTTCCTCGCTAATCGTTTGGCAACTATCAATTTGAGGCAAGCCGCTTTTCCGCGATTGCCTGTTACAATAGTTTGCACATGGGGCATTCCGAAGGTCTTTCCGACGTGATGGAAGCCTTGCGCGTGCTTGCTTCCATATTTCTTATCCTCGGAAGTGCCTTTTTTGTCGCGGCTGAGTATTCACTCGTTGGGTCACGTCGCGGCAAGGTAGAGGCGATGGGCAAGCGAGGCAAAAAGCATGCCAAGGGGCTTGCGAAAGCCCTTGATGACATTTCCCCCTATGTCGCAGCGACTCAAATTGCGATCACCATGCTTGGTATTGCGATTGGTTCGTTTACCGAGCCATACGTAGCGCATGTGTTGGGAAGCTATCTAGGATCGCTCAACGAATCGGCCGTAAAGGCAATTTCCTATATCGTCGTTGTCTTTGTGCTCCTTGTCGTAGGGGAGCTTTGCCCGAAGTATTTGGCACTACGGCATGCCGACCGCGTCGCTTTGTTCATGTACCGCCCATTGGTGGTTATCGTCGCGGTGCTTCGACCTTTGATTTGGTTGGCTCAATCAACGGCAGGGCTGATTCTAAAGCCTTTCAAAGTTGAAATTCGGCAAAGTCGGTCCGACGCCATTCCGAAGGAAGAGTTGTTGATGCTCGTCCAAAGCGGAGGGGCATCAGGCATTCTCGACAAACACCAGGCGGATATGGTGAGCCGTGCATTGCGTCTTGACGTCCTGGATGCACGCGATATCATGATCCATCGGCTTGATATCAAGTGGTTGGACGCTTCCATTAGCAAAGTCGACCTGCTTGCCAAACTAAAGAACATTCCCTACAGTCGAATGCCCGTATGCCGAGGAGATATTGATGATCTCGTCGGAGTGGCCTATCTGCATGACATCGTCAAGCATCTAGACGACGAACAATTCAGTCTTGAGAAGTTTGTTCGGCCCGTCGTCTCGGTCCCAGAGAACTTAACGATGGCAAAGATTCTCGAGATGATGCGAGTCGAGAAGACTCAGATGCTCATTGTTAGTGACGAGTACGGCGGAACGAGTGGGTTGGTCACCCTCGAAGATGTGGTGGAAGAGGTATTCGGAGAGTTGGAGGACAGGCTTGAAAGCGAGAGAACTCCCATCGAGCGCAATCCAAACGGAAGAGTTTCTGCTAAGGCCAGTGTACGCATCGACGAACTTGTTGCCGCCCTCGACCTAAACCTCGATATTGGGGAAGATACCGACACCCTGGCCACAATCATGATCAACGCGCTCGGAAGCGTCCCTCGGACCGGTGATAGTGTTGCGACACATCTTGGGCTCATGCGAGTGGAGAATATGGCGCGAAGGCGAATCAGCCGAGTGAGCATCCAGCTCTTACCCGAGCTTTGGCAAACGCCTGAATCCTAGGTTGGTTGAGCGTCGTAGAGCATTCTCAATCGGATCGCTATCGCCACCGCGTGATCGGCGATGTGCTCTAGAGCGTGAAATGCCTCGATTGTTCGAACAAGGTGGGCCGTCGCATCGGGGTTTCCCTGAATCAATGTGAAAACCTTGTTGCGTGCTTGTGAATAGGCCGTGTCGATTTCTTCATCGGCATGGATGATGTCCTCGGCAAGCTCAGAGGAGTACGCCGAGTAAAGACGGATGCTGGCATTGAACGATTTTCGAGATGCCTCACCCAGTTCCATGAGGGCAACGCGCATTTCTGCGGGAAATTGCCCTGACAATTTGGTCGCCCGCCTCGCGAGTTTCACCGCATCGTCACCTACTTTCTCAATCTCGCCGACGACACCGAGAGTTGAAATCAGAAACTTCAGGTCCGCCGCAACAGGTGATTCCTGCATCACAACAATGACCGTTTTGTTCACTGCGCTGCGTTCAAATTCGTCAACGCGATCATCGGCATCAATGACGCGTTTGGCGAGTTCCAGATCACCGTTGATGGTAGCTTCAACGGCTTGACGTACCATCTCATTGGCGTCGCCGCCCATACGGATGACATCTGACCGAATTTCATCCAGTCGTTCTCGGAATCGGTGTCTAAGGTTCACAGGCAATCTTCTATTCGACGGCGAATATCGCAGAATCATTATGTCGAGTGGCCAGTTCTGGTTGCTGAACACCTAATTTTGCGTACACTTGTGGGGAAGTAATGGCCAGGGTGGATGACCCCAATGAACTGGCGACGGTGAAATCGAATATTCATCCGTTGCGACGCTTGATCCCCGAGCTAAAGCCGTTTCGGGGATTGATGCTCCTTTGCGCCATCATCACCATCTTTCAGAGCACATTTGGATTCTTGCCACCGTATGTGTTGGGCGATATCGTCAATCGCCTACAGCGTGGAGAAAAGATCAATACGTTGCTCTACCTGGCGATAATTGTTGGTCTAGCCGCCAGTCAGGCACTTCTTGGCTACGCATTGTCGATTGCGATGGCAACCCTGGGGCAAAATTTCTTGCTGTCCATTCGCGATCGAATGCTGGGTCACATGCAGTCGCTTCCGATCGCTTACTTTGAGAAGAACCAGACTGGAAAACTCGTCAGCAACGTCATCAACGATGCCGCGACGGTCCAAAATCTCATCACTGCCAACCTGACGACGATGGTCGGTGACCTCGTTCAGTTGGTGTTAGTGATCTGCCTACTTCTGGCGATAAATCCGGTCATGGCGATGCTGAGCTTGAGCATCGCACCCTTGTACATTTTTAACTTTCGCCGGTTCTTCAAGCCCCTCCAAGTCACGAGCGACGACATTCGTGCCAAGCGAGACACGATGTTTGGTCAGATGCAGGAGAAGCTAACGGGAATCCAGACCGTTAAGAGCTTTGGCCAAGAGCGATGGGAGGCGCGGAGCTTTATGAGCACGACACGAGAACTCATGGGACTCAACGTTCGCCAGGGCGCCCTCGGAGGCGGGCTCTGGACGGTCGCAGACGCTCTCTGTGGGCTCGCAACTGGGATGGTGCTCTTCTACGGTGGCAATCTGTGTCTACAGGGCAAGATGCAGGCTGGAACGCTGGTTATGTTCCTCATGTATGCGGTGGCCTATGTGTATGGACCGATTGTTCGATTCTTGGTTGTGCTCGACCCCATCGCTCGTGCTGAAGCAGCCCTCAATCGAATTTTCCGCACGCTTGGCACGTTCAACCAAGTCAACGATAAGCCCGGCGCCAAGCCGATGCCTCAGATTGTCGGCCAGGTCAACTTCGAAGACCTCTGGTTTGAATATGAAGAAGGACAACCTGTCCTTAAAGGTATCAACCTTCAGGTGGAGCCGGGCAAGATGGTCGCACTTGTCGGATTCTCGGGAAGCGGAAAGACGACGCTTGCGAGCCTGCTTCTCAGGCACTACGACCCAACCAAGGGGCGCATCACGGTGGATGGAATTGACCTGCGGGATACGCAGCTTTTATCGTATCGAACCCAAGTCGGAGTCGTCGCTCAGGAGAGCATCCTTTTTAACACGACGATAAGAGAAAACATCCGATACGGACGGTTAGGTGCGACGGACGAAGAAGTCGAAGCGGCAGCCAAGGCGGCAAGTATTCACTCAGCCATCATCGCCTTGCCCGATGGGTATGAAACGAAGATTGGAGAAGACGGTATCAAGCTGTCAGTTGGTGAGAAACAGCGCATGGCAATCGCGCGAGCGCTCATTGCTGACCCTAAGATTCTTATTCTCGATGAGGCGACATCCTCACTGGACTCCCAGACTGAGGCACTTCTTCAGGCTGCCCTCGATAACCTGATGGCGGGTCGAACAAGCTTTGTCATTGCTCATCGCCTGTCAACCATCGTCAAGGCAGACATCATTGTTGTGCTTGAGAAAGGCGTTGTCACCGAACAAGGTGCCCATGCGGACCTTCTGAAGTCGGATGGCTTGTACGCACGTCTGTATCGAGAGCAATTCCGAGTTGCGCTACAAGCCGCGTCTTAGGTCGTTTACGATCCTCGGCGAGTGGTGGCCTCATTCCATGCCGGAAGCCCGTTCAAGATGAGAGCTGCGCGGGCATTCTCCGAAGCTGTCATCAGGTCTCCCCACCTCAAGTCGTTTCTCGTCGGCAGAAGGCTGCTTGCCCAATGACCGCCGTCAAAGAACTCAGTGACCACCGACCTCACATTGCCTACAGCGCGCGCTTCCTCTTCATCATAAAGGTAAACGCCAATCGCCTCGCTCGTGTTTATAGGCAGTTCCTCAAGAATGAGTTGCCCATGGGCCCGTAGGTCACCAGCGGCATAAGAGCATCTTAGGGAGTGATCCTTAAGATTCCAATCTGACAAGCGACTAAGCGTTGCCAGAAGCTCATATCTCAACCAAGGCTGCGTCAACAAAACTGGCGTCAAGGTTAACCCTTAATGCCCCATAAATTGCTAGGGGCAAGCACCCTATTAGTGCAAAAGAACCTATAAGTGCGCTTAAGCAGATGTTTTCTTACCATTTTCCGCTCCAATTAATGGCTGCGGATTGTCTCTTCAAAAACCTTCCAATGCTCATCGCTGACGCCACCAAAAAGTGATATGCCCGATCCACCTCGATGGTGGACAACGTTAAGTGCTTTCCGGAAGTCATCAAGATGCCCGAGATCGGGCATATACAGGCCGGCAAACACGGGGAATGTCACCGCCTGAATATTCTCGAGGATGCAGTCTCCGATCCAGTCGATGTTTTGTTCATAAAAGCTGTTGTAGGTCATCGGACAAACAGCATCCAAGGGCCATTTATCCCAATCCTGACGACAAATCTTACGTGCCATCGAAGGGGTGGGGAATACGGCCGCGGTGATGAACTTATGTCTCTTCTTCACGGTCGCAGCGAGCTGCTTAACCAAGTGGGTTACCGAGTCATAGCGAAAATGAAGCCATTGCTGGTCGTGAGCAGGGTCTTTGATGTCCAGAGGATCACGCCCCGAGAAATCTTTGAAAGCCTTCCGCGTGTGTTCGCTGTAGCAAAAATCGTAGTCTGCCATTTCTTCCGACTGATCGAGGCCGTACTGCTTCCACAGTCCCTTTGGAAGGATAATGTCGGGATACCGAACGTAATCTAGGTGAACTCCAGAAATAGCCGGATGGCTTGCGAGTTCATCGGCCTTTTCTTTTAGGTAGTTCTGAACTCCAGGAATGACCGGCGAGACCCACCGATAGTAGTCGACGTACGGTGGATGGTCGAAACAGGATTTTCCATTTCGGCTGACCATGTACCAGTCAGGGTGATGTTCGCGAATCCAAGAATCTCCTCGGTTAGTTGTCCACATCCAACTGTGCAACTCCAGGCCCGCTTCCTTGACGATGTCAAATTCCCGCTCATCAATTCCGCCCTCAAGAAAAACACCCTGTATGCCGTGCTTGCGCATTGTTGCGTACTTCGCTTTGAGCGTCTCACTCGTTGCCGATTTGTCGATTCCGACCCAAACCCAATATTTAGAAGTCATCACTTTTGCCTTGTGTGTCTCAAGAATCATTTCAGGCAGCCTCTTCAGAGTCAGATGGGGCGAGAGACCTGCTGATAAACCGATCGACGCACCCGCAATCAGGAACTCACGTCGATTCATCACGCTATTGTGACCGTGCACGCCGGAATAAACAATATTTAGGCCTCGCCAACTTGAGAATGACAAATAAACCTTGAGTTCACTACACTGAGGTAGATGGTTGTCCTTCTTGCCGTTCTGGCTTTCGCGAGGCAAATGCCGATGTTGGATTTAAGTAAACAGATTGTCCGAGGTACCGGAGTTGGTGGCGTTCAGTGTCAGCTGAAGGAAAAACGAGGCGTCTATCAGGCGGAGTTGACCAACTCTGGACAGTCTGCAAAAATTGATGAAGTCGTCATCTGCGACATTCCTACGCACTTTCCAGAGGAATCCGGTCTCTACGGTGAGGGTTTTACGATGCTCTCGCAAACCGGAGGCACGATCGGACACCCGGTTGACATCGGTGCCTATACCGACCATAGGCATTACAAGATGCCCATGCCGGCAGAGGCAACGACGGTATACAACGTTCTAACGATCAGCCCTCCTGGCAAACCCACCATTTTGATGGGCTTTACGACGTGTCGTCGCTTCAGCGGACACTTTAACGTATTCCGGGATCACATCGAGGTGGTTGTTGATACGGAAGGACTGGTTCTCGCGCCAGGTGAATCTTGGCGATTGGAAGATTTTTGGGTTGACAGCGGAAACTCCCGGCAGGTTCTTTTCCAGCGGTTTGGGCAGCGAGTTTCGGAGCACGCCGGGCGCTTGCGGTTCTCAGCGCCTCCGACCGGGTGGTGCTCCTGGCAGTGCTTTGGTCCGTCGGTGACGGCCCATGACGTGCAGGCAAACATCGAAACAATCGCGAAGCGGCTGCCCGATCTCAAGTACATCCAGATTGATGATGGTTATCAGGCAAAAACCGGAGACTGGTTGGAAACTGGATCTTCGTTTGGCGGGGGAATTCGGCAGGTGCTCAGTGATATCCGCGCCAAGGGCCTGGAGCCTGCCATTTGGGTCGCTCCGTTTGTAGCGACTGAAGACTCGCGACTCTTTAAGGATCATCCGGACTGGTTTGTCCGAGACGAGCTAGGAAAACCTCTCAGATCCGATCGAGTTACGTTCGGTGGCTGGCACAAGCTTCCTTGGTACGTGTTGGATGGAACCCATCCCGGTGCTCAAAAATACTTGACCCATGTATTTAGAACAATGCGGGAAGATTGGGGATGTACTTACTTCAAAATGGACGCCATCACTTGGGGGGCGATCAAAGGTGGTCATTTCTACGATCCGAAAGCCACACGAATCGAGGCATATCACAGAGGCATGCAAGCGATTCGCAAAGGGGCCGGAGAGGGCTTCTTACTCGGCTGCAACCACCCACTCTGGCCCTCGATTGGATTTATCGATGGGCAGCGTAGCGGGATGGATATCGAGCGATCGTGGCCTAGTTTCTCCAGCACAGCAAAGGAGAATCTCTCAAGGGCTTGGCAGAACGGAAAGCTCTGGTGGAACGACCCAGATACGCTTCTGCTGACTGGAGATCTTCCCGCAAACGAATACCAGTTCCACGCGACAGTCATCCTGGCAACGGGTGGTCTCGTGCTTTCCGGTGACAACGTGCCTGACCTTAAGCAAGCCATGTTGAAAACCATTCGGAAGTTGCTACCCCCAACCGGTGTCGCCGCCCAGTTTCAAGACGATTCCTTCACGGTCGGTGAGACAGTCATCCACGATGAAACTCGGGTGTTCCTTCTGAACTGGTCAGACGCACCGATGACCAAATCATTCCATATGAAGCATCGAGCCGAGGTTACTGACTTCTGGAACGGCAAGGTTTTGGGGCAACTTGCCGGGACGGTAACGGTCGAACTGGCTCCAAGGTCAGCGAGAGTTTTGGTGTATAAGTAGAAGCCTAAGTGCCTCTCGACCGTCGGACCTGTACGATCTCGGCGATGATGCTGAGCGCGATTTCCTCTGGAGATCGCGCCCCGATATTGAGGCCCACAGGTCCGTGAATGCGCTTCAGGTCTTCGTCTGAAAAGCCCAATCCCCTCAATTGTTCCTGTCTTTTCGCTTGCGTCACTCGACTACCAAGAGCGCCGATGTAGGCAACAGGACTCTTGAGGAGAATGGCCAAGGCGACATCGTCGATCTTTGGGTCGTGCGTTAGGACAACCGCGTACGTCTCGGCGGAGAGACCAATCCGGTCGAAGGCTTCTTGGGGCCACTCGACGATCATTCTGTCGGGAGGCACGGGAAATCGCTCGGCAGACGCGAAAGTTGACCGTGGATCTGCGACGATCGTTTCAAATCCAACAATTGCGGCGAGTTGAACCAGCGGAACCGCGATGTGGACGGATCCGATGATCACTAATCGCGCTTTCGAGGCAAAGACATTGAGGAACAGTCGCTTCCCATTGACCTCAATGTTTTGACTGGTTCGCTTCCGATACGCATCCTCGACAATGCCATCCAAAGGGTCGGGTGTACCGGTAAACCACAGACTGCTCTCATACGGGTCGTAGGCGGTAATAAGCACGCAAGGCAAGTCATCCGCTACGCGCGAGGCAAGCGCTCTCCAAACAGCAGGATTCCTTGCAGGTGGATCAGGTTCGACCAAGACTTGGATACGTCCCCCGCACGAGAGGCCGACATCCCACACGCTATCCTCTGAGACTGCGTCGAACAGTAGTTCCCGAGGTTCACCGCTTTCAAGGGCACCGAGGGCCGCCTCAATGACGGCGGATTCAACGCAACCTCCACTCACAGAACCGCACACAAGACCATCTTCACGGATACCCATAACGGATCCAACGGGGCGCGGAGATGATCCCCAGGTTTGGGTGACGGTCGCGGTAGCGAACATCTTGCCCTCCCGGATCCAAGTCTCGAGGGTAGTGAGAATGGCGTTCATTGTGTCGTTTCCATGTGTGCCTTCTCGCACACCAATAAAATGTCGGCCCAGACCGCCTTACATCAATAAAGCGAATCTGGGCCGTTGAACTGGACCGAACTTACTAAACCAGTTCGTCGAGCTTGATCGGGAATTTCCTGACGCGCTTACCGGTCGCTGCGAACAGAGCATTGGCAACCGCGGGTGGCACCGACGGGTAGCCTGGCTCGCCCATTCCACCCGGTGCCTCCGCACTTGGGATGATGTGAACTTCGACCTTCGGCATTCCGTCTAGTCTCATCCATAGGAAGTTCGACCAGTTGTTCTCAACAACGCTACCATTGCGAATGGTAATCGCCGCAGAGAGGGCGGTCGCCAAGCCATCCGTACAGGCCCCCTGCATTTGAGCCTCGACGCCGGTCGGGTTGACAGCGATTCCACAGTCGACCACGCAAACCGCTCTATGGAGCTTAATCTGCCCATTCTCGACGCTTAGCTCGATGACATGAGCTGCATAAGATCCATACCCCTCGAAACAGGCAATTCCTCTACCATGGCCCGCCGGAAGTGGTGTGCCCCATCCAGCCTTCTCTGCTGCGGTCACCAGACAGTGTTTTAGCCGTTCGTTGGTGAGAAGGCCCTTCCGAAATTCGAACGGGTCTTTTCCAGCGGCATGGGCAAGCTCGTCCATGAAGCACTCATTCGCGACGCTTTGAAGAGTGTGTTCCACGGAGCGCCATGCACCGGTAGGAACTGGAATTCGTACGCCACCTTGCCGCATTCCGGCTCCAGGGATGTTGTAGGAGAGATCTGGGTTGCCATACGAACCCGCACCACCTCGTCCTGCAGTAATCGTCTGGTGACTCCAACCGACCGGACTTCCAGAAGCATCAACCGCACCTTTTAACGCTGAGTGACCGGCGGGCCGGTAATTATCGTGCTTCATGTCGTCTTCCCGTGTCCAAACCACTTTGACGGGCTTCTTGATTGCCTTGGAGACGTTAACGGCGTCAATGATGTACTCGTTTGACAGTCGCCGGCCAAAACCACCCCCGAGGAGCGTGACGTTCAAGGTCACCTTCTCTTGTGGAAGTTTGAGGAGCCCTGCCACTTGTCCTACCGCACCGGTCGGTTGCTGGGTGCCAGACCATAGCGTGCAGTGGTCGTCATGCACGTCAGCGACGGCATTCATCGGCTCCATCGTTGCGTGAGACAAATATGGGAAGTCAAAAGTGGCCTCGATTGTTTTGGCCCCTTCCGGCATTTCTTTATGGGGACCAACCGCAGCAACAAGTTGCGCTGTGATTTTTGCACTGTCAAGGTCCGTGTTTGGCCCCATGTCCCAATCAATCTTAAGAGCTTTTCGGCCGCTGATGGCTGCCCAGGTGTTTGAACCCACGACGGCGACTCCACTAGGAACCTGGATGACTTGCAGGACTCCAGGGACTGCCTTGGCCGCTGTGTCGTCGAAGCTCTTGAGCGTTGCGCCAAAAGCGGGCGGTCGCGCGATCACGGCATACACCATGCCAGGGATCTTAACGTCCAAGCCGTACTGTGCTTTGCCGGTGACAACGTCGGGATTGTCGATTCGTGTTCTCGGCTTGCCGATAATCTTGAAGTCCTCTGGCTTCTTAAGAACGATGTCCGAGGTCGGAACAGGCATCGTCGCCGCAACCGCGGTCAGGGCGCCGTACGCAACCGATTTCTTGCCGTCAGCGCTTAGGACGTGTCCGCTGGAAGTCTTCAGGGTGGAGGCATCGACTTTCCAATTCTTGGCGGCTGCTGCGACGAGCATCATTCGAGTCGTTGCGCCAACACGTCGGAGCTCCCCGAACATGGATCGTACGGTATTACTGCCACCGATGCCTTGTCGTCCGTAAACGGCCTGATTTGCAGGAGCTTGCACGACGGCAACGTTATGCCAATCGACGTCAAGTTCTTCGGCGACGAGCATCGCCAATGCCGTTCTAGATCCCTGCCCAGCGTCGGGACAGATGATTGTTACCGTCACCTTGCCATCTGGGTCGACTTTGACGAATACATTGGGTGCGAACGAGGCACCCGTACCAGCTGTGGGAGTTTTTAGCGCAACGTCAGCACATGCGAGAGAGGCAAAGCTACCAAGGGCAAGGCTCGCGCCGACCCCACCGACCAGTTGGATGAAATTTCTGCGGGTTAGTTCTTTGCGATCACTCATTTGGTTGCTCCTGCCGCAGCTGCTTTCACCGCGTCGCGAATTCGCTGGTAGGTGCCACAGCGACAAATATTCAGGCCCAAAGCGTCATCAAGCTCAGCGTCGGTTGGGTGAGGATTTTTCTTTAACAGGGCAGCGGCGGCCATGATCTGTCCGGCTTGGCAATAGCCGCACTGAGGAACGTCATGCTCAATCCAAGCCTTCTGAAGTGGATGCTTTCCATCTTTCGATAAGCCCTCGATGGTGGTTACCTTCTTGGTACCCAGGCTTGAGACGGGGATTTGACAGCTCTGTTGTGAAACTCCATCAACTAGAACCGTACAAGCTCCGCAGGCACCAATGCCGCAGCCAAATTTCGAACCCGTCAGGTCAAGCAAATCCCGCAGAACCCACAATAGGGGCATATCCGGGACAGCCTCGACGGACTTTTCCTTTCCGTTTACGTTGATTTTGTATAAAGCCATGGATCTCCTCGCATTCATTCTAACCGACGATATGAAACGCGCTTGGTCGAAAATCGAAACTATACTTTAGGATCCATTCATCCTGTCGCATTATTGTGGATCAACGAAAAATCGTTGAGAGAATCGTTCCTTTTTGGCAACTGAACCGTCGAGATAATGGGCGTCGACAATGATTGGAATTTGCATCTGTTGGGTAGCGATCCTCAAGGCAAACATCGTACACAACGGTGTGACTTATGAAGTCAAGATTGATCGGGAGGCGGAACATCCCTTACAGGTTTGGGATCGAAAGTCCAAAGTGGATGAAAGTTTGCGAAGGGCATATCATCCGTGGGCGCTTCAAGTGGTTGATGTAGACGGAGACGATGTTGAGGAGATCGCGGTGGGCCTTACCAAGGCCACCAAGAGATTGGCCAAACCTCACCGCACTCTCTTCATCATGCGCTTCGATGGTCACCAAATCGTGAGGAAATGGGCTGGTTCAACGATGGGACGGCCACTCATTGAATTCTGCTTCAGCCCAAAGCAAGCTCAGAAGCCCCAACTGCTCTTCACCCTTGAGAGAAAGCCAGACGGCGATATTGCTCTCAGCGGCCATAGGTGGACCGGATTTGGGTTTCAGAAGGTGGGACGCGAAAGACATTGGAAGCACGCAAGTGGCCTCAACACGTCTCGGAATCACTTAAGCTTGATTGCAGACAATCGAGATATCACGTTTGACTGGAAGGAGTTGCTTTGAAAAGGTTGCTATCGCTTACATTGGGGTCTTTGTTGATGGGTTCAGCTGTCGCCCAGGTTGAACCGAAGTTGAAGCCCGACCTCTCAAATGTCGTCAACTTCAGCAGGAGTAACAAGGCCTACCAGCTGACCCCAAAGCACTTGGCTGCGCTTCAAAAGAATCAGTTCTTCATTTCGCCAACCGACAGCGAGCAGCTATATCATGTGTATGGAGTCAACGATTACGAGAATTTCCCGTCGCTCGTCACAACCGACAATGTGCTACAGCTCTATCACGTCGTGTTTGACAGCACGTTGCGGCACCTCGAAGAGCGGCACTTATTTCGTGAGTTAAGAAAGATCGACGACTTGATGCTCAAGCAGGCCAAGGTTCGTTATCGAAAAGTTACTGGCACCAACCTCTCAGCGGCTGCCTTGAACAATATTGCCTACTTCGGCGTCGTGGATCGCCTGCTAGGAGGCAATTCCGCGCTACCAGCCGATGCAGCGGTCAAAGTTGCGAAAGAAGTTGCCCTGATCCAAGGCGCTCGAGGCCCCGGAGACAGCGCCATTTTTCCATATGGCATCGACTACTCGCAGTTCATCGTTCGAGGACATTATTCTCGGTCACCTTCACTAGGTCGGTACTTCAAGGCTCTCATGTGGTTCGGACTGGTTCCGCTGTCACTTGAGAAGAAGTCTCCGAGCGGACGGGTGCCAAACATTGAAGTGACTCGGCAAGCTGCTTTGATGGTTCAGGATCTGTACGATAGCGGGGCCATCACGGCATGGAACCGGATCTATAGCGTTACGTCGATGTATGTTGGCAACTCCAACGACATGACCCCAGAACAATGGAGGGCTGCCGCCAAGCCTGTTCTGGGTTGGCCCCAGTCATTTGACAAGCTGAAAAGCGCTGCCGGGGTCGGTGAGCTTGTTGCAGCAATCAAGAAAGCATCGCATCCACAGATTGTGAACAAGGCTCACAACAGCACCGGGGTTGGAGACGTGCAGTTTCGCTTTATGGGGCAACGGGCGATCCCAGACAGTGTCGTATTCAATCGTCTGACCGGCGACAAGCGTGAATGGCCGAGTCCGCTCGACGTGGCGATTGCTTTTGGTAGCAAACGTGCTGCCGAGATTGTTGATGCAAGCCCCGCAAATTACAATCCCAAGGCCTGGAATGGCTACAAAGAAGAGCGGGGCAAGATCGTCTCAGAGATCTCGCGATGGACTTCGGGGCAGTGGAACAGCAATTTATACAACGGGTGTCTCGACTTAATACACCTTAATTTAGGAGTGCCTGACCCTAGGGCACCAAAGTTTATGCAGAGTGCGGCATGGGCTGACAAGTCAATCTCATCGAGCCTAGCATTCTGGGCTGAAGTGCGCCATGACACGATTCTGTATGGCATGCAAACTTCCGCTGAGATGGGGGACGGTGACGATCAGCCTTATGTAAGAGGATATGTCGAGCCGAACGTTCCCTTATATTCCCGACTCATCTCACTGCTGCGCCAAACCCAAGAAGGCCTCTCGGGATTCCGGTATTTGAATGATGAGGAGATCAAACAGTTTCATGATTTTCGAGAGCTGCTAGGATTCCTAGTGTCGGTAAGTAGGCGCGAATTGGCTGGCGGAAAAATCTCGAAGGAAGAGCACGGTCGAATTCGCAGAATCGAAGGAGATTTGTCCACGATCACCGAACGGATTCAGTTGACTGGAGAATCCTACAACACTCTGTCTGAAGACGATTTGGATATGGCTCTTGTTGCCGATGTTCACACCGTAAGGGGGCAGGCACTCACCGTCGCGAGCGGTCATTCAGACGATTTGATGGCGATTGTGCCTATCGAAGGAAAGCTCTATTTGGCGAGAGGCAGTGTTCTCAGTTTCTACGAATTCAAAGTTCCGATTTCTGAAAGAATGACGGACCACGTTTGGAAGCAGAGGCTAAAGGAGAACAAAGCACCGCCGCGGCCCACTTGGATTTCCTCCTACTTTGTCAACAAGTCTTCCCGTGGAAAAGAGTAAGGGTCTTGCTGGCGGTAACGATTGTGGCTCTGTCACTGGGATCGCGGCACGTCCGCCTGGCAGCCGTCGGAGACGTCATGCTGGCCCGATGGGTGTCTAAGCGCATCGAACGGCAGGGACCGGGTGAAATCTTCGCGGGAGTCGCTTCTGAGCTCCAAAAGGCCGATGTTCTTGTCGGCAATTTGGAATGTGCCCTCACGCAATGTGCGCCTGTTTCCCACAAGCCAATCCTTCTGAGAGCGGACCCACGTCTGGCGGCAGAGCTCGGTCGCGTTGGTTTTTCTGCGCTATCGCTCGCGAATAATCACTCTCGTGACTGTGGCCTGATGGGTGTTAAGGAATCGAGGGCAGCCCTGGCCGCCGCCAACATAAAGTCGGTTGGTCCAGAGCCGACACCCGTGATCATCGAAAAGAACGGCCTGAAGATCGGAATATTGGGATTAGTCGACCTACCCGATGATGCCCTGAGCCCTCGCGGAGAGTGGCGTCGGGCCATGAGCAAGCTTCGGAAAAAGGTCGATGTCGTTTCAGTGATGATTCACTGGGGAACTGAGGGGAGCGACCAAGAAAGCCCAAGCCAAAGGCGACTTGCCCAAACCCTAGCCAACCTTGGTGCTGACGTGATCCTCGGATCTCACCCTCATGTTCTCCAACCCGTACGATGGATTAGGGGGCAGCACCACCGAAGGTGCTTGGTCGCCTATTCGTTGGGCAATTTTGTCTTTGATGCCCGTCCAGGCAATGAACGCAAAACCGAAATTCTCTCAATTGAGCTTGCTCCGGCCGGAGCGGTTACATTTCAAGTCATGCCGGTGAGGATCGATAAGGGCTTTCCCATCCTCGTGAAGGCGCGAAAAGCCCCTCTGCCAAACTAGGAAGGGATTAGCAGTAGGGGCTTGTCTGTTTTTTATCTCTTGTAGCCGATGCCACAGCCGTACGGACGGCTCTTCGAAATAGTGATCGGTTTGCCAGCAAGTGCCTCGTCAAGGGCAGCCGCAACATAGTTCTTCGACGACGGGATGTCCGACGCATCCGCGGTTGCTTTATCGTCAATTCCACCCATGTATGCGATATGACCGCGAGGATCAATCACGAACATCGTCGGCGTGTTTTTGGCCCCGTAGAGATGACCGATCGTTCCAGATGCATCGGCCACGAGTTTCGAACTCAGTTTTTTTTCTGCCGCGATCTTGTTCAGTTCAGCGCTTGACGCATAGCCATGACCACCTGGAGCCGATGAGAAAATGGTGAGCCACACAACACCCTTTTTCGTGTACTTCTTCTGCAGCGATTGCATGTTTCCGCTTTCGTAGTGCTTTTGAACGTAAGGACAGCCGAAGTTGGACCACTCCAGAACAACGTATTTGCCCTTGTAGTCTTCAAGGCGGACCGATTTGCCCATTGAATCGACAGTGCTAAATGTGGGAGCAGACGCCCCAATTTCGATCTTCCCAGTAGTGCCGTAGGCGAGAGCTGATGCCCCAATTACGACGGTTGCCAAAAATAGAGAACCTAGTTTCATCGTCTTACTCCTCGTGGAATTCTTAGTTGAGAGATTATGATACGATCAGATATTCAGAGATAAGGTTAAGGTTCCGTCACCTGAACATCGATCCAGTGAGCACCCTTCGCATTGCCGGAAGGAACCACTAGGATTCCTGAAACGTGCTTTGGTATGCCTGGTGCATATTTAGACAGTGGAATGACGAGATTCATTCCCGACTTTGTATGTTCGAGCGGATGGGGATCGGCACCGAAATACTTTGCGTCCGAAGGATAGAACTCAAGGCCTGAGGCTGGGAACAAGTCCGTCTTGAATCTCAGCCTGACCGCATCCTTCTTGGCATATGCTCGGATAAGCGAAGGATTTAGCTTCGTCGGCAGTGCCTTCTTGGCCGAGTCAAATCTTGGGTTGGGTACTGGATTGTCATTAGTAGCGAGTTCCAAACTGAGTGCGGATTTCTGGGGAACACAGACCTCCTGACAGAGAAGCCAAGAAATGTCCGCGCCGATGTGTACTTTTTGGCCGAGTGCTAGATTCGCTGGAGGAGTGATGTCGGTCACTAACCAAGCCTCATGCTCATAGACATAGGCTGCAACTCCGCCAAGGACGTTACGCTTCGGCACCGGCCACTGTATTGGGCCTGCTTTGAACCCAGCGGGCAAGTGCCACTTAATCGTAGTGGCCTGACCGCTCTCGCCCGGATTGATGTAGTAGGAATGCCATTCGGGTGCCATCGTCATATGCAAAGCAACCTGAAAGGATTTCCCTGCTTGCACAGTGTTGGTGCTAGCTACCAATTCCGTTTTGGTATGGGGAGCGTTCGACTGGCAGCAAATAAGGAAGAGGACTACGTTGGCGCAAGCCATGAGAACATTCTACGTGCGAAAAATCGTTTGCGATGCCGGCCGATGAATGGCAAGGTCTACGAATTGCAGGGTTCGTCCCCAAAGCGGGACCTTGAAAAGGGGTAGTGCCATTCCGTCGTCCCCAAAAACGGTGACCGAGGGTAATTGCGCTTTGGGCGACAAGGCTCCGGATCAAATGCTTTTGGCAATTTTTCGGCTTCACACTTTGTACGCAATATGCGCATTCCGATACCGGCTTCGGTGAAGCCCTGGCGAAGGTCAGGGGCCATAACGAGCCAGGAACTTAAGATCCTGGAACTCGGTGCTTTGGGCTATCCAGATAGTCGAATCTGCCACGAGCTCGGAATATCTCCGGAGATGCTTATCACATCCTGGAAGCGCATCCAGTCCAAAATTGGGGCTCCCAATCGTTCCCACGCAGTTAAGCGTTTTGCTGAACGGATGCGGATCGCGAAGCATCATCTCTTGGAGGTTCCTGAAGACGTCCCGAGCGAAGAAACTTTGGACTCGAAGTCGGAAGAATCTCGTGAGCACGAAAATAAACTCCTTCTGGGGGCCATTTCGGATGCTTCCATCAGTTCAGTGAACGGGAACCAAACAGTGGCTCAGCTATATGCAAAGTTGCTCGAGAACCTTCTCGAAATAACTCAATCGCGCTACGGACTCATTGGAGAGGTCCTGCACGAATCAGGCGGTTTTTATGTCGGAGAGCACGCTCTCAGCTCCTCGGCTTGGGATGACATCGCGAGAGCACGATTCGAAATCGGGGCGAAAGATCGGCTGATGTTTCGAAGCCTCGATGGTCTGTTTGCTGCGACAGCGATGGGCAGAGAGGTGCTCATCGTAAATGATGCATCCAAGGACGTCCGTAGTGGCTTGACACCGTTGGGACATCCTCCCATTGATACGTTCATTGGTATCCCCATCTACAACGGCGAGGATGTAGTCGGCATTATTGGCTTGGCAAATCGCCCTGGAGGTTACGCTCAGGATTTTGGAGAGTTCCTCCGACCGATTGTCACCACGATCTCGAACATCACGGTTGCCTGGCAACTCGAATTCCGTCGACGGCAGATTGAACTTGCGCTCGATGAGTCGACATCGATGCTTCGAGCAATGATCGAATGTGGTCCCGCCGCGGTGTTATACGAGAATGCAGACCGGAGAATCGAATTCACGAATGATCGATTTGTGACCCTCTTCGGAATCGAAGTAACTCCAGATCAACTCGTTGGACTCGATGCTTCGTTGGTAACCAAGCACGCGTCGAGATTCCTGACAGATCCTAAAGCTTTCTGCGAACGAGCATCAGATTTGATCAGTGGACAGGAATCCTTCTACGGTGAGCTCTTGGAGATGGCCGATGGTCGATTGTTCCGACGCGATTTTGTTGTTGTCCGCTCAGCATCTTTCCTTTGCGGCTACTTCTGGCACTACAAAGAAGTGATGACCCCGATCGGCGAATAGCTCGAAAGCGATTCCTTAATCATCGTCCTCCACTCGGCCCACTTCTGCGTGAATCTGTCCAGGATAGGGCTTGCCATGGGTGTTGCTTGCCCAAATGATGCGATTGAGCCAGTTTGAGTTCGGGCCATCCGGGCGGCTCCAATCCAAGCTCATCGTCTTGTCCTGCCAGAACCTCTCCTGAATAGTCATTGCTTGCTTTGAGGGGGCATGCTCGTCTAGCTGGATATTGTTGGGAACGTGACTGTAGGGAGTTAAATCGGCAGTATCTCGAAAACATGAATCAATCGGTCTTGAGAGCATATCAAACCGATTCATGGGGTCAAGCCCAAGCATCATTTCGATGCTGCGAATCATATTCGTGGTAGTGTACATGTTCGAGTCGACGGTATGCCGCTTGTTGTAGGGGCTGATTACCATGAACGATGTGCGGTGTCCGTCGACGTGATCCAGTCCCGCCTGAGCGTCGTCTTCGATCACGAAGATACACGTGTTCTTCCATTGCGGACTGTGGCTGACCGCATCGATGACTCGCCCTAATGCGAGGTCATTATCAGCAAGCATCGCCCTGGGAGTGGGCATATCTTGGCTGAGGCCCGCCGTGTGATCAGAAGGCAATCCGAGAATCATCAGGTTAGGAACGGTGTCCGATTTGCTGAACTCGGCGTACTCATGTAGGAATTCGTCTGCCCGAGATTGATCACTTTGCACAAGAGGCCAATAGTGTGTTCTGGGGCAGATGTATGGCTGAAGGCTTGCTACTTGGGCATGGGGAACGAATGTGAATCTGTTCCTGCCACTGGCGCGGTCTTCCCAAGCTTCAAACCAGTTCTTCGGCCTCCGTGGTTGGAACTCGGCTTTGTCGGTGACACAAAACTCCCCGTAGTCTCGAAAGGTCTTGTGTTTCGCAAGGGCGGCATCCCAGATGCATCCACCGGTAGAAATCGACATAGCGTCGCTGCCTTCAAATGGGTAGGTTCGGGAGTACCCAACATAGAAATGTTCTAGACAGTCGTTAGCGAGTGACTGCGTCACCCAAGCGTGACCATCGGCACTGTTCGTTCCGCTGACGTAGGCATTGTCGAAAAGGGTGAAGTTGCGCACGATGGCATGGTGGTTGGGCATGATATTCTGCCCGGCATCACACAACCGAATATCGCCGTTGCCTTCCGGCATGTCGCCGAAGATCTCGTCGTAAGTGCGATTCTCCTTGACGATGTACAAAACGTGCTGAATTGCACCGCGATAGACGGCCAAATTCGGGACCCCCACTGGTTCGTCCCAATGGTTGTTCCCCGCAACATGAGCGGTTTGAGACTTTAGGTCCTTGCTCAAGTCGATGACAGAAATGGATCCCTCAAAGTCATGCGAGTTACCGTTGCGTCCGTAAGATGTATTGGCCACGGACCCGTTGCCTTTTGAATTCAACACGACTGCCGTTTCGCCTTCTATGCAGAGCGCGAGGGGAAAGAATCCTGCAGGGCGGAAACCTCTGATGTGCCGGGTGGCCTTGTCGATCTCGCAGATGGCATTATCACCGCCGTCACACACGTAAAGCGTGTTGCCAATCAACTGCAGCGCGGATGGCATCGCACCGATAACCCCTAACTTGCCCCATTTGATGGGGATGGTCTTCTCAACTCTTTGTGCCACCAGGTCGATGATCGAGATGGAATCGCTCATCGTATTCGCGATGTAAGCGGTACTCCCATCAATAGCGATGGATGATGGGTGAATACCTACGGGAATATTCTTCGAGGTTCCGCTCGCGATTTCTATGAGGGTGACCGTGCCGGAGCTTGGGGCACCTCGCTTATCCACGACGATGGGCAGGTCCTGACTCATGGCCGTTGCGTCAGCAGTGGTCGGAATGCGCCCTCCCCAGTTGGATGCGACCAGCGTCTTTTCATCGGCAGTGAGTTTCACATCGAAAGGGAGAGTTTCCACCGGAAAGCGCCTTGTCGCGTTTTTTGTTGTGAGATCGACTTCGACGATAGCGTTTAGGTTTCCAGCAGCGACAAACAGCGATTTCCCGTCGTGGGTTACCGCTAATCCACACGGAACGGGGTTGAATTTTTCGCCAGGCCGCGTCAAAACGATCTTCGGACCGGTAGCCAACTTCACGCCGTCAAACCCAAAGGTCTGGAGATATCCCGATGCGGTTGAAGCGATCAGCGTCATTCCATCTGGTGTCCAGATGAGCCCGTGGGGCCCCGCTGAGGCGCCAAGTTTGATTTCGGAATTGGGCACGATACCTGTCGTTCGACAAAGGAAGATTGCGTCTTTCTTCATCACAGCGTAGAAGTGTCCGCTTGGATGGGGAGCCATATCACTGGGCCGACCTGAGAATCGGATGGCACCACCATCGATCCGTTGCCCGGTACTTACAAAATAGCCACCATCGGGCTGCAATCCAAGATGGATACGTAACGGTTGAATAAGCGCGATAAGCGCGACAGGGGCAGCAACGATGATGCCGAGGTAGACCATCCGACGTAGGCGCATGACGAAGATAGGTTAGCGAATTCGTAGCGCTAACGGGCGAAATCGACTTAAGAATTCTGGTTAAGTTTTGCGCTGAACGAGGAGCGGATTACGGCATCCAGATTTCGAGCCCCGCTTTCTTTGCCAGCCTGACGATGTCAAGATGCGTCGGATCTGAGACTCGACCTGGAGACACAAGATAGTGCGTCGTGATGTACTTCAGCGCGGGAACAGACGTCTTGAGTTCCTTAATGAGCCAAACACAGGCGTCAATCTGTTCTTGAGTATAGGTAACCGTGCCCGTATCAGGACTGACAAGGCATATGCCTATCGAGTACTCATTCACGCTTGTCATCTCGACAAAATTATGATGAGCGTCCTGCTGGCGAGATGTCCCTCGGGTCGCTTCGTGAGGACCGTAGGAGTTGCCCGCATGAAAAGCGACGGCAGAGTAAGGGACACACTTGTGGGGTAATCCCATTGGATCGATGATGTAGTGGTAGCTGAGCCCCTTTTCTTTCAGTTGCTCAACCGTCTGTTGCAAGTCATCGTTACCGCTTGCATGTAGGACAAGGGTGTCCACGACCGTCGCCCCTCGGCGCGGACGATGTGCCAGCCAAGGCTGAATACACTCGACGCTCATCTATGATCTCCTTCGACCGAATAGCACTTACATTATTCGCTTAAATTGTTAAGTTGGCGCTAGATGTAAGAAGATATTTGTCCGATAAGCTTCGCAGCGTAAGCGGTTGAACCCGAGCTATCGAGGGAGGGCTGCCAGAAACTAGTTATGCGGTGCGTTGGCTACGGGGTAGAATTGTACGGTCCCCTGAAGACTGTCGGTGGTCGCGGCACGAACGGTGATTGGGTGTGAAGCATCGGCTGTCCTAACAAGGAACGATGCCACACCCATCTCGGTACTCACCAGCTTCTCGCCAGCCGAATTTGCTCCATTGACGCTAAAGCGCACGGCTTTGACGACGTCGGGATTGACGATCCCCTTTGCGTCAACAAGCGCCGCCCGGACAAACACGAGATCATTCGTCTGAGGACGAACGCCGAGGTCGTCAACCCAGACGCGTAGGTGGGTTGGCTTTCCAGCGGTTTTGACGGAGTCCTGACCGACACATCGACCTTGTCGATATCCCAGCACCTTTAACTCACCGCCTGAAAACGGGACTGACCGAAAGACGATCGGTGGATGAGGCAGGTTCTCAGTATTTGTTCCATCGAATGGCTTACAGGCATCATAGGTGGTCGAGCGGGTTCGGGCTGGCTTTTGGGTCGAGACGACCTGCCCGTTGATCGTGAGCCTGGCTTCATCACAATTGGTGAACACCACAATGTCTCGAACCCTTGGACCAGGCTGCCAAGTCGCCGCAACCTTCACCATGGGGCGGTACGCAGTTTGGCTTTGGAAGAACCAGAAGCTGGGTTTGGGGCGGCGGAAAAGGTCGGCCAAGCCACAGGCAGACACTCGGAATTCCCATGGAACGTTGGTGTCGAACATCTCCCAGGTGCCGTTGCCCATCGTCCACGGATATTGGGGTCGAAACTTATTGTCGGACCAAACGTGGTTCCATGCTTCTTGAAGGAGCTTGGGCATGCCGTCACCGATGCGGACTCGGCTCGAACTGTAGGCACCGCCAAACTCGTAATCGCCGTATTCACGAATGTAGCCGGGCTTGCTCGCAGAAGCGTCTTGCGGCCGCGAGAGGTCATCTCTCCATTGGTTGTACGCGACGTCCCATGGGGCGCCGGTACCGGCATCTCCAGCTGTCAAGATATTCGATTCCTGAGCCTCTGATTTGGCGACTTTATTCCACTCTCGTGCAATCTCAACCGGCGGGTATGTTTCGTTCAGACTCGTCTCCCAGAACACCGCGCAAGGGTGATTTCGATCACGTCGAATGAGTTCGCGAATGTCTTGATAGACACGTTGAACAAATCTCTGGTCTTTGTTCATGAACTGCCAGCCAGGAATGCAAGGGATGGTCATCAGCCCAAGTCGGTCGCACGCGTCCAGGAATTCGGGAGACTGTGGGTAGTGGGAAAGGCGAACGATGTTATGGCCGGCTTGCCGAATGAGGATCGCATCCCGAATGTTTGCCGCGTCGGAAAGCGCTGGCCCGACCCAAGGGTAGTCCTGGTGACGGTTGGTTCCAATGAGCCGAAGCGGTTTACCGTTGATGACGAAGCCACGACTGAGTGAAACCTCGACCTTGCGAACGCCAATTTGGGTGGTGACCTGATCGACGAGCTTGCCACCCTGAAGCACCGAAGTCGTGAGGCGGTAGAGGTGGGGGGTGTCGGGAAACCACAGGTTGGGGTGCAGTAGGTTCAGGTCCTGCAAAAACTGTTTGGCAGATCCTGGTCGAAGCGATGCGTGCTGCGCTCCCGTGGCTACCGTTCGATTCTGCTCGTTCACCAGGGCCTGCCGGATCTCAATCTCACCAGTCAGGTTTGCGGAGTTGCGGACGTGAGTTCGAATACGAACAGTCGCAGCATCTGGAGTTACGACCGGATAGGTGACATAGATGCCTCCACTGCCCCGAAGATTCTCTTGAATTGAGTCGGTGATGCGGACCTTGTTGGTGAGAGTTAGGAACGCATTCCGATAAATTCCGTTGCCGTACATGAAGTCGAGATCTTGCTGCGGCTTTCCGGGAGGGATGAGCGGATTATCCCGGTTGTCAACGCGCACCACAAGTTCATTGGTGTGATCAAACGACAAGTTGAGGTCCGAAATGAGGGGCAAATACCCGCCGCGTCGCGTGGCGATGTGTTTTCCGTTGAGCCATAGGTCCGTGCACTGCAGTGCGCCTTCCAAAGTCAGCTGGGCAATCTTCGATTTCGCAGTTGCGGGCAGGTCTAGCTTGCGTCGGTAGTAGGCAACTCCTTGCCAAATTTGGGAGGTTCCCAGAGGGCGTACCCACGCCGCGTGCGGAAGGGTCGCTGACTGCCAATCTCGTGGTTTGAGAGTTCTTAATTCAGATTGTTTTGTTCTCTCCAAATTTTGGCCGCTTATGTCAAAGCTGTCTCCGCCGACTTGAACGGTGGCGATGTTGTATTGGCTTGCCCAGTCCTTTTGGTCCTTCAGATTGACATCGCGAATCAGGCCGATCTCGGAGAGAGAAAGAAACGGCTCCGATCGGTGGCCATCTTTGAATACCAGCCGAAGGAACCTGCCTGTGGTTGGCGCAAACTCGTGCGTAAAGAGAGCTGTCGAATCAGGAATCGCACCCGTAAGTAACGGATTGCCCCACGTCGCTCTTTGATCCGAAATGTAGAGCTCAAAGTGATTCGGCTTGCCGTTATTCGGCGACGTCTGACGAGGGAGGATTCGGATTCCAATCGCCCTTACACGGGTGCCCAGGTCGATGACAAGCTCATGGGGAAAAGGTGCCTCGCGCTTGCTCCACTCCGTGTGCCAAATGGTCTTGGGGTTGCCATCAAATGCGTTGATTGCCCGACCATCCTCGCCTTTCGTCTCTTCGCTGGAGACGGATACGACCCGCCATGAGCTCGTCGGGACCGCGTCGATTCCTGACCATATCGAGGGTGGTGTAGGAACTCGTGCATATTCCCAACCCTCATTCAGGTTGATCACCTGCCGACCCGAGGGAATCGCAAGAACGAAGAGCGCCAGAGGCAGTAACACGCTTTCGATTATGCGACGGGAGGCTAAATTGTCACAAAACAAAGTCGTTCCGCTTGCGGACGTTGAAGCAAGCGGAACGGTGAGTACGAGCAGGTCTATCGACGTGCGTTCTGCTGTTTGGCGACTTCGGTTTGAACCGACTCTTGAGCCTTGGCTGAGATCCCCAATCCGGTGAGAATGGTGTGAGCCATGACCTTGTTGCCTTCGGCATTCATGTGGACTCCATCTCCAGTCAGGAAGTTATCGTGGCCTCCCGTGACATTTCGGTAGGTGTTGATGAGGCTTCGGAACGGGCGTTGGAAATCGACGAATTCGCACCGGTGGTTTCTCGCGATTTCCCGTAGGGCTTCGTTGTACTTCTCAGCCTTTCTGTTTTCTGGGCTGTTCAGATTCTCATAAATGACGGTGGTGGAGAGAATTACGACCTTGGCACCCGCCTCTTGGGCTTGGCTGACCATCGTGTCGACATTCTTGGTGTAGTCCTCAACCGAGATCCCTCGAGGTCCATCACCCTTTGGGTGACCATCATAGAACCCGTGCCAGACGTCGTTTACGCCAACGCTGATCGTTACCAAGTCGGGCTTCTTGTCGAGAACATCTCGCTTGTACCGGGCGAGCATGTCGTTCGACTTATGGCCGGAGATTCCGGCATTGATCGTCTCGATGTTCTGCTCGGGATACAGGGCCTTTAGGTAATGGCGCACAAGCCAAACATAGCCGCCGGGGCCCTCGCCACCTTGGGTAATGCTGTCCCCGAGACATACGACTCGGTGGACGCCTTCGAGGAGCCTCGGAGTTTTGAAAGGCGCCTGCTTTTGAGAAGCTGGCGCCGTTGAGAGCAGCATCATCGCTGCGATTGCGGTCAGTCCTATTCGACTGAAGAAAATGAGTTTCACCACGATGGTGCTATTACACCACGGGAGGGGGCTCTACGCGTGTGACAACGACTGTGAAATCGGCGGCATACGTCGCAATTGCAGCTACCGCTGCCAATATCGGAACGAGCACAAGCCCGATGACGCCGATCGTGATCGGAAATTCCACGAGCGTATGTCCTTCCGGATTTTTGACGACGATGTGATTAACGTTTCCTTCGTGAAGGAGTTTCTCGATCTCAGCGATCAAGTTCTCGCCCGAGATCTTCACTTCTTCCGTCCAAGATTTGTTTGTTTTTGACATTGATTATTTCCAGCGGTTATCCCGCCCATTTCAGACACCGACTTCGGCGATCTTGTTTCTATATTCTCGATTTCCCTTCCTAATATGAAGCCCCAAAAGCTTGAAAAACTCATGTTTTTTCCGGCACCTGCCTTGACCGTTCTCGAATCGGTTCCCACGGTCTGGATGTCGATCTGTCTGACGGTAACTGGACGGAATCCAGCAGATGTGAGTTGCATTTACCCAAGAGGAGGATCAATCTTCACACAGTCCAGGCGAATAGTTCTGCCTCTGCCTCAGATATTGAGGGGCTTCTGGGCAGGTTTACGTCGCCATTCGGTTGGGCTCATTCCCATGAGGTGGCGGATCCGGTTTGAGAAATGGAACTCGCTTTCGAAGCCGACTTCGATGGCTATTTGCTTGACAGTCCTGCCGGTGTGCTCCAAGAGTTGCAGTGCCCTTTACATGCGATGTCGTTTCCGAAATGCACGGGGACTTGTGCCGGTTTGGCTTTGAAAGAGGTGGGAGAAGCGAGAGATTGACAACCAGACGTGATCGACCAACTCCGAGATGGCAGAATATTATAGGTTCTTCGTGGTTTTGTGTATTGGAACCTGGATCAAAGCAGTGGATACTTCTCGCATGTTTTCTGAAGAGGCAAGGCAACAATTCGAGGAGCGTGGTTACGTCGTGGCTCGCGGATTGTTCTCCAGCGATGAGACAAAGGCGTTCATCGATCATTACATGGCGATGCGCGACCGGGGTGGAGATGGTTGGGCCGAAGGTGGGGTCGACCCGAGCAGTGAAGAGCCCCTTAAGCGGTATCCCCGCCTGATGCAACCCCACCGTGGCGATGCCATCAGCCTTCGGTACATGATCGACCCCCGAATCAACGAGTGGCTGACCGGACTCTTGGGGTTGGAGCCCTATGCGGTCCAGACGATGGTCTACTACAAGCCGGCTGGGGCACGAGGTCAAGCCCTTCATCAGGACCAGCGGTATCTCAACGTGAATCCTGGCACATGCATTGCTGCCTGGCTGGCGCTTGACGATTGTGATGTGGAAAATGGGTGCCTGGACGTCGTTCCTGGGTCTCAGTGGCTACCAATGTTGTGTCCAATCAAGGCAAACACGGCAGATAGCTTTACGGGAGAAACGGTGCCGATTCCGCCCGGAATGACTCCTGAATCGGTGCCGATGAAGGCAGGCGATGTGGTGTTCTTCAACGGATCGTTGATCCATGGCTCTCCTCCCAACCGCAGCTCGGATCGTTTCCGACGAATCCTTGTCGGGCACTACATCGTGGGTGAAGCCAAGGAAGTCTCCCGACACTATTTCCCGGTCTATGGCATGGACGGGACCATCGTCGAGTGCATCCAGCCAACGCAAGGGGGTGGATCGTGTGGAACTTACGTCACTCAAGACGGCGAAACCGTTCTTGCGATGAACAGTACGATTGAGGAAGCCCTTGCCGCGCACTGAGGCCTAATCGACCAAAAGGCGATATCCGACGCCAGGCTCGGTTGTGATGTGCTTCGGGCGAGCCGCATCGACCTCTAACTTGTGCCGGAGTTGCCCCATGTAGACCCGCAGATAGTGGGTCTCGTCGGTGTATGCCGGGCCCCAAACTTCAGTGAGTAACTGCTTGTGCGTCAGAACCATTCCGGCATGCCGGATCAGTTGTGACAGAAGTTTGAACTCGATCGGAGTGAGGTGGACCTCATTGCCAGCCACGAACACCCGTCGTTTGGGCAGGTCGACTCGAAGATCGCCAGATTCAAAGACTGGATCTGGGTTCGGCCCCTTCGAGCGAGCCACGTGGCGCAAGGTCACGCGGATTCTTGCCTGCAGTTCCCCGACGCCGAACGGCTTTGTCAGATAATCATCAGCACCGGCATCCAGGGCTTCAATTTTGTCCTTCTCCCGTCCGCGAGCCGACAGCACGATGATGGGCACTTGAGTCCATTCTCGCAGTTGGCGTGCCACTTCGATGCCGTCCATATCCGGCAATCCCAAATCAAGCAGCACAACATCTGGATTGGAGTGAGCGACCAAACGCATGCCTTCCGAACCGTTTTCGGCCTCAAGTAATTCTGCTTCAGTGGGATCGAAACATGCTTTCAGAAATCGACGCATCTGTTGTTCGTCGTCGATCACGACGATGACGGGACGTTCAGCCATTCGGTACCTCTGGTGGGTTGTCTGCTTTGGGCAGCATGATGATAAACGAAACACCGGCTGGAGCGAGATTACTCGCCTTAATCGATCCATCGTGGGCCTCGATAATTGCCTTACAGATCGTTAGCCCAAGTCCGAATCCCTGCGGCGCATTGGGTGCTGGGCGATAGAATTTCTCAAAGATCTTGTCTTCATCGCCGGGATTAAGGCCAGGGCCGTTATTTGAGAATTCAATCGCCACTGAACTTGGGAGTGACCTGGCCGAGATCGTCACTTGAGTGTCGGGTGGTGTGTGCCGCGAAGCATTCTCCAATAGATTCACGAACACCTGTTCGATGAGCACTCCATCCAGCAAGATCAGGGGTAAATCCTCCGGAATCGCGATCGTGACATTATGGTCGCAGAGGAGTTTTTCGGTTCGGCGCACGGCAGACCCAACGAGTTCTTCAATGCTTTGCCACTCTCGGTTGAGTTCGACAGAGCCTGCGTCAAGTCTTGTCATATCCAGGAGGTTTCTGACCTGACGATTCAGACGCTCGGACTCGATGGCGATCGCTTTGGCCAACTCTCGGTCTCGTGGATCGGTAATCGATTGACTCGTGCTCAGCTGATCAGCTGAACCGGAGATGACGGCTAGCGGCGTGCGGAGGTCGTGGGATACCGAACTCAGAAGGCTGTTCCTAAGCCGCTCCTTTTCCACCTGGATCATGGCCTCGTGCGAATCCTTGGCAAGATTGGTCCTTTGGATGGCCACCGCCAACTGGTTCGCAAAGGTATCGAGGAAATTCAGTTGGGCAGGGTCTCGCACCGCGTTCCCCTCCCAGCGGACGGCCAACACACCGACACTTTCATTCTCAGCATTGAGCGGTAGGTAGGTCCCTTCCGCCCCAGGCAGTGTGTCGGTTCCATTACCGGCCATTTTTCCGTGGTCCAAAACCCATATGGCCACGGCGTTTTCGTTCGGTTTGAGTTCGAATTTGCTTTCGGATTCTGGCCCCGAGAAAAGCTTGCCAGTTGCGCGGCTCTTGATCAAGACGCCAACGTCACAGCCGAATACTTCTTTGACTTTCGCAGCGGTAAACGTCCCGATCTCGATGCGACTGCGCGTTGCCGAGAGTTTCTTGCTGAGATTGTAGAGGGCAGCGGTACGGCGTTCCCGATGGGAAGCGGAAAGGGTCTGCTCTCGAAGTCTTGCTGTAAGGGTGCTCGTCAGCAGTCCGACAAGGAGCATCACGCCAAATGTAAAGAAGTACTGGACGTCGGATACAGCAAAGCTGTGCTTCGGGTCGACGAAGAAGAAATCAAAGGCGAGGACCCCAACGATTGCCGCCAATGCGGCCGAATTGCGGCTCTTTTGGCTCGCAACATAGGTGACGCCGAGCAGGTACACCATGACCAGATTGATCCGTTCGATGTGGCCAATCGCGGCATCCATACCGAAGCAGATGATCGTGGCCACGACTGAAACACCCAGTGCCATCGCATAGCCTTTTAGGTCATGGGGCTGTGACCGGCTCAATGCTAACTTCTGAGGAGTGCCGACATCGTCTTGGCCAGTAATAACGTGAACGTCGATGTCACCACTTGCGCGAACGAGCGTATCGACAACGGAGCCGAACACGATCTCACGCCACCGGGGCCGGATGGGCTTCCCTACAACAATTGTCGTAACGTTTCGGGCTTGGGCGAACCGCATGACCTCGGCGACGATATCCGGGCCACTCAACGTGACCGTCTCCGCCCCAAGGTGTTCGGCAAGGATGAGTCCTTCGATAGAGCGCATCCTGTCCGCCTCAGATAACCCGGCCTGACGCACCGATTCGACGCTTACTGCAATCAGTTCGGCATGGAGAGCTCCTGCCATCCTTGCTGCAGATCGAACGACGCGTGGTGCCAGCTTGTTTGGGGCAACACAGACCAAGATCCGGTCCTTGGTGTGCCATGGCTCGCAGGATCCTTCTGCCGCACGGTAAGTGCGAACCTGCTGGTCAACGCGTTCGGCTGTGTGCCGCAAAGCAAGCTCTCGAAGGGCTGACAGGTTGCTCTTCTTGAAGAAGCTCGTGAGGGCTTGCCCGACTTTGTCGGGAATGTAAACCTTGCCTTCGTGTAGCCGCTGAATGAGCTCTTGAGGCGGAATGTCGACTAACTCGACTTCGTCAGCCTCGCTGAACATTGAATCCGGCACGGTCTCGGTGACGACGACGCCAGTGATTTGGGCAACGACGTCGTTCAGGCTTTCGACATGCTGAATGTTGACCGTAGTGAAAACGTCGATGCCCGCTTGGAGGAGTTCTTCGACAGCTTGCCACCGCTTTTTGTGGCGAGAACCAGGAACGTTGGTATGGGCAAGCTCATCGACAAGAATGAGAGCGGGTTTTCGCTCCAACGCCGCGTCGAGGTCGAATTCACTCAGCGTGACCGTTTTGTATTGGATTGATTTGAGAGGCAGTCGCTCCAGCCCTTCGGCCATGGCCTCGGTTTCAACGCGACCATGTGCTTCCAAGTAGCCGATAAGGACGTCCTCGCCGCGCCGCTTGGCCTCTTGGCCGTCGTTGAGCATCGAGTACGTCTTGCCAACGCCAGCCGCCATTCCCAGATAGATTTTTAGTCGACCACGCCCGCCGATGTGCTCGTCCTCTTTCATCTGCGCAAGCAGCGCATCGGGATCGGGTCTTTCCAGCATGATTTCGGTCCACGACTAGTTTGACTGGAACCTTAACAGGGCATCGTCAAAGAGGGTGTCAAAATTGTGTCAAGAATTCATGGGCTGGGGATCAGAACCATAGAGCAAACTTACTCCTAAGGAACACTTTCAATGAAGATCGGATTGCGAATACTCGGCTTGGCTGCATTGGTTGGCACAGCGATTGCGGCATGGAATGGATTTCAGACTCCTCAGGTGGGACATCACTCTGCGTCCGGGATGCTGGTAGCAGATGGACAGTTCATCAAGCCAATTGGAAAGACGGTCCTTCTGAAAAGTCGTCCTGTTGACCTAGCCCTTTCCCACGACGGCAGGTTTGCTTATCTCAAGGAAGGCAAGGGCCTTACCGTCGTCGATTGCGATACCTTGACGATCGTCAAGCAGATTCCGATCGTCGGCGGAGACTCGTTCTATGGCATCGCATTGTCGGAGGACGGAAAGACTCTGGTCTACACAACAGCGACCGATAAGGTTGTCGTCTTTTCGGTGAATGGGTCAGATCTAGTCGAGCAAAAGTCAATAACCCTCCCAGCCGCACGGGCAGGGAAGCAGCCGCACCCGTGCGGCATTGCCTTCGAAGATCCGGGTCACGTGTTCGTTTGCCTCAACCGCGACAACTCCGTGGCAAGAGTAAATCTCACGTCGGGGGCGATTGAGAAGTGGGATACCGACGCCGCTCCTTTCGCGGTGTCTTTTGACCGAGTTTCCCGCCGGCTGTTTGTTTCGTGCTGGTCTCGTAAAGCGGCTCCAGGAGAACCTCAAGCGGATTCGTCAGGAACTTCCGTGCCAGTCGACGTTCGAGGCGTGGGCCTGGGCGGACGTCTCAGCGTGATTGACCTAGGGCTGGGAAGACAAACGGCCTCGGTACCCATTGGACATCATCCGGCTGAGATTGACGTCGCTGGTGATGAACTCCTGATTCCCAGCTCGGGCAGTGATGCCATCGATCACGTAGCGATAAAAGGGTTGAAGCACCGAGTCCACAAACTCTTCCCGAATCAACCTGTAGGAGCGGCACCGGCCTCGCTCGTGTTGTCGCCTGATGGTGGAACCGCATTCATTGCTTGCAGCGGCAGGAACTCCATCCTGAAGGTTGATATGCGCAGCGAAAAGCTGTTGGGCGAGTATCCGACTGCCTGGTATCCGACGACAGTGCGGCTCAAGAATGGTCATCTCTATGTCGCTGGCACGAAGGGCGTCGGAGAACGAGGTCTGGACGACACTCCTAAAGGGCATAACTCCTGGGACTTGACTGGTGCGCTGTGTGTCATCGACGTCTCCGAGAAACCTCAGCCAATCGCTTTCCTCCCCGAACCAGCAGCGAGGCGAGATATCGCACCAACACCGATGCCCGAACGCGTTGGGGAGCGAAGCCTCATTAAGCACGTTGTCTACGTCATCCGGGAAAACAGAACCTACGACCAGATATTCGGAGACATGAAAGAAGGCGATGGAGATCCCTCGCTCTGCAATTTCGGTGAATCCGTGACTCCAAACGCGCATGCCTTGGCTCGCGAGTATGGGCTCCTTGATAATTACTACTGCAATGGAATTTGTAGTGCGGATGGACACTCGTGGGCAACAGAAGGAAACACGACTGCGAACCTGGAGAGAAGTGTCCCAGGATGGCCCCGAAGTTATCCATTCGGTGATGACGCTCTCAACACTAGCTCAACCGGATTTTTGTGGGATGATGCCCTTGAAGCCCACAAGTCATTTCTGAATTTCGGTGAATTTGACTACGCGTCAACGGCCAACAAAGAAACCTATTTTGACTGCCTGAAAGAGCACTACGCGGGCACCAGCAATATCAAATTTAAGCAAAATATCGGAGTCGCTAGGATGGCGAAGTTCGCCGAGCCAGGCTTCCCTGGGTGGGATTTATCGATCCCCGATGTGTTGCGTGCAGATATCTTTATTCGAAGTTTGAAGAAGATGGAGGCAAAGGGAACCATGCCCGACCTCACCATCCTGTACCTTCCCTGTGATCACACTGGTGGCCCAGTCACGGCAAGGGCTCAGGTTGCCGATAACGACTTGGCGCTTGGAATGTGTGTGGAGGCTTTGACCAAAAGTAAGTTCTGGAAGGACACATGCGTATTCGTCGAAGAGGATGATCCCCAAGCCGGTTGGGATCACGTTGACGGACACCGAAGTCCCTGCCTTGTGATCTCGCCATATTCACGAGGGCTTGGCCGGATCAGCGATTTCTATAATCAAACTTCGATCCTTCGTTCTATTGAACATATCCTTGGCCTCAAATCCAAGAGTTGGTTCGTATCCACGTCCCCGGTCATGTTCTCCTGCTTCACATCAAAATTCGATGCCACGACTTACACCGCGAAACCCAATCAAGTGTCTCTCGATGAAACATCTCAGAAGAAGGTGGTCTCTAGGTTTGATGTCAGCAAACCCGACCTGATTGATGACAAGGCCTTCAATCGCTCGATCTGGAAAGAGACGATGCCCGGCAAACCTTATCCGGCAGCTTTTGAAGGCGCTCATGGCAAAGGGCTCGCCTCCAAGGGACTCGTCACCTTGCCATTGATGGAAAAGACGGATCGAGACTAGTGGGCATCCACTGCGACCTTTGCTGGCTTTGATTTTTTCAGCAGAAGAATCGCAGGAGCTGTCACCAGAAAGAAGATGAGGATCATGATAAAGGAATCATTGAAACTGCTCACCTGAGCCTGCACCGACACCGTTCGATTGAGTGCGGCATAGGCAGCACGATGGGCGTCGGCAGTTCCATAGCCGTGGATCTGGAAATTGTGTACAAGCCCTTGGAATCGCGTCTCAAATTGAGGGTTTCCGGCATAGATGTAATTCACAAGGTTTGCCCTGTGAATATCCGTTCGATGGGTTAAGTACGTTCCCAGAATCGCAATACCAAACGAGCCACCCAACTGACGGGCGAGGTTGATGAGCCCGGAAGCCTGTTGAGCTTCCTGGGGGCTAACACTCGCGTATGCCACCTGATTGATAGGGGCAAATAGAAAGCCAAGACCGAAGCCACGGATCAGCAGCGAAAGGCGCGTGTCCGCCTCTCCGCTGATGATAGTCAAATGTCCCAAATCCCACATGGAGATCATGAAGATCGACATTCCGATGATGATGAGGACTCGAGGATCCACCAGGGCTTTCTTCCCGTTGAGTAGTCGGCCACAGAGGAGGGCGCTTGTAGCAGTAGCGAGACCTCCCGGAAGCAGTACGAGTCCAGTCTTTGTCGGGGTGAAATTGAGAATGGTTTGGGCAAAAAGGGGGAAGAGGTAAACGCCCCCGTACAACCCAAAACCGAGCGCAATGAAGAGGAAAATCGCAGAACTAAGTGTCTTGTTCTTCAGAATGCGGAAGTTCACAACGGGATGGGTATTGCGGGGCGATAGCTCCCACCACATGAGGGTCCCGAGGGTTATCGTCGAGAGCATCGTCAGTTTGACGATCATGGCGTCGTTGAACCAGTCCTTCGATTGGCCCTGTTCCAAAACGTACTGAAGGGAGCCTAGGCCAACCGTCATCAGGCCTATACCAAGCCAGTCCACCGTTCCTGCCTTTGAGGCTTGGATGGAGTCCTCAAGAAATGACGTCACAAGGAAGAACGAGACGATCCCAATAGGGATATTGATGAAGAAGCACCAGTTCCAAGTGTAATTGTCAGTAATCCAACCTCCCAAAGTTGGACCTAGTGTTGGCGCCACGATGATTCCCATGAGGAAGATCGCTTGCACGATGCCTTGTTGCTCGGTTGGGAATATCTGCCGAAGTGTCGCCTGAGCGGTGGAGAGGAGCGCCGCGCCGCCTGCTCCTTGAACGATTCGCCAGAAGACGAGCTCGATAAGGGTGTGAGACATCCCGCAGAAGAACGACGCGAAAATGAAGAGAAGGATTGAAAACCCTAAATAGCGCTTGCGTCCAAAACGAGCCGCTAGGAAGGCAGTCATGGGCAGGACGACGACATTGGATAGGATATAGCCCGTCGAAACCCAGCCAATCTCCTCAAAGGTCGCACCCAGATTTCCTGCCATCTGGGGCAAGGCGACGTTGACGATGGTGGTGTCGAGCACCTCCATTATCGCGGCTGTGATCAACCCTAAGAGGATCCACCAGCGGTATTGGCTTACCCCGCTTAAGGCTGCGGCAGGAATTGGCCCGCTACTTTGTTTTGTCGCGACACCGGCCGCCCCTGATTTTGAAACTTTTATCAATAATGTCTCCGAGGGGCCGCGACAATGGAGCCCAAATTGCGGCTAACCGCCTTGTTGCTCTCCACGTAATTGAGCGAGAAAATCGAGCCGCTCGTCGGGACTCATCGTGAACCACATCATGCGAAATGCATCGCGCTGGGTATTCGTCATCGTGTTCATAATGACGCGAAACATATTTCGATCGGCGATCTCAACGCTATTATCCGTCGGCACGGCGCTTGCCATGTCGCCTATATCATCGAGATAACTAAGGTCCTCTTCGGCCGCCGCGGTTTCATCTGCCGACGGTGCAGGGGTGGTTTCTGCGACCGAGTTGGGAGTTCCCGGAGCTACGGTTTGTGGCGTAGCCCCTGGGACATCACCGACAATGACGGGCGTTTCGTCCACCACCGGCTGATCGACAGGAGTACTGGCGAATGGATCGGGAGGTAGTGTCGAATTCGGAATGGGGCGTTTGATCTTTCGCGCTGGCTCGACAGCCTCTGTTTTGGCAGCGACCGCCACCGGCTTCACGTCGGATTGCACCGACTGTGCCCGTACGTAAACCGTAATCGCGACGATCGCGACACAAAAAACTCCAAACGTCTTGTTGCTGATTTCCATGCAAATTCTCGACCTAATTCAAGGGGAGTTCCACATTAAGAATACGACAATCGAGCCGACCAAGTTCTCACACCGGTGAGTCGATTGAGTGGTCTCTAACCCAATATTGGCAAGCTGAACAAGCGCTGCGCTATGAACTCATTCTTCGTGCGACTGTAGAGTCTTTTCATCGCTGTCGTATTCAAGGAGACCTGCGTAGCGGCCCCAGTTTAGGGCTGTTTCAAACTGATTTCGTGCTTCCTCGTCACTGTAGTGCTCATCGAGAATGTCTAGGAAGAAATCTTCATGGACTGGCTTACCGCGGGTGGATAAGAGTACTTCGTGGATGGTCCGGACCATCGGGGCAAAGGTCAGAGCCTGCTCTCTAAAGATCGTTCTCGCCTGCTCAACTTCAGCGTCCGCAAACGTTCTACCAATCTCAGTCAGAGTCACATCGCCCTCTTTGACTGTCGCGAATCCAAGCAAGACTGCGGCGTCCAGGATAGGCAGAAGATCATCCGCTTCGATTCGTAGGCGATCGGAAATGACGGCCACGTCTTCAGGGCCACCGTATTCTTCAACAAGCTCAAGGAGGCCGCTAATGGCACCTGGTCGAGCATGGGGAAGGAGAGAGATATCCAGGATTGATCGACTTTCACTGGCCACCGGCATGATCTTTGTGTCCGGGTTCGTCATGATCGTGTAAACGTGGTCAGCCATGGCGCGGAAAGCGCTTGAATTACGCTCACGGGGCCTTTCAAGGCCAACCCTGATTTCTCCACGAATTCGCCCAGGGTTTGAAGACATAACCACAACACGATCTGCGAGCATGATCGCCTCTTCGATGTTGTGTGTGACCAGAACGACGCTCTGAGCTGGGAAGTGTCCAGCCTCCCAAAGGTCGGCAATTTCGCCACGAAGGTTTTCGGCAGTGAGGACGTCAAGCGCACTAAATGGCTCGTCAAGCATCAACACGCGAGGCTGTACGACAAAGGCCCGGGCGAATCCTACTCGCTGCTGCATTCCGCCAGAGAGTTCACGCGGATAGGCTTTCTCAAATCCTTCGAGACCGACCAAGCGAAGCGCTTCGGCGGCTCTCGAGTGGACTTCTTGGTTTGACAGGCGCTTTGACTCGAGACCAATCTCAACATTCTCAACGACGTTGAGCCATGGCAACAGCGCGAAGCTCTGGAAAACCATGGAAACGTCGGGGTTGGGCCCATCGACGGCGACTCCGTTGCTGTAAACGGTCCCTCTGGTCGGTTTTGTGAGTCCAGCAACACTCCGCAAAAGTGTGCTTTTTCCGCTTCCACTTCGACCGAGGAGGGCGACGATTTCGCCAGGCATAACCGTGAGGCTAATGTCTTCAAGAACCGTAAAGGAACCGCCTGATTCTGGCTTCGGATACACCTTGCATACGCCGTCAATTCTAAGCAGCGGTTGGAGTGGGGTTGCGATGGCCATGACGTAATTCCTTTATCCAAGGCGGTAGCGGGTCTCAGCAAGGGCATAGAGCCTTCGCCAAAACAGACGGTTCGTGGCAACCACGAAGATACACATGAAAGATACTCCGAGAACAATTCTGGGAGAGTCTCCAACCGTGGTGGCGCTGGCGATATAGGCACCAATTCCATCGGCCTTTAGAGACTTGTTACCCCAAGATACGATCTCAGAAACGATGCTTGCGTTCCATGCGCCACCAGAAGCGGTAATCGCACCTGTTACCCAAGCTGGAAAGATGGCGGGAAGGATCAGCTTTCGCCATAGCGGCCAGCCTTTCAATCGCATATTGGTCGCCATCTCTCTTAAGTCGTTGGGAACAGCCATGGCACCGGCAATGGTGTTGAACAGGACGTACCACTGGGCACCTAAAATCATCAGCATGACCGAGCCGAAGTTAAGGCTCAAGCCGATCTTGAGAAATAGGATGGTTGCGGCAGGGAACAAGAAGTTAGCAGGGAACGAGGCGAGGATAAGCACGACGGGCTGGGCGATGCGTGCGAGTTTGGGATTGAACCCGATGGCGACTCCAACCGGCGTCCACACCAGCGACGCAAAAGTCAGCAGGCAGATGACTCGGAAGAATGTCAGAAGCCCGAGCCCCATTACAGTGGCAACCTCTCTTAGGGGAACTTCGGTGCTAACGATATGGACGCCCAGTGCAAGAGCGGCCATCACGATCATTCCTATTCCAACACCGAACAGAAGATCGGTGTTGAATCGGGCCTTTCGCTTACGCCAAGGGAGATTCAGGTTGGCTCGCCGAGGGAGTTTCAGTCGGAATCTTGGCAATCGACGCTGAACTCTTCTCCAGGACTTTCCAAGAATTCGCGGCAACTTTGACGACCGTAGCAAATCCAGAACCCAGGAGGATGCCTGAGTGGATGCGCTGCTCTTGTCCATGCGGAATTTTTCCGCCCATGCGACCACCGGACGCCAGAACAACTGGTCAATGACGATGATCAGGATGATCATTGTCAGGATCGCCATGCTCAGTGCATGTAGGTTCTTTTCTAAGACCGCCTTAGCGACATAGGATCCCAGCCCGGGCAGGGTGTAACTCTGGTTGTTGACTGTGATCGCTTCGGTGACTGCGACAAAGAACCACCCACCACCGAAGCTCATCATGGCGTTCCAAACCAGGCCAATCATTGAGGCAGGAACTTCAACCGAAATGAAGCGACGCCACTTCGAGAATTGGAAAACGGTGGCCGCCTCATCTAGCTCCTTCGGCAAAGTGATCAGGGAGTGATAGAACGAGAAGGTCATGTTCCAGACCTGACCGGTGAAAATGGCAAACAAAGAGGCCATTTCGAGACCGAGGAGGCTTCCCGGGAATAGGGACATGAACCAGAACACGGTCACAGACAGAAATCCGAGAACAGGCACGGACTGCAAAATGTCGAGGAGAGGGATCAGGACCAGCTCTGCTTTGCGACTTTTCGCGCAGGCGTATCCGTAGCCGAATGTGAACAGCACAGACGCGATCAGACCGATAAACATTCGCAGCGTAGAGCGTGCTGCGTAGTACGGCAAATTGGCGGGATTCAAACTGATCTTTGGCTGCATCACCGGTGGCTTGAACGCCACGAAAAAGCCAGAGCCAACGTGGGCGATACCGTATAGCAACACAAAGAGCCCAGCCAAAATTACGATGTCTGGGAGACCAATCGGGCTGCGTGGAAGGGCGTACTTGGGCGGAAAAGCGCGACGAATCAAGTGGAAGTCCCCTCCGGTTAGAATTCGCACACAAGAATGTGGCGGGCGAAGGGTTTGTACCCTGAAAACGGGATTTCACGCCTGTAAATCTTTTCTCAAGGATTCGACCCAATCTTCGTTATCTATTGCGGTTCCTTGCCCAAACATTAAGCGTGGTAACCAGAAATGAGTCTAACTTTCCTGCGCCGGAAGAACTTCAGGGCATAGGAGGCTATTTTTCTCGGATTGCACTGGCGATTGGCTCAAAAGTGCGTTCACGTAAATGCGTGACTACCTGTTATGTAAAGAATTGGCTAAACTTCCAGCAATAAAGCGATATTCTATTCAACCTTAAGAAATTCTCAGTTTGGAATCAAAATGAACAACAAGCAAAGCCGCACTCGACGTAAAGCATTTACACTCATCGAACTCTTGGTAGTCGTCCTGATCTTGGGCATCCTTACCGCCGTCGCACTACCGTCTTACATCAGCTCGGTGAATGCCGGTCGTCAAGGTGCAGCAAACGCAAATTCTCGAGCGCTGGCTACTGCGGTTCAGACCAAGGCTCTTCAAACGGGCACGTATGACTCGACTTTGGCGAACTATGCTACCGACATGGGTGGCGCACTCCCAACTAACCCATGCACCGGAACAACTACCGGTTATGTCATTACCCCAGGCACATCAAACTGCACTGTCGCGGCCAGCGCAGGAACGGCCTGTGGCACTTGGACCCCTGCCACCTTCACTGTCGGTTTCAAGGGCGGCTAGTACTTCCCGATAACGGCCAAGGCTTTTTGTTCGCCTTGGCCGTTATTATGTGCGAGGGTCATTCCATTGGCAAAAAAAACACAGAAAAAGCGCTTTCCGATTTGGGCCATACCCATCATCTTTGGACTGGCATGTTTCTTCGGCACCCTAATGTGGAAATCGATGGTGGAGAAATCCCTTGAGAAGCGTCAAGCGTATGTCCTAGCAAGAGAGGCCTTCCACGTTATGCACCCAGAAGCAGACTTGCCATTGGCAGCCAAGGGTCTTGTTTGGACGGAAGAGGGAGCCGACAAGTACGTCCTTGAGGCTGACGGAGCCAAAGTCTTGGGCGGCAACCGAACCCCGGCTAGGTGGATTGTCAATCTTCGCCATGAGGGCGGTCAGTGGATGGTTGACGAATCCCGTTGGAAGTGACGTAACACCACTCCGAGATTACCGACGCGACCTCGAAGTGATGCTAGGATCGCCCAATCGCTGGCGATGTCTATGGAGTTTTGGCGACTGGTTGGCGAAAACCTCGTTCGATCGCATCGTTCGGGTCAGTTGAGACCGGGCCATCACGCCAGAGCCATCGCATCATGTCGGGCATGATTGCCCCTCCAAAGCGCTGACCGTGATTGTTCATGCCCCAAGAATAGTTGAGGTCGTAACCCTTTTTCGTCAGAGCCTTCATGAGTTTGACGTTTTGCAGGAACCAATCCCATCGCTCGTCGTAGACGCCGTTTCGAACCCCACGATTGTCGTTACGCCCATCACAAAGGAAGATGCGAATCGGTTTCTTCTTGGACTTCAGCACGCGCTCGGAGTAAACATCTCCGCCGTGGATGTTCGTAAAGCTTCCAACATTGCTTAAGACCTTGCGAAAGGCATTCGGGCGCTCCCATGCGACCATAAAGGCGGCAATGGCACCCGAACTGGAACCCCCAATGCCACGCATTTCCGGGTCCTTCGAAATGTTGTAGTCCTTCTCAAGTGCGGGAAGAAGTTCTTCTGTGATGATTCGGGCGTATTTGTCGTTCGGTGTGTTGTATTCAACTCCCCTATTTGTAAATCCATCCCCCCAACCGGCCTTTGGCGAGGGTTCGGTTTGTTGAGGTGTGCGCCCGGGATTGATGAAGACACCGATCATCACGGGGATCTCCCTGCGATAGATCAAATTGTCCATGACGTTCTGAGCACGCATATCGGCATTCTCATCCTTGAACGCCTGTCCATCTTGGTAGACCATCAGCGCGGTTGGAATTTTGGGATCATATTGTGCCGGTACGTAAACCCAATAGGTGTGTTGAGTGCCCGGATATACATCGCATTTGAGCGTGAATGGGCCCTTGATCTCACCTTTAGGTACGCCCTCCTGAGGATAGGAATCTGGACCCAGACGATACTGTGAGTCGGGGTTGGGGCGGCGCTGGTTGGCGTTGATCTGCGAAACACCTACCATCGCCGCGCCTGTTAAAAGGACTCCGAACGCAAAGCTTGCTGCAATTTTCATACTTCGTACCTTCTTCCCCTCAGATTTCCTGAGCCACTCAGACCCGATTGGGATTTCGGCAAAGTATAGCAACGCGACCCAAGTCCCTCAAGAGTCACAGGTGAAAATGAGCGATAGAGCTACCATTTAAAAATAATTCCCATCGAGTCTCCTCTTGAACTGTTCGCAAGGGAATAGGCTGATTCAGCCTCTTCGGGTGAGAAGAAGTGGGTATTCATTCCAGTCAGGATGAACCGTTGGCTCTGAACGAGCCTAAAGAACAGGCGTGCTATGCCCTGAGGATCTCGATCTGGATAGCGAGTGTTGTCGTGTGCGCCATGGATCGTTAGGCCCCTTGTGACGAGGTCAGGAGTCAGCCGCTGGTCACTCGGAGTACCCGTATCTCCGATCACAAGAACACGCCCTTGAGTCTTCACTAGACCTAATGCCGCTTCAAAGACAGGTGCGTAACCCGTCGCATCTACGACGACGTCCGGAGGGCCAGACATGAGATCTTCAACATCTTGTTTGGCATCAAACACTGACCTGTCTAGCGTGAAAGTGGCGCCGCCATGCTTGGCTATTTCAAGTCGCTTTGGCATTGCGTCAAGCACCAAAACTTGTTCAGCACCGCAGGCGACTGCCCAGCGCAACGTCATTTGCCCGATGGGGCCAGCACCGATGATCGCAATGCGATCACCGAGCTTTATTCCAGCGTTCCTAACGCCGTTATGTGTAATATGGCCAAGAGCAAACCAAACTGCCTCTTCGGGTTCGACTCCGTCTGGAACGGGAAGACATGCTTCTTCGGCAACCACGTGGTAGCTGGCATGGCCACGTCGATGGGCAACACGCTGGCCCACATTCAGTCGAGAAACTTCTGTTCCTACTTCCTCAACGACGCCAACCGTGGAGTAGCCGGGTTCGAACGGGTATTTCACCCAGCGATCCCAGTGGGTTCCAGGGGCAAACAACCTGTTGAAGCAGATGTTCTCGGTGCCAGTGCTCATGAGGGAAGCCTCGGTTCGCACCAACACCTGTGTCGAGCCCACTGGCCCTACACTGTTCGTAACGACTTCAAGTTGCCCCTTGCCCGTAAAGAGAATCTGCCTTCGATCCATAATCCCTCCCGAAAACGCTTTTCGAGAGGGCAGACCGTTGCCTAAGGCTTATTTCTTAAGCAAAGCATCTCTGATCTCTATAAGCAGTTCCTCTTGTTTTGACAGGGCAGCAGGAGCCGGTGTTTCCGCTTCTTTCCTTTTGAGTTTGTTGATCGCTTTCACAACGAGGAAAACGCTGAAAGCAACGATCAAGAAGCTCAGGATCGTATTGAGGAAAGCTCCGTAATTGAGAGTAACCGCTCCGACTTTGTGGGCCTCTTCAATCGTTGAATATGGGCCAGGTGTCTTGCCTTCTTTGAGGATGGCGAACTGCTGATTGAAATCAACCTTCCCGACAATCAAGCCAATCGGAGGCATGATCACGTCTTTCACAAGCGAAGTCACAATCGATCCAAAGGCACCGCCGATGACGACACCCACCGCCAGATCCATCACGTTGCCTTTGACTGCGAATTCCTTGAATTCTTTAAACATTTGGTGTTTGTACCCGAAGTAGGGCAGATGATAACGATGATCTCCCGAGAGTCGTAAAAGGAATAGCAATGCCTACACTCCATGAGTATCCAGTGCGTGTCGAATGGTCCGGAGGAAGAGACGGACGTGGACTCGCGACGGCGCACAACAGCGGAACAAATCTCGATATCACGGTTCCCCCCGAATTTCAGGGCCCAGGAGGAACTACCAACCCTGAGGAACTCCTTACGAGCGCGATTGCTTCCTGCTATTCGATCACCTTTGGAATTATCGCTGCCAACCGCAAATTGCCGATTGAGAAACTTGAGGTCAGCGCAACCGGTGTCGTCGAGCAGCAGGGGATGAGCTTTACCTACAAGCAGATCACGATTCGACCTCACATCACCTTGACCGCTGGTTCCACGGAAGAGCAAGCCAAAGCTACGCTGGATAATGCTCACAAAGCCGACAACTACTGCATCGTAACCAACGCTGTTAGGGGCAAGGTCGAAGTCACGATCGAGCCTACCGTTAGCATTGCGTAAGGCCAAGGCGCAGCGGCTTAGACCTTTGAACTGATGAAGGCTTCCGAGATGACTTTGCCTTCCCACTCTTTTGCCAATGGAAGCCCGGCGAGTGATGCGAGGGTGGGACAGGTATCGAAGATGCGGATCGGAGTCTTAAGTTCTTGCCTTGGCACGATGGATGGTCCCGCAAGCACCCAAGGGATTGTCATGTCTTCATCCATCTCGGTGCCGTGAGACCTTCCGTGCCCTCCGTGGTCACTCACGACTAACACATTGGGCTCGATGCCCCTCTCGGCATAGGCGCTTAGCACATGAGATACACAAGCGTCGGCGTTTGAGATGGCATCAATATATGGTTCTGACATCCAACCATGATCATGTCCGGCGATGTCCGTATAACCCAGATACACGAAGACCAAATCGAAGTCGATGCGCCGAATATGATCTGCCGCCGACCTAGCGATAATCCAGTCCGACTCAGCATACGAAGGGTCGTTATGCAGATAGACGATGCTGGGGCTATCCGGAGCCATTAAGTCCCTGAGTTCTCCCCAGTTGAAGAACATGCCTGTGGTGAGTTGGTTTGCCTTAGCGACGTCGAACAAACTGGGCACGGGGCGAGCCAGGGGTTGAAAGGTATTGGTTGTGATTCCATGCCGAGGAACATCTACACCCCGGTGCATGGAGGTGTGACAGGGAAGTGTCACGGATGGCATCACGGTTCGGGCGGATAGCGACCAACTTCCATTGGCGATCAAACGATCAATGCAAGGAGTTTTCGCTGCGGTCAACCCGTCTGGGCGCATTCCATCGATGGAGAAGAAGATGACTGGGTTAAGCATTTGGGTTTGTCTGCCAATGTATGTGGCGGTTACTTAGTCACGAAGCAATCATTTGGGCTAGCTCAATGGGCTCAAGAGTTCGACCGAGGGCCCATGCCTCGCTGACCTTGTCTATCGGAAGGGTAATGAAGACGGACTCTTTGAGTTTCTCGAATTCCTCTTGTTCAACATCGTAGTTCAGGGCGCCCGAAACTTGATGTTGGGATTCCACAAAACCTAGAAGGGTCGCAGCAAGTCGAGATTTCCCTTGCTTGACTGCGAGATGAGCATTTTCGAGGAAAAACATTTGAACGTGATACGTTTCCTCTGGATTCTGAAGCCATGCCCGATCTAGGTGCGCGCGTGAGGCGTCGTAGTCGCCAGCCCGACGTTCGAGCTTAGCGAGAATGAGCATTGCTCCTGTCGCAAGAGGCTTTGCGCCGATTTCCTCGAAAAGGTTGAGCGCCTGCGCGAGGTGATGGCGAGCCAAGTCATGGCGTCCTTGGATCAATGCCAAATTTCCCAGATTATTCAGGGCATGGGCGATACGATGGCGATTTTCCGCCTCCCGAGCGACGGTAAGACTTTGTTCGTAGTATCCCTGGGCGTCGTCGAATTTTCGGAGTTCGACAGACGTGTTGCCAAGTGCGATCCATGTCCGAGCCAGCAAATACTTGTCTTCGAGTGCCTTCGCCCTTCGAAGGTTGTCCTGAAGCAACTCGACGGAGCGTCCGTAGTTGCGTGTTCGATGAGCTTCCTGTTGGAGGTTAATCTGTGCGTAAACGATGCCGCGGCTATCGTTTAGCTGATTCCACGCCTCAAGGCACTCCATGTGGTAACGAGCTGCCTGTTCGAAGTCGCCTCGAATCCACATCAAGCGCGAGAGTCGTGTCTTTGCATTGACCAAGATTCGTGGCGAAACGGTGTGCTCTGCATCCAAAGCGGCCAGGCAAGTTTCGATCCAACGTCGGCCCTCGCGAGTCCTCCCCCGGAATTCCCAAAATTCCGCCAAATTGGCAGAAAGGGCGAGTGCCGATTCGACAAGGTGATGCTCCAAATACCAGTGAAATGCAGCAGCGAGGTTTGCATACTCTGAGTCCAACCGAACTGTCCAGTGAGGTTGCTCCGAACTGCGCATGGCTTCTGAGCCACGCTCCGCAAGTTTTGAGAAATAGGTGGCATGGAGGTTCTGCGTTTCAGCCTGATCAGACGCCGGTAAGTGGTCCGCGGCGTAGTCTCGCATCGTGTCGAGCATTCGAAACCGCGTCTCATCAGGGTCAGAATCCTCTGACTGAATGAGCGACTGTTCCATCAAGCCCTCCATTGCACGCAGAACGTCTGGCTTTTGGCAAACCTCGGCGGCAGCATCTAAGCTCCAACCACCGTTGAAAACCGAGAGTCGAAGGAAAAGTGTCTTTTGCTCTGGCGGCAGCATGTTGACGCTGGAGTCGATGACTGCCAGCATCGTTCTGTGCCGTGGGCTAATATCGCGCCGACGACTTTCAAGAAGGGCAAAGCGATCGGTAAGTAAAGCCAGCATTTGGCCCGGCGAAACCGTTTTCGCCCAGGAGGCTGCAAGTTCTATCGCCAACGGAAGGCCCTCAAGCCGCTCAGCAAGCAGGCGAATGACTTCGAAATTGCGATTCGTTAGCTGAAAGTCCGGAAGCGAAGCTTGAGCACGGTCAACGAATAGCGCCACGCTCGGATTCACCATGAGCTCCTCGATTGTCGAGGTCTCGGAAGGCGATGGTAGTGGAGCTAACGAATAGCATCGCTCAATTTCTATTCGTATTGGGCGGCGAGAGGTAACTAAGCACTTTAGGCGTGGTGCCATATCCAGCAGTGACTGAATAATCTTTGCACCATCCGCCACAAGATGCTCAAAGTTGTCGAGGATCAAGAGGGTCGATTCATTCTGTCGGATTCGCTTTGCAACGTTTGCGGGGTCGACAATTCCGAGCGCGCTCGCAATGCTTTCCTCGATCTGACGGGCATCCTGTAAGTCCGCGAGCGGAACAAAATACGTGCATCCCTGAAAGTCAGCCTGAATGTTGCTTGCGGTTTGAAGAGCGAGTCGGGTTTTACCGCAGCCTCCAACTCCGGTGATTGTCACCAGCCTCACGTCGGCATCCGTGAGCATCGCTTTTAGGCGTTCAAGATCATGCTCCCGTCCGACGAACCGGTTTGGTGCCAACGGAAGCACCGGAGTAGGTTCTGGTGCAAGGGGAACGGAAACAGGTGTGCTCGGCGGAACAACTACCCTAGGGGCTTTTGGTGCCGATGAACGCTTGGCAGACGCCTCTCGCTGGAGGTTGATCGCCTCATCGGACGGCGTTTCTCCCTCCGCACTCAGAATTCTGGCGAGCTCTTCGAACTGTCGCTTTGCCGCAGTGGGACGTCCGGCATCGATGTAGAGTTGCATCAAATCGCAATGCGTCCCCTCGTCGGTTGGATCGTCTTTCAGCAAGAGCGTCGCTGCCCTTATCGCTAAATCAAGGTCATCGGTATCTCGACTAGCTTCAAGAAGGTCAAACAGTGCCCCTGAGTAGGAATCAGCCAGTCTTAGCTGCTCAAGGGTTGCCCATTCGGCGTAGATTCCCTTCAGGAATTCCCCCGAATACAAATCCACTGCTCGTTTGAGATAGGCCTTCTTTTCTTCAGGAATGTCCGTCGTTTCAGCAGCCTGGATCATTCGTAAGAACTCTCCGGTATCGGTTTCGATGGATTCAGGGTTGAGTCGAATGGTTCGTTGGTCGGTTACAAGCACTGAGCCGTGGATCACGCCAGGAGGCTCTAGCTGTCTGCGTAATGAGGAAACAGCCTGGTTCAGTCGGTTTCTCACCGCAACAGGATCAGCACCCGGCCAGAGCAGCTCGGCGAGGACCTCTCGTGGGTGGGCAACACTGGTGTCCAAAGCGAGATACGCGAGGAGAGCACCGGTTTTTTGGGTTTGGAATCGCGTGATGGTGCGATCGGACTGAATGACCCGCAGCCCTCCCAACATCTCGACCCTCCACGGTAGCGACATTCCGTTATTATGGGGCGATGTACGTATGTGGATCGACCTGCGATGAACCGTAGTTCGGCAAAAATTCTCTGAAAGCGTGACGTGTAAACCGGGAGGTCGTCCTCGTTTTAGCATCAATTTAGGGGATTCATCGCAGCTTTTGTAAGGCGTCGGTAATCTACGTAATAACCTCGGTACATTTCCAGGAACCTTTTAAGGGGTGCACTAAACGATGATTCTCAAGTCAATCAATTATTGGTCAATGTCTGGCGGGCTGGAAGGATCGCTTGATGTTTCGACATTTCTTGCCGCAGCGAAGAAGTACGGCTATGATGCGGTCGAACTTTGTATTGGCGAGTCGGGAGCCTTGGGACTTGATGTTTCAGAGGCACGCTGCAAAGAGATCGCGGCAGAGGCGGACGAACTTGGTTTGATGATTCCCAGCACCGCATCTGGCCTTTACTGGTCACGCGCTCTTGGAGACGCAACCGAAGCGGCGCGCGCCCAAGCACTTGATGATTTGAAGAAGATGCTCAGAATTTCGGGTTGGCTCGGAGCCAAGACGCACCTGACCATTCCGGGGGCGGTTGAAGTCTTTTTCTTGCCAGAACGTGAGATCCTCGACTATTCGCATGTGTGGACTCACGCAACAGACGGTCTGAAAGCTGCGTTGCCCTTCGCCGAAGAAGCTGGCGTGAGGATGGGAATTGAGAATGTCTGGAACAAATTCCTCCTTAGCCCCATGGAAATGCTTCGCTTCCTAGAGCAGTTTGATAGTCCATTCATTGGCTCCTATCTGGACGTCGCCAACGTTCTTCCATTTGGCTATCCAGAGCAGTGGCTTCGCATTTTGGGCAGCAAGATCGTCGGAATTCACTTCAAAGATTTCAGAAAAGCGGTCGGCACGATCGAGGGATTCGTCGATCTACTTGAGGGTGACGTCAATTGGCCAGAAGTCATGAAGGCTATCGATGAGATCGAGTACTCCGGACCGGTCGTGGGAGAAATGATCCCTTACTACAAGCACTATCCTGAGGTTAGGTTGGCAAACACTTCGACCGCGATGGACGCGATTCTGGGGCGGATTTAGGTTGAGTAAATCACTTCGAATCGGTGCCATCGGTTACGGTCTCCGCGGTGGCTTGTCGGTGATTTCCCATAAGCCAGAAGATGGGGTTGAGTTGGTCGTACTGGCTGATCCAAGCGAAGCGGCTCAAACCGCCTTTTTGGAAAAGGTCCCCGGGGCGACCGTTACGGCGAATTACCTCGACTTCCTGGAAATGAACCTGGATGCGGTGTTTGTGACTTCGCCCGACTGGTTACACGAGGAACAGGCTTCGACGCTTCTCGCGGCTGGAATCGGTGTCTATCTTGAGAAGCCAATGGCGATCACGACTGAAGGGTGTGACCGCATCCTCCAGGCGGCCAAAGATGGTGGCGGCAAGCTTTTTGTCGGGCACAACATGCGCCACTTCGGTGTGGTCAAAAAGATGAAGGAGTGGATTGATGAGGGCCGAATCGGTGAAGTCAAAGCCGCTTGGTGCCGCCACTTCGTCAGTTACGGTGGCGATGCCTATTTCCGAGACTGGCATGCCGATCGGACCAAATCGACCGGGTTGTTGCTCCAGAAAGGAGCCCACGACATCGATGTCATTCACTGGCTGTGTGGTGGTTATTCCAAGACGGTAACCGCTCTCGGCGATCTTGCTGTCTATGGCAAGATCGAGGACCGAATGACTCCTGATGAATCGATCAAGGTGGCTTTTCGGTCGACCTGGCCACCGGCCTCGCTGGACAAGTTGAACTCAGTTGTCGACGTCGAAGACATCAATATGATGTTGATGAAGCTGGATAACGGAGTTTTGGCCTCCTACCAACAGTGCCACTTCACGCCGGATGCGTGGCGTAATTACACCATTATCGGCACCGAAGGTCGAATCGAGAACATTGGCGATGCCCCAGGGGCAAGCACGATTCGGCTTTGGAACAAGAACCACCAAAAGTACGCCGAGCATGGCGACCTTGAGTTTGAGGTGCCCGTCGCTACGGGTGGACATGGTGGGGCAGATGAGCAAATTGTCGCTGAGTTTATCGACTACCTGCGAACTGGCGTGATGGCGGTGACTTCTCCAATCGCCGCACGCCAAAGCGTTGCCGCCGGTGTGGCAGCAACGTATTCGGTCCGGCACGGTGGTCAGCCGGTCGACGTTCCCGAGCTTGATCCCGCCCTAGCCAGCTACTTCGGAGGAGAGACCCCTTCGGTGTAGGGGAAGGGCATGCCCTGCTTACCTAATGTTGGTAAGTTACAGCGGCAGCAGGTAAGCGAGGCACGCCTTAATGTCAAACAGTTTTGGCAGAATGGTCTTGTTCTGTAGCTGTAGCATGGTTTTTGGCAGCGCACCCAGCTCGCGGCTTGAACCCATTTTTGGTCTTGGCGAGCGGTCCGAACGCCGGTACAAGACATCCGGCGGCTACGGCGGCTGTTGAAATACCAAAACTGTTTGACATTAAGGCACGCCTCGCTAGTGACTGTAGATTTGGCGGATCTCTTCGAGGGTCGTCTCAAGGGACTGGCGCGAGGTTTGCGGAGTTACGATTTCAAGTGGTAATCCGGCAGATAGGCGGTCCACAAAATACTTGAGTTCGTGGTAGTAGCCTCCGAGATCCGAGATGTTGCCACCACCGGCCGCTTCCATCTTAGGAATTTCAGGGACGACTGGTTCCTTGCCGTCTTCATAAATCGTCAGGGGGCCGGCATCCATGATCGCCGCACCCTTTTCGAAGATGGCTCGGAAGGCATGCTTGAACGGCGTTGAACTTGGAAGGTTCCAGCCACCCTCAAGGTGGGCGATCGTCTTTCCGTAAGTCATGGTGGTGAAAACTTGACCGGGACCTCGGTCGTCGACTGAACCCCATGAATGAATCGAATCTGGCTTGCCCAGAAGGTAGTGAACAAAATCAGTGTCGTGAACATGCATGTCCAAAACGCCACCACCAGATTTCGTCGAGTCTGCCAACCAGTTGTCGCTTGACCAACTCGGGAACGCTCCATAACGGGTGAGATTTACGGAAAGGAGGTTGCCGAGGGTGCCATTGTCGACCAGCTTTTTCAGAATCGCATACTCCGGCCAGAACCGGATGCAGTGCCCGATCATGAGCGTCACTCCCGCCTTAGAACACTCCGATATCATCGCGTCTGCCTCGTCAAGGTTCAAAGCCATAGGCTTTTCGCAGAACACGTGCTTTCCAGCCTTCGCAGCCTCAATGGTGTAGTGGCTGTGGAGATATGTGGGAAGGCAAATGTCAATCACGTCGAGTGACTCGCCTTCTAGCATTGCCTCAAGTGAGGGATATGCCTTAAGGCCAAACTCACCGGCATATTTCTCGACGACATCTGGTTTGATGTCGGCGGCAGCGACCAACTGTGCGCCTTCAAGCGTTCGATACACATTCGCATGCATCCGGCCCATGAAGCCGCAACCAACTAATCCAACTCTCAACATGTCAGGTTTATGTTGGCCCAATTACTCTAAAACATGCATTTAGGCGGTCTTTAGTCGGCACCGGTAGTCTGGGTCCCAACGATGCGACTTACAAGATCGGTCTGCCTTGGCGTCCTCCTTTCCACCATCTTTTCAGTTTCTCCGGCAGATACCGGCAAGATATTCACCTTATCGAATGACCGAGTCCGAGCTCGTTGGCAAGTGAAACAGGGGCACCTAAGGGCTCTAGACCTAACGGATTTGCATTCGCATCGGGTCGTAGATCTCTTATCTGGAGATCTGTCAATGGACATCTCGGGGCGTGGCACTCTCCACTCCAGCCAGATGAAGGTGGTCGGATTGCCGCAGATAACCACGTTGACGGCGGACAGGCAGTCCTCCAAATTGAGTGATCGGCTTGGTGGCACTCGGCTTACGGTTCAGCTAGCAGTGCCAGACGGTTCTGTCCTCTTGACGATGCAGGCCGTGCTTCGATCTGGGGCTCGGTATTTACGGCAAGAGATTTCAGTGGCAGCCAATGGACGCGACATTCCCCTGAAGCTGCTACATCTCATCGATTTGCCATCCAAGGACTTCGTCGTATGCGGTTCCGCGACGGGTTCGCCGCTTGCAAGCGATTACTTATTTGCTGGCGTTGAGGATCCGCTGTCGCTATCGAAAGTTGCCGGTGGTCGGGCATTGAGTTGGCTGGATCGAAAGCTGCCGATTCGTAAAGGGCAGCAACTAACTGTGTCCAGCGTTATTGGGTTCACTGAACCCGGACAACTGCGAAGAACGTTCCTGACCTACACTGAGCGCGAACGAGCTCATCCGTATCGGACGTTTCTCCACTACAACTCGTGGTATGACATCGGCTATTTCACTCCTTATGACGAGAAGGACTGTCTAGGTGCAATTAAGGCCTTCAGTGAGGAACTCGTGCAGAAGCGAGGAGCCAAGATGTCATCCTTCCTTTTCGACGACGGGTGGGATAACACCAAGACGGTTTGGGAGTTTCATAAAGGTTTTCCGAATGGATTCCTTCCTGTGAAGGATGCAGCACAACAGATCGGCGCTTCGCCTGGAATTTGGCTCTCGCCTTGGGGCGGTTATGGAGACCCGAGGGATGTACGCCTCAAAACGGGTAAGGCGCAAGGATATGAAATCGACTCGGAAGGATATGCTCTGTCTGGCAAGAAGTACTTCAAGCGCTTTCATGACGTCACCCTCGATCTCGTGCAGAAGTACGGCATCAACCAGTTCAAACTTGATGGCACAGGAAGTCCTGATAAGCAGTTTCCAGGGAGCGCCTTCGGCAGTGACTTTGAAGCCGCCATCCAACTTATTCATGACTTGAGGCTTGCTAAGCCAGACCTCTTTATTAACCTGACAACGGGTACTTGGCCGTCGCCGTTCTGGACGCGATACGCCGATTCCATTTGGCGCGGAGGCGAAGACCACTCCTTTGCTGGAGTTGGCTCCGATCGCCAAAAGTGGATGACTTACCGTGACGGCGACACTTACAATGGAGTTGTTCGGAAGGGGCCACTCTATCCACTCAACTCCTTGATGTTGCATGGAATCATTTATGCCCGCCACGCTCACCATCTCAACACTGATCCGTCGAATGATTTCAAGGCGGACGTTCGAACCTATTTCAGCAGCGGGACGCAGTTGCAGGAGCTCTACATCACTCCATCTCTTCTGACTTCTCAGAATTGGGATGACCTTGCCGAAGCGGCAAAATGGTCACGAAGTAATTCGGATGTCCTTGTCGATACTCACTGGGTCGGCGGCAATCCGATGAAATTGGAGGTGTATGGTTGGGCATCATGGACCCCGAAAAAGGGAATTTTAAGCCTAAGAAATCCCAGCGATAAGCCTCAAGCATTCTCCGTAGATCTTCAGCGCGTGTTTGAACTTCCTGCGAATGCGGCTCGCGCGTACAGACTCACCAGCCCTTGGAAGGAAGTCCAATCGCGGAACCCCATCGATCTGGTCGTTGGCAAATCCAAAGTGATTGATTTGAAACCGTTCGAAGTGTTGGTGCTGGAGGCTAAGGCGAAATGATCTCGTCTGCGCTCGTCGCCCTTTACCTTTTCGGGGGGCAGATTCACCCTAAAACTCTCGTTTTGCTGGGTGGCCCGTTGTCGCAACAGATTGCGAAGAGCGTTCCACAAGCAACGACGCCAGTTCCTTTCCACGTAAAAGTTGTGCTAGAACAGGGTGGCCTGATCTCGAGTGCCTCCGTTCAGCAAGTCTTAAAGGCAAATCCAGATTTCGTGCTACTCGAGCCTGGTTTCTCGGCAGTCGGGCGGGAGTGGCCCACTATTCGCGATCGGTTTGTACCATCTATCGAGGCAAATATTGAGACGATCCGTAAAGCTCCAAGCCATCCGAAAGTTTTCGTGTGTTTGCCGCCGCCAGTGTTGCTCGGCTCAGACGACATGCGAGCCAAACAACTTGAGACGGAAATTGTTCCGCTTTTGAAGCAGGCAGCACGCGAAACCAACTGTACGATCCTTGACTTTGAAAGTGCCCTTCGTGCCAGGCTTGATTTGGTCGACGGTATGCGACCCACGGAAATGGGTGCGCAAATCCTTGCCGACACCGTTGCTGATGCAGTCGCGGTCGGAAGAAAGGCAAATTGGCGCATAACTTACGTGGACAGCCAGGAATTGGATGAGGGGCCCGCGAAGAACGCGATAGATGGTGACGTCGATACTTACTGGCACACCAACTACAGCACAACCTCCGAGCATTACCCCCATGAACTCCAGATAGACACCGGTTCCGTGAGGACGATTGGAGGTTTCTCCTATTTCCCACGCCAAGATGGCGTGAACGGTCGGGTTGCCAAGTATGAGTTCTATGTCAGCATGGATGGAAAGTCATGGGGCGAGCCGATGGCGATCGGACAGTTTCGTCGCACGAGTGACCTCGTAAAAGTCTTCTTCGAGAAGCCCGCTCAGGGACGATTTATTCGATTTCGCGCTCTCAGCGAGCAGCAGGGGCAAATCTGGGCTTCGGTCGGAGAACTTGACATCCTAAAGTTCTATCCAAAGCGTCATTAGTGACCGATGGGTGTTCTTGTTGAGATTTGCTGCGGGTCCGTTGAGGACGTCATTCAGGCAGAGAAGGGTGGCGCTCATCGTGTTGAGCTTTGCTCGGCCCTCGCGTTGGGTGGACTGACACCCTCTGCGGCGACGATCATCGAGGCCAAACGGCACACGAAGCTGCCCGTGATGGTGATGATTCGACCCCGTAGCGGAGGGTTCTGCTATTCCGAAGTCGAGTTCTCGACGATGGAACGAGAAATGGAAATTGCGGCAGAACTGGGTGCGGACGGTTTTGTGTTTGGAGTCCTCACCCCAGAAGGGCAAGTTGATGTACGCCGCACGAAACGTCTTGCAGACCATTCACATGGTCTGCCCATTGTGTTTCATCGTGCCTTTGACGTGACTCCTGACCCATTTGAGGCATTGGATCAGATCATGGAGATAGGAATGACTCGCCTGTTGACGAGTGGTCAGGTGCCTAAATCGTTGGAAGGTGCCTCACTTATTCGCTCACTTATTCAACGTTCCGGTGGTCGTATCGAAGTGATGGTTGGAGGAGGAGTCCGCATCGGAAATGTAGCGGAGGTCGTACAGCAAACCGGTTGCCGTCAGATACATCTCTCTGCTCACAGTCAACACATCGATACGTCGACATACGCCAATAGGGCGATATCATTTGGGGCCAGTCATAGTGCCCTCGAAGAGCATGTGAGTGTGGTTGATTACTCAGTTGTTGCGGCAATTGTGCAGGTTGCAGGGCAGGTCTAGTCAGGAAGCACCATCCTGGAGAGGCCGGGCGTCTTGATGGAGAGGTAACTCTCATGGCAGATTCAACTGAAACCAACAATTCCACGCCTATCTCAGAAATCTGGGCCAAGCTGCGCCCGCCCAAGTTTGAGCGGACTGCACCACCTGTGAAAAACGCCAATGCTCTGCACGAAAAGGAGATGTCTCCACTTGACAAGTTCGCTGTAAAGATCACGGACAAAGTGGGTTCGATGGGGTTCTTCCTCATCATCTTTACATGGACCTGTCTTTGGTGTGGCTACAATATTCTGGCGACACTGGTGCCAGGCCTCCATTGGACGGCTTTCGATCCGTTCCCAGCATTCGTCGCCTATCTGTTGATCAGCAACGTCATTCAGATCTTCTTGATGCCACTGATCATGGTGGGGCAGAATCTACAGGGCCGACACTCCGAAATTCGCGCTGAACTCGACTTTGAGATCAACAAGAAAGCCGAGCAAGAAGTTATGGTGATTCTTCGCAACCTGGAACATAACACGGACTTACTTATCCAGTTGATGAAACACTCGGACTGTCGTGTCTCCGAAGAGGAGATTCGGGCGATCACAGTAGAAAAAGAACTCGCCGCACAGATATCCACTGTAAAACCTGGTGCCTAAACGCAAGAAGGGCTCAGCACAAGCTGAGCCCTTCTGTAATATGTTTCGTTACTTAGCTTTTGCGCCAGCTTTGATCCAGCTTCCGATGAGTTCGATGTCTGCCTTGGCAAGAGGACCCTTAGGTGGCATTTTCTTTCTGCCTGTGCCTGCGATCAACGCATAGAGGAAGCTCTTTTCCGGGTGACCGGCAGTGATGACAGGACCATCGTCGTTGCCTTTCATCAGTCCTGCATAGCTCTCAAGATTCATCATCGCCTTCGGCTTTGGTGCCTTGTGGCAGTTGATGCAGTTTTTGTCGAAGATGGCTTGGACCTGCTTGTAGGTGACCGGACCGGCCTTCTTTTTGGCACCTTGACCGAAGGATACGGCGGACAGGGCTGAGATGGCGACCAACATCGCGCTAATAACGAGAACTGAGGACTTGGCGTTAGGCTTCATAGTGATTACGCGGCTCGTCACCCAAGGCGCAAACCGATGCCCCATACGATAACCGTTTTTCCATCACGTTCGCTACCTGACGAGCATTAATGTTTTCTAAGTCGATGGAACGCCTCTATTGAATCTGGCATAAAGGCATCCGGAGCACTCCTTTTCTGCTCCGGATGCCATTTAGGACTCTCTAGGAGATGGCGAGAGATCGCTGCCGTCGAATTGGCAATGTGAAGAGCCTTCTTGAAGGCTTCAAGACGCCATGCAGACTCCGCCTTGCTCGGCTAAGGCGACTTTTGACCGTCCCGATCGGGAGATTGAGGACTTCTGCGATAGATTCGTAGGTCATTTCTTCCGCATGGTACATCACCAAGATCGTTTGATGATGCTCGGGAAGACGCGCGAGCGCTGAGTGAAGCACCGTCATCCGTTCGATGGTTTCGACGTATTCGTGAGCGCTGGGTGACCCGTCAACGGCACACATTTGGAGTTGTCCTTCATCGTGAGGAGCCATGTCTTCCAAACTGACAGAAGGTCGACACCTGGCCCGCTTCCGATGATCGAGAAAGCAATTTGTCTCGATACGATACAACCAAGTTGTAAATGAACTGTCTCCCTTGAAACGATCCAGCGACCTCAAAACCCTCAAAAATGCGTCCGCCACAATGTCGGCGGCTTCATCCGGGTTGTTCGTGAGGCGGAAAGCAAACTGATAGGCCCTCTGTTGGTGCCTCTTAACGAGTTCGTCGAATGCTCCTGTGTCGCCTCTACGAATTCGTTCGATGATAACTGCGTCCGCCGGAGCGGTTTTTTCCGTGTTGTATCTGCTCTCCATTGCGGGTCAGACGACAATGGGTGGAAAATTGCGGACTCAGGCGCAAAAATGGCAATATCAATCCGTACAAAGGCCTCTTTCTAGGCCCTCACGGGGTGCTGGGAACTGCAGGCGTCAAATCTGAAACAGTCTTCGACATGGTCATTGATGAGTCCGACGGCCTGCATAAACGAATAACAGATCGTTGGACCGACAAACCGGAATCCACGTTTAAGGAGCGCTTTGCTCATTTTTACGGAGAGTTCCGTCTGCGCCGGTAACTCTTGCATTGTCTTCCAACTGTTTTGAACGGTAACTCCGTCAACAAAAGACCAGATGACATCGGAAAAGGAACCACCTGCAGCCTGAATATCCACGACTCTTTGTGCGTTATTGATGGTTGACAAGATCTTTGCGCGGTTTCGGATAATGCCCGGATCAAGCATCAGCCTTTCGACATCGTCCGTCGTCATCAGCGCGACCTGATTGGGGTCGAAACCCAAGAACAGGTTCTGATATCCTTCTCGCTTCTTGAGCACCGTTTCCCAACTCAGCCCGGCTTGGGCTCCTTCAAGCGTAAGCATCTCAAACAACAAGCGATCATCTCGCACAGGGACACCCCACTCTTCATCGTGGTAAGTCCGACATGGCTCAGAAAGAGCCCAAGCGCATCGATTAATGTTTTCCAATGGAACTATTCTATTTGGTTTCCTGAGGGGTCATGATAGTAGACAGGAAGTTATGAGTGCCCCAGAGACTACACACCCTTGGCTCACTGTAGAGCCCTACAAAGTCAGCGTCGAACAGTATCGATCTTTCAAGAAGGACGGATTTCTGATTGTTCGTGGCTTGGTGCTTGCGGATCATGTTGACGAGCTCCTGAGACATACCGAAGACCTCATGTACGGACGGGTCGAACTCCCTGGAGTTGAGCCGCCCGCACCTGATACCACGATGCTTGAGATGGAAAAGAGACTGCTTAGGATCCACATGATGCATCGTGAAGTGGAAATCTGGGAGCGTTACCTACTTTATCCTCGCGTTTTGGATGTAGTGCAGGCACTCACTGGACCTGACGTCTTGGCAATGCAAACCATGATGTTCATCAAAGGCCCGGGGCAGGATGGGCAAGGATTCCATCAAGACACTTACTACATTCCAACCTTTCCAGATAGCCTCCTCGGCGCATGGATTGCGCTCGATCGAGCAGACACTGAAAACGGGTGCCTACGAATGTCTACAGGCAGTCAAGTGGAACCGATCTATCCACCCACGACAGGCTATGGCTACGGGGATTGGGGTCTCTTGGACCTGCCGACTGTGGCGGGAGTTGGTGGGCACAGCAATAGCGATGAAGATCCAAGTAACGAGCTTCGGCCGATTGCGAAGAAGTACCTTGAACAAGAGGTCCCTGCGATTATGGAACCTGGGGATGTAGCCTTCTTTGGAGGTCATATCCTTCACCGGTCCTTCGGAAACAAGACGCCAGATCGGACGCGTCGGAGCTTCGTCAACCACTACTGCAATGCCCGTAGTTTCACGACCTGGGATGGTGGGAATCAGAACCACATTCTTGCGCGCGGCAATTCGCACCTACCGTTTGCTCTTCCCAAATTTGGAACGCCGTGTGCGGCCAATTCCCCAAGTAGAGTTTCGATCAGTGACAATCCCCTGTCACCACCGATGATGATGGCAACGCCTGAAGGTGTCATGGAGCCGCAGATCCCAGAAGGTGGGGACCACGACGACTAGCCGCGATTGAACATGGACATCAGTGTGCCCTTTAACTTGCCGAACAATCGGATGTTGTTCTCAAGCGAAGGATTACTGTTCGGCAAATCTCGGCGATCCTCAATTCGTCCTTGATAACTTGGGAGTTCCTGGAGCATAACTTTGATGCTTGGAAGATCGGTTGGATCGACGCCAGCCACTTCCCAAACGCCAGGAAGCTTTCTCTTTGCCCAATGGAGAAGTGCTGTCGACACTGGTTCCTCGGTATCCCAATATTGAATGGCGTGGCAAGCGTTGGCTGCGCACAAGAGGTTGCTGTCCGCGATGCTCAGAACGACTTCGTCGGCAAATTGTGGGCCATAGATTTGTACCCACCCGTGGCCAGTATGCCCTACCATCTGAAGAACCTTAAGGCGGACATTCATATCGTCAGGGTGGACAAGGCAACGTTTCAGGGGCCCGCAAATTTGCGGGTGTCCGGGACCCAACTCTTCTAGAGCCTGCTGGAATAGATATGGACTAACCGCATTAGCCCGTCCAAGTTCCAGCATGTGCAAAGCATCCACTGCTTCGTCTACATACTGCGAAGTCTCCGCCATGATTTGTTCTCCACAACACTGTGCGTGTTCACTTTATCACTACGCGCCAAAACATGCGAATTGTTATTGATCCTAGTCGCCGTCCGTTACTCCCTACCCGCGCCAACGTACAACTCTATGGGGTGATCGAATTCCAATTTAAAAACCGTCGAATTAGCATCAATCGCTTCTTCCGGCATATCGATCCAGAGCATGCCGGGTGTCTCGCCTAAGCCCCCGATCGTCTTGTGTGTGAGCATTTGACCAGAGCTCAAAACAGATACTTTTGCGGGTGGTTTCAGAAGTCCTTTGACGGCGATTTGGTCGAAAGGCTTGTCGAAAATCATCAGGTACAGAACGTCCTTGGCTTTGTTCATCGTGGACGCGCCATAGAACAACCCTCCTGGAAGCCCAGCCACAGTGCCATAAACTGCTTCGGAGTGTCTTCGAATCCAGTCTCCTAGCCCTTCGAGCCTTTCGACTTGCTCTGGCTGAAGGCGACCATCTTCGTAGGGGCCTACATCCAGCAGCATATTGCCGCCCATACCGATGGTTTCGGCAAACATCCGCACGAGTTGGCGAACAGACTTGTGATTGGTGTCCTGTCCCTGGTAACCCCAAGAGTCGTTCACCGTAACACAAAACTCCCAGGCTCCTTTGGGTGGAACGATTGGGATGCCTTGCTCTGGGGTCGCATAGTCGCCATAATCGCGAAGTCGTGAGTTGAAAATGGCTCCTGGCTGCCAGGCTTGGAGTTGATCGCGCAAACCTTTCATATCGAATTGGTCTGAATCGCGCTCCCATTCACCGTCGAACCAATAGAGGTCGAGTTCGCCAAATTGAGTCGATAACTCCTCAAGCTGCTGGCGGTGGAACTTCAGAAAGTTTGCCCATCGCACTGGATCCTGCTGGTCCGCTTCGCAGTATGCAAACCGATTGCCGAAACGAGAAGTGGCATATTCGGCGGGATCGTCTACCTTCGGCAGGATCGTTGCATAGTCGGGGTGAGACCAATCAAGGTGGGAGTAATAGAACCCGACCTTGAGGTTATGGCGTCGTAAGGCTTCAACGTATGGCGTGATCAGGTCTCTGCCCGCAGGAGTTTTATTGACGACGCTCAGGTCATTCGCTTTCGTGTCCCACAGTGCCACGCCATCGTGGTGTTTGGTGGTGAGGACGGCATACTTGGCACCGACCTTCTCAAAAAGCTCTGCCCAAGATTCTGGATCGTAGTTCGAAGCGGTGAAGCCCGAAAGCTGCGACATGTACTCTTCGTAGCTCACTTTGCCGTTGAAGAAAGACCAAGACTCGTCAATTCCTTTGACGGCGTAGATCCCGTAGTGGATAAAGATCCCGAGCTTGGCGTCCAGAAACCATTGCTGCATCATCCCGACAAGTTTAAGCCTTTCTCGCCAGACTATTCACGTTTCTTAACCAGTTTTTGCGCGATACCAGTATCGATATAGCGGTGTGTATCCGATCTTGCTGTAGAGACTAACGGCGGGGGTATTCGTTTCGACGACTTGGAGATACGCGGCGGTCGCGCCCCTCTCCTTGCCCCACTTCATCATGTTGAGGACAAGCTGATTGCCAAGGCCCATTCTGCGGAATTGGGTTGACGTGACGATGTCGAACAGTCCGATCCAACCTCTCTCGACAACGGCCAATCCGATGGCTGCAGGTTTGCCGTCGTGCCAAACCGAAGCGAAACCGTGATCGGGAACGATATTCGAAAGGATCTTCTCAAAGTAGGGCAGACGACCAGGGTCAATTTCCAGCATCGCCGCAGCAAGATCAAACCAAGCTGCCGATAAATCTGATTCAACGCGATAGTCAACGGACGGCACGGCGCGAAGTTGGTCGAGGTCGTGGGTCATGACCATTGCGTTGCCTTCGATTTGGTAGCCGCGATTGGCCAAGTTTGAATCTATTGTTGAGGAGTCATACAATCCTGCGAACTTGAAGACCGGGGAAGTATTGAAGCGCGAGTAGGCTTCCTCGCAAAAGTCAATTTTGAAGTCAAGAGGCAGTGTCGATGGGCCGAGGAAGTTGACGGAATTGGCTCGGCGCGTATGGTTCCCTGAGAGTCTCAGTACCCAATGATCAAAGTGAACTTGGCGGACACCGGGCCACGCATTCAGGGCCAGTTCCTCAAGTAATTCGTTCATGGCTAACCCGAATACAGGGTGAGTCCTCCGTCAATCCGTAAGGCCTGGCCGTGCACAAAGCTCGCCATGTCGCTGGCAAGAAATGCAACACCGTTGGCAATCTCACGCGGGTTGGCGTACCGATTCAAGCTGTAGCCTTCCTCCATGAATGTTGGATCCGTCTTCCGAGTGGCCATGAACCGACCCGTTTTGGTTGCACCAGGACTCACCACGTTGACTCGGACGCCTTGCTCCCGGGTCTCTGCCGCCAAACATCGAGTGTAGTGAACGATTGCTGCCTTTGCCGATCCGTAGGCGACTTCAGTGTCGCGGCCGAAGTGAGCCGCAGCCGATGCGATGTTGACGACCGCCCCTGTATGTCGCTCCATCATTCCAGGGACGATGGCACGACACATCAGCATGGTGCCAATGAGGTTCCGATCAAACAGGGCTCGGATGTCTTCCAGCTTTACGCCAAGGGCATCATTTGGATTTGGCTTTCCACCTTGCGCAGCGATATCGCCTCCCGCGCAATTCACAAGGACAGAAATGGGTCCAAGTGTGCTCTCCACCGCGGCCACCATCGCCTGGGTTGCCGATTCGTCCGAGATATCTCCGGTGACTGCCATTGCTCGAACACCCAGGGCGGCAATACTTGCCGCTGAGGCATCAAGGTCGGCAAATTCGCCAAATTCGGCTGGGGCCTCTTGGCTTCGATCATGGATTGCGACGTCGGCACCGAGTTCGGCAAGTCGGTGGGCAATGGCGTAGCCAAGTCCGCGTCCAGACCCAGTTACAAGGGCGATTTTTCCTTCGAGCATCTTTGCGTCGTTCATGAGAAATTTTCGGTGAGGAGATTCAGGGGTGCTGGCGCTTTCTGTGAAGCGTCGTTGATGATTTGGCGAATTGTATCTGGACTCACGAGATCTTTGTCGGGCAGTAGCTTTGCCTCGGTGATGTCCCACCATCGAGCGGCAAGAATCTCATCGCCTGCTCTCGCCAATTCTGGGGTGCGAACCGTCGCCGCAAATACGAATCGTATCGCATGATAACCGGTGCGGCCGATTCCCGAGTAGATTCCCACGAGGCCGTTCAGGTCTGCTTCGACCAAGGTTTCTTCAAAGAACTCTCGTTTAGCCCCACTCACCAAGGACTCACCAACTTCAAGGTGCCCCCCTGGGAGGTTCCACTTGCCATGGTTCTCCGGTTTGGATTCCTGAACCAGTAACACATGTTCGCCGAGCAGAGCGATCGTGCTCACATGGATAAGGATGCGCCGAACTTCGCTCATGGTCGCAGTGCGATTTTGATAATGTCGCCTCGATTGGAGATCAGCTTTTCAAAGGCCTCTTGTCCTTGCTCCAACGGCATCACTTCCGTCCACGGATCGAAATGAGTGCCACCACGTATGACGAAATCGAGTGCGGCGGCATAGTCGAATTCCGTGTAGGCGAAGCTTGTCTGAAGTCGTACTTCACGGCGAACGAGGTCATAAAAGTCAAACGATGTCGGCCCTTCATCGAGTCCGAGGAGCAATGCGGTTCCACCTTTAGAAACCACCTTTGCCGCGGCGTTGCGAGTATGGGTATTTCCAACCGCATCGATGGCGACGGGCACACCGAAACCATCAGTTAGGTCGAGGATCGCTTGCACCGCATCCGACGACGATGGGTCGACAATATTTGACGCGCCCAGCTTTCGTGCGACCTCGGCCCGTAACGCGTTCGGCTCAGAAACCGCGATGACATTGAGACCCCGTGCCTTTGCGACCGTCAAGATGCACGCTCCCAGCGTGCCGCCGCCAAGAATGACAGCAGAGGGCAACAAACCCGCCGAGGGTGGGATCATCGACAGAATGTGAAAGGCATTCGCGAGCGGTTCCACCATGACGGCGGCCGCATCTGACACGGATTCTGGTAGCGGGTGAACATTTCGCTCGGGTACCACGACGAATTCAGCGAAGGCGCCCGGGGTGCTGTCCATTCCGAGCAGTCGCCAGTTGGCGCAACAGTTATGACGTCCGGCCCGGCAAGCAGGGCAGGTGCCGCAGCATATTAATGGATTTACCGAAACTCGATTACCAACGAGTTGCGGGTTTCCCTCTACGACATGACCCACTGTCTCGTGCCCCAAAACCAGGCCGGGCTTGCGTCTGGCGCTGTGGCCCAGGAAGCCGTGGACGTCCGATCCACAGATTCCGGTTGCTGAGATCCGGACCTTAACTTCTTGCGGACCTGGAGTAGGTTCGGGGCGTTGTTGAATTTCAACCGCCTTGAGTGCGCTGTAAACAAGTGTTTTCATTGGGCTGTCCATCCTCCATCAACATAAACGGTGCTGCCAGTAACGAACGAGGAGGCATTCGACGCGAGGAAAACGGCAACGCCAGCAATTTCTTCCAGTTCGCCCCATCTTCCCATCGGTATCTTTGATACGAAGGCTTTGTATTTTTCCGGGTCTTCCAGAAGAGGTTTATTCATGTCTGTTCCAAACGGGCCAGGGCAAATGGTATTCACCGTGACCCCTTTCTGGGCCCATTCGAGCGCCAGCACGCGGCTCAGGTTCGCGACTCCGGCTTTCGCGGCACAGTAGGGAGCTCTCCCAGGCAGAGCAACCGCACCCAGAATGCTGCCAAGGTTGATCACCCGCCCCCAACCTCGCTCACACATTTGGGGCCCAAGAATTCGTGAACAAAGGAAGGGTGCCTTGAGATTGATGCCAAGGACGGCGTCGAAATCTTCCTCGGAGAGCTCTTGGGCCAAGCCTCGTGTGTTGATACCAGCGTTATTCACAAGGATATCGATGGGGCCCAACTCGCTTTGAACCAGATCAATCGCCGATTGGACTTGGACGCTGTTTGTGAGGTCTGCTGTGGCAAACATCGTCCGTCTGCCCGTTTGAGCTGCGATGGCGTCGGCAGTCTGACGGCACTCAGATTCTGTCCGGCTCACGATACCGACGTCCGCACCCGCTTCCGCCAGGGCGTTGGCAATGACCTTGCCCAATCCCTTTGACCCGCCGGTGACGAGGGCACGTCTTCCGTCGAGTCGAAAACTTTCGAGCACTTTCATTTCGGTAGCCATCCAAGTTGCTGCATATTCTTCACACTCTTTTCCATCTGTTCTACTTCGTAGGCCGAGACCTGTTCACTGGTTTCACCGCGTTCCAAGGGAGTCCTGTAATCTTCGCCGGCAGGAATCGCATTGATCGTGGAGGCATTGAGGCAGGCCTTGATCTGGTCAGGTGTCCGTTCTGGGTATCCGTTCCACCATTCTTTGGTTAATAGACGGACATGGCGAGACTCGAGTGCCCCTGGTTCCAGCGAAGCTGTCAGTTGCTGGTGGTGATTGGCAAGAATCGTATGGATCTCGGCAAGCGGCACTGCACCATCGCCAATAGCGCATCGGACGAGACGGTATCCCTCGGGAGTTGCTTGCGCCCGGTAGTCCTTAAGGTGAACGTGACGAACATTAGGAGCAACGCGTTTTGCGAAGGAGATCGGGTCCTCTCCGACGGCAAGTGGGTTTCCCGTGTCCAGCGTGATTCCCATGGCGGGACCGCCGATCTCACAAAACTCAAGAAGCTCTTCACTTCCAAAGTCTTGGTGATTCTCGATGGCGAGACAGAGACTCGCATCCGCGAAGGCAGGGCCAGTTTCGACGAGTTTGGTCCGAATGTCGCGGTTGAGCTCAGTCCACTTATCTCCCTGTGCCGCTCGGTCGCCGCAAAGGATTGGAGACAGATGGGTGCGCACGGTTCGGACTCCCAATTGATGGGCGACGGGAATGGATTCAGTGATGCGGTCTAGCGGCCAAGGACCGCTAATAATGGGCTCCAGGCCCGCTTCCTGGATGCGGTCCCTAACTCTGTTTCGTTCGTCATCGGAGAGGGCGCTTAGGTGCAGAAAGTGGAACTCGATGCAGCACGCCTTTGTGGACTCCGCGAGTTCGATGAACCACCAAACATCCTTTGGTTTCGGCAGGTTTGCTTGCAGCCCGAGGGTGCAGCAGAGCCCATATGGGTTCGGGCCGACTTTGAACATCGCTATGCTTCGTCGATAACGGGGTTTGTGAGCGTTCCGATGCTCTCGATTTCGATGGAAACGGTGTCTCCCGCCTTCAGCCACGTTGGAGGCTTGTGTGCCATTCCGACACCGTGAGGCGTGCCCGTGAGAATCACGGTGCCAGCCGCCAAGGTCGTGCTACCACTTAGGAATTCGATAAGGGCAGGAACATCAAAGATCATGTCGTTTGTATTCCATGACTGAACCTCTTTGCCATTGAGGATCGTTTTGATGGCGAGGCGATTGGGATCGGGAATCTCATCCGTGGTGACAATCGCGGGCCCGAGGGGGCAGAAAGTATCGAAACATTTGCCACGACACCACTGGCTACCGCCACGCTTGATCTGCCAATCTCGCGCGCTAACATCATTGGCGCACGTGTATCCGAGCACGTACTCAAGGGCGTTCTCACGGCGAACGTTTTTGCAGTTTTTGCCGATAATCACGGCAAGTTCGCATTCGTAATCCACTTCATCGCTGGCCAAAAAAGTTGGGAGGATAATCGGGTCGCCAGGGTTCTGAACGGTATTGGGAGTCTTGATGAAAAGAATCGGGTACTCGGGGATCTTTGCCCCCGACTCTTCGGCATGGTGCCGATAATTCAGGCCGACAGCCATCACCGAATTGGGAACGAGGGGAGCCAGGAACTTACTGACACTGAGAGTTTTTCCCGTTGGGAGCAGTTCGCCAAACAGGTCGCCTTCTAGTCCGCTGACGGTTCCGTCAGGGTTCAGCGAGCCAATTTGTTCTTGTCCTAATTCGTCAAGCACACGGACGATTTTCATCATCCAGAGTTTGCACGATTAGGGTTAGGATTAGGTCACGTCGGCAATTAGTTGCGACGTGCTTTACTTCTTGATCGTCCGAGAGCCTTTTGTTGTGATAACTGCTCCAGTTGACCAAGAACCTCGTCAGTCTCGTCTTTTTTATCCGGGTTCGCAATGTAGGCTTGGGCACCAGCGATGAGGCCAAATCCGACAGCGGTGATGGATAGCAGGGCGATTGCGAGTCTGTAACCAGTGATGTAGCCAAACAGCCAAATCACGGAACCCAAAATGACGGACGCAAGCAGACCTGCTTGTATCCCGGCACGTAAGCGCTCAACCCTTTCGGATCTCATGCCACAGTTATACCGGCGATTACACAAATGTTCAAGTCAATTTAACCGTTAAACCTCATGTTGAGAATAAATTGGCAATTCTTTGCCTAGTTTTCAGGTTTTGTTTTTCCTGAATTCAGGTTCATTTGAACCTGAATTCAAGGGAGACACGACGCGAGTAACCAAAGACACCAAACTTGTTTTGCATTGTTTAACCGGTTTAACTTCGGGAGAATAAATGCATGCAGCCTTTGTGTGCCTTTTGAATCCATTAAGGCGCCGAAATTTGTGATCGAAACTCAGGAATGCCTGCTACTCCAGCGGAAACTTCGAACAAGGCTCCGGCAAGGGGGCCATCGGTTTCTTTCACATTGCCTCCAGCGGTAGTGATGTACATCACGTCGTAATTTTCACCACCGAAAGCCACGCAGGAAACCTTTCTGGCCGGCAGGTTTAGCCGTGTGAGCTCAACCCCTTCGGGCGAGTATTTCACAATGCAGCCGCCATCCCACCGTGTCGACCAAATATCGCCATTTCCGTCGACGGTCATCCCATCCGGCCATCCGCCTCCTTCTTCGGTTGTGATCAGCACCCGCTGGTTGGTAAGTTCTCCCGTTGATCTCTCGTAGTCAAACACATAAATCGTGCGCTTGCCGGTATCGGTGTAATACATTTGCTTAAGGTCAGCGGTAAACCCCATCCCGTTCGAACAACCGATTTCTTGAAGGAGAAGGTGAATCGAACCATCGGTGTCTAGCCGGTACAGCCGCCCAAGGCGGTCCTTTGTTGGCATGGTTCCACAGAAAACACGGCCCTCAGGGTCGGCAATGACGTCGTTAAAGCGAGTCTCCCACTCATCGGGGATCTCTTCAAGAACGGTGGTGAGGGTGCCATCCCGAAGAATCTTGACGGCCCCCCTTGCCATGAAGAGGAGAAGGGAACCGTCCTTTTGTAGCGTCATCCCGCCAACGGGCTCGCCTTCAAAGCACACTTCATGGTGACCCGATGCAGGTTCATAGCGAAAAAGGCGACCATTCGGGATATCTGTCCAGTAGACGCGTTTTTCGTCTGGGTGCCACAAGGGGCCCTCTCCAGTGTGGCAAGCGTAGTCAGCGATTAATCGTGGTTCCATAAGCAGCTCCCCTAAACGATACTTTGAGTGGGGTAGGTTCTAGCCTATGTCTGTTGAGTATTTGAAGCGGATTTTGAGTGCACGCGTTTACGACGTGGCGATTGAGTCTGCACTCGACTACGCTCCTCTGCTTAGCGAACGGCTCAATAATCACGTTTGGCTCAAGCGGGAAGATACACAGCCCATCTTCTCCTTCAAACTCCGCGGCGCCTACAACAAGATGGTTCGCTTGACGCCGGCGGAGTGTAAACCGGGGGTTGTCGCCTCCTCAGCTGGCAATCATGCTCAAGGGGTTGCTTTGGCCGCGGCAAAGCTTGGTATCCAGGCAACGATCGTCATGCCACGAACGACTCCGGAGATCAAAGTCGATGCCGTGCGCCGACTTGGGGCCACCGTTGAATTGCACGGAGACAACTACGACGGCGCTTACGAATTTGCTTCAAAGCTCTGCGCTGAAAAGGGTTGCACGTTTGTCCATCCCTACGATGATCCCGACGTCATCGCTGGCCAGGGAACGGTTGGGATGGAGATCCTAAAGCAGCACGGTGGAGACCTCGACGCGATCTTTGTCCCTGTCGGCGGCGGGGGCTTGATTGCTGGCATCGCCGCCTTTGTCAAAGAAATGCGACCCGAGATTCGAGTGATTGGCGTCGAGCCGGAAGATGCCGATGCAATGTCTCAATCGCTCGCCGCCGGCAAACGCGTTCGGCTCGAAACGGTCGGAACATTTGCTGATGGCGTTGCGGTTCGGCAAGTTGGAGTCGAAACGTTCCGCATCGCCCAAGAATGGGTGGATGAGATCGTTGTGGTTTCGAATGATGCGATTTGCGGTGCTGTCAAAGAGGTTTATGAGGATCGACGGTCAGTCCTAGAACCCTCCGGTGCGTTGGCTTATGCGGGTTTGAGGGAATTCGCACTGCGGGAGAACATCACAGGAAAACAGTTGGTCGCGATTGCGTCTGGGTCGAACATGAACTTTGACCGGCTCCGGCACATCAGCGAACGGGCTGAGATTGGCGAACGGCGCGAGGCGGTCATTGCCGTCAACATCCCCGAGAAACCCGGCAGCTTTAGGCAGTTCTGCTCTGATATCGGCGCTAGAAACGTGACGGAATTCAACTACCGCTATGCCGACTCATCTCAAGCCACGGTGTTCGTCGGACTTCAGATTAAGAATGGAGCGGAGATTGCGGCCGTCATGGATGACCTAAGAGAAAGTGGGTACCGCACCGTGGACCTCACCGATAACGAAGTCGCAAAGCTCCACGTTCGGCATATGGTGGGTGGAAAGGCGCCGCAAGTGGGCAAAGAAATTGTGCTGAACTTCCAGTTTCCCGAGCGACCAGGGGCTCTGATGAACTTCTTGCAGAAGATGGGCGAGCGATGGAACATTAGCCTATTTCACTATCGCAACCACGGTGCCGATTTTGGCCGGGTTCTGGTGGGGCTGCAAGTGCCTCCTGCGAATGCCGGCGAACTTCGAACGTTCCTCAGTGACCTGGACTATTCCTATACCGATGAATCTGACAATCCGGCGATCGGTCTGTTTCTTTAGGGAGGGCGAAAATCAAAGCGGTTTCGTGTTAACGTGGAGCAAGATTTGAAAGGAAGAACGATACGAATTGCATGAGTGGGTATTTGTGGCCCACTTAACTTTCTTGACACAATGATAAAACTTAAGACAGTCAGCGAAATCGATGCGATGGCAGTTGCGGGCAAGGCCGCCGCTCATGCCTTGCGGGCAATGAAGAGTGTCGCCGCACCAGGCATGACGACGATGGATTTGGAAGACATCGCACGGTCAGAGCTTCAGACGCACAATGCCAGACCCGCTCTACTTGGGTACCACCCTCGATTCAGCAAGGTGCCATACGAGTTTGCGACGTGTATCTCGGTTAATGACGAAGTCATCCATGGCCTCCCTTCACGGCAACGAATCCTTCGTGAGGGAGATGTGGTCGGGCTTGACCTGGTAGCCGACGTCGATGGTTGGCTTGCAGATACGGCAATTACCATCGTGGTAGGAAAGGGTAGCCCGAAAGCCCAAAAGCTTCTTTCCGTCACCCAAGAAGCTTTGCGACATGGGATTGCGAAGGCGACAGCAGGCGCTAAGATGGGAGACATTTCAAGTGCAGTCCAGCGGCTTGTCGAGAGAAACGGCTTTGGAGTGATACGAGAACTGTCCGGTCATGGAGTTGGAACCGAAGTGCACGAGGAAGGTATCGATGTCCCTAATTTCGGAATTGCAGGAAAAGGACTACCTCTTCAAGTCGGTATGACATTTTGCATTGAACCGATGGTTACAGCGGGGGCACCCGGTATCAAGCACCGACCGGGCGATCCTTGGGCGGTCGTAACAAGAGATGGCTCTATTGGGGCCCATTTTGAGCATACGGTTGCTATCACAGAAAGTGGCGCACGGATTCTAACCGCCCTTTCGTAAGGGTTCTTTAAGCTTCAGTATCAGAGGGGGACACTTCTTGTTCCTTTTACGCCTTTTTGCGGGTCTATGGGGTTTTCCGTGGGTTGAGTTCAAGCTTTCCGAGGAAGAAGAGTATGGCAATTCTGAAGCTTTCAAACTGTCTAAAACCTCTTGCGACGGTCTTAACTTCTTGAATGGATGCATTGATCGACTCTGCATAA
>CAILEM010000126.1 GCA_903833215.1 uncultured Armatimonadota bacterium
GGCAGAGCAGCTCGTCAAAGTAGACTCTTCGGGGCGCAAGTTTCTGGCCTATGCTCTGATTGAGCACGCAACCGATTTACTGGAACTCAAGCAGTTCGAAGCATCAAAAGAATCTGCCGCCCGCGCGATTGAACTTTACAAACAGTGCGTTCAAGAAAATCCCACCGATGAAATGCTTCGACGCGATGAAATCCGGGCCAATTACAATGCAATCCTCTGTTATAACCCCGAAGGCCATTTGCCCGGGAGCCAGGTTCCCCAGTACCTGACTCTGCTGAAACTCACGGAAGACGCCGTGAATGCGTTTCCCCAGAATCGGCTGCTGTTCCAGCATTTTCAGCGAGTTGCCCTGGTCGACCTGGCAGGCGGCTACCTTGAACTCGGCCAGTTTGACCAGGCGATGAAAGCCGTGAACCGCAATCTGGAGCTCTGCCGATCTGTGCTCAACGTTTCCGACGACAAACAGCAAGATGTGGGCACATTTTTGGATGGGCTGGTCGACTGTGCCATTGCAAAGTTTGAGATTTGCTTTAGCCAGGGCCGGTTCCAGGAGGCCCGGGCCGACCTCGAAGACGCGGTCAAAATGGCCAGGCTCAACCGAGACAAAGAACCGGCCGTTTTTGAGCGATCGTGGACCCTGATCAGGGTGATGTTGCGCTGGGCCGATTTTCTGACGATCGCACAGCAAACGGATGATGCGCGGCGACAGCTGGAGGAAGTGTTCGAACTGACCAAGCAATGGGATAAAGAGAAAGACCATGCCCGGCATGTTCACGACTTGCAGAGCGTGACCTTGTCCCGGCTGATCAACCTGGCCAACGCCCAGGAAGATCATGCCAGTGCAACACGCTGGATTGGCGAAAAACTCAAGATCGCCACAGACGAAGAGCGTCCCGAGTTGAGCCTGCTGCTCAAAAAGCACACCAGTGTGCCAATGCCAACCGCCGGCATCGTCAACGCGAGTGAAATGCCCTGATTTCTTGCTGTGTAGTTCGCCAGCCAGGTTTGAGTGCTGAACAGGCAACACCATCAGCCGTTATTGCTTCTATTACTACTCCGTTAACAGCTAAGAAGCCTTTTACATATAAGGGCGTTTGTATCGTTTCAGCCAAATGCAGTAAAAACCTTCAAGCTCAATATTCCTGAGCCCTGGAAGGACGATCCCGACTGTAGCCCAGGGTGAAACCCTGTGGTAGCGTGAATGCCCTATTTAAAGTCTTGGAGCTATGGCTCATAGGAGAGGGGTGGGTCTGGGAATTCCCAGGGTTTCACCCTGGGCTATAGTCGATAGGGGTAGGGAGGACACATTGGTTTGTGCCCCCCCTCCCTCCAAACCGTACGGGCGGTTCTCCCGCATACGGCTTTCCCGAAGGTGGTTCACCTTTGCAAGGACTGACAGGCGAGAGCATGGGCCGTCTGAAGGCTGTACAACCCACGCTCCTCAAAGTACGCATCGGGCCATCGATAGTTGGCTAGTCCCCGACCGACGCCACGTTTACCACCGCGTCGAAGAAGAATGGCTCGGAGACGTCGCCGTATCCAACCGTCAATTCTTTCGAATGTCCAACGATGACTGTGCTTGAAGTATTCAAACCAACCCCGCAGGGTTGGGTGAAGACTCTCGATGATCTTCGGCAAGCTTCGGCCAGAGTTACGCTTGGTCTTGGAACGAACCGTATCTTTGAACTTTGTCAGGCTTTTCTTGCGGGGTCGGCGGGTGCCGCCCTCAAAGGTGTAGCCCAGAAAGTCAAAGCTGTCGGTCGTTGCGTCTACAATCCGCGTCTTGGTGGGGTGTAGCGTCAGGCCGGCGGTGGCCGTCCAGTGTTGAATCTGCTCCAATGCGCGGTGCGCCTCCTCCGCACTCCGACATAGAATCACGAAATCGTCCGCATAGCGCACCATCGTATATCCGTCCTCGGCCATCAAGTGGTCCAGGGGATTCAGATAGATATTGCTTAATAGCGGGCTGATTACCGCACCCTGAGGGCTGCCGGTTTCGGGCGTGTATTCCTCCAGGCCGTCCAATACGCCTTGGTGGAGGAAGTCTTGCACCAGCGACAGCACCCGACCATCCGATACCTTTTGGCTCATCAGAGACAGCAGGCCATCGTGTGGTATCGTGTCAAAGTAGCTCTTCAGATCGACATCCACGATATACGTGTAGCCTTCTTTCAAGTGTTTCTCCACGCAACGCAACGCGTCTTTGCAGCCCCGACCGGGGCGAAAGCCATAGCTGTGTTTCGCAAAGTCCCGCTCAAATATCGGTTCCAGTACATAACGCAACGCCGTCTGGACCACCCGGTCTCGAACAGTTGGAATCCCTAACGGTCGCTTCTCCTCACTCCCAGGTTTGGGGATGTAGTGTCGGCGGATCGACTGCGGGCGGTAACGACCCGTCCGCAAGTCCTCGCTAAGATTCTTCAGATTCGATGCCAGGTGCTCCTCGAACATCGTTGTTGTGACATGATCCACCCCAGCCGCCCCTTGGTTACGGGCGACTGCTTCAAATGCTGCTATGAGCGTTCGTTCAGGATGTACCTTGTCCATCAAGCTAAACCATCGGCCTCCCTTGACCCCCTGTTCGAGGGCTGTCAGCATCCGCTCTGTCCAAACCGACGGTTCCACCCAACCCCATTGGGGCGGGGAGTCTCCGGTGCGCTTAGCTGTTTCCAGCACTACTGCCGGTTGATCTTCCGTCGACTTTGACATCACGTCTCCACCTTCCTGCACCCCTTCGCTCCCCCGGAATTACCCGGCTTCCACGCTACTATGGGTGCTCTGACTCCTGGGCGACTGGCTCTTCGGCTCGCTTTCGAGCATGAACACCAACCTTGGATCGCCCAGGTCTCTCCGCTTACAGGATGTGACCTTCCAACCATTCCACCTCCAACCACCAATCGTCGTACCCTAGGCTCGCTGGTTTGCATTATGCTTCGGATGCTGAACCGCGGGGCATGAAGTCCCCATCGCATCGCTGCGACCAATGACGGCGTATGGGCTTCGCCTTCGATCCACAGGCTCGCCACGACGACCGGCCGAATCGAGTTCACTTTCGTTGCGGACTGGTTGTTCGTCTTCCGGTGCTCTCCACCCCGCCTCGCGGCGACGCAGTTCCGGTCGACTCCAGGATCAAACCATAACCTCCTGACAAGGACTTGCACCTTGCCGATCTCATCCTGAGAACGGTGGCAGAACGTTTCGCCATCGTTCCTTATCACGGACGCACGGATCGCCC
>CAILEM010000127.1 GCA_903833215.1 uncultured Armatimonadota bacterium
GAAAAAGCATCGCGGTAGGGACGGCCATTGCTGGCCGCCCCCCGCACAGATCCGTACGTGCAGGACTACTGCATACGGCTCTTACCTTGGATAAAGACGATTAAATCGCTCGCTCGGATAGGGATGCAGAGTTTTCGGCGAGGGAAGCCAGCGGCGACTCAGACGTGAGAACTTTGCCCACGTCAACCGGCATGCTCGTTGGCTGCGGCGAAGCAGCGCACGATACCAGTGGTCTTGCAAAGCAGTCCGAAATTGTTGCAGGCGGTCAGTGTTTCCGGGGATCGCGTGGTAGTTACACCACCCCTGGAACACACTCTTCAACCACGCCCCGACTGCCGCCAGGTCGCAGTGCATCATTCGCATTAGCTTGCCCTTCAATTCTTTCAACTTTGCTCGCAGCTTCTTCATCGCTGAGATGCGTTTGATGGCGAAGTAGCCTTTCCGGGTCGTTCCGCACATGTGCGTGAAACCTAGAAAGTCGAACGACTCGGGTGGGTCTTCTCCTCGCTGTGACCGCGCCACAGCCGCAAAGCGGCCGAATTCGATCAGACGAGTTTTCTCGGGATGCAGCTCCAAGCCGAACTTGGTAAACCGGTCCTTGAGTGCTCCGAGGCAGTTCTTCGCATCGGTCTCCTCACGGAATCCGAGAACAAAATCGTCGGCATAGCGAACGATAATGACCTCACCCGCCGCGTGTTGTTTCCTCCACGCGACCAACCATAGATCCAGCACATAGTGTAGAAACACGTTCGAAAGCAACGGTGAAATCACCGCACCTTGTGGCGTTCCTATTGTGCTCGGGGACCATTCGCCGTCCTCGGACACTCCGGCTCGAAGCCATTTCCTCAGCAGCCGTAGCAGTCGTCGGTCGGCAATCCGGTGTTCCAGAAACTTCATCATCCATTCATGGCTGATGTTGTCAAAGAAACCTCGGATGTCCGCATCCAATATCCAGTTCACATGCTGCCGCTCGATGCCCACGGAGAGTGCGTCCAAGGCTCGGTGACCGCTCCGTCCGGGACGGTAGCCGTAACTGAAGCCAAGAAAGTCCTCTTCATAGATGCATTCCAGCACCGTCCGTACGGCCCGTTGGACAATCTTGTCCTCCAGTGCGGCAACCCCGAGAGGTCGCAGCTTGCCGTCGAGCTTGGGAATCCAAGTTCGTTTCGAAGGTTGTGCCCGGTACGTTCCCCGATGTATCCGCGAATGCAGATCAGTGATCCGCGTTTCGTGATTCTCGGCGTACTCAGCCCACGTCTCACCATCGACTCCTGGTGCCGCGTTCTTCTTCAGGTCGAAGAAGCTCGCTCGCAAAAGCTCCGGCGTGACGTGGTTCAGCAGATTATTGAACCTTGCCTTCTTATCTTTGCGTGCTTTCTCTCGTACGCCCAGCAACCCACGCGACCCGGAAGCCCGGCTCTGTGTCCGGTCCAGTAGCGGTTGCAAGACGTTCTCCTTGGTCAGTCTCCTTTCCTCCACGGACTCCGCTGCCGTTGGCTGTCCAGCATTGTTCGCCCGCTTCTCTGGTACTACGAAACTGTCTGACTTCCCAGAAACGTACACGTCGGCATTGTGGTATCTCACCTTTTCCGACCGATCCAACTCCAATGTGAGGGATGTTTCTGGGATCTCCCAGCTTCCGCGAGGATTGTTTCCAACCATGCCTGTGGTCCCGGACTCCGTGGAGGTGACATCGGACTCGCCTTTTACGTTCGACATCACTGTTGCCTTCCCCTTGACACAACAAGGTCGGCCATCTCAAAGCCTTGATTTCGGAGCTCAATACACAGCCTGGTCTTTCCCCTGTGAACGCTTCGATGCGTGGGTTGCCCCACACAACGCATCACTCGAGGCCAAGGCGATTGGCTAGATCTTACCTTGTACGAAACTTGCATTCGCTACAATCCTCCGGCTTGTGCTGGCGCACTGTGTCCCC
>CAILEM010000128.1 GCA_903833215.1 uncultured Armatimonadota bacterium
GATCGATCAGATGACGCCGAAGGATGGCAACCTTCTCAGCTGCCGTGTAATTTTTGCGGGGCTTTCGCATGGGGCAAACTCCTGCCGAGTTGTACTATAACTCGGGGGTAGGGTTTGTCCATTTTCGTCTGAAGCAAAACAAATCCAGCCGCACACGACGCTTTTACACGTCTCCTACACCGTATCGAACCCGATCCAGAAACACTCTTTCGTGAAGTAATCCCTTTCGTTGATAAGAACGATGGCGTGCTCGTGATTGATGACTCAACACTCGACAAGATCTACTCCAAGAAGATCCAGCCTGTTCACTCGCAATGGTCAGGAAAACATAAAGCAGTGGTACGCGGCATAAACCTTATTAGCCTGGTCTGGACGGACGGCGATCGGTCGCGGTAGGGAACGCCCTTTCGGGCGTCCCCCCGCACAGATCCGTGCTGGCGGGATTACCGCACACGGCTCCTACTTCGGGTGTTTGGCGTAGAATCGTTCGTTGGGATACGGGTGCAAGATCTGGACCTTCGGGAGCCAGAGATCGACAATCGCGGCAAACCGGTGCCACGTCATACGGTTGCGTTGACTGCGACGCCGAAGCGCCTTCAGCCAGTTGCGAGCCGTTAACGTGCGGAATGTCGCCAGGCACTCAGTGTTGCCCGGTACTCCGTGGTAGGTGTAGTAGCCACGTAATACGCGAAGTAGCCACAGACCTTGGTCGGGTATGGGGTCGTGACGCTGCCGAAACAGCCGTTCCTTCACCTCTTTGACCTTGGCGCGTAGTCGCTTCGCCGCCGTCTTTCGCTTCACGATGAAGCCACGACTCTGACGCTTTCGACCACAGATGTGGGTGAAGCCCAGGAACGTGAACGTCTCCGGCTTGCCATCCCCTCGCTTCTGTCGGTTCTCAGCGGCGAACCGCCCGAATTCGATCAGTCGCGTCTTATCGGGGTGCAAAGCCAGGCCAAACTTCTGCATGCGTCCGCCAAGTTCTTGGAGGAAGCGTTCGGCATCGGAGCGATACTGGAATCCGACGACAAAATCATCGGCGTAACGAACGATGATCAGGTCGCCCGTGGCGATTTCGGTTCGCCACTGCTTGGTCCACAGGTCAAGTACGTAGTGAAGGTACACGTTCGCCAGCAGCGGTGAAATCACCGCACCCTGAGGCGTACCGACTTCCGTTTTCGACCACTGGCCGTCCTCGGATACCCCAGCCTTGAGCCATTTCTGGATCAAGCGGAGCACTCTTCGGTCGGCAATCCGGTGCTCAAGGAACTTGATGAGCCAACCATGGTCGATGGCGTCGAAAAATCCACGGATGTCTGCATCGAGCACCCAGTTTACCTTCTTCCCCATGAGCCCCACCCAGAGCGCATCCAACGCATCATGCGCGCCACGCTTCGGCCGAAAACCGTAGGAGAATCAATCCCTGAAAGTCGACCTCGTAGATCTCGTTGAGTACCGACACCACGGCCTGTTGGACGATCTTGTCCTCCAGGGCCGCGATCCCCAACGGGCGTTTCTGACCGTCGGCCTTCGGAATGAAGGTCCGGCGTGAAGGTTGTGCCCGGTAGGTACCCAGATGAACCCGCCGATGAAGGTCGGAGATCCGAGCCTCAAGATCGGTTCCGTACTGCTCCCAGGTGACGCCATCAATTCCAGGAGCCGCATGGCGCTTGAGCGCATAGAAGCTATCCCGTAGCAGATCGACCGTCACATGGTGCAGCAGGGCGGTAAACTGTGCACGCCGATCTCGGCGTGCCACTTCTCGCACACGGTGCAAGGCGAACGACGCATCGGTCCGGCTCTGCGTCCGGGATGCGGCCTCCTGCAACGTGTTTCCCTCTGTCGACCGCCTTCCCTCCACCACCTCCGCAGGCCGGGTTTCCCCGTCGTTGTTCGGCAGCTTCTCAGGTACTACGCAGTCGTCCGACTTCCCGAGGGCGTGCATGTCGGAATTCTGGTCGATGACCTTCCCCGACCGATCCACCCTACCATCTGGGGTGGATGCCCTTGGGATCTCCCGTTTCCCGTGCAAAGAGTTTCCACGTGTGCGCAGGCTCTCCGGCTGCGCGGGGTCCGCAAGCGGCTTGCCGGTAGCGCCGCCTTTGGTGTTGCCTTCCGCATAAGATAACAGCGTCGGCACCCCGGAAAGCTTGATTTCACAGCTCAATGGCTGGCCCGCGTGTGCCCCTGTCAACGCTTCGCCAACAACCTTACGGCCGCCGACGCATGACTCGGGGTCAGGATGACTGGCTAGGTCTTTCCCGTACGACTCTTTCATTCGCAACTCTCTGCCGGTTTTCAACGGCGCACTATCTTCCCAGTCGACTACCGGATCTACGACAGACCAAACGATGGCCTCACCAAGAACGACCACTTTCAGAACCTTCTCAACACCGCTCAGCAGAGGGGTTTCAAGCCTCGAGCCGTACTCTTTGATAGTTGGTATGCGAGCCTTGAAAATCTCAAGCAGATCCGTGGATTTGGCTGGATTTTCTTGACCCGCCTCAAGTCGAACCGAAAGGTCGACTTGAACCGCGGTGGGTATCAACCTGTGGAAAAGGTTGCGATTGCGGAAACGGAAACCATCGTTCACCTGGAGGGTTTCGGGTCGATTCGAGTGTTCAGGGTGGTCTCCAAAGACGGAGACGTTGCGCACTGGGCGACCAATGATCTAACGATGAACGAGATGGTGCGTCTGGAACTAGCGGAATACAGTTGGTCCATCGAGGAGTATCACCGAACCCTGAAACAGTGCTGCAACATCAAGCGATGCCAGTGTCGATCGGCACGGGCTCAGCAAAACCACATCGGTATGGCGATTCGAGCCTTTGCCCGATTATCGTGGAATTTCTACCGTACGGGTGTGAGTTGGCACGAGGCGACGACGGAAATCACCCGGGAGGCGGTTCGCAGATACCGGACAAACCCAGGCTACCGATTGGGTGGAACCGCGTAAGTCCTAAGGTGTATTAATACAGAACTTTAAGCACCTTGACCACCTCGAGAACTGCACAGACTCGCCGCAGAAAATGGCGGCCGCTACGCGAACATCACCTGATGGTCCGAACCTGCTTCTTGATCCTCAATACCGGTCCCCAAACGCGACCAACCAAAACAGGGTTGATCCTTAGCAGACCTCTTTCACAGCTCACGCGATGACAGTTCGTTCAGGCGATAGCTGCTGGTTGCGTCAAAACAAAGGGGAATTGAGAGTCCGAAGGCCACTAGACGGCCGCACAGTTCCCCGAAACCGTTCACATCACCCTAGCCAAACTCATGAGACAAGCCTTCGGGCCGGTCGTAATTGCCGTACGGATCTACCAGGGTTTTAGGCCAATCGCGAAGTATGCCGAAACGTATCGCTTTAGGCAAAGACTAAGACATTCCGATTATTCACAACTGACTGAAATATTGCGGTACCGGTTCATTGACTCCCGGAAATTCAGGCCAATCCAAGGGTAGACGCTTGTGCTGGATTATATGGCCTATTGCCTAAGAAACGTAGTAGAACGGTGAGAACTGGCTGAAGCAGGCATTGCGAATCGCCACGCAGTTCGTGAAGACCGCTGTCAAGTTATTGGCCAGGTTGGAGTTAGCGATGGTTCAAAGCTACATGCCGGAATGTCCAGTCGTTCCTGATCGACCAAGTTGCGGGACTGAACCTAACGATCAATATCCGTTGTCAATACGCCGATCTGAACTCATACCGATAAACTGAACATAGTTGCTGTGGACTTTATACAGATATCGCCTCTAGCGTTACACCATAACCTTCTTCTGAAGTGACCGTAATTTCAGGGCTAGACCTTTTCCAATGGGTAACCGTTCAGTCCCGGACTGGCACCCGTTTTGCCAACCTCGTCTAGTCAGTCGAGGCAAAATCCGTATCTTGCCGGACCATGAGCCCTCAAGATGCACCTGAACCAGCCCCAGTTCTCCTCGAATGTGTTCGGCTTCGC
>CAILEM010000129.1 GCA_903833215.1 uncultured Armatimonadota bacterium
CACCGAAGACACTGACCATGAAGATGTCAGACCCAACAACGAAGAGAAAAGATCTGTGTCACGCACGCAAGAAGATTACGCGAACCCACACGATTCTTCATAGACCCGGAAATAATGCGTCTTCCTGACATTCTGGTTGATGTACTTAAGGGTTGAGGATCATGATGAATCGACGATGGATAGCCCCTGCTACGAGTGTTTTACTGTTAGTAGGGGCGAGTTCACTTTCCAAGCCTCAGGTTGTGAACGCAACTCGAACCCCGTCGAGTGTGGCGCTGCAGGCTCTTACTTGTTTGGGAAAATCTGATCCGAAGGGAATCAGATTGCTTCTATCGGATCGCGAGGTCGCTCAGACGGGTCTTGGCTATTCAGCCGTGACTGCCATTCTGAAAGGCCCGTATTCGAGAGCTACCCAAGGATTTCAGCCTGAAGGCCCTCCTAAGATCGAGGATTTGGATGTCGATCAGGTCGCGGTTGAACGATCCTATCGCACTCCCGACGGGCGGCACCATTCCCTTGTCTTTGTTGTGACCGGCGACGGAAAAGTGATCAGACTCACTCCGTTGTCGACACAGCTGTTTGTGGCGCTGGGGAATTCGGAACAAGCACCAGGTGAAAACCACTTTACGGCATGGCGACGCATGTTAAAGAAGAATCGCGCGTTCTTTGAGTCGGTCGGCTGGAAAGGAATCCTTTCCGATACCTCCAGCGAGAAGTACCGGAACTGGGCAGACTTAGATCAGTTCTTTGCATCTGAAGAGCTCAAATTAAAAAGCTGAGTACATGTCCAGTGCAAAAATAGCGAACTGCTTAGACTAAGAAGGTCCAAAGCAGTTCGCTATTTTTTGACTCGTTGGCTGATTGTCTAGTTGCGAGTAATCGTGATCAACCCAATGTTTTGGTAGGTACCTGGACCCACGTCGTTCGCCATGGTGAGCTTCTTCGTAAGGCCGAGTCGCATCACACCACCGGTAGCTTTGGGGCCGAAGTTAGGGCCACTTGGCTGAAACACACTGTTAAGTTCTGAGATGGCAACCAAGCCGCTATCGAATAGCAGGGCTGAAGTCTTGTCGTTGTAAATCTGGACTTGACCCTGAAGGGTAACCGACTGAGCGCCTGTCTTGGTTCCTGAAGTTTTGGCCGGGTTGGCAAACTTGGAGAACTGAAGGGAAAGGTTGTCTGTGTGATAGAACTTAAGGGTATTCAGTTCCGAATCCGAGCCAACGCCCCATCCACTCACTGTCCAGTTTGCACTTAGGCTACCGGTGATATACAGATAGCTGTTGACGGACACATTGGTCTTCGCCACGAGAGTAACGGTGCCTGCCTTCGAAAAATCGCCATTTACTGCGTCTGAGGCGAAGTACTTAAAGGTTCGAGAATTTTGCGGCTTTGAGCCATTTCCCCCGCCTTCTCCTCCGCCGTCGTCGGCAAGCGCCATCGTTGCGACGCTCGCTGTTAGGATGATTGCCAGAATGTTTTTGAGTTTCATTTTTCCTTCCAAACCGCTTTTCTCTCGGCTTGCTTAATGATTAGATTGTAGATGTCTCTTCAAATCAACTCAATTCACGATTACAGTGGAACCCGAACCAGTGCCTCATATCTTGGGCATGTACTTAGGGTAACGCAAAAGCGGCACCTTGTTTCAGGTGGCGGTCTTTGTCTAGAACTCCAAAGCCGCACGGTGGAAGGCGATAGCCTGCTGAACATGCTCGTCCCAGTAACCCCACTCGTGGCTGCCAGGAAACTCTTGATACGAGTGCTCGAAGCCAATCTCACCCAAGAAACGGTGGAAATCTCGATTGTCCTGCAAAAGGAAGTCTTCGGTTCCGCAGTCGATGCTGAGGTGAGGACGATCTCCCGGGGCAATGCTGCTGGCGACGGCGCATAGGTCATCAGGCCCGCCTGTAGGGTTGTCCCCAACAATGCGACGCCACTCTGCCTCAAGTTCGGGCGGCATCGGGCGCCTGTCCTTCCCTTCATCAAAGCTCATGTGGCCGAACAGCAGCGCACCGGAGTGAGAGTGACCGGATCGAAATCTTTGGGGGTACTTCAGCGCGAGCTTCGCTGCCCCGTAGCCTCCCATCGACAACCCAGTGGCACACCAAGGGAGCTTCGTAGGAAAGTAGGCTTCAATGAGCTTGGGTAGTTCTACAGCAACCGCCGTCTCGTAGGCAGACCCTTGCTTTGCGTCGGAATAAAAGCCTCGGCCGCCATTTGGCATGACGACGATGAGCGGCAATCCGTCAACGTATCGCTCGATACTTGTGCGGCGGCACCAGATGCTGTGATCGTCTGACAACCCATGCAACAAGAACATCACATGATACGGACCGGCGACGTCTGGGTTTGGAAGAATGACGTTAGCAGCCGTTTGAAACCCTAGTGCTGCCGAGAAGTACTGCAACTCAAGAAATGGCATGTGATCCTATTTTAGGCTCAATTCCCGTGTGAAAATCACTCCGTTTTGAATGCCATCTCCGCTGCCTGATACACAGCTTCGGCCAATTCACTAATGAAATAACGCCCGTGCCGTTTTGCCTCGCCATACCAAGGGTTCATTACAACCGAGCGAAGAAGGAAGACACCTTCCTGATCATATTCTTCGGGTTGGACGCCAAGCCTTTCTATGAACGACGCAACCGTTGCGTAGGAATACTGCCTTGGACTTAAGCTAGTTCTGCTTAGGAAGAATGGCTGTTCGGTGACATGCTTGCCGCTATCTTTCGCGAGGCTGAATTGGTCGTAGATGATTCGATTGAGTCTATTCAGTTCTCTCAAAGGCAAATCAGTCTTGTATCGGAAGCTGAAGCACAAAATGTTCGATCCAGGCGCACAGATGGGTACGGCTTGGACATCGTGGCGGCCGGTGATCTCGGGCAGTTGCTCAAGAACCGCGTGAAGTTCACAGGCATTTCGGATGCTGTCTTGGATGAGCAATCCGTGACCGCTCTTGTCCAAAGGGATGAGCGTATGACTGAGCCAGACCGCGGCGGCGGCAGCGCCCGGTTTGCTTCCTTCGAGGACGTAAACGCCCACGCTTTCTGACTCTCGTTCGGTCCTGACGTCTCCGGGGCTTTCTTCAATATAAGGAGCGTCTTGTCTCGCCAAGGGCTTAACAATATCGGACCGAAAACACACGGCTCCGGCCGGATAAGGGATGAAGCCCAACTTGTGAGGATCCACCGTTACGGAATCACACTGGCCCAGCGCATCAAGCGCATCGCATGAGTCTCCTTCTGGGAGCCTTAGCTTGACCTCACAAATCTTGTTTCCAATCTTTACGGTCTCTTGGGATGGTCCCAGCCCGATTCTGTCTGGAATCGTGACCGTCTTAAGGTAGCCACCGTAAGCGGCGTCAGCATGTAGCCAGAAGCTGTGGACCTGCTCCTCACGAAGACGAACGATCTTGTCGATCGGATCAATCGCACCCTCTTCAGTGGTGCCCACGATTGGGATGACAGCAATAACGTGGTCTCCCTTTCGGTTGATGACGTGGAGTTGTTCCTGGAGGTCGTCAACATCCATCCTGAATTCGCTATCCACACGGATCGTTACGAGGGACCTGCGTCCGAGTCCAAGGACGTCCAACGCCTTTTTTATCGAATAGTGCTGCGTCTCCGGCGCGATGATGATCGCGTTGGAGTCTAACTTCTTCAGTACCGTGCCTATGCCTCGTTCCACAACATTGTGCTCCGAGTCGATATAGGCCCGAATCACCACTGATGCGGGGGCTTCATCGAAAACATCTGCGAAAGCTTGTAGGGCGAGTTGTGGACAGCAACCGAAAGGTGGAGCCCCGGCGGCCAAACCGAGTCGACGTCGCATATCGGCAACAACGAGAGGTAGATACTTGACGGTCCGGGCCATCCACAAAGCCTCGATGTTGGCCAAGGTTCCGCCACTGCAAAGATGTGCCCAAGACTGGTCTCCAAAGCCCACCATTTTCGAGATCATGCGTGCTGACTCGAGTTCCAGCCGAACGGTGACCGCCGCCGATTCGGACGTCACATTGTTCGGGTTGTAAAGCATTGCGGCAAAGTAGCCAGCGATAGCCGGCATCGTTTGTTCAGCCACCATGTGAGCGGCATACCTTGGGCTTTGAAATGGGCAGTCTGCTTTTAGCTTTGCCAAAAGTTCAAACAGGCGATCATCGAAGCGATCTTGGAATTTTTCACCCGCTCGGCGACCCTCCGCATCGAGAACGAGTCCGTCCTCGGGGAAGTAGTTTCTCCTCCACGCGTAGTAGTCCTGAAGGATCTTCGTGACAGATCCGGTGAACCAATCGCCGTTTTCGCCTTTCGGACCCGCAAACCATGCAGAAGACTCACTCATACTCGCTCCGAACCGTCACTATTGACGCTTTAGACAGGGTTGATTTTGAGTTTGTGCGCATTTGTGGAGCGACAAATGGCGGAATCCACTACGACTTTGGTCGTTGAAGAGGTTTAGGGCCGGTTCCGTACGGTGGAGCATCGACAAGTCGGATGTTCTTGATCTTCGGTGGATTCGTGGGACGATCCTCCTTTCCGACCGGTACAGCAGCGATTTTGAGGATTGGATCTGCACCTTTAACCGCTTGACCGAAGGCCGCATATTTCCCATCAAGGTGCTTGGTGCCTTCTCGACTGAGACCGACAAAAATCTGACATCCGTTCGTATTGGGGTCGGTGGACCTCGCAATGGAGATCACGCCAAAGTCGTGGTGCAATGTGCTGTCCTCGAGTGGATAACTGAATCCTGCTCCTCCACTCCCGGTGCCGGTTGGGTCGCCCCCCTGAATGACGAAGGGCGTGCCGTCCTTACGCTTGGCAACGACTCGGTGAAAGATCGTGTCGCGGTAGAGGCCAGCCTTTGCGAGTTCCATGATTGTCCACGCCGTGTTCGGGGCCGCATCAGGGCGAAGCTGGAATTCAATCGAACCCATTGAAGTGTCCAACACGAGGTGTTTGTCGACGTAGGCTCGAATGCCGTTGTACATGGAGCCATCCTCGTCTGTAATGAATTCGACCGTCTTTCCATCCGCCTTCAGACGTGAGATTTGTGGATTCAGCATGGGTTGCAGAACCACCGCCGCACCGACTTTTTCGTCACCCACAACGAGTTGGGCGTACATAAGGTGTGGCTTCTTGTTGGACCATAGACTTGGAAAAACCTCGGCAAGGTCATGGTCACCGGCGGTTATCGATGCCTTGCTCATCACATCGGCGGTCACGGGCTCGAGGAGCTGAAGTGTTGCCTCGCCGCGATGTCCGCCGGGAACATGAACGTTGACCCAAAGAGGACGACCAATACCGTTGTAAGCGAATTCGGGCTTCAGCTGTGCGACCGCGGAAGACGAGACCACGGCAGCTAGACCAATAATAAGGGTGCGAGACACTTTCACTGCACCATCTTAACGATGTTGCCCTTCGAAGCCAAGCATCTGATACGCTAGAGCGAAATGCGATCCTTGGAACTCCTCCGAAACTTGACCGCGATCCCCGCCCCTCCTGGAAAAGAGGAAGCACTAGCCGCAGAAATGACTCGCCTCGTCAATGAGATCGGGCACGGGGCTATCATTGACCCCAAGGGCAACGTGCTGGTGCAATTGGGGAGGTCCAAACCCCGAATTGTGGTTACCGCCCACATGGAGGAGATCGCGCTCATCGTTCGTCGAGTGTTGCCGGACGGGACTCTGACTGTAACCAGCCTTGGTGGTCTGTACCCTTGGAAGTTGGGAGAGGGCCCGGTAGAGATTCTTACATCGAGTGATCCCATTCTGGGAGTCCTTGGTTTTGGCTCGATTCACACCAACGATCCTGCCTCAAGGGCACAAAAAGCCAAAGAAAAGCCGCTTGATTGGTCGTCGGCGAGTGTCTTTACAGGTTTGGATGCCTCTGAGTTGGCCCTTCTGGGAGTTCGACCCGGTTCACGCGTGGTCGTCGCCACCTCCCGTCGGTCCATCGTCGAATTGGGTGACCATGTCGCTGGCTACTTCCTAGACGATAGGGCAGACCTCGTGTCTTGGCTCTTGGCACTTGAGCGGTTAGGGGATCAGGACGGGGTGGTGTTCGCTGCCACTAGCGCTGAAGAGGTTGGTGGGGAAGGCGCACAATACCTTTTGCACCATCTCCAACCTGAGATATGCATCGCCCTCGAATTGGGGCCGGTTGTGCCAGATGCTCCGTCCGAATTGACTTCGGCTCCGTCCCTTTGGGTGAACGATGGATATTCAGCACCGGCGGCAAACGATCTTGACTTGGTTGCCAAGGTGGCGGCAGAGATCGGAATGCCGCTGCAATTCCAGGCGTTTTCCAGAGGGGGCAGCGATGCGTCGTGCTCGGCATCACGCGGCCTTTGTGCCCGTCCGTTCACGCTTGGCTTGCCTATGGAAAACAGCCATGGCTTTGAAATCATGCATCGTGACGCAATGGACCGGCTGGCAGACCTAACGGTAGCGCTAGTTGAACGTTTGGCGTGATATCCTATGCGGATGGCCTACGAAGGACGAGCGGCGATGTTGCTGGAGCCCGGTGCTCCTGTTGTGATTGAAGAGATCGTGATCGATCCCCCAGGTCCCGGTGAGGTCCTTATTCGGCTTGCCGCGAGCGGCGTCTGCCACACCGACCTGCACGTCAAGAACATGAAGGGAATGGGCATGTCGTTCCCAATCCTTCTTGGTCACGAGGGAGCGGGTTATGTCGAGGCTGTCGGCGAGGGAGTCACTACCCTCGTTCCTGGCGACCCCGTTGTCATTGCCTACCGCGCTCCATGCGGAGACTGCCCAGCATGTCTTCGTGGCGATCCCCGTCGCTGTTGGATGGCCCTGCGTGCCAAGCAGCGAATCCACAGAAAGAACGGTGGCGACCTTTTGACCCAGGTCTTACGATGCGGCACGTTCTCAACCCACACCGTCGTTCATCACAAGGCTGCGATTAAGATGCCCAAGGAGATGCCGCTGGATAAGGCATGTCTTTTGGCGTGCGGCGTTGTTACTGGTGTTGGAGCAACTTTGAACACCGCCCCCGTTTGGGCTGGCGCCCGCGTTGCGGTCATCGGGTGCGGCGGTGTTGGCCTCAGCGTGATCCAAGGGGCGCGAATCGCCCACGCAAAGCAGATTATCGCCGTCGATCTCTCGCCAACGAAACTTGAGTGGGCTAAAAAATTTGGAGCGACCGATGTCGTCAATGCGGCGGAAGTGGATGCCGTGGCCAAAGTTCGCGAACTGAGTGGGGAAGGCGTTGATTTCGCCTACGAAGCGGTTGGGTTGCCGAAGTGCATCGACCAAGCAGTACGCATGTTGGCGTACGCGGGCACCGCCACCCACATCGGACTTCCCGAATCAAACGCATCTGTGACACTCGATTTGGGCGACATGGATACCGGTTTCTACTGGAATAAGGCCAAGCTGTGCGTCTGCCACTGCGGCGATGCGTTGCCCTCGAACGACTTCCCACTTTTGGCTCAGCTTTACCTTCAAGGCAAGTTGGATCTCGATGGAATGGTCACCAAAACCATTGGACTTGAGGATGTGGAAGAAGCGTTTGAGATGATGGAAACGGGCGATGTGATCCGATCGGTCATCCTTTTCTAGCGATTCAAACCGCAAGAAAAATATTCTCAGGGCCCTTTGAAAATACGTATTCTTGTGCTACTATTGACTCCTGAATACGAATTCACTGAATACGTATTCTCAGAGTTAGACGCCAATGAGGGTGACCCAACTTGATATCGCAAGGTTTGCGAAGGTTTCACAGGCAACTGTGTCAAGAGTCCTGTCAGGAGATGACAGGGTTGAGCCTGCTATTCGCGGTCGAGTCCTCGATGTCATTCGCCTTCACAACTACCAGCCAGACGTCCGGGCGCGCTCTTTAAGGCTCCGCCGAACCGGTTTGATCGGGCTGGTACTGAAGCGTCCCCATGGCGGGTTGTCCGATGATCCATTCTTCGCCGCGCTCACCGCGGGCATCATGGATTTTCTTTGCGGCAAGCCCTATCACCTCTGTGTCGACGTCGTCACCGACGAGGCTTCTCAAGAGGGTATCTACGACGAAATGCTTCGGACCCGTCGCGTAGACGGTCTGATTTTGGTCGAGCCTGAGGCGATTGACGATCGGATCAATCTTCTCCAGCGAGACAAATTCCCGTTCGTCCTTATCGGTAACCCCAAGAGCGACAATATCTGCTCGGTCGATAACGACAACGTGCACGCAGGCGAAATCGCTACGAAGCACCTCATTGAGAACGGCTATCGCCGCATCGGATTCCTCGGTGGTCCTGCCCATATCACGGTGAGTGATGACCGCATCGAGGGCTATCGCCGCGCAGTCGTAGCCGCTGGACTTGAGCCGATAATTTGTCATTCTAAGTTTGGTTTCGAACCAGCACGCCGGTCGGCTGTCGATCTACTGGCTACCAAACGCCCCGAAGCCATCGTCGTTCTCGACGATTTCATGGCTTGCGGTGCCATCCTGGCCGCACGTCAACTGAATTATCGGCTCCCAGGTGACCTTGGTCTTGTCGCATTTAACGACTCAAGTCTCTGCAATCTGCTTGACGGCGGTCTGACCTCGGTCAGCCTTGGCATCGAGCGAATTGTTCAAGCGGCGGTATGTAAGCTGCTTGAAGTCATCGAGCAGGACGGCGATGTCGAAGAGCCCGTTCGACAGATTGTTCCCTGCGAACTTAAGGTGCGTGGCTCATCCGAGCGCGCCAAGGTGGGTGCTCGATGATCGCCGCATCTGTCTTCATCGCAATGCTGCAAGTCGACGATGTCGACCACCTGTTCGTATTCCATGCGACCGAGAAGTTAAATCGCGTGAGTGTTGCTGGCAGCTTCAATGGATGGAACAAGGATGCTGACGTCCTGGCTGTATCTAGCGATGGTATGACCTGGACCAAACATTTGAGACTGCGACCAGGCAGCTACACCTACAAGTTCGTCCTCAATGACGTCAAGTGGGTTGTTGACCCGAGAGCACTTAAGAACGTAGATGATGGCGGTGGGAATACGAATTCACAGCTACTCATCGCTCCTTCGGCCTTTATCAAACTTGGCAGAAAGAGTGACGGAGTTATCACATCAAGCGCCTTGCGGCACATCGCAGAAGTCCCCTTCTTGAACTACGATCGCGGGAAGTTGACGCTGACATTGCAGACTCGCGCAAATGATATCGCCAACTTGAAAGTTGTTGTTTCAGGCGTCGGCACTCTCCCGATGCGGCTCTTGGGTGGAGATGATTTCTATCAGCGCTATGCCGCCAGTGTTGTCTGGAACAGAAACGAAGATCTGAAGTATTCGTTCGTGCTTGATGATGGGAAAGGCGCTCAGCGTTTTGGTCCTAAGGGCCTCACGCCAACCAAAGATAAGGCCAACAGCTACACGGTCAGCGCCAAGACGTTTAAGCCGTTTGAAGTACCGAGTTGGGTTGAGCATTCGGTCATCTACCAAATCTTTCCCGATCGCTTCGCGAACGGAGACAAGCGCAATGATCCCAAAGGGGTTCTGCCTTGGGATGGCAAACCGACGTATTTCAACTATTTTGGTGGCGATATCGCTGGTGTGGAACAGCACCTGAGCTACCTCAAGGGCCTCGGCATCTCAGCCGTGTATTTCAATCCGGTATTTCAGGGGCCATCCAACCACCGTTACGAAACCTCGGACTATTTCCAGATTGATCCGACGTTTGGCACAAACCAGGAATTTTTCCGCCTCACACACGATCTTAAACAGCAGGGGATTCGGACGGTTATTGACGGGGTGTTCAACCACACCGCAACGACTTTTCCCGCATTCGCAGACGTGGTGAAAAATGGTGCGGCTTCCAAATACACCCACTGGTACTCGTTCAAATCGTTCCCGGTGAAGATTGAGAGGAATCCGAATTACGCCGCTTGGCTCAACTTTGCCTCGATGCCGAAGCTCAACTACGGAAATCCCGAGGTGGAGAAATACATGCTCGGAGTTCCCCAGTTCTGGCAGACCAAAGCCGACGTTGCTGGTTGGAGACTCGATGCCGCTAATGAAGTGACGTCTGATTACTGGCGAGCCTTCCGAACCAAAGTCAAGTCAATCAATCGGGATGCGTGGATCTTGGGCGAAGTCTGGGGCGATGCGTCGCAGTGGCTCAAAGGGGACCAATGGGACTCCGCCATGAACTATCCCTTCCGAGCCGCTGTTGTAGGGTTTGTTGGCAAGAACGGAACAGCCAAAGCTTCCGACTTGATGACTAGTCTGATGCGAAATTACACGAGCTACGCACCTCAGGTTTCCAGAAACATGATGAACCTGATTGGCAGCCACGATACTCCGCGAATCCTGACCGAATGCGGCGGTGACCGAAGTTTGGCGAAACTCGCTGCCATTCTCCAATTCACATGGGTCGGCACCCCAAGTGTCTACTACGGAGACGAACTCGGAATGGAAGGCTCTCGTGACCCCGATAACCGACGTGGGATGACTTGGTCGGCTGTCTCACCACAAAACGACTTCCTCAGCCTCTATAAGAAGCTGATTAAGACACGCAACGAAAATCCTGCGCTGCAGTCGGGAGACCCTGTCTCGCTGCTTGCGGACGACAAGAAGCGTGTAGTTTCTTTCGCCAGAGTGCTTGATAGCACGGCGGACGTCATCGCGATCAATCGCAGTGACCTCTCACAAAACATCGACTTAAACCTGAGCACTGTAGCCGGGCTTCCTAAAACCGCAGCTACAGTCGATTTCACCAACGCTTTGACCGGGTCGGTTCATACCGCTCACCAAAGCATTCTTCATTTGCAGCTTTCCCCTCGGTCTGCTGCTGTCCTAATCCCCCGTTTGGGATCCTCGCCACATCTCGGCCATCGTAGGCGCGAATTATCTAGCGCTAATCTGGCAACGTCACTAGCATCCGCTCACAAGGAGCCAAAATGAAACGTCAAAGAAGACTGGGCTTTACGCTCATCGAACTACTCGTCGTCATCGCAATCATCGCGATTCTTGCCGCTATCCTCTTCCCAGTTTTTGCTCAGGCCAAAGCTGCAGCCAAGAAGACCTCCTGCCTTAGCAACGTCAAGCAGCAGGCTCTCGGTGCGATTATGTATGCAGGGGATGCCGATGATTCCCTTCCCGACGTGCCTGTTTACAACGACCAGGCTGAGACATACGTTTTCGCAGCTAAGGTTAGCCCTTACATCAAGAGCACAGCTCTCTGGAAGGATGCAGCTAACTCCTATCAGGTTGGCGCTGTTCAGCACGCAGCTGTTGATGAGTCCCAGGTCATTTGGGGCGGCGTTTGGATGAAAGCTCCAGATGATCCCTGCGTTGGACTCCAGAAGTCCATCTATGAGACATCGGGCTACAACTATAGCTTCCCATCAAGCCAGTACTACAAGGACGTCTACCCACCGACAGACTACATGATCAATTTTGATCTGTGGGGATACAAGTCGGGCGGCTGTCCAACCGGTGGCGGAACGGGCGGTTACTCGCACCCTGGTCCTAACATGACCAGCGGTACCAACGGTGGCGATGGCCTCAACGGTATCGGCAGCGGCAGTATGACCTGGACGAGCGTTTCCAAGGTCGTTCTTCTCATCGACATGCCAACCGACAAGACAACTTGGTTCGGTCCAAGCCTTGGCGGCGTTGTTTGGGGTAACTCCTTCACGGGCGAGCACGGCAACACCGGCAACGCAGCGTTCTTCGATGGCCACGCAAAGAGCATGGCTACCGCAGCATTCCACCCACAGGGTACGTCGGACAACGACAGCCACTGGAAGTGCGACTTCTGCAACAACACGCAGTACGCTCCTGCAAACCAGGTTGGCCAGCTCTGGACATTCTGGGGAACCAACTACGCAGATCCAAGCCACCAGTAGTAGCTTGATATGCGAAGTGCCTGACCATCGAAAGATGGTCGGGTACACTATGTAAATGAGATCGCTTCAGGAGGTGAATATCATTTTTAAGAAATCCGTTTTCATCTTAGGTGCATGCTTCGCAGCATGGATGGTCGCCGGATGCAACATAGGCCAAACACCGCCAGGCGGTTCTGACGCAGAAGTCAAAGCCTTCTTCGACAAGCAACCTCTTGACGTTCGAGCCAAGCAGACCATGAGTTCTCCCGCTCCCTTGGAGCAAAAGATTGCCCGCATCAAAGAGATGTACAAGAAAGACGGCAAGGAAGTCCCTGCAGAGTATCTCCAGGGCGGCGCAACCGCTCACTAAGGCCTTGCGCTCTGGAAAATCAAATTACGTCGACTCGAAGCCAATTTGGAGCCGACACGACTCGTGAGCCACTCATTAGGGTGATTCACGAGTCTTTTTTCTTGTTAGGCTTCACGTATCTGCCGAGAGAGCTCTTGAAACGTCATCCCCGCAATCAGATTATTGGTCTCAATTAACACCTCAAACTCGAGCTCAAATGGTCCTTTTGCGATGGGCGCATCTACTGCGAGCTGCTCGTAGCCATGGAATACCCAAACGCGGTGCATCTTATCGAGCTCTTCGATCTGACCGTGGGAGCCTTGGCTCAATTTTGCTGGGATGGTTTCCCCATTCGCATGCCAAACCGCTTTGCGAATCCAAAATACGGCGGGCAACGGGAAGAGGAGGACGGACACCCTGCTTCCAGGAAGGGCTTTGCATTCGCCGCGAAGAACCTGCCAACTGCGAGTGGGTCGGTAGGTGGCTTCATTGACGAGTCTCTGGCCAGCCCGCTCCCAGGAAATGCCGAAGCTGGCTTCCGGAACGGAAGGACGGGCCAGCATATCGTGCCACTCGAGCCATTCTGACCATAGGCTCTCGATGCTTTCGTCAAGCCCTCCCGAATTGAGGGAATCAGGTTCATTAGCTGCCGCGAGGCATAGCTCGTAGGTTCTCCTGATCAAGGACGTGTGCGCAACGAGATCGCTAGCCGTGCTTTCTCCATGTGACAAGTGGGGCTTTACCCAGTCCGCGACTCCTTGCCAGTCGTCGGCTGAAGCCACGATTCCCAACTGATCTGCGATACGATTAAAACAGGTCGTCGGATCTTGCAGGAACTGCTCATAGATCACCACTGTTCGTCGAAGTCCCTTACTGTCGCGCAATGCCGCCAGCGTACTGAGCAGCCAAGCTCCCAGAGTCTGTGGCTCAGGCGTGCCCTGTCGCTTGAACTGGGATCTCGCGACATCGAGCGGGTTTCGAACGCAAAGCACCACAACCGGCTCAAGCTCTGCTCGAGAAAAGACCTCGCGAACGAACGGGAGCAAGGTGGAAGCCTGGGGGTCTTTCCATCCCCACAAATCCCTTCCAGAGAACGTCTTGGAGAGAGAATTGAACGTGCCCTTGATGTTAGCCTCGGTCATCGGGCGTTCAAGCCAGTCTGTAGGCATCGGATCTACATCGAGCGCGGTCAGGTTGAGTGACAGCTGAAACCGGCGATGGGCGGCATTCAGTACTCGATGCTCGTAGTAGCCTCCCTGATTGTGTTCATCGCCCGCATAGAGTTCTTCGGGCTTCCCGAAATACACTCCGAGCTTCGCCAAGGCACCCGCGACGCTCGATGTGCCGCTACGGCACATCCCCACGATGACAATAGATCGACCTTGCAGCGCCATGACTTGTCGTTGATTATGAATGGCAATCAGTAGATCCGTTTTGGAGTCTCACACAACTCCTTTCGAAGGCGTAAACTGGCCAAAGCGATGAACAAACTCGTGCGATGGACGCCTGTTTTCTGCATACTCGGAATTGCCGTGAGCACACGATCCCAGGATGCAAAGCTATTCATGACGGACGCTGATCGTGCCGTCGCCAAAGTGATAAAGGCGCGCTCTTCCGATTGGCGAAATGGCGCCATCGTCTACCACGTCTTTGTGGACCGATTTGCTCCTTCGGACCATCTTGCTGACAAGCAGAAGTATTACGCTGCCCCTCGCACGCTGCAACCATGGACCCAGGTGCCGACAGGTGGTCACCCCGTTCCTGAGGCAGGTGTTTATAGCCATGAACTCGCGTTCTGGGGTGGAGACCTGAAGAGCGTGCAGGCGAAGTTGGATTACCTCCACGACCTTGGTGCCGATGTCGTTTATCTGAATCCGATTCCGCCGTCGGTCACTAACCATCGGTACGATGCGTTTGACTATGCAGAGGTCGCCCCTGAGTACGGTACTCGGCAGGATGTTGCCGACCTCGCGAATGGATTGCACGCCAAGGGTATGAAGTTGATGCTGGACGGGGCGTTTAACCACATGAGCAAGAACTCGCCACGGTTCAAGTCTGCAATTGCCGACCCGAAGAGCCCTTTCCGCGATTGGTTTTTCATAGACAAGAAGTATCCCAACGGATATCGATCGTGGGTCAATATTCGCAACTTGCCCGAGTTGAAAATTGAGAATGCGGAAGTGCAGAAATACCTGTGGGCAAGTCCCGACTCAGTGGTGCAGAAGTATCTCAAGGAAGGCGTCGATGGTTGGCGCTTAGATACTGCATACGAACTTGGCACTCGATATTTGGGTGAATTAACCCAAGCCGCTCATCATGCGAAGCCGGGAAGCGTCGTCGTGGGAGAGGTTTGGAACTACCCAGCCGGTTGGTTCCCGGCGATGGACGGAGTGATGAACTTTCACATCCGTCAAATCCTGCTGGACACTCTTTCCGGCCGTCTGTCACCTCTAATGGGAAATCGTCTTTTGGAGCGCATGGTTGCCGACTCAGGGTTGGATCATTTGCTCAAGTCCTGGATCATCTTGGACAACCACGACACTGACCGCCTGAAGTCAATGTTGCCTGACGATAAGCAGCGACACCTCGCCCAGGTTTTACAGTTCACTTTGCCGGGTTGCCCTCTTATCTATTACGGTGCTGAGGTCGGCATGGAGGGGCGAGGTGACCCCGGCAGCCGAGGTCCGATGCGGTGGGACATGGTCACCGAATCGAATCCTGATTACGCCTGGATGAAGAAACTTGTCGCCCTGCGGAAATCCCATCTCGCCCTGCGGGTAGGAGATTTCTCGTCGCTGGAATCTGAGCACTTGCTGGCTTTTTCCCGAACCACAGAGAAAGCGCTAGACACCGTCATCGTGCTCGCCAACCCGACCAATGACACCGTCAAAGAAGCGATTTCCTGCCGAGACGGAAGAATCATGAACGGCGGCCGCCTAAAGGACCTGCTCGATGGGTCCACAACCCAATGTTTCTCGGGCTTCATCCACGTCCAACTCCCACCCCACAGCGCAAGAGTCTACGAAGTCATCAGCTCCCCCGGTTACACGCCATACAAGCGAATTTACTAACGTTCTCAAAAGCCAAATATCTCGGGCGTTGGAGGAGAAATCCTAGATGGATGTAAAGGTTCCTTCTCTCCTCGCAGGGGAGAAGGTCAGGATGAGGGGTCGGCCATCCTAACGGTCCCGACGCAGGCGGGACAACCTTGCTTCGAGCAATGGGAAGTCAAAGCCCATCACGGTATCACCTCGAACTAAACGACTTTTGCCCCATCCGGCAACTCAAAACCCGATCAAACCTCTCTCATACACTAAAACTTCCTGATCATTGAACTTTCCTGGGACTACGCTTCTTTACGTATGTGCAGATCGCATATCCATGCGAGCTGCGAGCAAGGGAAACCAACATGAAGAAAACACTCAATATCCTAGGAACACTTTTGGCCGTGGTGGCTGCCACCGCCATGTCGATGGCGCAATCGAAGCCGATGACGACTATCAAGAAGGTTGTGAAGTCGGACGCCGAGTGGAAGAGGGTGCTGACTCCCGAACAGTACGACATCCTACGAAAGGAAGGCACCGAACGGGCATTCTCGGGAGCGTATTGGAACAACCACGCCGCCGGTGACTATCTGTGCGCCGGTTGTGGCTTGAAACTATTCAGTTCCACCGCCAAATTCGAGTCTCACACCGGCTGGCCGAGCTTCTTCCAACCCATGGCAAAGAACGTCCTTGAGGACATCAAAGACAAATCCTTCGGCATGGATCGCACCGAAGTTCGCTGTGCTCGATGCAGTGGACACTTGGGCCACGTGTTCGATGACGGCCCCGCGCCAACCGGATTGCGATACTGCATCAACTCTCCCGCCTTGAAGTTTGTGCCCAAGAAGTAGGGTTCATGGCTCGGCCTGTCAAAGAGGCAGGCCGGGCCGACCCTTGCCAGACAAGGCCGTTTCTGGTACAACGCTCCAATGCGCGGGACCTTGCTGAACACGGCGACTGTTGCAGCAGGTTCCACCGTCGGACTCCTTGTCGGAAAGGCAATTCCGGGTACCTACCAAACCGTCGCCCTCCACGGACTTGGTCTTGTCACTTGCGGCATCGGCATGAAGATGTTCTTGCAAGGCAAGAATCCCCTCATTCCGGCGCTTGCTATCGCGGGTGGAGGCGTCCTTGGTCTCGCACTCGGAATTCACCAAGGCATTGAGCTTGTCGCCGAGTGGTGCAAGGCTCACCTCGGCCAGTCCGGAGCCAACCACTTTTCAGAGGGCCTCGTCACCTCCTTCGTGCTCTTCTGTATCGGACCGATGACATTGTTGGGCTGCATTCAAGATGCCTTAGAGAAGAAGATTGAGCTGCTTAGTCTCAAATCGACCCTGGATGGAATTGCCTCGATCTTTCTCGCTGCTCTCTACGGGGCAGGTGTGTTGGTCACCGCTGGTCTAGTTCTGATATTCCAAGGCACACTTACGCTATCAGCCAAGGTACTTCGTCCGGTGGCTGAGAACGAACGTATGCTCAGCGAAACGACGGCGGTGGGTGGGGCCATCATGATGGCCACTGGATTAGGCTTGCTCGAGATCGCCAACCTCAAGCCTGCGAATTATCTCCCCGCGATTTTGATTGCCCCCATAGCAGTTGCGGTTGAGCAGAGATATTCTAAGCTGAAGGGTACAGCTTAATGAACGACTTCTTTACCAATGGCGAAACACCCGATTGGGTGAGCACCCTGCCCGAGCAGTTTCACCGCGCTTTCCTGGGTGTGCAAGTCTGGCAATGGATAGGGCTTGCGCTTTTGGTCGTCATTGCACGCCTGTCGATGGTCATTGGCAAGCAGATTGCGATCCGCGTCATGCGGGCGCGAGATAAGTATCTCCCAGGCGAAATATCCCCCGAGACCCATATGGCGACCCGAAGGGCGGCGGGTTTGATCACCGGCGTTCTCGTCTGCTACCCACTCACCGGCCCTTTGAACTTGCCGCCAAAACTTGATCGCGGTGTCACCATCGTTCTCGAAGGGATGACCATCCTTGCGTTTTCCATGCTGGCATACGCCATCTGGGACAACGTCTGCGACACCATGGCGAGCCGGGCTGCAACCGTCTCCACTCGGGCTGAACGTCTCCTCGTGCCGCTGACCCGGAAATTCGTCCGAGCGATGATTGTGCTGGTCGCGTTTTTCATCGCGCTAAGCACGCTCTTCAACGTCAATGTTGCCGCCGTCATTGCCAGCCTAGGAATTGGCGGTGTGGTCGTCGCCCTTGCTGCCAAAGACTCGCTTGAGAACATCATCGGCTCGGTGACGATTCTTTTCGACATGCCGTTCGCGATTGGCGATTGGGTGAAACTCGATAAAGTCGAAGGCGTCGTCGAGGAAATCAATCTTCGGTCGACACGTATTCGGACCTTCGAAGACACCGTGATCACGCTGCCAAACGCAAACCTGATCCGGGCCGCCGTAGAGAATGTGAGTGCCCGACGCTACCGCCGACAGAAGATCAATCTGCGGGTCGCCTACGATACTCCTCCCGACAAGGTGAGTGCAATGTGCACCGATATCAGGGCGTTCTTGATGGCGGAAGAGCGAGTCGACAGCGAGCGCGTCATCGTCGACCTCTCCGAAATGGACGATGTTGCTTTGACCGTGTTAGTCCAGTGCCATTTCGAAGCCGAGACACAAGCCGTAGAACTAGAAATCCGCCACAAACTCCTCGCCGAAATCGCTCGACTTCGAACCAAACACGGTGTCCTCTACTATCCCGCCGGAGTAGGACGATTGCCGAATCCGACCAGCTAGAGATTTACATGTCGGATGTCGAAAGAGCCCTTGAGCGCAACAGCGATGACGTGGTCAAGGTTCCTTCTACCCTGCCTCATGGGAGAAGGTCAGGATGAGGGGTCAACCGTCCCATCGGTTCCGACGAAGTCGGAGCAAACCGATCGCATGCGGCCACCGAAGCAATGCCCAAGCCGCGTATATTTGGACTATTGACGTTGAGCCAGGGTCGATGGGCGGCGCCCATCGACATGATGGATCGCCCTTACAGGGCTCTGGAATTTCATCGTCGCCAATACCAGGCCTCCGGCCTTCGCTATTATAGAACGCACCCTTGGTGCTCTCGGACGGATCGGAAGATCGCATTCCACAGCAACCAGAAAAGGAACACCCGCAGGGTTCCGGAAAGGGAAAGTCCAACTCGTCTCTCCTCAACGTCCATAACCGTCGCCGTTCGCTCGTCGCTGGGCAGTCAGCGCGCCACTGTTTGAGGCCGAAGGGCCGAGTTAGGCGCGCGCCCAGCGATGACGAACGAAAGAGCGACGGTTCGGGACGTAGAGGAGAGACAGCACCCAGCGGTGCAAGCGTTGAGACCAGCTATCGATCAGAGCAGAATCGATGATCAAGAAGCGAGCAGTTCGGAGAATAAGCGAACCCTTGGCACTGACTTCCACCAAGGAATTCAATCACCCCCAGGACGGATAAGCGTGGTAAGGGAAATCCCAGCCCTCAGATTTCCAAACCCAATACCTTCCCGCGCGAGCGCCCTTAGCGTATCATCCCCTTTATGCAGTTTCGCCTAGTGCCTCTCGTTCTGCTTGTTTCCTGTAGCGCGGGAGCGCTAGCACAAGACACACTGCAAACGATGCCCCGTTACGATCGGTACGAGAAGCTTCGGCGTGAAATTGCAGCCTCGGTCAAGCGCGGCGCGGTCACCGCGCGTTGGGCTGACGATGGTCAGTCCTTTTTTTATGACTTCGATGGGAAGAACTACAAGTTCGAGATCGCGTCTGGAAAGGCCGTAGAGACCACAGAAACCGGTCCCGCGGTTGTTGCGCTCCCCGGACGTCGCGGAGGGCAGAGAGGCAACCGTGGCGGTGGTGCGCCAGAAAGGGGGCGCCAGTTCTCGACCGCATTGAGCGAAGACGGAAAGCTAAAGGCCGTCACCCGCGATCGAAACGTCTTCGTGAGCAACGTCGACGGAAAGGGCGAAGTTGCCGTAACCACGGAGGGCAGCGTCGTCAACCGAATCAAGTTCGGAATAGCCAGCTGGGTCTACGGCGAAGAACTAGGTGTCCGCGAAGCGATGTGGTGGTCACCCGATTCCACGAAGTTGGCATTCTACAAATTCGATGAGTCGAAGGTGAAAGACTACTTCCTTCAGTACGAGCAGACCAAGGTGCAGGACACTCTCGATACTGAAGCCTATCCAAAAGCAGGCGCACCGAATCCCGTCGTCACACTTTACGTCTACGACGTCGCCAGCAAACAAACCTTAACCGTCGATACCCACTTCGGAAAGCCGGAACTCGGGGAGTACGTATTCGAAGTCCGCTGGGCACCGGACGGAAAACACGTTCTGTTCAACCGCACCGACCGCAAGCAAAAGACCTTGCAGCTTTGTTCTGCCGATTCCACAACCGGCGAGTGCCGTGTGATTGTCGAAGAGTCACAACCTCAAAGCTGGGCCGAGAACCACCCGACGATGCAGTTCCTAGAAGACAAGAACCGATTTATTTGGGGCACTGAGCGGAACGGCTTCAAAAACTACGACCTTTACGACCTCAGTGGAAAGCGAATCAATTCGATTACCGAAAACAAATTCGATTCTCAGGGCATCGTAACCGTCGATGAGAAAGCGGGCGTGATGTTCTATCTTTGCCGAAGCGGCAACGGTCCTTATCTCCAGCAGCTAAACCGAGTGAATCTCGACGGAACCGGAAATGTCCGCCTCACCGACCCCGACCTGAGCCACACGATCTCCTTGGCACCTGACGGAAAGCACTTTGTCGATGTCGCCCAAACGGTGGAGATTCCTCCCATCAGCACGCTATGTGACGCCGAAGGAAAGAAGGTTGCCGAACTTGCCAAGAGCGATCTGTCGAAGTTCGATAAGTTGCGCCTTCAAAAGACCAAGCGGATTACCTTTACTGCTGCCGATGGCAAAACAACTTGCTACGGCACCCTTCAGTTTCCATCCGACTTCAACCCCCACAAGAAGTACCCCGTCGTTGTCGGAGTTTACGGTGGTCCCGAATCAAGTGGCGGAGCCGAATCGTTCCAAACTCCGAACCCAATTACCGAACTTGGATTCCTATGTGCCTCTTTCGATGGACGCGGGACAGGCGGTAGAGGCAAAGCCTTCCGCGACGCTGTATACGGCAAACTCGGTGTCGTCGAGATCGACGATCAAGCCGCTGGCGCGAAGTCCCTCACCGAGCTACCTTACGTCAACGGCCGCATCGGCATCTACGGCACCTCCTACGGCGGCTATGCATCCCTCATGTGTCTCCTGCGCCACCCCGAAGTCTTCAGCGTCTCCTGCTCCAGTTCCAGCGTCACCGACTGGCTGAACTACGACTCGATCTACACCGAGCGCTTCAATGGCCTTCCCGATGCCGCAGAGAACCAAGCTGGCTACGACGCAGGCAAAGCCGTGAAGTACGCGCAGAACCTCAAGGGCAAACTGATGCTGTACTACGGCACCGCCGACAACAACGTCCACCCAAGCAACACCCTTCAGTTGGTTCAAGCGCTCGAAGCAGCCGGAAAGCACTACGACCTCCAAGTCGGCCCCGATCGTGGCCACACCCAAATGAACACCACACGAATGTGGGAGTATTTCGTGACCTACCTCATTTTGGACACCCATCCAGATCGATTGAAGCTGGTGTGGAATCGTCGATCTCGCCAAAAAGCAGCCTTGTCAACGAACTCGGCAAATGCTATGGAAGCGAAATCCGACCAGTGAACAGTAGCTGGAGGATGAAGTAGAGGGCAATAAGGGTCGGAATGGCTGCCAAGACATAAACCATAAAGTGAACGCATGGCTCTTCTTGAATCGACTCTTGTTGTTCCTCTCTTAGCTTTTCGAAATGATCGTCCGTAATGACGTAGTCAATGAGCTCTTCTTCGGCCTCTTTGGTGTGGCCAGTGAACGCAAGGTCGCGAATCTCCTCCTGAATCTCAGGATTCATGTGAGATAGCGTCGGCTCGATCTCGTCTTCAAGCTTTGCGACGGGCTTTTTAAGTTCTGGTCGTTTCTTGCCAAATCCGGGCACGAATAGGTGCTTGACCGGTTTCAATCTAGAATCGGACTTCACAGTTTTCCTCCGCGTAAGGAGGCCCGCAACTGACCGCAGGTCCGTATTTTGCAGACCTACACACTAAGACGGCTTAGGCGATTGGATGTTCTATGCGATGTGGTGAAAGCCTTCGGTTTCCCAAAGATTGCGAGCGTGGGCGAGCTGCGCGTCCATCGCAACGGGGCCAGGGCCTCCGAGCGATTCTCGGCGTTTGACGCTGCCTTCCGGCTGTAGCACTGCCAACGCCTCGACGGGAACCTCCGGCGCGATTTCGGCAAGAGTTTCGGGTGTGAGCTCCTCAAGCGTGCATCCAAGGGTATTGCAGCCGATAACCAACTTGCCAACGATCTCGTGAGCCTGTCGGAACGGGACCCCGGTCGTGGCGAGGAAGTCAGCAAGATCGGTTGCGGTAGAGAAATCACCACGGACGCTGGTGGCCATCCGCTCGATTTGCCAATCGGCAGTGTCGAGCATGAGGTAGATCAGCTTGAGCGAATCTTTAACCTTTCGCAGCGAATCGAACAGCGGCGGCTTATCTTCCTGGGTGTCGCGGTTGTAGCCGAGGGGCAAGCCTTTCATCGTCGTCGCGAGGGTGGTCCAGTTCGCCAAGGTTCTACCCGTTCGCCCCCGGATGAGCTCGGCCATGTCCGGGTTCCGCTTCTGAGGCATGATCGACGACCCCGTCGTCACCGAGTCGCTGAGTTTCACGAAGCCAAACTCCCGACCGCTGAACAGCACTAGTTCCTGAGAAATGCGGCTGAGATCAATCATGATCAGCCCGCAAAGGTGCAGGGCGTCCAGGATGTACGATCGATCCGACGTAGCGTCTAAGGCATTTGGAATCGGAGCGATGAATCCGAGCTCATCGGCAGTGGCTTTTCGGTCGATTGGGAAGCTGGTTCCCGCCAATGCTGCCGAACCAAGTGGGCAGTAATTCGCCAATTCGAACAATCGCTCCGCACGCCAGCCATTTCGCTGGAGCCCCCAGAAGTGCGCCATCAGGTGGAAACCCAGCGTAATCGGTTGCGCGCGCTGCTGGTGGGTGTACCCAGGCATAAGAGAAGATTTATAAAGTTCGCCTTTCTCCAGAAGCAGACCCTGCAATTTCTTGATCAAATCGAAAACGATCAGCAATTCGTTATGCAGATAGAGCCGGGTGTCGGTCGCGACCTGGTCATTGCGCGATCGCGCAGTGTGAAGTTTGCCAGCGACGTCTCCGAGCAATTCGTGTAGCCGAAGCTCAATCGCGGTGTGAACATCCTCGACATCCAGGTGCAAGAACTCTGGACCCTCTTCGTGGATCTTCTCCAGGCCATCGATGAGGAGCTTGGCTTCCTCAGGCGTGATAATGCCCTGCGCACCCAACATGCGTGCGTGTGCCACGGATCCAATGATGTCTTCTTGCCAGAAGTTCAAATCCGTCTCAATCGATTGACCGAATCGATCCACGAGTTCAGCCGTTGTTTCGCTGAACGCTCCGCCCCATAGCTTCTTCATTACCGGGGCTATCTTATCCAATGTAACGTGTTATTCGTTCACTCAATGCAGGAATTGTTGGCGACGGGCCAAGATGATAGTGTATGAGCATTTTCCTTTTGCTCGCTTTGGTTCCTTCGATGGGGCCACCAACTCCCTTTACCTTCGTGGAGGGCAAAGTCAGAATTCAAGTTCTATCTCCCAATTTGGTACGGCTGGAGCAAGCTGGCCCAAGAGGATTTGAAGATCGCCCCACCTTCACCGTCGTCAACCGGAATATCCAGAAAACGCGGGTCATCGTTCACGATCTAGAAGGTCGAGTCGCGATCGAAACAGACGGATTTCGAGTGATCGCCGTGCGTGGAGCGAAATCGCTGAAAGACGTTGCCGTTCTTGATCCTCTCAACGAGCTTTTGTATCATTCCGAGGGCACTTTGCCCAAAAACAAGGCGCTACCCGCTCCTGGAGCTATGCCAGCGGTTTGGACCTTAGCAGATAGCCCGCGATTGGTGCCTCCTGCCTGGGGCGCAACCCCGGCCCCAAAAAACGTCGATCCAGCTCTGGCTGCCAAGTCGGGATGGGATGACCGGAATGATGCGCCGGATGTTTATGTGTTTGTCTCCGGTAGAGGCGGATACCGTCAGTTACGAAGCGAATTCCTCGCCCTCACCGGACCCATCCCGAAACCACCGCTTTATGCGCTTGGGTTTATCGACAGCCGCTATTTCCCATATACCGCGCAGCAGGCTCTTGATTCTATCGACACCTATCGCAAGAAGGGTATTCCCCTCGATGCTTTTGTTGTCGACACCGACTGGAGAGTAAATGGCTCGGCGGGATACGACGTCGAAACCAAGGATTTTCCCGACATGCCTCGGTTCATTCGTGAAGCTCACGACCGGCATGTCCACTTAATGTTCAACGATCATCCCGATCCCAAGGCGAAGACCGCGACTGACCCCCAAGAACTGGATTTCCGTTGGAAGGGTCTCACCAAGCTCCTCGATTGGGGTGCCGATATCTGGTGGTATGACCGCAACTGGTCGACAAGCCTCCAAGAGCCGATGCCCGGAATCCGTAAGGAGATGTGGGGACAGCGTCTGTATCACGACATTACTGAGCGTAATCGCCCCACCCACCGGCCTTGGATCATGACCAACGCCCAGGGAATCGACAATGGTATTGCCCATTACTCAGCTGACCCAGCCGGGCACCGATATCCGATGTGGTGGACGGGGGATACCGGCAGCACCTTCGACTTTCTCAAGCGCGGGGTTGAGAATGGAGTTGATCGCGGGATATTAGACCTCCAGCCATACACCCACGAGGACTTAGGTGGTCACACCGGCCCAACGCCTAGCCCCGAGTTATACGTACGGTTCCTTCAATACGGTTGTCTTTCCCCCATCACTCGTGTGCATTGCACGTTGGGGCAAGATCGCCATCCTTGGGCATTTGGTTTTGAGGCTGAAAAGATCGTCACCGACTACATTAAGCTTCGCTACCGCTTGATGCCGATGCTGTATTCGGCAGCCCAGCGCGTGACCGAAGATGGCACTCCAATTCTACGACGTTGTGATTACTACTGGCCAGAGGAGCCCGAATCTGCCAAGAATGACCAATATCTTCTCGGGGACGACATCCTCGTCGCGCCGATCATCGCAAGCGTAGCCGGCGATGTAAAGCCGATCCCGGGTGACATGCTTCGCACGTCGCAAGGAGAACCCGGACTCCATGCGGAGTATTTCGACAACGCCAAGCTAGATGGGCAGCCAAAGATTGTGCGCGACGATGCGAAAATTGACTTTGATTGGAGTGGCTCCAGCCCAGGCGCGGGAATCGCCCAAGAGAATTTCTCAGCTCGTTGGACGGGAATGATTGGCCCGGTCAAAGACGGCGGAAAATACAAACTCGTGACGAAGAACGACGATGGCATTCGCGTCTATATCGACGAAAAGTTGGTCATCGACGATTGGAAGCCTGAAGACAGCGTCTCCTGCGAAGCCACCGTGACCTTCCAGGCCGGTTCCACGCACAAGCTTCGCGTCGAGTATATGCAGCTGACAGGTGGAGCGATATGTCGGCTCGGTTGGGTTCCTCCAACCGTGGCGCAGGACAATCTTTCTCACCGAAGTGTCTGGATTCCACCCGGTCGTTGGCACGATGTTTGGACGGGAAAGAGCATCGATGGACCCAAGACGATTCAGGTCGGCGCAGATCTGAATCAAACGCCCATGTGGGTGGCTCATGGAGGCATCGTGCTCACCGGTCCTGAACAGCAGTACGTGGGTGAAAAGATTTCTGGTCCGATGACGGTCGATGCATACGTTGGTGGAACGATTGTGACTCGGCGAGAGTTGGTCGAAGACGACGGAATCTCGACGGCATACATCAAAGGCGCCGTAGCGCGAACCATGACCGGGCTCGTCGGTACGGATACCACCGCGATGCTTTGGCTAGGAGGCACCAAAGGAACTTACAAGGGCATTGTCGATGAGCGGAACTGGATTGTTCGCCTCCATCTTCCAAAGGGCGTCTCAGCGGCAGTTGTCCTGCTAAACGACAAGCCGGTCAAGTTTGCCAGTGAAAAGCATCAACCCGTTTTGATGCCGTTCATGCCAGGGGCGGCACCTGAGGAAGGAGAAGTGATTACGGTCAAGCTGCCTACGGTATCGATCCGTGAGCAGCAAGTGGTTAAGGTGTTGTTTAAGGCGGCTGAGTAGAGCCACGGTGCCCGGGATTCTCGGGCACCAATAGGCATTCGGTTCCTTCCTTCGGCTGGCCGCCGAGCGTCTGTTGCTCGATCCTCCGTCAGGTTCTGATCTATGGCTGGTTCAGGCGCTCACACCGCTGGGTGCTGTCTCTCCTCCACGTCCCGAACCGTCGCTTAATCGTTCGTCATCGATGGACGCGCGCCAAACTCGGCCCTTCGGCCTCGAACAGTGGCGCGCTGACTGTCCATCGACGAGCGATCGGCGACGATTATGGACGTTGAGGAGAGACGAGTTGGATTTTCCCTTTCCGGACCCTGCGGGTGACATCGGTCGTTGCGGTGAATCCCGAGGTCCTTAGAATCAAGATGTACCGAGGGGGTACCCAAGAATATTGAAGGCGTTGCCTAATCCGGCCCAACGATCGGATAAATGCAGAAACACTGTAATTTTCAGGGTAGGTTCCTGTCCCTTTTTCAAAAGGGTGGAGAACAGGAGAGGGTTACGGCATCGAGGTGCCTTTGGCTCGTTTGTCTCTGGAACTCACGAACTTTGTCTGATTTCGGTGTATTGACCATGGAGCGAAGGGGGATTCTGAAAATAGCTCAGCGGAAGTTCGCAGGGGGAGTTCAGGCGATGATTCAAAGGCCGAATGCGATTCGGTTTGTCCCGCCTGCGTCGGGACCGTTTGTGGCAGATTCCCCATCCTGACCTGCCCTTTTTTGGCATAGGAGAAGGAACCCGAATCGCAATTTTGCCTCGTGAAACCAAGAGCCCGCGGGGTCAATCGGCTCACTGAGCGAAGTGACTGCGCCGACTGTGTCTTTACTTCAGATACTCGATCTTGTCGATCTTCGAGTCGGAAGTGACCCACTTTCCGCTTCGTTTATTAACGAGGCTCGTGATCGTCGTTCGGTTGTTCTTGAACGCTGGGCCCGAAACTTTCTTTGTAAGCAGCACCATCTCGACTTGAGCCGTTGTTCCTTTGATGGGACCAACTTTTAGGCGTTCGATCGTTGCTTTCAGCTTGTATACGCTGAAGAGCTTTCGCATCATGGTCTCGGTTTGAGAATAAGCCGGGATTGTAGTATCAATCGTTGACATGTACGCGGCAATGTTTCCGGTACCCATAGCAGACGCCTGCTTTTGGAACATCGCCTTGATCGCTTTTTGATCAGACTGAGCCTGTGCCATGCCTGCACAGAGACAGGTGATGGCAATAAGCCCAAGCTTTGTAGATCGAACCATTAGCGGCAACCGCAGCTGCCGCAGCCGCCGCCGGCTCTAGTGTCCAATCCTTCCATCGCTTCGTCGTCGGTAGAGAACGACGAACCGCATCCGCAGGACTTAACCGCCTTCGGATTGTCGATCTTGAAGCCGCCGCCGAGAACATCTTCGACATAGTCGACAACCGCGCCAACCATGTACCGCAAGCTCAGCTCGTCAACGTAGATCTTGATGCCCTTGTCAGACATCACGCGATCGCCTTCTTCTGGCTCGTTTTCGTCAAGCGCCATTCCGTAGCTCAGTCCCGAACAGCCGCCTCCGGCGACCCAAACTCGCAATGCTGCGTTGGATTTATCATTGTCAACCAGCATTCCCTGGAGCTCGCTTGCTGCGCGCTCCGTCAAACTGACGTCCGAAATAACCGACTGCTCTTGTACTTCCTGCAAAGCCATACCTATATCTTACGCGAGATGAGCCGAAATCAATGCACCGATCGTTGGATGCTCATACCTCCCGCAAGTTCGACTGAATCTGATTCGAAAAACTCAATCTCACCCTCAAAAAGGGACTATTCGCCTAGAGGGGTCGAACAAAACTTAGGTCACAGTAGTCCATCGTGACTATGACCCTTGGAATTTGCGATTGGGGAATAGGCGGACTCGGGTTATACGAGCTCTTGAAGCACTCAAAACCGGGTGTGGATGTCACCTACATTGGCGACCAGGGTTCGATACCCTACAATTTGCTTTCCAAAAATGAACTTGCTGAGCGCGTGGAGCAGGTCCTCTGGACTTTTCGTCGCCTCGGCGTCGATCGTGTTGTCTTCGCCTGCGACGAGGCGAGTACCGCGCTTGGGGATGTATCGGTTCCTGGGGTGGTTGCAACTGGCGTCATCGGACCGACGTTACGATCCATGCGTAATCGCCCGTTAAGGGAAGTTGGGGTCATCGGAGGGCGTAGAACCGTTCTATCGGGTGCCTACGGCAGAGCCCTGCGCAAGATGCACTTCAGCGTTGTGCAGCGAGTCTCGGTTGACCTTTCCATCGCAATCGAGCAAGGGTGGTCCAACGAACCCAAGACACACGAACTGCTTGTTGGCGTCCTCGAGCCATTGGCAAAAGTGGACTGCTTGTTGCTCGCATGTACTCACTACCGGCTCGTTATTCCGACGATTCGAGAAATCATGCCAAAAGTCGACATCGTCGATCCCGTTGAAGTGACGGTGGCTGAGCTATTAAAAACACTGCCGGAAAGCGACTCCAGTGGGCGGCAAGACCACTTCTATACAACCGGGGATCCACAGGCGATGCGTAGCCGTGCTGCGGAAACTTACGGCTTGGACATAAAAGTTGAGCCAGTGACGGTATTTCGACCTGGCCTCGCGGCGTAGAAAGTTTCAACCACAAACAGCTTGTGCTGCTAAAATACCGGTTGATCTCCTCCGGTGGGGTTCGATTCGTCTTTCCATACCCTCATGAAAATCCTAACTCGATCAGCCGTGTTGGCTTCGTTTGCCTTTTTGGTGCTGTCCGCTGTGCAGGCTGCTGGCGATGGCTGGCTGACCTCCTACCCCAAGGCGCTCAAAGAGTCGCAGAAAACGGGCAAACCGATTCTCGCCGATTTTACGGGGAGTGATTGGTGTGGATTCTGCATCAAGCTTCACCAAGAGGTTTTCGATAAGCCAGAGTTCAAAAAGTGGGCGGCCAAGAATGTGGTTTTGCTTGAGGTGGATTTCCCAAGAAGAACTCCTCAGCCTGCCGAGATTCGGCAACAGAATGCAGAACTTCAGCGAAAATTTTCCTATATTGAAGGCTATCCAACGATCCTGTTCCTCGATTCTAAGGGTGCTGCATTCGGCATGTATCACTACGAGCCAGGTGGCCCAGTTCATTGGACGACCATGGCCGAGCGACTCCTGAAGAAGAAGACCACGGGTTCTCGAGCGTTGCGGTTTGCGCCGAAATCCGATGGCTATCCGCCGGTGATTACGAAGAATCTCTACGCAACGAATGACTACCGCGGCAAAGCGGCCCCTAAGTTTGTCGTCGAAAAATGGCTTGCAGGGAAGGCACCTGTGACCAAGGGCAAAGTGGTTCTGATTGACTTCTGGGCAACTTGGTGCCCACCGTGCCGAGCGTTAATCCCCGAGATGAACGAGTGGCAGAAAAAGTTTGGGGACGATTTGGTAGTGATTGGGGTCACAAACGAAAAACCTGCCGTGATTCAGAAATTCATGAAGGATAACAAGATGGCCTATAACGTAGCCATCGACGAGAAGGAAGCGATGATGCATGAGATTGATATCGCCGGTATTCCCCATGTTCTCGTCATCACCCCCGACAATATCGTTCGCTGGCAAGGCTTTCCTCAGGGCGAAGAAGAGCAACTCACTGAGAAGGTTTTGAAGCAGATCATCGACACGAGCAAGAAGCTCTCCAAGGTCGCCCAGCGTTAGGCTCAAAGAATTCGTTTGTTGACATTTCTCCTTCCAATCGTTTTTTTGACCACCCAGAGCTCGGGGCCAGTGCGCTCCAAGACGCTCCCGCCGCTTTCCGAAAAGCAAATGCTGTGGTGGAGAGACGCCAAATTTGGCATGTTCATCCATTGGGGGCTGTACGCAATTCCTGCGAAGGGAGAGTGGTACATGAACAACGAGCATGTTCCCGTCGACCAGTATCGGCATCTGAGTGAGCAGTTCAATCCTCAGCGCTTCGATGCCGCCCAATGGGTGCGCATCGCCAAAGATGGCGGCATGAACTACATGGTGCTGACAGCGCGGCATCACGATGGATTTGCACTCTGGGATAGTGCCAGCAGTGTTGACAACTTCACCAGCTCGTTGACGGCCTCTAGGCGTGACTTAGTGAAGGAATACGTTGAGGCCTGCCGTAAAGCAAAGATGCGTACGGGTCTCTATTATTCGCTCATGGATTGGCGTATTCCTGGTTACTACAAGCCGCACGACCTCCCAGACAGTGCCGACCAACTCAAAAATCAATGCTATGGCCAGGTCTCCGAATTGACCAAGAATTACGGGAAGATCGACGTGCTTTGGTACGACGGAGGTTGGCTGAACATGCAGGGAAGCGATGCCGATGCAGCTTGGCTCTGGGACCCCGTCCGGCTAAACAAGCTCGTTCGAAAGGCGAACCCGAATACAGTCATTAACCCGAGATCCGGTTGGGAGGGAGACTTCGACTGTGACGAGGGTGGGGCCGCCGTGACGGGTCCGATCAAGCCTCGCCCTTGGGAGAAGTGCCTGAACCTCAACAAGACGACTTGGGGATATAACCGCACTCAGAACCTAATGAGCTTTGACGAGATCGTAACCATGCTTGTCGACACCGTGGTGCGAAATGGGAACATGTTGCTGAACGTGGGCCCTGATGCCGATGGTGTCATTCCTTCCGCCCATGCCGAGCGATTGCGTGAAGTCGGTCAGTGGCTGAAGAAGTACGGTCAGAGCATCTACGGCACTCGCGGCGGCCCGTTGGAGCCAGTGGAAAAACAATACGGCACAACGCAGAAGGGTACGTCGATCTATATTCACGCCTTCAATTGCGCCAGCGGCCAAACCCTCGGACTTCCCCCCATCGACAAACAGATCCGAAAAGTGACGGTTCTTACCGGTGGGAAGGCGCAAATCCAACAGTCCAAATACGCCACCATCATCCACCTCTCCGACCTAACCCCCGATGGCCCCGATACCATCATCCGGTTGGATTGGGGCAAGGTGAAAGGGCGTTAGGGTTGTACCGCCGGTGAAGATCACATCCTTCAGGTCGAAAAGATCGAAATAGGGGGTTTGGACTCTTGACCTGAAACATAGTTCGCTGGGCGGGTGCCCAACGACATTATGGATCGCGCTTACAGCGCTCTCGTGTTGGTGGCTGCGGATACCAGGCCTGCGGCCTTCGCTATTATGGAACGCACCGTTGGTGCTTTCGGATGGAAACGCGTCGTGTTGTGACGAGCGACACCACAAGCACCCAGCGGTGTGAGCGTCTGAACCAGACATCGGAGAGATCAGCCGTTGGAGCAAGCAACGGCCGTTCGGAGGATGAACTCGGGTCACCGAGGGAGCTAGCGATCAATCTCCGGCGGCACGTGCAGCTCGAACCTAAACCGCCTGGTCCCAGGCGCACCTCGCAACCACAGGCGGTAGTGACCCGCATGCGACGGTGTGAAGTATTGAAGCTCGACTTTGTCGAAGATGATCTGCTGACTGTTTAGAAAATGCCCTTCGTCGTCGAGCAAGTCAGCTCGAAGATAGTGCGAGGGCTGATCCGTCATCAGCTGATACCGCTTACCGCTTTCGAGGATCACCGAAAAGAGCCCAAAGTTCTCTCCGTCCAGCTTCATCGTCTGGGAGGTAGCCAGCTTGTAGTCGGACGGCGCGAGTGCTTCACGCCGCATCTTGAATTCGCCAGCACCGCCGTTGCCGTCGCAGGTCAATCGGACCAAGAACGTCCCCTCGTCGGGGAAATAGAGATCGTCTGTCGCGATATGAGTCACTCGATTTTCAAGCGAGTTGACGAGTTCACCGTTCAGTTGGAAGATGTCGAGCCTGGGTAAAAAGTGGCTTGCGCTTGCGAACACACGCATCAGTTCTGAACGCGTTGATTTGATCAAGAAGAGGCGGGAATCGCCGATGTTAATCGACCCGCTGAACTCCTTCCCAGCAACCCACTCCGGAACATTCTCTGAGTTCGTGAGAGTGATCTGCTGCGGTGCACTTCCGACCATCCGTAACGCGATGCGCACCGTTCCTTTGCCGTGAAAGACTCGTACGATATCCGCCTCGGAATCGACGTTGCCTTTGAACCACGTCCAGGATCGTGTGTTGCCATAGCTTAGGTCGCTTCCGGTGATTCGAGAGGTAGCGCCTGCCGGACCACTCATTTGGTATTGGGTGTCTGTACCTTTCAGGGTGGTGTGAACAATCTGTTGGTCTACCACTGGAAAGTCGAAAACGACGAGGTCATCTCGCGTCATGTTGACCGACTTCTCTTCCTTGGTTGACATCGTTACGACCGATAATTCCCGGATGTCGGTGTGATAATCCTTGCTTGGCTGAGTGTCGAATTCGATATAAAAATCGCCATCCGACAGAGCCTGGAACACGGTCATTAGCGTGGGGGCTGGAACGGCGAGGAAGTCATTCACGCCAACGCCAGTTGGCCCCGTAATGCTCAACATGCCAAGGCCGCGTCGGAAGGTTGAACCAACGGCTTCAGCGATTCGAAGATCGTAAATCTTGTCCTTTTTGGCTTGGAGCCGCATTACAATCCGACTATTTGCTTCCGATTCTGATGGGTGCTGGTTAACGATGTTTGTGGACCCTACCGCCATCTCGAGGGCATGAAATCGGCGTATCTTCACCGTGAACTTGCCACCTGACACGGAGTGAAAACTCAAGACTTTGAGGACGTAGGCACCGGACTCAGTGAAGCGGAAGGTGACGAAGGGAGACTGGTCGCCTTCTGCCCGATCGTCGTTTTTAGTCAGGGTTTTGCCTTTCGAATCTTCGATGGCGAGCGCGGGATCGAACGCGTCGCTCGTCGCTGCCGCCATCAGGGTTTCGCCTGCTTCCATGTTGAGCTTGAACTCAACCTTGTCACCTGGCGTGAGGATTGCTGTGCGTGTCTCCCATATCGACTGGGAGTTGTCGTCCTCTGGTCGGCGCGTCATAGAGTCCATCTCACCCGCAGTCGGAAAGTTGCCTCCCCCTTGCCCACCGGACATTCGGCCGCCACCCATGCCGCCGCCCTGACCGTATCCACCGGCACTCCTTTGAGCGAATGAAAATGTGAAGAGGCTGGCGAGAAGAAGAATCAGTGGCAAACGACCAAGCGAACCCATGCAACTAGGACGTCCCACAGGATTCCAGGTTACGGGGGCTATTTACCGGCCAAGGTGCCAGGAGGTGCAGGCTTTGGCATGACTGAATCGAGTCGGACTTCCAGAACTTTGGGGCCGTAATGGAACCAAGTCTGATCTTGCCCAAAGACATCGGGAGAATTCACCAAGAGGAGCCGTTCGCCGCCAACCTTCATCCCGAGGATGGCTCTTTTCAGCAAGCTACCCGTGAACAAAACGATCTGACGGTTCCCAGTAAATTCGGGAATGTTCATCTGATGCCCATCCAGTCGATACACCTTGCAGTTGACGTTCACAGTATCTCCCGGAGTGACCTGGGGTCCTGTTCCGACCTTCCTCTCCTTCACGAGGAGGATTCTCTCTCCACCGGCCCCAAAGCGACCCTCGGTTGCGATGTGCAAAAGCCGGACTTTGTAGGTGAGATCCGCTCCGGGAGGCACCACATCAGCCCCAGCATCGCCATACGCCTGTGCTGCTGGGATTTCGATGGTACGAACCCCTCCTGCCTTCATTCCGATGAGCCCGAGCGAAAGCCCATCGATAACCTGATTGCTGCCAACTTGAAATATGGGAGGATTTTCCGGTTTGTTCAGGTTCGAGAAGATCGTCACGCCGGTCGAAATTGTGATTTCGTATTGGAGGACGACGCGGTCACCAGGTTTCACTACTCGGTCTTTCCGGTCGAAATCGCCACCCTTGCCAATGCGAATATCGTTGGTAGCAACCGACTTCAGCCGAGGGGTAAAGGTCATCGCCGGGACAGATTGCGGTTTAGCAACTGAAACATAAAGTTTGGCCGCGTTGGATACCCATTCAATCGGTGAATTCACCAATGCTGCCGCGGCCTGGGCGACGGACGAATCGCTTGAAACAGACCAGTAGTGAACGCTATCCGTAATCGGCTCGTGGGGAACGTCGACGATATCAGCGCTAAGCAGACTATGTCGCCCCGCAAGCCATATCAGCGACTGCAATTGCAGGAGGGGATTCGATCCGCTCAAGGCATCAAGGAGTTCCGCTTTGGTGTACGCGGGCGGCTTGGGTCCACAGGCGAAACTCGGGTTGTCGTACGAATTTTGAAGGAGGGTTCCGTCTTTCTCACCGTAGTGAATGAGAAGTGGCTTGTATCCAACGAATCCAAAGTCGACCTGAATGGGCCTGCCGACCGCCGGGCTCATCGTTGCCTCGATGACATAACTTGAAACTCCCGGGATGCTGGTCAAAGCACACTTTCGGAAGTACATTCGTTGACCGGCTGGAAAAGCCGTCGAAGAGATCGGAGTCGAGTTAAGGTCAAACCAATAGAAGCCAGCGAAGCTCTCGCCATCGGTAGATCCCGGACTCGTGGGCTGAAATACGACAACTTCGGATCGAATCCGCCACACGTAGTAGCTGCCCTGACATGCCGTGAATTGCTTGCTCTCTGGGAAAGAAGCGACGATCAGCTTGTGTAAGGGTTGCCAGTCGGCATTACTATGGAGGAGGGCGTGCCCTTGGAGCCGTTCAATCAGATTGGAATCAAGCTGCCCAAAAGCAGGTTGAGCCAGTAGCCCCAAAAGTGACGCGACCGTCAATAAGCAGAAAATCCATCGTAGCCGCACCGTAATACAGTCTACAACGTCAGATCTACCTCTAAGAGTTCACTCTGCGAATCAAAACAAAGCTTCGCAGTGTTCCATACGCGGTCCATTTTCATCACACACCGCGTAAGAGGCTCCTCCGTTGAGCGTAACTCCAGCATGGCGCCCCTTTGAATCGAGGGCGTAAAACTGTAAACCAAAGTTCGGGTGTCCCGCAGGAGTTAACAAGCGCTTCTCAATCGTATTCTTCGCCACGCGCTTGAGGGCACTGATGCCAGCGTCTTTGGGATGAAGCCCGCGTCGCATCTCTTCGACGATGAGGAAAGAGCACAAGCCGTAGAGGTTGGCTTCACCTCGGCCTGTCGAACCAGCTGCTCCGACTTCTTGATCGACATAGAGTCCGGCCCCGAGAATGGGCGAGTCACCAACGCGACCTGGGATCTTGAAGGCAAGTCCACTCGTCGTTGTAACTCCGCAAATCTCACCCTTCGCATTGATGCCGTCGCAGTTGATGGTGCCGTAGACGTGCATCGGATCCATCCAGCCTTCCCGAGCCATGTCGAGTGCAACTTGGAGACCAGCGTCATCACGCTTTTTGGGGTCGAGATAATGTTCAGGGTCGGTCCGTCGCTTCCATTCCAACCACGCTCTGCGCGATTTTTCAGTGAGAAGGTCGGGCTCAATGGTGTGACCCATGTTTCGTGCAAAATCCTGAGCACCCTTTCCGACAAGAAGGTGATGATCGGTTTTCAGTGCAACATCGCGTGCGACTCTGGAAGGTGTTCGGACGCCCTCCAGACCGGCGACCCCGCCCGCCCATTTCCGGGGGCCGTGCATGCAGCAAGAGTCCAGTTGAACAATTCCATCGGCATTGGGAAGACCGCCGTAGCCGACCGACATTTCGTCGGGGTCCAGCTCAAGGATGTTGACGCCCTCAATGAGGCTATCCAAAACGTCCGTTCCCGACATCATGAGGCGGTATGCCTTCTGGACGCATGTCTCGGTTCCGCCGTTTTTGAAGGAGTTACCGTTGGACGAGGAGATCACAACCGGCTTGACCGCCGACTTGATCATGAATTCCGGAAACGCACTTGCTAAGGGCACCAAAGCCGCCCCTGCGGTTCCGGACAGCAGGGTACGGCGAGTCAATCCACCAGACATGGCAGCCATTGTACGATGAACAGCGTCGTTTGGGTTACTTGTTTCCGGCGGCGAGTTCGTTGCCGACGAGGTAGTAATAGCTTTCTTCGACGGCTTCCATCATGTCGGTGGCGCAGAAGTCCAATTCCAATATCATCCAGTTTGGATCGGCGACAGGCATCGCGTCGGCCAGATCGACCTTGCCTGCGCCCGCTGCGGTCATCGGCTCATCGCGCACCATTGGCCCGTCCTTAACGTGCATCAGCTTAATGCGATCCTTGAACTTGGTAGCCATCGCCGTCGCCGTCTGAGCACCAAAATTCGTGCACCAGTACAAATCCAACTCCAGCGTGAGGTCGGGGCACTCGTCGATGAGCCATTCCATTGCCAGGCGCCCGTCGACCATTTCGAATTCCCAGAAATGGTTGTGCATGCTGTAGGAAAGGCCCGCAGCACGGATGGTGGGTGCGACTGAGTTGATGAGCTCTGCCGTCTGCTTGATCGCATCGACGGTGGCGAATTCCTTGGTTCCGTAGCCGTTCACGGTATCCACAACCCCAAGTTCATGGGCTTCGTCGATGAACTGATTGACAGTTGCTGGAGTTTGGTTTGGCCCGAAATAGGAAGTCGGCTGCATCCCCATGTCTTCAACGACTTTTCGGAATTCGCGGTGGGTCATGCCAAAGCCATGGCCCTCAACCCCTTTGTATCCGATGTCGGCGAGCTTCTGAAGGATGGCGATGTGATTGCCGTTCTGCATTGCATCGCGAAGTGTATAGAGTTGAATTCCGAGTGGTTTCATCTTTGATCCTGGGTGAGGGCTTGATCGTTCAAGCCCTCGGGAGTAGGGGTGCTAGGGACGTAAGTGCCGCTTTCGGTTACGCTCCGTTCTCAAGATAGTTCAGTTCTTCAGGAGTCAGCACGATGTCGACGGCGGCAAGATTCTGCTCGACTTGCTCTACGGTGTTGGGCCCAATAAGTCCCCACACGTTGAGCGGCTGATTCAGTGTCCAAGCCAAAGCGATCTGCGGAGTGGTCACGCCGTGCTTCTCAGCAATCTCATCGGCGCGCTCTAGGCGTGCGAAGTTCGTTTCGTTGTGATAGACGCGCTTAATGTCATCGCTTTGGAAACGAGCGAAGAAACCGCCGCCACCGGATGACCATGCGAAAAGTGGGAACCCAGTTTTCGCATGCCAGTCCCGGCCTTCTCGTCCAATTTGGAGTGCATCCCACCACATCGGCTCATTTGCTAATGCGAGTGAGAGATTCGGGCTGCTTACAGAAAAGCCCTGGAGACCGTGCTTCTCGGCGTATTCGTTTGCTTCGGCAATCCGCCAGTGATGCCAGTTGGAACCACCGAATGCTTTAATTCGACCCGCAGCGAGGTGCTCATTGAGCCATTCGACAACGTCACCGGCGGGAACTCGAATATCGTCTCGATGAAGGACGTAGAAGTCGGAATACTCCACGCCTTGTCGCTCTAAATTGCCTCGAAGGTCATGGTCGACCGCTTCTTTTGTAACACGTCGGCCTTCGTCGTTATTTGAGAAGTGGTGGTTACCCTTATCGAATCGAATGAGGGCGTCCTGCCCGTGTTTCTCGTAATAGGCTTTCATAACTGCCGAGAACCCCGGCCCGTATATGTAGCTGTTGTCAATGATGTTTCCGCCGCCTGCTCGATATGCGTCAAGTAGTTCAAAAGCCTTGACGAGGTCGTTTTGAGGAAGGGGGATCACCCCCATAACCACTTTGGAAATCTCTTTTTCGAAGTAAGGGACCTTTCCGTATTTCATGCCTTCATCTCCGCATCAAATTCAAGTCCTGCGCTTGCTCGGAGCATGTCCAAAGTGCGCATGTTGTTGATAGTGTCTTCAAGGGTCATGTATGGACATTCTTTGCTGTCAATGAACTGAGCGACGGCGTCTGCTTCGTACCCATAGAGTTCATCGTTGGAACAGTTCAGCTCGAACGACTCGGGGTCCTTTCCGCGAGCGTAGACGATCAGTTTTCCTTCGCTTGCCTTCCAAGGATTCTCAATGTGAATCATGCCCTCGGTTCCGTAGATCCAAGCGCCATTCTTCATGCCGATGTGAACGCCGGTTCCGAAGCTAGCCGTGAATTCACCTGGGAACTTCATACAGCCCGAGCCAAACTCATCGTAGCCCTTGGGACCGATGTATGCCGAGTAGTGAGCGCTTTCCGGCTCGGTGCCTGCGACCAATCGGGTGAGGGACACGCAGTAGGTTCCGACATCCATGAGTCCGCCACCACCCAGGGCACCCTCCGTTCGGAAGTTCTCCCAGGTCTTGCCTGCCTGGAATGCAAATTCAGAGTTAACGACCTTCACGTCGCCGATCACCTTCGCAGCGAGAAGCTCTTGCAGCTTAAGCGTCTGCGGATGGCATCGATACATAAATGCTTCCATGAAGAACACGTTGTGCTTGCGAACTTCCGCCAGCGCTCGTTCGGCTTCAAGGGCGTTCAGCGTAAAGGGCTTCTCGCATAGGATAGCCTTGCCCGCTTCGGCACACTTGATCGTCCACTCATAGTGCATGTGGTGAGGCAGAGCGATATAAACCGCTTCAACCTCTGGATCGGAAAGAACTTCATCGTAAGATCCGTACGGCTTTCCTCCGTACTGATCTGTAAACTTTTGCGCGCTCTCAATAGTTCGAGAACCCACCGCGGTGAGCGTCCCGGTCTTTGAAACCTTAACTCCGCCTGCGAATTGACGAGCGATGCCGCCCGTAGCCAATATTCCCCAATTCAGCTTATCTGCCATAGCTGCAGGGGAGCTTACACCGAATGGACCTCAGATATTCCCTCACTGTTCACGCTTTCTCTTCGCTTCCAAAAGTCGGCTCGCTGCCGACCCACTTTCGGCTGGTGATTGAGGCTTTGGTTGGCTCGTGGGAGCCTGATCGGAAGCGGCGTGGATGACTTTGGCGGGCGCTTCACGGGGTGCATCCTGTTGGGCTCGTTGCTTGGCCTGTTGCAGACGTCCAACGACGACTTGCTGCGCCACCGGCTGGGTGCCACGTCTGCTGAGGAGTCTCGCCTTGGCTTTGGCAAAGATTTCGGCGAGTGGTAGAGCCAGACGACGCACTCCGATATCCAATGGAAGCATGAGCGCGGCAATGAGTAGAAGCAGTGGCCACAATTCTGAGATGGAGGCACCCGGCGTCGTGACAGCCCGAAGAGCCTCAAGCGGCTTCGAAATCGCGGCACCGGAGGTGATCTTGCTAAGGCGTGCCAACAGCGGTCGATTCGCGCGGTATGAGCTGTATTCGGGTGGATACGGAACCGAGAAGCCGGTCGACGATATTCGCTTGCCACCTGCCGAATCTGGCTCGGCAACCGAGACGATATAGGTACCAATTTCGCCGGCCTCAAACGACCCGGAGTATGTTCCCGGTGCCTGCTGCTCCAGCACAACTTCACGGAAGGAACCGTTTGGCGTCGACACGCGAATCGTGGCATCGTTGCTGGTCATGGGGTTTCCAAGGCGATCGAGAGCCTTCAACTCGATCTTGCCTGCCCCACCCTCTTGATGGACCTTTACTTGGTAGTTGTTCGAGGTTGCTCGGCGACTGATCGCTCGTGCTGCTTGGGACCAAAATGCACCGAATCCAGACCAGTTGGCCCACTTAACCGCCCATCGAGGTTGGGCATCCGACATGAACGCCAGTGAGGTGCCCAACCCGTACTGCCAAGTGGACAGCAAGGGATCATCCTTTCCAGTCCGCATACTTACCCGGCTCAAAGGACGGGTGTCGGCAAGACAATAGGCGAGTAAGGGGGGAACCCCAGAGTTCTCAATTCCCCGGAGAATCTCTTCGCCGAGGACCATCTTGGGAATGAACGCACCTTCTTCAATTGCAGATCGCGCGATCAGCGCAGTGTCCTGAGTAGTGATCGCCGGCAATTTACTAGCCTTGTCGGCGAGATAGAACCTGCCTCCGCCGACGGCAGCAAGGTGCTTCAAGAACTGAACGTCCTTTCCGTCACCAATCGCAACCACCGTCGTCGTGATCTTGTTCATCCGCATACGGGCCGCGATCTCAAGGCTGCCCTCTTGGGTGTCAACGTCGTTGCCGTCCGCCATCAAGATGAAGTGGCGAACCTGCGTTTTTTCGGCATCGAGGACCTCTTCTCCCTTGAGCATCGAGGGTTGGGCATAGATTCCTCCACCTCCCACATAGAGCTTCTCGATTTGGGAGATGATCGCCCCTTTGTTCGTCAGTTGCTGCATTGGGGCAACGAATTCGATGCCGTCGGTGCTACCTGCCACCCCAACTCGATCCATTGGCGACATCATCTTGACAGTATCTTCGGCAGCCTTGGCAGCAAGTCGAATCTTCATGACGCCGTCCTCTTCCATTCCCATCGACCCTGAGGCGTCAACCATGATAGCGATCGAGACGCTAGGGAAGGACTTGCGCTGTCGTATGTTGAGGTCGACAGGCAGTGCCTCGGCAATAGGTGTTGCGTAGTATCCGCCGGGGAGGAAGGAGTTTTCGCCTCCGATCATCGCCAAACCTATTCCGCTATCCCGCACTGCGCTTTGAAATAGCTTCATTTGCGCAGGCATAAAGCTGTCCGCATTGATATCGTTGAGAATCAGTCCGTCATAGATCTGAAGGTCTTCTGCACGTGAAGGGATGGAATTGGGGCCGATGACATCGACTTGAAGTCCATTCTTCTTTAGGGCGTCGGCAAGCGCGCTCTTCGCCGGGTTTTGCTGGAGTACGAGCAGCCGAGGTTTGCCACGCACAGCAACGAATCCGAGCCCGATGTTGTTCCTAGGGTCCTGATCATGGTCGGCTCGAAGCGTTGCTCGATAGCGATGAAAGCCAGTGTCGGCAAGTTTTTCGGTTAGGACAACGGAGCTTCGACCTGAGATTAGTTTGACCGGAATTCGTTTGACTAGGATTCCATCACGATCTACATCCACGATGCCGCTTTGCTCCGTCGAGGCATCAATAAGAACACGGACATCGAAGGGTTGGTCTGCACGGATCTCAGACGGAAGTTCGACTCCCGCGACAGATGCTTCACCCGTACGATCTTCCAAGCCTAAGGCAACATGGTCGATGGGTATGCCGTCGGAAGATGCAACTTGAGCGGCTTCCATGGCATCGCCGTTGGTCTCGTTCCCATCCGAAAGTAAAACGATTCGCCGGCCCTTGCCTTCGGGGAAGGTTGCGCTCGCCAAACGAACGGCACCTGCCAAATCGGATGCCGAGCCATCCACCTTAGACAAGATGCGCCCCATGTCCCTGCGTCCACCGGGAGCAGTGTCGATCACGGCATCCTTGCCGAAAGCGATGACCCCTGCCGAGTCGTCTTGACCCAAGCTATGGATAGCATCCGCCACAAATTTCTCTGCCTTGGTTCGGTCTTTGTCGCTGATCGAATCCGAGCGATCAAGAAGGAACATGGTGCAAGTGCCTTTGTTGGGTCGTCGCGCTTCCGGTCCCGCTAGCGCAGCGATCAATGCCGACGCCAGTAGGAACCTAAGGACAAAGCTGAGTCGCTTTCTTGCCCGCGCCATGCCATGGACCTGGCGGAAGCTAAGGATGAGCCCGGCAACGAGGGGCACCAAAAGCAATAGATAGAGCGGATTCGTGAACCTCAACTCTTCCTCGCAAAGAGCCACCATTCGGCAGCGAGGACAAGCAGGCACAGCAGGATAAGCGGTCGCCAGAAATCGGCAAATCGTGACGGAGATTGGCTGGCTTTCACTTCGCCGCCGCCAAGATCGAGGTTCTTCTCGGGTCGGATTGTCGAGGCCCGATCACTTCGAAGGCTCGCATAGATCTTCTGGGTCTTTCCCTTCACATCAAGTAAATAGACCCCGACCCGTCGTGTTTCGCGAATCGTCAATGCCGATCCAGTGGGTTTGAGTACGGTAGTATCGCCGTCCGGACTCGTGAGCTTAGCCTCCTCGGTAATGGGGAGGCTAAAGGGTTGGCCAACCTTTACGGAGAGGGTCTGGCTGGACGACCCACCGGTCAGAAAATCGAGAGAGTTCGCAACAAAGATAGGGAATCCAACCTGAAGGGGAAAGTCCGAGTTCAACGGTTCGAAGGCCACGTAGACTTGCCGTTTGCCCTGATCCTGAGATGTTACGACCAGCGGCCCTGCAGAGGATTGCGCGACGACTTCGCCAGAAGCTTTTGGGCGTACGACCTGCTGTTTGTCGACGAAGGTTGCCCCAATGTCCACGTTGTCAAGCAGGACCTTCTTCTCTGCGGACACAAACTTTGGCTTGGCCGCGCTTCCGGATGCGGTGACGGGTGAGGACGTTCCGGCTGCACCAAAGCAGAGCACCCCGCGAGCCTTGACCGGTTGCTCAGGAATACCGTCGAAGACCACGATATCGTAAGCGCCGGTACCACGCCCTGCCATTTCGCTGGCGGGAACATCCGGCGATTTGTCGAGGGTGACTCTTGGATCAAGCGACAGGGCTCGCTCGAGGAATAGGTCGCCTTTCGTGACGAGGAGGACGTGGAGGGCTGAATTGGGATCCGCGATGGCGACCGCGTAGTTATCGCTTTTCAGAAAGTCAGGGGAATCCAGCTTGGCTTCAAATATACGAGCGCCCGCCGGAGCCGATATCGTCCGTCCCCACTGGGTGTTCGGCCCAATATTAGGTGTCTTGAGGGAGTCAATCACCTTGCCATCGGCATACAAACTCAGCGTTCCGCCAAATGGCTTGGACCCATGATTCTTGATCCCGCAGAAGAGCTGTCGTCCTTTTGGTGTCTCCGCGGCGCCGAGCGCGGAAACCGATAGATTGTCATCGGATGTGCCGATTGACCGGTAGACGACGGCTGCTTTGCCTCGAGAGAAGTTGGTAATGTGCTCGAAATCACCATCCGAAAGTAGTACGATGCGTGCGCCATCTATGCCACCTACCAGTGCAGCGGCCAGCCGCATCGCATCGCCGACCGCGCCTTCGGCGTCCGATGGCTGTAACTGGTCGAGGGCCGCCGCTTCGCGGGCAGGATCGTTGCTCAAAGATGAGATGACGCGAGGTGTCGGCCCTGCTTCGATGATAGCGATTCGATCTGTGGCTTTCGCGCCGCGAATCCCTTCCAGTGCCAATCGCTTTGCCTCGGCAAACCGGGATGGCTGGACGTCCGTCGCGGACATACTGGCCGACGCGTCGATGACGAACACCGTCACTTCACCGGCCAACCCCTTCTGCTGCGTCTGGGGCTTCGCCAAGGCAATCACTGCAAGCAGCAAGGCAAGGAGCTGAAGGAAAAGCAGCCAAGTGGGACGGAGCTTCTGAAACAAGGCATTGGCGCGAATTTCCTCGACTCGTTCGGGCCAAAGGAAGGTTGCTGGCACCCGCATGTCCCGCCGTTTCATCTTGAGGATGTACAACACCAAGATCAATCCAACCAGTGGTAGGAGAATCGAGAGCACACCGGGGTTTTGAAGCGTCATTTGACCCAACCCTCACGCTTGAGCACGTGTTGTAGCACTTCATCGATTGCCTGATCCGGGCGCACAAGCGCATAACGGCCGCCAATGCGACGAACCACGTCGACGATGGACTGGTTGTGCTCCTGGAGCCGGCGTCGGTATTCCTTGAGAACGTAGCTGTTAGCGGTAACTTCGGTCGCACGACCGGTCTCGGCATCCAGGAGGCGGAGGTCGCCCTCGATATCCGGGTCAATTTCAACATCGCTCAAGATCTGGAGAAAAAGCACTTCATGACCACGACCTCCGAGAATTCGGAGAGCCGACGCAATATCGGGGTCGAGCCCGTCGCTGACGATCAACACAACCCCAGCCCGGGCACTTTGGGCAGCGAATGCCCTCAGCGAGGCGGTAAGTCCAACACTTGAAGACTCCAAGTCGCGTGATTGAGTAACCCAGGCGACGACTCGGGGATAGTTCGCTCGACCGCGCATGGTGATAGGATTTGCTTCCTTTCGACCAAGAATCCTGGGAACGACGGCATCTCCACCGTTCAGAGCAACATACGCCATGGCGCAGCAAAACTTGGATGCCGCACTGTACTTGGTAGGTTCGCCAAAACCCATGCTGGCCGACGAATCCAACAGCACATACAGGGCGAGATCTTCCTCGTCTCGATAGGTTCGCATCACTGGCGCATCGAGACGGGCCAAGACGTTCCAATCTAGATGGCGAAGGTCATCCCCCTCGGCGTACTCCCGGTAGTCGTCAAACTCGATGCTGACGCCTTTCTTTTTCGTCAGCCGTTCGCCACGAACCTTTCCGCCGAAAGACTTTCGGGGATTCAGGCGCAAGCCATCGAGAAGTCGAAACTCTCGAGGTTCGAGAAGCATCACGCTCATGCTCAGACCTTGATAGGATCCCGGTCCTTGGTATCGACAAACCCAATGATTTCGTCAAGCACCTTGTCTGCCGTCATACCGTCGGCTTCGGCTTCAAAGTTGAGCAGAATGCGATGCCGAAGCACAGGTTTGAGTGCCCGCTTGAGGTCTTCTTTCGACACGTTGAACCGTCCAGCGAGCAGGGCGTGAACCTTGCCCGCAGTAATCAGCGACTGGGCACCACGGGGAGATGAGCCATAGCGACAATAGCGTTGAGCCGTCGGAGACGAACCCTCGCCTTCTGGGTGGGTGGCGACGATCATCGACAAACCATAGTCAAGGACGGGGTGAGCAATAGGGACTTCTCTGACGATGGCGCGCATGCGAATGACGTCTTCGCGCGAGGCAACCGTCTCAAGGTCCTGTTCGACTGTTCCTGTTGTGCGGGCTACCACTTCGGCAAGCTCTGCTTTAGATGGATAGGGAACGATTAGCTTGTAGAAGAAGCGGTCGAGTTGTGCCTCAGGTAGTGGGTAGGTGCCTTCCTGCTCAATCGGATTTTGGGTGGCCATCACCAGGAATGGCTCATCAAGCGGATGTCGCTTTCCGCCGACGGTGACCGACCGCTCTTGCATCGCCTCTAGCATCGCCGATTGGGTTTTGGGTGTTGCACGGTTGATCTCATCGGCGAGCACGATGTTTGCGAAGATGGGGCCTCGTCGAAACTCCGACAAACGGCCTTCGCCGAGAACGTTGGTGCCCGTCACGTCGGCTGGCATCATGTCCGGCGTGAACTGGATACGGCTGAACTGAAGCGAAAGAGCTTTGGAAAGCGATCGAACGAGCAAGGTTTTTCCGAGGCCAGGCATGCCTTCGAGGAGCACGTTTCCGCTTGCGGCCAAGCCGACGAGTACTCCTTCCACGATGTCGTGTTGACCGACGATAGTCTTTTGGACTTCCGAGCGAACACGCTCAAAAGTCTCACAGAACCAAGTTGCATCCGGTTGTTCAGGCATGATTTTTAGTGTCGATTCGCGCCGGTTAGGCTGTCGAAATACTCTTTGACTCGTTTTTGGTGTTCTTTCGGAATCTGCTGCCGATTGAGGGCGGACTCCGCCTTCTTCTGATAACTGGGAAGCACTTCCTTGTAAGGAACTGAGCTGCGGTTCCCGACGAGACTCGGCGCCTTGATTTCAACGTAAGGCATGGGACCTGAAGCTGGGCGCTGCTCGCCTGAGATCACGTCCGTTGTGGTGGTGCCTCGACTTGCTTCGGGTTTGTCGAGTTTATGAATTTGGCCATTATCGCCGTGCCAAATGTCTTCCGTAGGTGAGCCAGGGCCCGCCGGGGCAGGCATGAGACCTGGCAGCCCATTGATTCCGAGACCTGCGCCATTACACCTTCCTAAACGCTTGGCCCTCTTCATTGCTTCGAGGAGGGCTTCAAGGTACTCCTTCATCGCTTTAGGATCTTTGAGTTGGGCAGCAAGCTTCTCAAGCTGTTCCTTGAGTCGCTTTCGTTCCTCGTCTGTGAGCTTCGGGTGTCCCGATTTCGAAGCTTCCTTTGCGTCTTGGGCGAGCTTTTTCTCAATCTCCATCAACTCTTTGAAAAGCGGGTCCTGCATCATCTTTTGAAACACAGCTTTCGCCTCTTTCGAAAGGTCCAGAGCTTTTTGGAGGTCTGAATTCTGTTTGATGAGCTTGTTCAGTTCGGCGATCTGCTTTTCTAGTTCCTTCTTCTTCGCCTCAAGCTCGCTTCGTTCTTTTGCAGAGAGGTTGGGATTGGAAAGCTTCTTGTTGATCTCATCAAGCTGTCGCTGTAGGGACTGAAGCTGACTGTCGAGATTCTTTCTTTCCTGCTTGGCTCGGTCCATCATTTCTTGGCGTTGCCCATCCGACATCTGCGCCATTTGTGGACTCATGTTTTCGAGACCGGCCTTTTCCAACTCACCTTTCATGAGTTGGTCCCGCGCCGTCTCCGCTTGAGCCATGCTTTGCTCGGAACTCTTTGCCGCCTCCTTCATAAGTTCGTCTGCTTTCTGTGCAAGCTCGTTTGACTTCTGAAGCGCTTCTTCTTTATTGAGATGGGCTTTCTCAAGATCACGGTCGAACCGGCGCATTTCGTCGGCGAGCTTCTTTTCGGCAGCACTCATTTCTTGCTGAGCATCGGGCGTTTCGAAGTTTTCCTTGGTAACACGCTTGATGTTCTCTGCTTGCCTCTTGAGTTCAGCACGGTCTTTTTTCGCTTCCTCACTGAGCGCTACGGGAGTGTTTCCGAGCACGAAGATTGCGGCAGCGAGTGCACCGAAGCCGAGTGCTCCCGCATGCCAGCGGCTGAGACGGATTGGATAAATTCGCTTGGGAAGAATGGATGCAAGTTGCTCCTGGGCATCTAGCCGGAGTGCGCTGTCAAAGGACTCAGCGGAAGCGCTTCGTTCATTGGCAGTCGTTAAGCGGTCGTTCAGGCCGGCTCGGCGATCAATACTCTCGGCGAGCTGTTCAGCAGGAATTTTTCTGACCAGCCCAATCAGCCCACCAACGATCGCTGCGGCTGCCGTCAGCATGACCATCCACGCCCATTCGGTGTAAACCACCGATCGCCAGTCGAGCACCGACCAAACGCTAGAAATGACGGCACCCAAAAAGGCACCCACTGCTAATCCACGCCACGCGCGAACGAGCCTCACTCGTTTTTCGAAGCTCTTAAGCTGCTTGGTAAGGTCGCTCATCATAGTTCCTCATCGATTTCAACTTTGTACGAGTTCTCGATTCCCCGATCGCAGTGATCACGACAGCAAGGCCGAAAAGAATCGCGCTGAACAAGATTGCCTTCGGAATAGGCTCAGCCCTCCGTCCCGTAATAGGCTCCAGGATGTAAAGATCCCACAGACTCATCTTGTTAATATCGAGATCGATGCCCGCGACCGCTAATAGGAATGGATAGGGCATCACAACCAGAAACATAAACCCGGAGAATACGAGTACTCGGCTCGTCTTCAGGTTGTTCACCAGCGATGAGACCAAGCGTGCCAGCGACCAGAAGAAGAACCAGAGGGTGAACGAGTAGATCGCAAAGATCCAAAAGTCAAAGCTCACTCCAATTCTCATGTGATACCAACCGCCGAATGCAAAGCCTCCGAAGAGGCACAGCAACATCGACAAGAGAAATGGAAACCCTCCAGCAGGAGTGCCATCCAGTAAGTGACGGATAGAGAAGACTCCATTTGGCATATAGCGCCGCTCTCGATCAAATCCGAAGCAGCCAACAAACGGCATAAAGAGGAAGATTGGCATCGCAACCCAACTCACCATGATTCCGCAAATAGCAGACCCAGTCACTGAGCCAATTCCTGATGAGCTAAAGGAAGTCGGGGCAATGTGGCAAAGGTATTCCCAGGCCATCCAACCGGCTATCCCCGATAGAGTTGCAGTGTAGAGCAAAGCGTGAATCCGCAATCCGACGACTTCTTTCCCACCACTTGGGCTGAGCAACGCTCCCGCGCCGAGCAGACAAATCTTTACGATCAGCAGCGAAACAACCGCCATGATCAGCCAGTTCGGAACTTGATGACCGCCCAGAGTCATGTAAGTTCGAGCTGCCTCACCTACCGTCCATGGACTAAGGGCGACGAAACATGGAGCCTCACTTCCGGCTCCACCCCCACGACCATATCGAAGCGTCGCAAGGGCGGTTGACGAGGCAGCGTATGCGCCAATGTTGTAAAGCAGGGAAGCGGCATAGCTCCAGATGATCGCTCCGACTGGCTTGGGTGACACCGCGGACATCAAAAGAGCAAACGCAGTCAGGATCAGGCCCTGAAGCGAAAGCAGGATGTAGGCAACCAGAACGTCGGCCCAAGATGCTCCACCAAGGACCACCGAAGCTGCTGTCACGGGTAAAGACAGCACGAGCAGCATCCATGTGTAACGGAAACTGCTGATCATCTTCCCGACCAGGTAGTACTTCGGCGTTACCGGTGCTGAGAACACAAGGTCAATGGATTGCCTTTGGCGTTCCGCCACGATGGACGTCGCGGTGAGGCCGGGGGCGACAATGCAAACCGTGAGCCCCAGCAACCCCATCGTCGTTTCGTAGAACTGCTTGAGGTGTGACTGAGCATCGACGATCGTAACGCCTGACATGCCGGACATGCCCGACGTGGAGGAGTAAACGATCAAGGCGACCCCAATCAGCACGAAGAGATACAACCCGAACAATAAAACGGAGCGATTGCCGCGCAGTTGAACTCTGAAGTCGCGCATGGCGGTAGCGTTCCCGATGTAAACATCGCGATTTGCCACCATCCACGCCCCAATGGCTGAGGCCATCAGTTCAATGCTCCTGTCGTCAACTTGAGGAATACATCTTCGAGATCAGCGGAGTCCTCGCGGAATGTCGCGACGCGCATTCCCTTACCGACCAGCTTGGCCAAAAAGTCCGCTTGAGCTTCAAGGTCACCTGAGAACTCCACTCGAAGATCGCCTTCACCAACTGCTACTGCACTCAATACGTTGGGCATATCCGCAATGGGACCCACAAAATCGGCTGCCGCGCCGAGAACCTGAACCGCCAACACGCGGTGGGGCTGCATTTCGGTAACGATTTTGCTTACCGGGCCAAACGCCAGTAATTCGCCGCGCTCAATGATCCCAACTGTGTTACAGAAGTCGGCAAGCTCGGGAAGAATGTGTGATGATACGATCACGATCTTGCCCATTCGACCGAGTTCCGCAATGAGCTCCTTGAGTTCTGCTCTGGCCCGAGGATCGAGGCCAGACGCCGGTTCGTCAAGAAGGAGAAGTGTAGGGTCGTGGACAAGGCATCGCGCCAAACATAGGCGCTGTTGCATTCCACGAGACAGCGACTGGACGAAAGCATCCTTCTTGATTGTCAGGTTTGTGAGCTCGAGGACGCTATCGATAACCTCTCCACGCTGCTTCGTTGGCACTCGGTAGATTGCCGCGAAGAAGTCCAGATACTCCCAAACCTTGACGTCGTCATACAGCCCAAAGAAGTCCGGCATATAACCGATCATGCGGCGGACTTCCATCGTGTCACGTCGAATGTCGGCCCCGTTCAAGATTGCCGTGCCTGCCGTCGGCTCCAGCAACGTAGCGATCATGCGAATCGTTGTTGTTTTTCCTGCACCATTCGAGCCGATAAAGCCGAAGATGTCCCCTGGATGCAAGTTGAACGATATCCCTTGCACAGCGGTAAGGCCAGCGTATTCTTTGCGGAGGTTTTTGACTTCAAGCATCTTTGTGACCCTGTGGGAGGAATTTCACTTCGTTTTCGGCGAAATTGAGCGTATTGGAAGCCCACGCCAAGAGAACGATCGTGAGCCCAAGATAGGTGAGTGTTTGCGGCCAGCCCCACCAAGGAGCCGGTACATTCGAAGGGAAGTCGGGTTGCGACGTGCCGGGGCCAACGGTCCCGGCTCCATTTCTACTAATAGCGTCATCACGGTCGCCGATCCGAGACAACACGACGAAAGGATGAAGGAAAAACGCTGCGTCCGTGGCGGGGCCGGACTGCCCCAATCCGACTAGCGCGGGAAATACGATTAGGATTGTAACCAGCGATCCAAGGGTTGCCCCTAGTGCCATCAGGCTTCGCTTCACACGCGCGCTGAACAAAATCGTCAGGGCGCAAACGCACATCAGAAAGGTCACCGAAACGAGGTCGGCAACCAGGACGCTTTGCCAATGAGATCGATCGTACGAAGTTGCGGCAATCTCGATCGGAACTTGGAACAAGATAACGGCGACACCCAGTGCTGCCATCGCACCCATGAATTTTCCGACAACGATTTGCGGCTTAGTAATCGGCGCCACAAGCAAAAGATCCCAACTCCGCCTCTCTCTCTCGCCCGAAATGGAGCCGTAAAGGAGCATGGGGGCAAGGACAGTAAGGAAAGCCGTCTGTGCGAAGATCATCACAATCGGGGAGATCGAAGTCCGGTTTTGAATGACGACCAGCAACAGAGTGGCATAGCAAATGATGCACAGCAGCACGACGACGCCGTTCATCGAACTGGTCGCACTGGCTGACGTGTATCGCCGACGAAATCGCGTGATTTCGATGAGCATTGGGTTCTGAATAACCAGATCAAGCCATTTTTCCTTAATCACGGCTGACCTCCTTTCCATGCAGAGAAAATGGCGATGTTGGTGGCACTTCTCGAAGGAATCGGTTGACCGATTTGCGGACCCGGATGAAACTCATTCATGGTTCCAACAAGGGCAACACGGGGTTTGTTGAGTGTGAAAGTGCGTATGTCTGTCACGGGATACGTTTCGTCCTTTGCGTTCGACTTGAACTCAACTTGCACTGAAACATGCTTTCCTGGTGGGAGGTTTCCCAATACGATAAGCTCGCCTCCGACCGCGAGTTGGGCTCCACCGATCGTGTAAGGACTTGAATTCGTAATGTCGCACCTTGCGGATTTCTTTCCCTCAGACTCCAGGACGACGTGAATCCACGAGGAAATGGGAATCCGCTGCTTGTAGCTAATCTTTCGAAAGGCCAAGTTATTCGCGGGGAGATTCGTCACCAGAATTTCCCCAGTGTCCACTGGCTCCAAGTCCTTTGTATCTTCGTTCGGCACTGAGTACCCACGATACGCCTGCTGCTCATTGGGTATCGATCCTAGTGAATCGATATTGGACAGGTGGAGATCGTAGGAACCTGCCCTCGGAATGAACATTTGAGTTGTCCCAATGAACCAACCCTCTGAATCTCCTTCTTGGGCGAAGACGAGGCCATTTGTTACGGTGGACATCTTTCCGCTGTATAGAGAACCAGCAGATGTGAATAGGATTGCGGCAAAAGCGAGGCTGATGATCGGCGCGGTGAACCAAGCAAGCTCACCGCGTTTCAACTTCTTAAGCAAAAGAAAGTTCACCGGCACAACCACCACGAAGTAAGCCAACAGAATCGTCATGATCCGCTCGGTTGGTGGCAAAACCATGCTGAAGGGGTCGTCTTCAATCGGAGTTGGTTTGGCGCTGGCAAGAGGTGGAGGAACAGTGCCTGCAGTGGGCACGAAAGCAGTGCCCGTCCACATCCGATCTCCCCCTACTTGGCCGTTGTATTGGCTGAGGTAGCTTGCCGCCAAAATCGTCGAATTCTGCTTGAGAATCCGAGTGAGCAATTTTTGACGTCCTTCCCAACTCCTGATCGGCGCCTCGAAAGGATTGAATGAAATGAAGATCGTCTTGCCGAGCCCGTGGGGGGCGTCAGCCCACACGAGGCAGTTGTCAGCAAACTCGCCGCGACCACCGAATACAGGAGCGCCAGTCGTAACACTCGCCCGGGGCATCGGTGAACCGTCAACCAACAAGAAGCCTTCGGTGGACTTATTGGCAGAAGTATTTGGGTTTTCCCGTATGAAGTTTTCTCTGGAAGATTCGCCACCAAGTTGGGTGAGGTGAAGATGTGCTGCAGGGATCAGGCTGGCCCACCTTGTATCTGCAAGTACCGGTGATGAGACTCCCCCGATGAACACGATCGTCCCACCTTGAAGGCACCACAACTTTAGGGCCGCGACCTGTTCGTTTGAAAGCCTCTCAGATCCGGAGCCAAGGATCACTTTGCCGATGTCGGTATAGCCCACTGCTCGAGCAGGAGCCATTTCTGGTTTCGCATAGGCGTCCGTTAATCCGCTGCCATTGTCCGCTTCAGGATCGGGAGGCATGCCTGGATTGATCTGAATTTTCTGGGCAGTAGGCTTTCTCCTGATAAATCCGAGATCTCCAGACGTGTCGGATATGAGAAGTACGGGAATCCCATCCGGGTTGGAACCGCCACCGTTGTATTCCTTATCAACCTTTCCCTGATCTGTTTCCAGTGAGAAATGAAGGGTTCCGAACAGGAACGCCGGATAGGTGATGATCCGCTTCTTGGCCCCTCGTGGAAGTTCAACGGGGTAGTCCGTACGGTTTCCATCGGCAGAGACGACAAGGACTCCACGGGCATCGGGTCCAAGGTTTTGGATGTCGGCAACGATGGGGTTCACACTGCGGCCAGTGAAATTGCCTTCAAAACTTGATTGAAGTTCGAGTTTTAGCGTCTCGCTTGCAAGTGCGGAAGCGCCGAGCGTCCAGACAAGCGTAGCCACCCATAAGTTTCGTATTGTCTGAATTGCCATCGACTCGTCTCTTGCCTTCTCGGACGTTGTGAGATGCCTCAAACGTTTGCCAAAGTTTTACAACGACGAACGCTATTACGATTCAGTTTACGCCGGGAAATCAAAAATGGTGATGCCACCTTTCTGGGACAGGTGGCATCGAGGGCTGGAGCTATGGATTTGCGGTGATTCGAACGTTCTTGAGTCCCCACGCCATCTGCGATAACGTGCCGGTGAGATTGCCCGCGAACACGATTGTGACGGTACTCCCGGTATGTGCCAAGGTGCAGGTGAGGTGATACGAGGAGTCGTTGTAGAGGATAGCCGGGTCGCTTGTGTACCCCAGCGTATTCTGCTCATAACTTCCCGTAGCTGGAGCGTTGGTTCCGCTCAACGGGTAACTCTGCGTGTCGCCAAGGATATTTGAGAACGACTGGTTGAAAGCACTTGTGCCTCCAATGGAAACGCCCAAGGTGCTACTGTTTGAAATTCCAGCCCATGCGCCGATGACGTAAAGGTCGAAACTTACGGTCAGTGAGCTATGTGTCGTTAGACTGGCCAGCACCAACTGTGCAGTATTCGCGCCGCTCATTCGGCCCAGGAACTTCACCCCATTTGGCGTTGCTTCATTTGTCGAAGGAGTCCACACGCCCGGAACGCCACTGTTGAAGTCGTAGAAGTAAGTCGAAGGCGAAACGACCGTGACCGTTGAAGTACCCGTCCGTGAGGGGTCTGCAGAACTGGTAGCAGTAACGGTGACTGTTCCCGCCGTTGCGGGTGCGGTGAACAGACCGGTTGAACTTATGGATCCGCTCGATGTCGTCCAGGTAACCGCTGAAGTAGTGGCACCTGTGACATTCGATGCGAATTGCTGGGTTTGACCGATCACCACGGTAACTGGCGTTGGGGTGACAAACACATTGATCGAATTGACTATCACGGGTACGGTCGTAGCGCTAGATGGATGCCCTACGCTCGTGGCTGTTACAGAATAGGTTCCACCCGTCTCTCCAGCATGGAACAACCCAGTTGCGGTGATCGTGCCGCCAGTTGCAGACCATGTAACTCGCTGATCGACGAGATTCGAAATCGACGCGGAGAACTGGACCATTTGATTGGTGCCTAGCGTTGGCGTTATCGGTGTGACCTGAACCGCGATCGTACTCACCGAAACGGTCACCTTTGCGAAGGCAGTTGCGTCCGCAACGCTGGTTGCTTTCACTGTGCAAGTGGATGCCACATTGGGTGCCGTAAAGAGTCCATTTGAATCGATGGACCCAAGGGTTGTCGACCAAGTGACGGCTGGGTTGGTCGACCCGCTAACCGTGGCACTAAATTGGACCTTGCCACCCGGAGTGATGGATGCGGTGGTCGGGCTAATCGCTACCGTGACAACGCTTGAGGCGGTCACCGTAATCTGTGCCACAGCCTTTACTGAGGGATTGGAAACACTTGTTGCGGTGACGGTAGCCGTGCCAGCAACGGCTGGTGCCGTGTAATTTCCAGACTGGTCGATAGAACCGCCTTGACATGTCCAAGTCACGTCCGAGTTCGTCGAGCCGGAAACGGTTGCGATAAACGTCTTCAGTCCGCGAGCAGCAAGGGTTGTTGAGGAAGGTGTGATTTGAACAGTGACCTCCGTCGAGTTCGTTCCGCCGCTTCCACCGCACCCCAAGAGAATCCCAATCATGAGAAGTAGGGCGAGGCCAACGCTCAGCCAGCGGCCAGTGACACGGTCGGTTGCCTCAGCCAGGGATGGCTTGTAGCGGTCTATTTTCTGTTTTATCATGGGAATCCCACCTCGGAGCTGTTAGGCAACGTTGGACAGACGACCCGAGGGCCGGTCATGTTCGCAATTGGCTGAGGTTGATCCACTCTGATCACCCGCAAGGGACGAGCTAGATTCGCGTACGCTTGAATCTACGACCCTAGGGTGGAAGAGGGAAATGAGGATTCCGTGAGAATTGGCTACTACACAGCTTTTGGCATAAAGCTAGTGCCACATCCGCAGCTCTTTCCTGCATTCGGATTGTCGAACTTAAATCCGCCACCGATGAGGTTGCCCGTGTAGTCGAAAACACTTCCGCGAAGGTAGACCGCTGATTTTGCATCGCAGACGACATGGACGCCTTCGAATTCGTGCTCGATATCGATCGTCTTCTTCGTGGTGTCGAGCTTCATGACGTACTCTAGCCCACTGCATCCGCCCCCTTTGACACCAAGACGAAGGAACACATCTTGCCTCCCATCTTTGGCGATGAGTCGCTTGACTTGGTTAATGGCCTTGTCAGTGATTGAAATTGGAAACGTTTCGTGTTCGTAAGTCTTCGTGCTTTCCATGATCATGAACGAGCGGTTTGGAGCCTTCTTGGCTCACTGAAAATCTGAACGTTGGTGGTGGGTGTGGCCTGCTTCATAAGGTCGGCCAGGGTGATTTTGTAGACCACGTCATCGACGGCCGTCTGAACAATCTGCCAAACCGACCGAACACTGCAGTCGATCGCGTGTGTGCAGATGGTGTGATGGCCTGAGTGTTTTCCGCAGAATGCCTCGTCGTAGAGTCGCCCCCCCAATGCATTCAAAACGTCTCCAAGGATGATTTTGTCAGCAGGATTTGCGAGCGTATATCCGCCAGTTTGCCCTCGAGTGCTCTTGATGAAGCCACCCTTCCTAAGGATCATCATGAGCTTCGCCACGTGGGGTTGGGTCAAACCTTCCAGTTTGCTGATTTCAGGAATGGTCATGCTCTGCTCGGATGTCAGGCGAGCAATCTGAAGGAGACATCTCAGTCCGTATTCTTCTTGGGCTGAGAATTTCAAATGAGACTCCTTTTGGCGAGGGTGAGCAGTTTGTTCATGGTTCGGGTCAATTCGTGCCTTGCGATGAGGGCGTGATCCATTAATCAATACCTAGCATGAGCTTTACGTCTTCGCTCATCCGGTCAATGGTAAATGGAGGATCCCAAGTCAGTTCCACGCTAACATCGCCAATGCCAGGAGTTCCACGTACGGCACTCTCTACCTCGCCGGGTAAAGAGCCGGCAACAGGGCAGGCTGGAGACGTGAGAGTCATCATTACGTTGACGTTCTTGTCGTCGTCTACCTGGATATCGTAGATGAGCCCCAAGTCGTACACATTCACCGGAATCTCAGGATCAAACACCAAACGGATTTGTTCGATGACTTCAGCCTCGAATAGAGATCTCTGAATGCTTGTAAGGCGCTGGGTAGGTGCATCAGACACGATTTCGATAGGCTTAGGCATGTCGAACACCTCTGGATTCTTTGAGCTTTATGATCAGTAGAGAGACGAACTTCATTCAGTGCTCACCCTGTCTTCTTCACCTTGGAGTGCAGCTTTTAAGGTGTGCCAAGGAAGCGTTGCGCACTTAATTCGAACTGGATATTCTCGTACACCGCCAAATACCTCCAGGTCACCGAGTTCCGGATGCTCGACCGCTTCACCGGTTTCGGTGACCATCGACTGGAATTCTCGAAAAACGGCTTCAACCTCGGCGAGGGTCTTTCCCTTGATGGCCTCCGTCATTAGCGAAGCACTCGCAGTGGAAATGGCACAGCCAGAGCCTTCAAACCGGACCTCTTCGACGCGGTCTCCCGCCGTCTGTAAGTAGACCTTGATGTTATCTCCGCATAGCGGATTGTGTCCTTCGGCAAATCCTGTGGGTTCCTCTATCTTTCCACGGTTGCGCGGGTGTCGATTGTGATCAAGGATCACCTCTTGATATAGCTCTCTTAGTTCTACGCTCATCCGAACAACTCCTTAACGCGCTTGATGCCAGCCACAAGGTCGTCAATGTCTTCAAAAGTGTTATAAAGCCCGATCGACGCTCGCGTTGTTGCCGGTATTCCGAGTCGCGTCATCACGGGCATGCAGCAGTGGTGTCCCGTCCGGACCGCAATGCCTTGGTTATCGAGTACGGTGCCTACGTCGTGGGGGTGTGCACAATCCAAAGTGAAAGCTAGAATTCCTGCTTTGTGTGCTGCCGTTCCAGTTAGTTTGAGACCTGAAATATCCGAGATGGCTGCCGTTCCGTACGCCAGCAGTTCAGCCTCTCGCTCTTCGATCCACCCAAAGCAAGCATCCAGGTTTTGTGACAGGCTCCCTTCAGAATCGCCAAGCAGTTGCTGACCCAAAGTCGCCAGATACTCAACAGAGGCACCGAGCCCGATAACCCCCGCGATGTTCGGCGTACCTGCCTCAAATTTATACGGCAACTCGGCATAAGTTGTCTTCTCAAAGCTGACGGTGTAGATCATGTCACCGCCACCTTGGTAGGGTGGCATGGCTTCGAGTAGCTGCTGCTTTCCGTAGAGGACGCCTATGCCGGTGGGCGCGTACATCTTGTGGCAGCTTACGACGTAGAAGTCGGCATCGAGTGCCTGAACATCGATGCGCATATGCGGTGCTGCTTGAGCCCCGTCTACCAGAACCTTTGCGCCCGCCTTATGAGCGAGTTGGATCATCTCCTTGACTGGATTGATCGTTCCTAGTGAGTTGCTGACGTGAACGATTCCGACCAGTTTGGTTTTGTCAGAGAGGAGCTTCTCATAGACGTCGAGCTCGATCTCTCCTGCGTCAGTCATCGGTATCACCTTGATAACCGCACCGACTTGGTCGGCCAGGAGTTGCCAAGGAACGATATTGCTGTGATGCTCCATCGTTGAAATGAGAATCTCATCGCCCGCTTGAATATTGGTGCGGCCCCATGTCTGTGCGACAAGATTGATGCTTGCCGTACAGCCAGCGGTAAAAATGACCTCTTTCGAACTGGAAGCGTTGAGAAAGACACGCATGGTTTCTCTCGCCGCATCGAATTGCTGAGTGGCTTTTTGACTTAGGTGGTGAACGCCGCGATGGACATTGGCGTTGGTCTGCTTCCAATAAGTATCCATCGCGTCGATCACGTACAACGGCTTTTGGGACGAAGCGCCGTTATCCAGATAGACCAACTGATGGCCGTTCACAAGCGTTTGCAGGATCGGAAAGTCGGCACGAATAGCGTCGATATCAAGCGACTTTCGGGTTAGGACGTTCATTTCAGTTCACGTTTCGTGCGGCAATCACTTTGCGCACCATTCGAATAGCACCTGCCACTCTTGGCGTTGGTGAGCAACGAGAGCCAGTGGATTTTGCTTATGGGCTTTCTCGACTTGGTCTACGAAGTCCGATGGGTTCATACCGGCGAAGCCCGAAAATGTCCCGGCCTTTCGGAACCAGTATTTGCTGTTCCAGAAGTCGCCTTCTCGCCGATGCATGATGCCGTGCCACAAGCTGCCAGCCTGAGATTCGATGCTTTGACTGATGTTGTGTGAACGAGTGAGATCGTCAACGTACAACCAGAGCCCAGCTTGCAGTGGCAAATTCTTGAGGAGGAGCGGATCTTTGCACAAGGTCGACACCAACTCCACCAAGGCGGGATCGGGGACCGCCGAAGGGACAAGATCGGGCATGGCGCTATCCAGGGGCAGCGCCTCAAATAAAGGCGCTAGCAGACTGGAAAGCGGCTGAGTCAGATTCATCGACTACGTCTCTACGAATTCAGGCAATTCCTGGGTAGTGCTCAGCTTCTCGAAAAGCACTTTCTCAAGGATTTCTCGAACACCCGGAATCGTAATCTTCAACAGCACTTCTGCCGCGAAAGCATAGACAAGTAAAGCTTCAGCTTCAGCCTTGGGGATGCCTCTGCTCTGCAGATAGAACACCGATTCTTCACGAAGTTGGCCCACCGTTGCCCCGTGCGTACACTTCACATCATCCGCAAAGATCTCAAGCTGGGGTTTGGTGTTGATCGTCGCCGTTCGGGAGAGCAGCAACGCTTGATTGGTCTGCTTGGCATCGGTCTTTTGGGCGTCCTCATAAACGAAGATCTTGCCATTGAAGACACCGATTGCGTGCCCTCCAAGAATGGCCTTGTACACCTCGAACGAGTTGCAGTTTGGCTTGGCATGATCGATTCGCGTGTGGTTATCGATCGCCTGGTGTCCGAGCCCGACCGACGTGCCGTTCAGCCACGTCTCAGTGTGTTCGCCGTCGAGCCACACATTGACGTCGTTCCGAGCGATCTTTCCACCGAAGTTGATGTTATTAGATGTGTAAATCGAATTTTCAGCCTGGTTTACGCTGATGTTTGCGATATGAACCGAATCAGCCTGCTCCTGCTGGAACTTTGTATGCTCGAGGATGGCGTTGGGTCCGACTGAAACTTCGGTTACGGCGTTCGTGAAGTACACACCATCGAGCCCAAGATAAGTTTCGAGGACCTTGGCATCGCTGTTTTCCTCTAGAACGATCAGCGTTCGGGGATGACTTACAAGCGGACCATGATTCGCGCTGGTGAGGAACAAAAGGTGAATGGGGCGTTCCAGAGATACGCCTTCGGGGATGTAAATGAATGCGCCTTCACTCAGATAGGCTGTATTCAGATGGACAAATCGCTCATCGTTGCTGGTTCCAAGTTTGTTCTTGAGGCTAGCGATTTCACCGATATGCTGAACGATCTTGTCTTCGTAAACAGCTAAACCATCCTTGATGCTACCGATGAACACACCGGCCGGAAGGATGTGCGCACTGCTGAGTTCTGGAGCATGTTCGCCGTTTACAAACGTGACAGTGATTGCGTCGACCTGACCAACGATTGTCTGCTCAACTTGGAAGCGGTCGATCGTCGCCCCGTATGCAGGCTTAAAATGACCCTCTTCGAGTGCTCGAAGAGACAAATACTTGAACTCCTCATCTTTGGTCGTCGGAATTCCGAACTCGCTGAAATTTCGGAAGGCGCGATCTCGCAGAACTTGGAAGCTGTCAGGGCCGTACGTCGCCAGCAAGCCCTTCATGAGCTCGAAATTCTCAACAAGGCTATGATTGCCGGATTTTAAGTCGATCATATTTGCCTTAGGCCTTCGCCGCGAGCTCCTCTTCGATGAATCCGTAGCCCCTTTCCTCAAGCTCAAGGGCGAGTTCTTTGCCGCCACTCTTCACAATCCGGCCATCCATGAGGATATGGACGAAGTCGGGAACGATGTAATTGAGTAGGCGCTGATAGTGGGTAACAACCACGATGGCCCGATCCGTGGATCGAAGCGTGTTGACACCGTTTGCGACAGTCTTGAGCGCATCAATGTCGAGTCCGGAATCGGTTTCATCCAGAATCGCGAGAGTTGGTTCGAGAACCGCCATCTGGAAGATCTCATTCCTCTTCTTCTCACCACCGGAGAAACCTTCGTTCACCGACCGAGAAAGGAGGGAATTATCCATCTCCATCAATTGCACTTTGCTTTTGATGTGCTTCATGAACTCTGTCATGGACAATTCAGGCTCACCGCGGTTCTTACGGACGTTGTTAAGGGCCGCACGGAGGAAGTAGGTGTTGGTAACGCCTGGAATTTCAACCGGATATTGGAAAGCGAGGAATACGCCGGCCGCCGCCCGCTCTTCGGGTGCTAAGTCCAGCAGATCCTTACCGTTGATTTCAACCGAGCCTTCCGTGACTTCGTAGCCGCTCTTTCCAGCGATAACGGAGGCAAGCGTCGACTTTCCGGAGCCGTTTGGTCCCATGATCGCGTGGACCTCTCCCGCGTTCACCGAAAGGTTGATCCCGCGAAGAATTTCCTTATCTTCGACTCTGGCGTGTAAGTTCTTAATCTCTAGCATAGCGATGGCGTGAATCATGAGGTGGGACGCAACAGGCATCATTGCACGCGTCCAAACCAGTTCTACGTAGATTTTAGCTTGAAAGTTGACTCCAAAGTCAAGATTCAATCGCGTCGCACATTTGCGACATCGCATCATCAATTAGCAGTGAGTTCGCTAGGTCAGCCTTCGTAGCAAGACGATTTGTCCGACGTGGTAAGCCGAGTGAAGAGCTGCACGAACAAGGAGGCTCTCAACGGTGTCGCCAAATTGCGTTGGCTTCTCAAATACCGAAACATCCTGTGCCAGCTCTTGGAGTTGTTTGTATCCATCGAAAAAGCGGTCTCGAGTTGAGACCCATTTGTCAGCAGCGATCACGATGAAATCCGAGTCGTCTCCGGAGAACGGTTCGCAATGGATGTCCGCGATCTGCTTAAGCCACCTGTCTTGCCAAAACCAAGTGTGAAAAACAATCGTGGCAATCGAATAGGCACACTGATTGGGAACCGTTGTCGCTTGTTGGGGCCCAAGGTCCATCAAGGCTTCGGATAGCGAGTCAAAGTCTTTGCCTTCAGCAATTTGGTTCAGTGCCTCTGCTACAGTAATCACATCATTACCATACCAGGGAGCCAACTCCTTGGAAGTTCAACCCCATCCTGACAATTTTGGCTCTCATGAATCGCATATGGGGAGGCATTAAAGTCCTTTCACTAGGGGTAATGTTTGTTCGTGGCACAACTCGACTCGCTTCGCACGAACGAACCTGTAAACCGCCTTCGAGGCAGCCTTCCTAAGGTAGGAATTCGACCCACGATCGATGGACGATATGGGGGCGTCCGTGAGTCTCTCGAAGGATTTACGATGGAGATGGCTCAGGCAACCGCTGAACTTATTACCAGCAGCCTTAAGCACGCTTGTGGACTTCCAGTCGAGTGCGTTATCGCTGACACCTGTATCGGTGGATTTGCCGAAGCTGCAGCCTGCGCAGAGAAATTCGCAAGGGAAGGCGTCGGGGTTTCCCTAACCGTTACTCCCTGCTGGTGCTACGGAAGCGAGACCATGGACATGGACCCGTTGATTCCAAAGGCCATCTGGGGATTTAACGGCACCGACCGCCCAGGAGCTGTCTATCTGGCGGCAACGCTTGCCGGTCATTCGCAGAAGGGTCTTCCATGCTTCGGCATCTACGGACGCGACGTTCAAGATCTTGGAGATACGACGATTCCGAAGGATGTCCGCGAGAAGATCCTGAGATTTGCCAGAGCTGGAATTGCAACAGCGACGATGAAGGGCAATGCGTATCTCGCGATGGGCGGCGTCAGCATGGGTATCGCTGGCTCCATCGTGGATCAAGACTTCTTCCAGAGCTACCTTGGCATGCGAGTCGAATCCATCGACATGACCGAATTTGTGGGTCGCATGAACAAGGGTATTTACGATCACGCGGAATACGAGAAGGCGCTTGCCTGGGTTAAGGCGAACTGTCCTGAAGGTGTGGATTACAACCCGACGCCCCGAACCCGAGAGCAAAAAGATCAGGACTGGGAAACTAGCATCAAGATGGCGCTCATCGCTCGAGACCTGATGATCGGCAACCCCAAACTCGAAGAGATGGGTTTCCACGAGCAAGCTCGGGGTCGAAATGCGATTGCTGGTGGATTCCAAGGACAGCGACAATGGACGGACCATTTTCCCAACGGGGACTTCCTCGAAGCGATTCTTTGCAGCAGCTTCGACTGGAATGGCATTCGCGAGCCGTTCGTCGTTGCCACAGAGAACGATGCGATGAATGGCGCTTCCATGCTCATCGGGCATCTGCTCACCGGAACGGCCCAGCTCTTTAGCGACGTTCGAACGTACTGGTCAGCTGATGCGGTCAAGCGAGTGACGGGTAGAGAACTTACGGGGCCTGGCGAGAATGGATTCCTTCACCTTATTAACTCAGGCCCATCAGCATTGGACTGGACGGGTGAACAGTCGATCGATGGTTTGCCTGCCTGTAAGCCGTATTGGGATATCACTGCCGAAGAAGCGGGTCGATGCCTCGACGAGACCCTTTGGTGTGCCAGCGACCTTGGGTATTTCCCAGCCGGGGGATGGTCTTCCGACTTCACGACAAGTGGTGGAATGCCATGCACGATGTTCCGAATCAATCTGGTGAAGGGGCTCGGACCCGTCATGCAAATTGCGGAGGGAACGACGATCGCCTTACCACAAGATATGCACGATGCTCTCGACCAGCGGACGAGCCCAGCATGGCCGACGACGTGGTTTGTTCCTCGAACGACGGGCAGTGGAGCTTTCCGCGATGTTTACACGGTGATGGCCCACTGGGGAGCGAACCATGGAGCGATCTGCTACGGTCATATCGGAGCGGAACTGATTACGTTGGCTTCAATGCTGCGAATCCCCGTGGACATGCACAATATCTCGGAAGAGGATCTTTACCGGCCTTCGAGTTGGCACCGTTTTGGTGGTCTTGAGCCGCAGGCGGCGGATTATCGGGCTTGTGCTGCCTACGGCCCACTCTACGGTTAAGTAGCGGTCAATCGTGAAGGCTCCAAGCATCATGGGCATTGTCCATGAGCTTGTCGAGTTCTTCATCCGCCTTTCGCAGACGCGCGCAGACCACGCGCGTTAGGTTTGCCAGGATAAAGAACCCAAGTTCTTTGTCCTGGCACATGAGCTGCCGAAGTTCCGTGGCACCAAAGCGAATTGCGTAGACGTGACCGCAGGCGAGGACATTGGCCGCACGGGGACCCGCATCAAGAAATGCAAGCTCGCCTACTACCGAACCAGGCCCAGCATCATAGAATTTGTCGCCGTCATCGGTGAGGATGTTGACGTGACCTTCGAGGATCACATAGAGGTCGGAATCCGGAGCCCGATGACGGATGATTTCCTGACCATTCTGGAAGTACACCGGCTTGGCCAACGGGAGCAACTCCTCAAAGTGATTGGGGCGAAGCTTGTAGGCGAGACAACTTTGGGCGAGTGCTGTGTGATCCTGAGGTGTCATTGGTAAAACCGCTTTGTGGGAATGCAAGCGGTTTTACCACGTCAGACGACGTTCTATGCTTTTTGTTGGCGACCAACGACAACGAATCGATCCATCAGCGGTGCTGATTTGCTAATGAAGAACGTCGGCTCGTAGCCAAGGACTTGCATCTCTTTCGCGTAGCGCAGATCGGCGTGGTCAAGCATAACTTCTCCAAACCCTTCCATGATCACCGGGCCCTTCGCGGGCGGTTTACCAAGTTCGGTAAACGTGACTTGGAAGATGTTTTCGCGAATCTGCTTCATAGATAAATTATGCTCGGTTGATGTGTCGAATCAGACGATGCCGTTGGCGGCGATGACATCTCGATACCAATATGCACTGTCCTTTGGCGTTCTTACCTGGGTTTGGTAGTCGACGTGAACAATTCCAAACCGGAATTTGTATCCTTCATACCACTCAAAGTTGTCCATGAACGACCACTGGAAGTAGCCCTCGACTTCGACCCCATCGTCCGCCGCTCGCTCAAAAGCTGCGAGATAACGAGATAAGTAGTCGATTCGCTGAGGGTCATGGACCTTTCCATCGCGTGCGACCCAGTCGGATAATCCCATCCCGTTTTCGGTGACGACGATCGGCTTCCCATATCTTTCGTAGAAGAATTTTGGGCCCCAGTAAAGGGCATCGGGTGTTACCGCCCAATGGTAAATCGTTCGCCCTGTGCCCAGATCGTGGGAGACCTCAATCGGATTGCCGGTTACTGGATCGGCTTTGATAATGTCGCCGGTGTAGATATTCGCACCGAAGAAGTCGAGAGGCTGGCAAATCGTTTCCATGTCCCCGGCTCGTGGGACTGGTGCATCCGATCCAAACAACTCCACCTCTTGCTGTGGATATGTGCCGAAGAACACGGGGTCATTCCACCATGTGTTGCTCCAGACCGTTTTCGAAGTCGTCGTGAACGTGGCTTCTCGGGCAGCATCGATATCGGCTGGTGAATTTGTAGCTGGAATCTTAGGCGCGCCGACCGGTGCCCAACCGACTCGGGTTGGCTTGGAGCATCCCGCACGGATGACCTGGACCGCTTTGCCATGTGCGAGCATTGCGTGGTGACCCGCAAGCAGGACCTCTTTGAAATTCAATTTGTCGCCGGGAGCATGAACGCCGCTGTGTTGCCCGAGGCCGATAAAGCACTGGGGCTCGTTCAGCGTCATCCAACTGGCAACTCGATCAGACAGCTTATCAACGACGATCTTCGCGTAGTCGGCGAACCAATCTGCAGAGTCACGATTCATCCATCCGCCCTTAAGATACAGTTCGTAGGGGAGGTCCCAATGGAATAGCGTGACGTGAGGCTGAATGCCGCTCTCCAAGAGCTCGTCGATCAATTTGTCATAGAAGGCGAGGCCCTCTGCGTTGACTTTCCCGACGCCATCCGGAATAACTCGGGGCCAAGCGATGGACATTCGGTAGTTGGGAATACCCAACTCTTTCATCAAAGCCACGTCTTCTTTGTAGCGATTGTAGTGGTCGCAAGCGACATCACCGTTGGAACGGTCGCTAATTGCGCCGGGGCGCTCGCAAAACATGTCCCAGACACTACGTCCACCACCGACTTTATATGGGGCTCCTTCGATTTGATAGGACGCAGTCGCGACGCCCCACTGGAAGTTGGTTGGAAAAGGCATTTACTTAGGAAAAGTATGGCGCAATAACATGTTTAACTGGCAGAGCCAACAGCGTTTGAATTCGCTGTTTTAGCTGAGTTTTTTGGTTAATTCGGACAAGAGTTTCGTATCCTATGGACTCATGACGAATTCTGAATTAGCCGACAAGCTTCGTGACCTTCGAGACTTCCTGATCATCGCCGGTTATGAAGAGTCTCATGCCACGCGATACACCCAGATCGCGCGGTACATCGAGAAAATGGCTGAGCCAGTCGAAGACCTCAGACGAGATCATCGGTTCACAGACATTCCAGGTGTCGGAAAACTTGTCGCTCAGTACATTCGCGAAATCATGGAATCTGGCGTCAGCTCCAAGCAGAAGGAGTGGGAGGAGTTCGCGCCAATTTCCGTTTTAGAGCTTGTTCGAATTCCAGGTCTCGGACCCAAAACTGCCCGCAAGCTGTACCAAGAGTACGGAATAGAAAATCTAGAGAAACTACGTCAAGCCGACGAGGCGGATGTACTCCAAGAGGTTCAAGGCGTTGGCCCGAAACTTATTGAAGCGATCCGCACTCACCTTGCTGAGCGTTAGTTCGTGGCAGGGGAAGTCATGATCACGTCGAATCGACGTCCTGCCAAGTAAGAGCCGTCACACATCAGGTCGACGTTATACGTGCCTGGTTCGTTGATGACCATCCCGTTGATCTCGAATACGATGTCGTAAGCCGCCACTGGATCATACGTAGGGAATGGAGCGTCGATGTGGGCAACCTCGGCACCCGATGGGGCGCGAATAATGAGTTTCACATCGAGTGTTTTCGCGGCATTCGTAATCGAAGCCATGATTACCATCTTTGAATGGACAGCGGGGACCGACTGAACAGTGACCGCATTGAATAGGCCGATCAACGTTTTGTTGTTAGTCCGCTTGTCTTCAATGCAGTCGTTACAGATAACAATGGCGACGCAAACCGGAGATTCATAGGCGCTACTCATCTCCGCCATTATGCCTTGCTAAGAAATCCGTGCGGGACTTATTTCATATTTTTGATAGATCTGGTCGCCTTCGGTGAAAATCGAATTGCCCTTGGACGAATTTGGCGATGGTAAGGAGTTCATCGTCGCGGTAAAGACGCCCGACAAGTGATCTTGACTGGCTATTTCCTTTTCCATCGTCTCCAAATGGCAGTGCCACTTGGGGATGTCCGCAGTAGTTGCAGTGGCCAAGAATTGGGCCGAGCACGCCTCCACCAACCACCAAATCGAGATCGCCGAATTCCTCTTCGAACTTATGCATGAGCAGTGTGCGGGCACGTTGAGCCTGGAGATATTCGACACCAGGGATGTATCGACTTGCCCTGAATGTTTCGGGCCAACTGGAGTTCTTCAAGTCGTGGATCGCCTCTCCCCGAGTGAATTCATCGAAGGCTGAGCCAGCCTCCACGTTTAGGATCTGGTTGACTCCGTCCGGCATCGGTGAGAACTTCACAGGCTTGATGGTCGCTCCTGCCTCCCTGAGCAATTTGAGAACGGAGTCGCTCGTCAAACCGGATTCGGGGCCAACCCACCCCACTCTTAGCTTTTTCAGGGAAAGCCGGTGCGGATACTCGAAAGATCGGTCCACCGAAGCCAAGTCCTTTGAATCAGCACCACATATGGCGGCGAAGACAAGAGCACAGTCTTCGACGTCGCGGCAGATCGGCCCAACTTTATCCATCGTGTAGCTCAATCCCATGGCCCCATAGCGACTCACGCGGCCATATGTGGGCCTGAAGCCTGTGACCCGACACCTCACACTGGGAGATGTGATACTGCCGTAGGTTTCGGTGCCGATGGAAAATCCAACAAGCCCAGCCGCGGTGGCTGCGGCAGATCCCGCGCTGGATCCGCTTGATCCTTGTTTTGGATTCCATGGGTTCTTGGTGGTCCCCCGGAACCATACATCGCCCTGGGCGAGGGAACCGCAACTCAACTTTGCGACGAGAATGGCTCCCGCCGCGTTCAGCCTCTCGACGACGGTGGCGTCGTAATCGAAGACCTGGTGTTCAAAGGGGCCCGCTCCCCAAGTGGTCGGAATGCCTTTTGTGCTGAATAGATCTTTGATGCCGTACGGAATTCCATGAAGTGGCCCACGGTATTTGCCTGCCTTGATCTCCTGCTCAGCGCGCCGAGCCTGCTCCATTGCCAAATCTTCGGTGAGGGTGATGACGCACAGCAGTCGGTCGCCATATTTCTTTAACCTGCTTAGGTAAAGCTCAGTCAACTCGACCGGTGAAACCTGCTTAGTCTCAATAAGGTGGGCTAAATCTTTGAGCGGCAGGAAGGCAACATCTTCGTCGGTGCCCCTTCGGGCAGGGTTGGAAGGTGTCCGCCTTGCTCGTACCCTCGCTCCAGAAATAGAACCGCCTCCAAGGGGGTGGAAAGTGGTAGAAGGTTCCACCGTCGCAGTGATTGGCTGCTTGCGAATGCCAGCGAAACCAGATCTCGCTCCTCGAATTTCAGCTAGGACTCGTTTCCGTTCCTCGTCGGAAAAGCTGATTCCGGCGATCTTCTCCATCGACTTTAGGTCATCCAAGGTGATCTCTTCACCAGATGCTTTGGCTTGGGTCGTTACGAGGCTTGCGGGAATTGCAGAAGCGGCCGCGGCTACCAACATGGAGGTGAGGACTTCCTTGCGAGTCAATGGATGATCAGTCGACATGGCCCACTCAGTTCGCCGCCACAACGTCGGGTTCCTGCCCGGTATGCTGGATTTAATGGACCCAGTACTGTCTGAACTCGTCAATTTGAGCCTAAAATTAGGAGCATCGACAGCAGATCTCGCCATTCTTGGTGAAGGGAACACGAGCGCAAAGGTGGGTGAAGGGCAGTTTTATGTGAAGGCAAGTGGGTTCTCGCTTTCCAACATCACGCCGAGTGGGTTTTCTCAGGTCAATATCGCGCCGATTATGGAAGCACTTGATGGCCCAGACCTATCGGATGCGGACGTTCGCGGCCTTCTCGGGGAGAGCCGTGTAGAACCAACCCGTGATCCGCTTCCATCCGTGGAGACTTTCATGCATGCGTATCTATTGAGCCTGCGTGATGTCAATTGGGTCGGCCATACGCACCCGACTCCGCTCATCAGCCTCTTGTCGATAGAGGGCTGCGAAGAAATCGCCCGACAGCGCCTCTTTCCCGACGAAATCGTGTGCTGTGGACCAGCAACCGCTTTTGTTCCCTACGTCGACCCCGGTTTGCCGTTGGCACGAGCCATCCGTCAAAGCGTCGAAGAGTTTATTGACGAATTTGGAATGGTGCCAAAGACGATTTGGCTTCAGAACCACGGACTCATTTGCCCAGCAAAGTCGACGCGAGACGTCGAGAGTGCAAGTTATATGGCGATCAAGGCAGCAAGGGCGTGGGTTGGGGCTTTGTCTACGGGCCGACCGCTACGTCCTTTAACTTCGCAGGCAGTCGATAGAATCCACACGCGCCCTGACGAACACTATCGTCAAAAGTTGATTTAGGGTTCGGATTACGAACCCTCGATCAACTTCGGTGTGATCAAGAACACGGTCTCGATCTTCTTTTTCGAATTCGTTCTCTGCGTAAAGATCTCGCCAAGTAACGGAATGGAACCAAGGAATGGAACTCGAACCGTTTGTCGGCTGATCGTGTCCTGAAGCAGGCCAGCGATGACAATCGTCTGTCCCGACTTGACTCGGATTTTCGTGTTTGCTGTTCGAATATTGGATGTCGGATTGCCGCTGACATTGGTGACTGCGTCACTTACCGACGGATCCAAGTACATGGTGATCATGCCATCGTCACCCACCAAAGCAGTGAACTTCAAGGTCACGCCGGTGTGGATCAACTGAATCTGGCTCGTTGGGTAGATCGTGCTTCCACTCAGCAATGAGTAGTAGGTGTCTTGGCCAACATTCACCATGGACTCGACACCAGCGGTGGCGATCAGGTGGGGATTGGCGCGGAGGGACATCTTGTTGTTCTTGATCGCGGCTTGGATTTTGACCATGTCTCCGATCGATGCCGCCTGAGACGTAATGCTTAAGTCTGTTCCAAGCGAAGTGTTTCCTTTCGTCCAACTGAAGCCCGAACTGAGCGAGTCATCAACTGTGATCTCGGTAACGAGTGCCTCGATACTGATCTGTCTGCCAGGCATATCAGCCTTTTGGATGTCGGAGATGATCTTTTCCAGAAGCTGTTTGGGGGCGCACACACCGATGGTGTTTGACTTGGGATCCACCGAAACGTAATTCTTGTAGGAAGGACTCAGGACGGACTGAATCGAGGATGCATTCTGATTCTTGACCTGATAGATCTTGGTTTCAGCGAATCTCGAGAACAGCGCTGCTTCCGAGGTTGCCTTGCTTACAAGGAAGAAGCCAGGAGATTGTTGCTTCCAGTACGCACCCGCCATTAGAGCTAACTTTTCGACCGCGACCTCAATGGAGTCGCCTTTGAATTCAATCGTAATGTTCTGCTCTTTAACGGTGTCATCGCTAACGATCGTCACTCCAGCAAGCGCACCCACTTCACTCATGACCTGCTTGATGTCTTCACCGGTAAAGGTGTTCGTCACTGTACCATCTGAAGATGCGGTCTTTGGAGTCGTTGTTGGCTGAGGTGTCACCACTGTGGGAGCGGTTGGCGTTGTGAGGGGAGCAGGCGTTTTCTGCTCGGCTGTAATCTTGTCTGCAGGCTTTTGCTCGGCTGGCTTTGTCTCCGGTTGCTTCTGCACTGTTGCTTGAATCGGTGCGTCCTTCTTCGACACAACGTCAGCCTTTAACGGGGCTGGGGTCTGCACGTCCTTCTTTTGAACGACATCGGCCTTAATCGGGGCTGGTTCTTGAACTGCAGGCGCATCTTTCTTGGAAACAACGTCAGCTTTTATTGGGGCGGATGGCTGGGGAGCGTCCTTCTTGGTCACCACATCGGCTTTGATAGGAGCCGGGTCTTGCTTCACTGCTGGAACTTCCACCTGAATCGCGGTCGCAACGGTTCGAAGTCGCGTCGGAGCGGCGTCTTTGACACCGTGAAACTTCGCAATTGCGGATGCGATGATTGAAGACGAAAACGAATGCCTACCAAGGGTATTTGCCTGGGTTACGGATAACCCACAAGCTGCCATTGCGGCCAGTGCCGCCACTATTCTCATGCGATTCAAAGGTTGCCTCCAGATTTCTTGTTCTTCGGCGGTGAAGAAGTTTTCTTGGGCGCCGGAATGAAGAAGGGGATTTGTTTGATCTCCGAGACGGGTTGACCATCCTTGGTCTCGGCATACTGATACTCCAGGCGAACGGTATACGCTCCTGGTTTCAGATTTGGGGGGAGCATCACGCGGTTATGAAGTGTGGCTCCGGGCAGAATTCCGCCGTCACCGAGTTGGGGCACTTCAAGTCGCGCGATCGCAGTTAGTCCACTCTCCAGGACTGCTGCATTGACACGTGGTAACAGGGCAATGTTGCCCGTGTTCGTTACTTCGTAGTCGACACTAATCGGTATTTCGCCGACCTTGCCAACTTCCTTCGGGGATATCTCCACCTTAGGGCTTTCAGTCTTGGGAACGCGAACGCTACCGTAGACTTCTTGCGACAGCGAATCCTTAGCGGTACTCACTGCAGAAATGGCGAACCAAGAGTCGCCAGTCGCACCGGGTTTCACGGAAATCTTGACCTTGAGATTCACTGCGCTTCTTGGTGGAATGCTTAGAATCTCCGGCGACACCTCGACTTCAAGCGGTGCAACTGTTGAGTCTTCAAGCACCTGGAAGAGGCCATTCGTGGTTTGGGTTAGTTTCCTGACCGAAACAGCTACGGATAAGGGATTAGCCGTCTGATTAGTAAACTTGACAATTTGGAGTCTTGTGGCTCCAATCGGCATCGCATCATGAAAGAGGGGTGGATCGACGGTGAAGGGTGGTAACGAGATTACCGTTCCATCGGTGACTCTTGTGGCCTTGCCTTTGCTCACAACGAACGCGGCGGTGATCGGCCGATACGTCTGCAAGTTAACTTGGCAAGTCGCCTGTACCGTGTATTGCCCATCAGGCAACTTGGACGGAACCGAAAACGTCAAATTCCTCTTGCTTTGTGGATAAAGATTTCTGTCGGTGTCGACGCGCTTCTCGCCTACCGGCCTACCCGTCGCATCCCTCAATACAACCGACGCACCGATAACCGCGAAGGCATCTCCTTCATTGATGAAGGGAAGTGTGATCGTGCTGAATTTGTCCGAGACGTCAAGGGAGGGAGTTCCAAACTTGAGGTCGGGTTTGGGAACGGTTCCCACTCGAATGATAATTGGGATTTGGTACTCAGCGCGAATCTGATTCGGGTTGTTCTTGTCGACAGTGGGCTTGATTGTCCCCAAGCAGTAGTAAACACCTGGTGCGGTACCTTTTGGCACAAGGCATTTCAGCGGAATCGCCGCCGTCGACGTGGGTGGAATTACTTTTGAGAACTCGCGAGTAGGAAACCAATCTGAGCAATCGAATCTTGTTTTGGTGCCGGTGATTGCCCCGTACGTCCAGTCTTTATAGGCTACGGGATAGACCTCTAGCTTAACTTCGACCGGTTGGAGATCAAGGTTCTGAATCTCAACGGGTAGGGCCAAAGGCATTCCTGGTCGCCCTGTGGCGCGGTACATCACTGGCGCAATCGCCATACCTCTCAGACCCTGGTTTTCGGTTTGTGCCGTAACAAGAGGGGTAAGGCAGGTTAGGGCAACCAACCAGCATTTCTTGATCTGATCGTAAAACTTAGTTGATCGTAACGCCAATATATCCAGTCCCCACTAACGTACGTGCCCCTGTTGCTAACCCCGTTAAATTCAGCGTGCGGGTGATCATCAGCACCATATTTCCTCCAGAGGGAATTTGTGCCAAGTTGACCGCTACGGTTTGTCCGTTGAAAGCTGTATCCGTTCCACTTACAGGACCGGCTACCAATGATCCGACATGCGAAGATGTGCCCTGGTAAATCGCCATCGTGTAGGTGACGCTTCCCATTGCTTCTTCAGACGAACTATCTAACTGCAAAGGCTTGAAAGAGTTCGCGGAGAAAGTGACGGACCGATTTGTGGTGATGTTGATTAGGTTGGTTTGAGATTGACTCGTACCATTCCCAACACCAGCTACATAGAACACGCCGCCGAAATTTCCGCTTATGTTGACGTAGGAGGGAGGAGGACTCGTTGGTTTCTTTCCAGGCTTCGCTTCAGGTGTGGTCTGTGGAGATGCGTTTGGAGGTGCGCCGCCCGAAAGTTTGGCTTGTTGCTCCCTATTAAACGCTTCAAGCGCAACGGGATCGTATACAAAGACGTGCCGAGGTATTGGTCGCTTTGGACCTTGGACCGACGCCAACGCTATGATCACCGCTACTGCTTGAGAAAACATCCTGAAGTCTGGAAATGGAAGGACTGCGCCCTCTCCTATATGCTACACGCAACAACCTCATTGTGTTCCAGTTACACGGTTAATCGCGTCACAGCTTTGGGTGACAGGCGCGTGGGCAGGTTCAATGCGGGGTCGTTTGGATATGATAAAGGCATGGCATCGTTGCTAAAGTTGGCCCTTTCGCTTGTGGGTCCAGGGATTTTTATGAGTATCGGATTGACATCGTCGGAGCCGCCGAACGTTGGAGCGCATGTCGTCCTTGGCAAAGACAAGCCAACTTTCGAGATTGTTTATGAGGGCCAAAAGGTCCTCTCTGGAAAATTCTCGGTCGATGGAAACCCTGATCAGTGGAAGAAGGTGCAACTCAAAGTTGACCAGGAAGTAGGAGCGCGAGGAGAAATCACGCAGCGCATCGTCCTTGCTGGGACGTCGACCATGAAGCTTCACATAGACTCGAAAGTCGAAGGTTCTGAACAAGCTTTTCCCGCCGAAACCAATTCCCCTGCCCAAGACCGATTTAAGCTCGTGAGGAATTCGGTTGGCCTTTCCCGCAACCTAAGAAATAACGCGATCTACGACCGAAAGCGTGATTGGATGTTGGAGACCGGAACCGAGGCATCAATTAAGCCGATTTCAGATGGCCGCTCTTCCCGCGCATTCGCTTGTACTCTGAGTGGCAAGGAACTGCAGGTAACTTTTCGACCGCGTTACTATCAGAAGCACAAGAACCTAACGTACTTCCGCCCATGGGAGCACGACGTCTGGAAAGGATCTATTACGGGTTGGTGCTCTTGGTGGGCATATTTCGACGATATCCACGAGAAGGATGTGGAGAGAGCCAGCCAGGTATTTAGCGACAAGCTAAAGGATTTTGGCTACACCTATATCCAGATCGATGATGGTTACCAGGGTGGACCTGGTGGTCTGCCCAAGGATTGGCTGCACACGAACGACAAATTCCCCAGCGGATTGGAGCACCTATCGAAATCGATCTCCAGTAAAGGTCTCGATCCCGCGCTTTGGCTTAACGTGCATTTTGGCGATGTTGACTATGTGAACAGTCACCTCGATTGGTTTATCACTGGCCGCGATGGAAAAGCATTTAAGGGCCCGTGGATAGACTACGGTCTCGATGGTTCTGTGAAAGCAGCTCTTGACACAATCGTCAGGCCGACCTATCAGGCAATCCACAAGATGGGCTGGAAATACGTCAAGGTCGATGCCCTCCGGCACCTCCTTTACGACGATAGCTACCCTAGGCGCGAATACTTCACAGCAAAAGGAACCACCGCAGAGGATGCATTCCGAAACTACCTTAAGGTCATTCGGCAAGAGGTTGGTGCCGACACCTATATGCTTGCCTGCTGGGGAGTCTTGCCAGAAGTCATTGGCATTGCGGATGCTTGCAGACTTGGCGGAGACGGTTTCGGCCCCTCTACTCTGCAGCAGTACACCTCGTGGAATAACGTCGTTTGGCGCAACGATCCCGACCACTGTGACGTGAAACCGTTCGATCGAGCGACGGGCAAGTATCTTGACGGCGAGGAGAAGATTCGACCGGTGCTGGTATCGATGGCAGGCGGGCAACTTCTGCTTAGCGACAAGCCGGAAGTCTACGAGAACGACGCCAATCTTGAAGGGGTAAAGCGCTCCAGCCCGGTTATGTTCACCGTGCCAGGGCAGCTATATGACTTCGATCCTGTCAAGACGGACAACCTCAAGAAGGGACTCCGAAACGATCAAGGTGGAGCCCATTCAGGGCCGATTGATGCGGACCAACGGGGAGAAGTCTGCCCTTGGTGGATGCTAGATATCAATCAGCGATTTGAATCTTGGACCGTTCTCACGCGAATGAACTGGCACACAACGGCTATGCCGCAGCAGGAAGTCCGTTTCGAAGAGGTTGGCCTTCCCGATGACACCTACTCCGTGTTTGAATTCTGGTCGAAGAAGTATCTCGGTGAATTCCACGGCAGTTTCACGGCGGGGGCTCTTGATGCGAAGGGCGTCGCGACCTACGCTATCCGTAAGACTCTAAGCCGACCGCAGATACTCTCGACGAGCCGGCATATCAGTCAGGGCGGTGTCGATCTCGTTTCAGTGAACTGGAGCGCAAATGTGTTGAGCGGAGAAAGCAAAGTCGTTAAAAACGATCCGTACAGCATCTTCATTCGATTGCCCGAGGGATTCACCGTTCAGGCAGCATCTTTCGGCGGGCATTCGGCTGAAGTCCGTGTCGAGGATCAAATTGCAGAAATAAAGTTCCTCCCCGAGGCAACCGGCCCTGTTCGTTGGAAGTTCGAGTTTAAGATGGCTAAGAACTGATTTCGAGAGGGAAATTGGGCAAGGAGGTAGTCACGATTGGGTGACTACCTCCTTGATCTTAAGGCTTCGCCGTTTTGAGCTTGTCCGTAACTTCGATGAACTTGAAGGGAGACGACCAGCCAGAGTAGTAACTTCGGTCTGGGAGTTTAGGGAAGGCGTCTTCAAAGAGTCCGTTAAAGATCATTCGGAAGGAATTTACGGGGGTGATCCCATCGTAGAGCTTGGTTCGCACGGATGGTGGAACCAAATAGGCGTTTAGGTTCGGGAAGCACTCATTGACGTCAGTCTTGTCCAAGAGCTCCTGATTCAGTTTCATCTTCGATCCATGATCGCCTTGCAGGATGATGATCGGCGGAACATGACTCTTCTTGGTGATTTGGTCTACCGCTTCCAACATCAGCTTGCTGATGTATGTCGCCTGGTCCGCATATCCCTTTGCGTATTCGGCGGGAGTCCCTCCGTTATCGTAATAGTGACTCCCGTCCACAAGTGAGAAGGTCATCTTGTTGACGCGAGTTGGCTCACCGTTGGGGCCAAAAACGAAGGGCGGATGTGGGGCCAATATATGAACTAATACGAACTTGGGCTTGGTGCCTCCCTCTGCCGCTCGTGCCATATTTGCCGCTGCGGCTCGGATCATCATGCGTCGCCCGCCAAACAGAGAAGTGTATGGAAGTGAACTGTCTTCCGGAAGTGGAGTGTCAGACATCAAGGCTCCAGTAAGGAGTGATGCGCCTTGAGTGTCCTGCAGCCAGATGTCGGCAGAGTAGGGATGAACGGCAGGGAATCCGGTGGTGTACGCAACATATTGGTACCCGATCGTTCTCAAATACTTTGAAACGGTGCTCTCGTCAATGAGTTTGTCTAGGATTCCTCGGTCGTCCCAATTTGGCGAGTAATCCGGCAGAATTTTGGGAAGATAGTCGAGATTCAGTGACGAGGCGAGCGAGAGTTCTGTTTCACAGTAGTTCGCCTTAGAGTTCTTCGCGACAAAGAAATTTCTCCTCTGCAATTCATCAACAAACCACTTGTTTGAGAATCCGATGACATCCTTGAGTGCATCGCTTCTGCCATAGCCATCCAGAACGACATAGTAGATGTCGGGGCGAACTGAAGTGTTCAGCTTGCTGACGTTCGAATGAACTGAATGGATCGCCTTGCCTTTCCAGGCAACAAACCAGGCAGCTGCGATCGATAGAGTAGGAACTCCCACGAGAACGATGCTCACGAAGTTCATCGCCTGCGCGATCTGCTCCGACTTCTTCCATTTCCAACAGCCCAGAACAAAAATAGCTACGGCCAGGGGAGCCCAATAGACAAGGAGTTCAGATCTGTTCGATACGAAGAATCGGTGAGCGTCGACGTTATGGACAAAATTCCAGATGTGGCCAAACGAAAAAAAGCAAACGATGCCGACCGACGCTCCTGCAGCCCCCCGGAGAGCACTCCTTAATAGGAGACTCAATACTCCCCAAAGTGCACACGTTATGGCGAGAATAACTACCAGAGGAATCGGGACATCAGAGGGCGGTATCAGTGCTGTGTTGAGTGAATACAACGAGAGCACAGGATAGAGCGCGAATACGAGCGGATGGAACGGTCTGCGCATATTAGCTAGCTGGCTCTGCGTTTCATCAAATAGAGAGTTCGAACGGTTCCGGGAACGCTGTCCTTCTTGATGACCGTAAAACGACCTTGAAATGACGCCTCGAATTGCTCCTGTGTGTAATCGGGGAAAACGTCCTCTCGCGAAGCAAGTAAACGTTGAACTTGTGAATCATCTTTAGGGACGAATTCAATCACGAGCCACTCTCCGGCGCGAGCTAAGAACGAGGCAATTTCTAGGAGCGGTACGTTGTTTCCAATGGCGAGGTGATGAATTAACGCCAATACCAACATCGCGTTCGCGGGTCCCCGCTCAATCAGCGAATCACGCTCACGAAGCGCCCATCCGATAGATGGACTTGGATTCGTAAGGTCCTGAACCAATGGAAGCATGAGCTTGTCCGCTCGCCGTTGTAGATAGTTCTTCTCGACCGCAGCCGGATCAATATCCCATGCCACAGTTTGGAAACCCATCGAGGTCGAGACAGCACTAAATTCGCCGTTATTTGCCCCCAAATCCCAAACGATGTTGGGTGCTGGCGAGACAGCGCCAAGGTACTCCGCAACGAGTTTATGCTTGGCGATCATGGCAGCGTCCGAGTAGTTCGTATCGGAATAGTAATCTGCCCATTCCGTACCTTCGGGCTTCCACTTCAAGCCTTCGATGGTGGATTGGAGGCTGTCGATCAGACCAAGCAATGCATTCTTGCCAAATCCTCCGCGCGTTTCCTTCTTGGTGCCAGCATCTGCGTTTTTAGCCTGCATGCGTGCATGCAGATGGAGATGCATTCCGATACCTGGCTTGAACCTTGTATGTGAACTGCTAAGGCTGCTTGCAAGATCCAGTGGAATACCGTCGATGTAGGACGCCGCAAGTCGAGATAATCGAATGTCGACAAAGCTCATCAGAACCAAAGGGGCCAAAAAGTGTTGGCAAAATTGGCGATAAGGTTTCCATGGCGAACTTTCGTCGTATGGCTCAAACGATAACGTATCGATAAAGACGGGCCCGCCGTGATGGAATTGGATGTTATAAGCGCTTGCATCCTTTAGCGACATCCCGTGCTTCATCGCAATGCTCTGAATCCTCAGCGTCGTTAAGGCTGCATCTTTGAGCTGACTGAAACACCATTCGTATGGATACGAGATAGTGGATATGCGCTCTGGCTTCAGCACGGCTACCGCTTCATCACTGAAGGCATTCTCAATGCCAACCTCAGTGTGCGGAATCAGCAGCCCAGCTTCTGTGAGCTCCCCGTATAGGCCAGAGTCAGTGAGCCGTTTAAGTGATTCTAGGTAGGGCCGGTTGACTTGCCTCAGCAAGACTCCATTTTTGCGGAAAACAAACCCACTAGGATCCCGAAACGACGCACCTAGCTGGAGATCAGCGGACATGCGATGCGGAATCGTCGCTCTTGTGCATGCTGGCTCGTCTTACAACGGCTGCCTTGAGATTGCCAAAAGCAGTCTTAGCGAAGTACAGACCACCGAGAAGGCCAGCGAACAAAATCTGCAGCAGATAGCTGCCAGATCCTGCATCGATATAAGCGTTTGCGGATTGGCAGATTGTGAGGAGACAACCACATGCCAGGGCGATGTTTAAGGCTCTATTAAGTTTTTTCATGTTTACTAGTTCGACGGAAATACTGACCCCAGTGTTTATTCACTGAGGCCAATTGGCGGTTAGAGTTCTCTTATATGGCTTACTGAGATCTCAAGACGCCACGTGATACATGGTTATGGGACTTTCCTTATGAATTTCTTATGAAGGGTATCGGACACATCCCGTATTCGTATGCATGCTGATTCAAGAAGCGAAGTCCAAGCGACGCGGTACGAGACTCAGGGAACGTCGAACTTATTCCCGAACCTGAACTGCCCCAACAATATCCAGAGAAACCACCGAATGAAGGGATCACGGCGAAGTAGCTTCCCGTCGTCGGAAAAACCGACTGAAACAGTGCGGAGATGTGTTCCAAGGAGTAAGGGCAGAACACAAGATTGTCAGCCTGGGTCACGACAATGCCGTTCGGACTCAGGACATTGAGGCAGTCGCGATAAAACTCAGCCGTAAAGAGTTGATCACTCAACCCTCCGTCCTCCTCTTCGTAGACGTCAGTGCTGTCAACCACGATGAGGTCGAATTTCCGACTTGCGGCCTTTACAAAGGCAAAGGCATCCGTGATGTGCAGGTGGACTCGAGGATCGTCGAATGCGCCATTGCTGACAAACGGGAGATGCTTCTTCGATTCCTCGACGACACCAGCATCAATCTCCGCCATGTCGATGTGCTCGATCGAAGGATTCTTGCAGATCTCTCGTAATACTCCCCCGTCGCCTCCACCCACGACGAGGGCCGACTTCGGATTTGGAATGTTCAGAAGGGGAGCATGGACCAGGAACTCGTGATAGGCTCCTTCATCGAGTTCGGTTAATTGGATATGACCGTCTAGGGTCAGAACTCGCCCAAAAGCATCGGTATCGAACACATCGATTGTTTGGAATTCCGTCTGCCGATGGCAAAGGTGCGATTTGATCTGTGCAGAGAGCGACAACTTGTCGCTTCGAATGGGAACCGTGAGTGTGTTAGTGTTCAATCTGAATCCTAGAGCCTTTCAATCAAAGATTTACGTTCTTCCGGCTATTATGAATCGCGGTCGGTCATTCAGGTTCTGAGGAAGCATGGCAACGATAAGAGAAGTAGCAAAGGCTTGCGGAGTTTCGACAGCTACGGTGTCGCATGTCTTGAATGGTCGTTTCGAACGCGTCGGTGAGGAAACTCGTAGTCGAGTGCTCACGGCGATGCGAGAGATGGGCTATCGACCTCCTCCGATGGAGGAAAAGCAGAAGGCGATTAATACCCGCAACCTTGGATTCATGGCCGAGGATCTCAGCTACTCTCCGATCTTCACGAATTCCTATTTCGCCTACATCCTCGATGGAATTTTGGAAGCGGCAGGCTTGCAGGGTTGGAGCACAACGATCTTCATTCAGCGCATGTGGCATACGAACATCGGCCAAGCAATCCGCCGGAACTACGATGGTCGCTGCGATGGACTGCTTCTCATGGCTCCCGCGTTTGAGAGTGAGACGGTGAACCTGCTCTACGAACGTGGTGTACCCATGGTCATGATCGGTGCGACAAGCTGGTTGAAAGGGATCTCGAGCGTCGATATCGATAACCAGGAAACGGCCTCGGCCGCCGCAGCCTACTTGATGGAGAGGGGACATCGCAGAATTGCCTACATCGGAGCCAGTAAGCAGAGTATCAGCTCTGGTGAACGTGAAATTGGCTATCGGCAGGCACTTGAAAAAGCTGGCATCGAAGTCCGTCCCGAATGGGTTTTCAGTCGTTGGAATATGCGCGAAGATTGGCCAATCGGACTGGTCGATGCATTTCTTTCGATGCCAGTTGAATACCGCCCTACCGCCTTTGTGGTTTGGAACGACGTATTTGCTGCTGAAGCCGTCGCCGCGTTCATCAGTCGAGGGGTTTCCATTCCCCGTGACCTGTCTATCATCTCAATCGATGACGGACCGGACGCCGTCAAATCGGCATGCCCACTCACCACGTTTCGACAGCCCCTTCAACTCATCGGTAAGCGATCCGTCGAACTTCTGATCGACCACATTGCTGACGGAGGTCGGTTCGCCGAAACCGTTCGTTTTTCAACGCATGTTGTTGAACGCCAAAGTGTCGGCCCTGTTAAGCGTTAGTTCACAGGCGACGAGCCACTTGAAAGCTAGCACGAAGCATCAAAAAAGACTGCATTTCGTGCATGATGAAAAAGACCTAACCCAAAAGAAGGACTGGAGATTAAGACCAGTCAATTGCCATCATTTAGCGGATGACGAATCAGTTGATAGATTTGCCTGAAGATCCCACCCGAAACATGCGACGCCTAGCGATTCGCGACTCGGTTGCGCGTGTCAAGGCGATCCTGAAGAGCATCGGTCGCGCTGACCTCACTCCAGACGAGATTGCGACCGAAGCGAACCTGCGACTGGAGCGCGCCAAGACAGTTGGATGCGTTGAACATGCGGGTCTGGCGTCAAAATGTAGCGAAACAGAGTAGTCCTAGGTTGTAAGCGCCTACAATAGCTCCCATGCCGGAAGAGATTGAGGTCGAAACCAGAGAACTCCAAGAAGCGATTGACGAGCTTCACAAGGAACGGACTGAACGCGAAGAGTCAGAGAAGGCTACGAGTTGGACAAAGTACATCGGACTGACAACAGCGATCTTAGCTGTCTTTGCTGCTGTAGGTGCTTTGAGGTCGGGCTCGCTTGTTAACGAAGCGATGATCGCGCAACTCAAGGCTTCAGACAAGTGGAATGAGTATCAATCCGCCCGCCAAAAGACCCATCTTTACAGTCTTCAGGCGAATGTTATTATTGACGGAGCTTTGACCTATCCGTCGAACTCCGGACCAGCTAAGAAGGGGCGTTGGAGTCCTAAATCGGGCGCCGACCGAGCCAAGGAATACGAAGCACAGGTGGCAAAAGAAGAGGAGAAATCGAAGACTCTATCCGAAGCTGCCAAGAAGTTTGAGGAAGAAGCAAAGCACGAAATGCATGGCCACCACCAATTTGCGCAGTGCGTTGCCTATATCCAAGTCGCCATTGCTCTTGGCGCTATCTCAGCCCTCACCAAGCTGAAGCCCGTTTGGATTATGAGCATGATTGTCGGAGCTGCCGGCCTCTATCTCTGTATTGCGGGGTTGTTGGCAAACGGGTTCTAGGAATGCAGGAAACTGCCTTGAGTGCGGGGACTGTCGACTATCAGTAAGTAGCTCATTTTATCCATTCATTGAGTTCGTTCTTCGTGCCGATTTGAAGCAGTTTGGATTCTAGTGGTCGAACCGTAGACGCCACCTGCAAGATGTATGCCCGGCAACCCAACACACAAAAGCCAAGTGCCAAAGCCATGCCGACGCGTCGGCTGAGTCATGCTTTTTACTGGGATACCCACTACAATTCTCAGGTGTCGCCGTAACGTCTGAGGTCTTGATCTGTCTGATGATTGGTACGGAGGAATATCTGTTTATGCTGACTTCACTTATGTTGAGTCTGGTCACGCTTGCGGCTCCATGGGATGTCGACCCCAAAATCGTTTCGGCTTCGATGTTTAAGAATGGCTATGCCGTCGTGTTTCGCCAGTTCAGTGCCCCCACTCCGGGAACTTATGTGATCGAGAAGATCCCGCAGAGTGCGATGGGAACGCTTTGGTTCACCGTCGATGAAGGCATGAAGCTCGAAGAAGTCATTTCCACTCACACCTCAAAGAAGTTCAAGGTTGAAGTAGCGAATAGCAAAGGAATTCTTGCAGCGAATATTGGCCGACGTGTGCGACTCGGAATTAAGAACGGCGACAAGGTCGTCGGCGAAGTGCAAGAAGGCAAGATCGTCACCGTCGGTGAAGACTACGTGATGTTGCAGGGCAAGCACGGCACCGTTCTGGTTCCCATCTCCTTCGTCACAAGTCTTGAGGGGCTGGAGGGTTTGACTTACCAAATTGACTCCCAGCAAGCAAACCATGTGATCAAGATTCGGACGTCTGGAAAGCCAGGAACCGTCCGTATGGTATCCCTTGAGCGAGGGATGACTTGGTCACCTGCTTACGCTATCGACATTAGTGACCCGAAGAAGTTGACGATCGTTGCAAAGGCGACACTTCTCAACGACATTGAAGATGTGTCGAATATCGAGGCACGATTTGTTACTGGATTCCCGAATGTCCCGTTTGCATCAATGCTTGAGCCGCTCGTACAGGGAGGCTCGGTGAACGACTTTGGCATGATGCTCTCGAATCTTGGTGGCCAGGGTGGCAGAGGTTTTGGTGGGCCAGGAGGCGGCGCTGGATTTCAGGGCCAGATGGCTCAAAACATCGCTGCACCTATTGCAGGTGATTTCGGTGAAGCGATGTCTTCCGCCATGCTTGGCACTCAGCAGGAAGACCTGTTCTTCTACAAACAACCCAACGTAACCTCTAAGCGTGGAGATCGTGCATACCAAATTCTGTTCAAAGCTTCGGCACCATTTAAGGAGCTTTACACGCTAGATCTAGCTGACAGCACCACAAACAACGTCGAGTATCGAGGCGTGCCTGACACCCCTCCTGATATTTGGCATTCCCTTCAGTTTAAGAATACGAGTGGGCAGCCCTTCACGACCGCGATTGCGACAACTTTCAAGAATGGTCAGATCCTGGGGCAAGACACGATGCACTACGTTTCCGCGGGAACCACGGCTGAGGTGAAAATTACAAAGGCTTTGGATGTCCACGCCGAGGCCGACGAGGCAGAGGTCTCAAGGGATCGAGGTGCCATCAAGAACCCCAATGGCTATGCGCTCTTCGATTTGGTAACGCTGAAAGGCACCCTTCAAGTAAGTAACAGCAAGGGCAAAGCGATCACCCTCCGAATCAAGAAAGAACTCACAGGGGAAATTGTCGACACCCAAGGCTCGCCGAAAGTGTCCAAAACCGCCAAAGGCCTCCGATCCGTTAATCCTGGCGGGAAAATTGAATGGGATCTAGACATTGAATCAGGGAAGTCAACGACCTTGAACTACACGTACAAGCTGTACGTTCGGTCAGCGTCTTGAGGTGTCTCAACCTTCCCATTCGCCAACGGCGCTGTTCTCCAAAAAGCGAAGGCTTGAGCCGGCAACGGCTCTAGCCTGGATCATAGTTGGATGCGGGAACCCTATGCCAAAGGCATTGCGTCATCGGCTTGACGCATATCGAGCGTGATTGCAGTGACACCGTATCCAGCACTTGCAGGAACACACACCACGGTCCCGAACGCAACGCTTTCAGCGTTGGACTTAACTCATTCTGAGTACCAGGGAAGTCCCCTGGCGGTGACATCCCTTCGCTTATTGGAGAAGAACGGCTTTGCCGTACCGGAAGGGTCCAAGAATGAATCAAATGCAACGATTCCGCGCCTGGGTCGTCCTACTCCTGTGCTGCTCGTATTCGTTCTCTTTTGGCTTGTCCTGATCTGGGGGCTCTACGACAATGAGATCTATGCAAAAGAAGCGGCGATCTTTGCGGCCATTTGGATTCCTCTCGTGATCGTCTTCTTCTTGGTTCCATCAGCCATGATTCCTGCGATCATCGGAATAGTGTTGCTCGACATCGTGCTTATCGCAAAGGTTTTTGGGCAGGATATCATCATCCGTTAGTGGTCAGACGGCTCGCTTCGGCCCAACCAATTGCCGACGACGATGCTCATACCGGTGGGTTGAGCGCAGAAGCCGATCGACTCATAGAACGGCTGCATGTCGTCGGTAAACAAATACACATGCTGTCCATTCAGCTTGTCAAGCAGTTGGCCAACCATTTCGGACGCAATGCCCCGTCGTCGATAGTCCGTATCGACCCAAACATCCACTAGGTAGGCGTTGCATACGCCGTCGGAGAGCACGCGGGCGTTCCCGATAATTCGATCCCCCGAGTAGACGTATATGTTTGCAAAGCTGTTCTGCGCGGACCGTTCGTACTCCTCGGGCGTCCTACCGTTATCGAAATTATCGCGGATAAGCGCTTCGCGTAGTGCCCCCCAATCCACGGTGCGAAAGTCCGTTTCAAATCGAATCTCAGGGGTATCGAAAGGCATTGCCGTTTATACCCGCGAGACTCTACTTCGCCAGAAAGACCTCAGAACGACTGGAGATCCCTGCTTCGTTGAACGCTTCTATTTGGAAGTAATACGGAATGTCGCGAGTCATCGCGTTGAAGTAATACTCGTTCGAGCCGTACACCATGACGCTGGTATAGAGCTTGTCGGGAGCAATACCGGCGTAGATAACGTAACCGGTTGCATCGTCTGACACCTGCCACTTCAACCAAGCGTTGCGTCGATCCGCTCCGCTTGTCGTATCTGCCCGTAGCACTACGAATTTTTGAACAGGCTTCGGCTTCGGAATATCTGCTGAACCAAACACACGGAGGCCACTTAGCGCGAATTTTCCAGAAGATACGTGAAGATTTTCAAGCTTGATAAATCGCGCACGGATCGGCTTGGCGAACTCAATGTAGTCGTGGGGAACGTCCGTCGTGTTCTTGCTTTTATCGCAGATGAGTTTCCAATGATGCCCGTCTTCGGAAGCAAGCAGCTTGTACTGATGGTAAATGCCAGGGACCTTGCCTAACAAGGTTGCATCCTGATCGGCATAGTTGATCTGAATGGCGTTCACTGTGCTGACACAACCTAAGTCGGATTGGAACCACTCACCGGGATTGCCAGTTTTGGCGCTCCAATAGGTTCGAAGACTCTCATCGACGGCAAGGTTCGGACTGAAGCCACCCAGGGTTGAGGAAGCTTGAACCGGCTTGGCGTAGTTCAGCAGCATCCAATGGGCAAATCGACCACCGATGTGATCGGCATTTTCCTTGTCGGGGATAAAGGTCGGATAGTCGCCGTAGGCGGTGTTTGTGAACATCACGCCATCTTTGTCAAACCCAGCTGGCCAGATGCCAATTCGCCGCTCAAAGTTGTTTTTCACCGCAATCGTGATGGTCGAAACATGCCACCAGTTATTAAAGGCATCCTGATAGGTACCACCGTGACCAGCGCCTCGCGCAAAGCCGCCCGGTTTGTAGCTTAAGGGGTTGTGCGGTTGATAGGTGAATGGTCCGAGCGGGTGGTCGGCGACGTACACGCCATCGGCATATCCGCTGAACTCTGTTCCAGGCGCTCCGTATTGAAGGTAATACTTGCCCCCCGATTTCGTCATCCAAGAACCCTCAATGAATGGCCGGAGGAATGTATTGTCGTTATTCTCACCGAACCGCTCCCAGCCGTGTACGTCATCGTGCAGTGTGAGTAGTTCAACCTTTGGACCGATCGGGTGAAAAGTCTTCGGGTCAATCTCTTGGCCATACGTCGGAAAAGTGTTGCTTGACCCGTGGTAAAGGTAAAGCCGTTTGTCATCATCGACAAAAAACGCTGGATCCCAGGCTGGAACGGGGAAGTGCTCGATCGCTTGATGCCAATCGTCGACTCTCGGGTTGGTGCTCTTCCAGATCGCGAATTTGTCTGTATAGGTCGATCCAATCACATAGAGGCCATCGTCCATGACCCAAATCGCGGGGGCACAAAGCTCGTCGTACACATTCGCATCTGGGTGCAGAAACTTCCGCGGGACAAAGTTCCAGTGCAGCATGTCTGGACTCCACCAATAGCCCCATTGGTTCGTCGAGAATAGATAGTAATCCCCCTTATACATCGTGATTGCAGGGTCTGCAGTTGCGCGATGTCTGCCTTGATCTGAGAAATTTGGAATGGGACAGAACCCGTAATCGACGTTAATTGGGTTGCAATAAGTCAACTGCTTTGGTTGGGCTGCACCGGTTTGAGCTGCGAATAAAAGAGGGATTGCGAGCATGGCAGTGAACATCTTTGTCGGTCTCATTATGGACCTGAGTGACCTGGAAGTGAACATCGCGCTAAACTTGGGACGAGTCCTTTTGCACTGAAGCAAGGTCAAATCCAACCCATGAAGATCACGAAAATCGAAACTCTCGTCTGCAATGCCCGTATGCGTAACTGGATTTTCGTGAAGGTCCTGACGGATCAACCCGGGCTTTATGGTTGGGGAGAGGCCACTCTCGAGTGGCATACCCGTGGGGTCCTTGGTGCGATCGAGGATCTTGAGCAGTTGTTGATCGGCGAGGATCCAACCCGAGTTGAGTATCTGTGGCAGATCATGTATCGCCAGCACTTCTGGCACGGTAACGGCATCGTGCGAGGGACCGCGATCAGTGGTATCGACATTGCTCTGTGGGATATCGTCGGCAAAGTTCACGGCGTTCCGTGCCACAAACTTTGGGGCGGTCCGGTTCGAGATTACGTTCGGCTCTATTCACATCTAGGTGGCGGCAAGATGGAAGATTTCTACGAGACGACGCCCGGTGATGCATCCCGCTTTGCCGAACTCGCCCAGAAGTCCGTGGAAGATGGTTTCACCGCATTCAAAACCATGGCCGTCCCTGAGACGATGCCGCTTGAGGGGCTTCGACCCATCAAGTACGCAGAAGCGTGCGTGGCGGCGATGCGAGAGGCCGTCGGAGATGACATCGATATCATGGTCGATTGCCATGCGCGCCCTTCGCCCCGAATGGGGCACCTTTTTGCCCAAGCCCTTGAGCCTTACGGCTTGTATTGGTTCGAAGAACCTTGTTGGCCAGAAGTATCCGAGGATATAGCGTCCATTCAGCGTTCCGTTAAAACGCCGATTGCGACGGGTGAACGTCTCACTGGCCTCCATGCTTTTCGGGACCTCCTTGAAAAACGTGCGTGCAGCGTCATCCAGCCCGATATCACCCACTGCGGCGGTCTGAGCGAAGCGCGTCGGATAGCAGCGCTGGCTGAGGCCTATCGCGTTTCGATGGCGCCTCACAATCCCCAAGGGCCGGTGAGCACGGCTGCATCTATCGAGTTTGGGTTCGCGACGCCTTCTTACATCATCTGTGAAGCTGTCCACCGCGATGTTCCGTGGCGTAAGGACGTTGTTCGCGAAGGATTTGAAGTGGATACAAAAGGGCGACTGGTCCGACCCAACTCGCGTCCAGGACTTGGCATCGAAATTGACGAAGCTGAAGTTGCGAAACATCCGTTCGAACAAGAGCTACCTCAGCGAACTTTCTATGCTGATGGTAGCGTTGGGGACTGGTAGTCGGACGCTGAAAAGGTTATAGTTCTATTGGTGTGCGTCGGTTGTTTGCAAGGCAATTCGGCTGAATCTATTTTTGTTTCTTGGGTTACGAGTAGGGGAGTAGTTTGCGTATTGCTTATGACCCGCGGGTCATCGGGGAGGGGCATCGTTGCCTGATTATCGCCAGCCTTCATTTCACGGTCTGATCGGAATTGCGCGGGAGGAAATCACCCCGCCGATTGGCATTTACGCCCGAAACTGGGCTGCGTCGGAGCACGACGTAGCCGACGACGTCCATCGTCCATTAACGGCGACCGTTCTAACTCTCCAAGCCAGCCGAAATACGGAACCGCTCGTCCTTATTTCACTCGACCTGGGTTGGTGGCGGCGGAAGGAAGATGAGTGGTTCATCCGTGGGTATCTCATCGAGCAGCTTCAAATCGATCCAGCGAGACTGGTGATTGCGCTGACCCACACGCATTCAGGACCATCGATTTCCCTTGAGGACACAGATAAACCAGGCGGAAATGTTATTCGGCCCTACATGCAGTTGATGCGTGATACGGTACTACGGACCATTCGTGAGGCATCGAAGTCAGCAAAATCCGGAACCCTTGCTTGGACATATGGCCGATGTCGGCTTGCCAAGAACCGCGATCAATTCGTCCCCGAGTTAGGCAAGTACATCAATGGATTCGACGAGAGATCGCCCGCGGATCCGGTTTTACTTGTCGGCAAGATCGTCAGCGATGAAGGCGAAACGATTGGCACAGTTGTCAACTATGCCTGCCATCCAACGTCAATCGGCTGGGAATCGCGAGTGATCTCTCCGGACTACGTCGGTGCCATGCGGGAACTGGTCGAAGCAAACTCTGGTGGCATTTGTATGTTCCTTCAAGGTGCGGCAGGTGAAATGGCACCTCGCGATCAATTTTCAAACGATCTTGAAGTGGCTGACCGCAACGGACGTGAATTGGGATACGCGGTTCTGTCGGCGCTGGAGTCAATGGTTGCCCCTGGGTACCGAGCGACCCATTCCAAAACAATTGAATCCGCAAGTTCTTTGGGGATTTGGGAGCATGCTCCTGATCACGTAGCATCCAATACCGAAGCAACTATTCACACCGTGGAAGTACCTCTCAAGCCGATGCCGACAGTTGCTGAAATTGAGCAGAAGTTAGCTCTGAGTGACGACCGCGAGATGATTGAACGCCTGAGGCGAGAGAGGGAAGTGCGCCACACAGTTGGACACGAAGAGACTGTCCGTTTCCCGATCTGGTTGTGGGTAGCCGGTGACACCCTCATTTTGGGTTGTCCAGCCGAGCCTTACACACTGCTTCAAAGGCATCTTCGTCTCCACTTTGTCGACCGTGCCGTGTGTGTGATCAACATCGCGAACGGCTGGTTTGGCTACCTACCACCACGAGAGCTCTACGACAAGGAAATTCCCACCGTTCACCAGACGCCGTTCGCAAAGGGGTCTCTTGAATTTCTCATTCATGGAAGTTTGGGTCAGTTTGAGCGACTCTGCAAAACAAACACGCCACTCGTGAAATAGCCACTCTTATCGGCGACATTGCCGAGTCCGAGGGGCGGGATATGATGCTTACGGCATCAAGACTTTGTCGATGACTTGGATCACGCCATTCGACTGGTAGACGTCATAGGTGGAGATGCTGGCGATCCTGCCTTTCTCGTCTTTCACGACGATGTTCATGGGGCCGTTCATCATGAACGTGAGGGTGCCACCGCTCAGGGCCTTGACAGTGAAGGTTCCGTTACCCTTCTTGATGCCAGCTTTGAGCGCCTTGGAATCGTATAGCCCGGCAATCACGTGGTAGGTAAGAACCTTTGTGAGAGTGTCCTTGTTCTCTGGCTTGAGAAGTGTCTCAACCGTCCCATCAGCCAGTAGCTTGAACGCGCCATTGGTTGGAGCAAAAACGGTGAGTGGTCCTTTGCTGCGGAGTGCATCAACCAAGCCAGCGGCTTTGACGGCGGCAACGAGAGTTGTGTGATCTGGAGAATTGACGGCATTACCAACGATGTCCGTTGTGCGCATCATTGAGGCACCACCGACCATTGGGTTCTCCATCATTTTGCCTTGGTTCGAGGTGGCGAAGGCACCCACGGTCATGAATGCGACAGCGAAGATGGTTGCGATTTTGATGTTCATTTTGTTTCTCTTTGAGTGCTGGCCCTTTTGGGGAACGAGCGGGTTACAAAGAGAATATTGGAGCCTCAAGATGCCCACTCAAGGGCATGAACAACGCTTGAGCGCGGTCTGACCGGTATCTGATCGGTCTGGTGGGCCGTAAGTCTCGACTCAATCGAGTCGGGAGCTTGATACCGTCACGACTGGGAGCGCGAACCGTTGGTAATCACTGATCGCTACAAGGCGTCGCCCTCTCTTTCCATATTATGGAAGGAGAGGGTAGGGTGAGGATGGCGCAGTCCAAGCGTGCCTCTGGCACCATTGTTTCCGGAACTCGCGAACTCAGCTCGATCAAAACGTTAATGTCACCAACTTCCGGGTGGCCCAACCGCCCGAAAACAGTGAAGAATGATGATTGTTCCGAGATTCACCTTAGCTTTCTTTTGATTCACTTGAAGTGAGAATTCTTCTACGAAACGAGAATTCTCATTTTTGCTGAGTCGAAGGTTTCACTCGGAGAATTGGCAATCTTCCAGAGGTCGAATGCGATGACGATGTCCCGACTGCGTCGGGACCGTTTATGGCAGATTCCCCATCCTGCCCTTCCCCTTTTGGGCAAAGGAGAAGGAACCCACTCCGCGGTTTCTGATTTTTGGCGAAGGATTTCCCTGCTGAATCCACTGAGATTGACAGCTATCTGTGCGAATGCACCGGAAGCATGTCTTCTCGTTCATAAAACCGAACAAGTGGATTCTTATCTTCCAGGTACTTGAGCGGCCAGTTGCCTGCGACAAGCACGGCGGTGTTGCCCTTTCGGGTTTGCACCGGCCGGGCGTTGCTGCCCCAATACACTTCGGACAGCACCTTGGGGTCAGCGTCGATGTAGCGAATCAAGTCGAAAGGCAGGCCCTCCAACATCGTATCGACGCCATATTCACTCTTCAACCGATACTGGATGACTTCAAACTGGAGCTTTCCGACGACACCAAGGATAGGATCTCGTCGATGGGCTCGTGTGTCAAGGAATAGGTCGACAAGGCCCTCGTCGCATAGCTGCTCGATGCCCTTTTCAAAGTGCTTGAACCGCTCGATGCTTCGGTTGATGAGGACCGCAAACATTTCCGGGGCAAATGGGGGAAGCTCCGTAAAGTGCAATGGCGCGCCGACACAAACAGTGTCTCCAAGAGTGAACAGGCCGGGGTTGGTTAAGCCAACGATATCTCCCGAGTACGCCTCTTCAACCGTTTCGCGATCTTGCGCAAACAGCTTTTGTGGACGAGTAAGGCGTATGTCTTTGTTAAGCCGCGTATGGCGAACCTGCATGTCCTTCTCGAACCGACCCGAGACCACTCGCATAAACGCGATGCGGTCACGGTGGTTGGGGTCCATGTTCGCTTGAATTTTGAAAACGAATCCGCTGAACGCTTCTTCGTCGGGCTCAACCTGTCGTTCCTCCGCTGTGCGGTGTCCGGGAGGTGGGGCCATCCCCATGAATTCATTCAAGAACAGCTCAACGCCGAAGTTGTTCATCGCGCTTCCGAAGAACACCGGAGTTAATTCGCCTCGTAGCACGGCTGCTTCATCAAAAGTCTCGCCGGCGACATCGATCAACTCAACTTCTTCCAGAAGAGTTCGGACTTCATGGGCATTAAGATATTTGGAAATCTCCGGTGAATCGAGATCGAGCACGACGACCGGAGCCCTTTCCGAACCGTGGGCGACGCGTTGGAATAGGTGCACTTGTCGGGTCGCGCGATGATAAACGCCCCGGAATCCAACTCCCTGACCGATCGGCCAATTCATCGCGACACTTCGGATGCCAAGGACCTCTTCAACTTCGGTTAAAAGGGCAAGGGGGCCGATGCCGTCGTGGTCCAATTTGTTGATGAATGTGAAAATGGGGATACCACGGTGCCGACAAACAGCAAAGAGCTTTTTCGTCTGAGTTTCAACGCCTTTCGCATTGTCGATAAGCATCACGGCGCTATCGGCAGCCGTCAGGGTTCGGTAGGTGTCCGCGCTAAAGTCGTCGTGGCCTGGGGTGTCGAGAAGATTGAGAACATGGTCTCGATACTCAAACTGCAGAACAGTAGATGTGATCGAGATGCCGCGCTGCTTTTCAATCTCCATCCAGTCCGAAGTAGCCTTGCGCTGGTTTCGCCGTGCGGTAACGGTTCCCGCCAATTGGATAGCACCGCCATACAGAAGGAGCTTCTCTGTAAGCGTCGTCTTTCCAGCGTCCGGGTGCGAAATAATCGCAAACGTACGGCGGCGTGAAATCTCTTTGTCTAGGGCAGTCATGGGGCAAGGTCGCAGGCCTGAAAAAGGCTCTGGAATACCCATAGGGTACCCGGACGGCTCAAAATGCCCCTGAGCGTCGAGAGGAATTCAGTGATCGGCAGTAACCATAGACCTTGGTTTATCCAGATTTATTGGAGCTCTACGATGTGGGAGTACGATCCTTTTGGGGATAGCTGGCATCGTTCGACGGTAAAGTGATGGCAAATCCCATGGTGAAGGAAAAAACCGATCTGACCTGTGAGCAATGGCTATCAAGTAACTCCCAAACTGCTCCCCAGCCCGTCTCCAAACAAACGGTTGAAACGAAGGCATGGTTTGTATGCATTCAAGGTGTCGAACACTTTGCGAAGTCCTACCCGGAATTGCTAGCGAACACCTGGGCTTTGGTTGAACAGGCTATTGCCGGATCAGGGTTGCATCCAAGCATCGTTCCACTGAGACGGGTGATCTATTGTTCAGACGGGGTTGTCCACCTTTACGATCGAATCACAGGGGAAAATTTGTCTGATTCCCATGCGCGTCAGAAATACGCCGGTCTTCCCGTTCAGGTGCGTATCAACACAGTCCTCACCATTTGCGATGCCCTAGCCTCCGTTTGCGATCACGGATTCAGCATTGTCGATTGGTACGAGGGCAACATGATTTTCGACTTTGAGACAGAGCAAATTTGGCTATTCGATTGGGAATTGAGCCGAACAGGGCCCGGCTTTGAACTTGAGATGCAATCGAACTATGGATCGAGCCGTTTGATGGCTCCGGAAGAGTTTGTACGTGGCAGTTCCATTGACCAGCAAAGCCTCGTGTTCAACTTGGGGCGCTTTACCCTGCTGAACGTCCCTGAGTTAGCGGATGAACTCGCCGAGGAGATTGCGACCGCAACCTACCCGGCAAAGTACAAGCGCTTTGAGACCGTTCGGGGCTTCTCAGACGCCATCAAGGCCCGACTGACTCAGGTTCCCTAGTTTGCTTTCCGAAGTACAAGGTGCCGTAAGTTCATTGGCTTCCAAGTCGAATGATTTGCGGGCTTCACAGATACCTGGACCGAGCCTCCCTTAGGAACGGTGATGGTTCCGAGTGATATTTGTTTGTAGTTCGCCCAATCTCCGGTCATGGGAACCTTGCCGGTGAGGTGGCTGGTACCAATCGCGAACTCAAAAGCGGTTTCGTTGGACATCGCGGAAACGGTTGCCGTGACCTCGTAGGTTCCGGCGGCCTTGAAGTTGACAGACCAGGAAGCCCAGTCATCAGCATTGTCCCAGTATCCAAGGTTTGAGTTCGCACCTTCACCTTCGACTTGGATTCCATCGCCATGGGTTTGGGCAGAACTGGCTTCAAGCGCGAAGTTGCCAGCTTCATCGGCCACAATTGGCTTCGCCGGTGCGGGGGCGGCAGCAACCGGGGTCGGGAAATCTCGAAGGTTCGATCCTGTGACCTTCAGTACCGTCGCGATTTCAGAGTAACTCGCTGCGGGTAGTTGAATGTGCAGGCCGTCAGCTTGCCAACTCGAGTCGACTGCCTTCTTGGATCCAACAAGACGCACCCCGGTGATTTGGGCTTCGCCATTTTGCGGCTTGGCAAGTGACTTCAAGACCACTTCGCCAGCATTTGCCTTGCCCATCAACGTCGCATAAACGGTACTGTCACCCTTCGAAACATAGCGGATGTCCTTGACCGAAAATCCAAAGTCTTCTTTGAACGCGCCACCCTTGGCTCGAATCGGACCTTCGCCAAATGTCACCCAAGGTTTCGTAGCGTAGATCGACTCGCTGTTAGTCTTCATCCAAGCCGTCATGTCCCCAACGACCGCTAACGCTTCTGGGTCCAGACTTCCATCTGGGCGCAGGACGACGTTGATCAGAAGGTTGCCGTTTTTGCTCACGACATCCACAAGCGTCTTGATGACCCAGTCAGCTCCTCGGTATTTCCAATTCTTGTTGTAGTACCAGTCGCCAATCGAGGTGTCCGTTTGCCAGGGATCTGGCTGAATGCCAGACTGAACGCCGCGTTCTATGTCTTGAACCCATCGACCGTTGGACGTTTGCTTACAGTTGTAGACCGCCTCTTGCTTCCCATGGTGCAACGCGATGCTCGAGTTATACAGGTGTGCAACGAGCGATTCTCCCACGGAGCCAAATGGAATTCCTCCATCGCTGTAAAGCAAATCGGGGTGGTACTGGTCGATCAGGTCCTTAATGCGTCGATACCATTCCGCGTGCCACTGAGGATCGTTGCTGTACCAGCTTGTATCGCCTGGCTTGGCCTTCCAGTGATACAGGTCCTCGGCTGCAGGATCATTGCCGTCGTATGGAACTCCGGCAAACTCGCCACCCTTGTCCGATCGGCGACTCGACTGGAACCAGGTAAAGCTAGCACCAAGGTGCTCTGAGACTCCAAAGTGGAGGCCGTTTTTCTTTGCAGCCTTTTGCCATTCGCCCACCATGTCGCGATGGGGCCCCATCTTGACGGCATTCCACCGGTGGTAGGTCGAATTCCAAAGGTCGAAGTTGTCGTGATGGACGCCCATGCTCACGAAATACTTTGCCCCCGCTGCTTTGTACAGGGACATGAGCTTTTCTGGGTCCCACTTCTCAGCCTTCCAAAGCGGAATGATGTCTTTGTAGCCCGACTTACTTGGGTGACCATACCGAGCAAGGTGGTCTTTGTAGTCTTTGCTGCCCTCTTCGTAAAGTTGACGTGCGTACCAGTCTCCCTCCATTGGCACTGCTTGAGGACCCCAGTGTGCCCAAATGCCAAGCTTCCCCTCCGTAAACCACTTCGGATACTTATTTTTCTTTAGCGAGTCGAGACTGCCTTGGAATGGACCCTTGGCTATGGGCGCTAGCTGTAGCGGAGCCATAGAATCCATTTGGTCCTGGCCGTTGGTGGTGCTTGTGAGAAGTAGAGATAAGAGAACGACATCGATCACGTTTCTATCTTCGCATTGTAGGACCCAGGTTCGCAACTCTTGCGGAATTCAACTTCAAACAATGAATGTCATCATCACATTGAGCCGAGGTCTCGGTTCGCAGGAGCTAGATGGTTTTATCTGAGAGCCCACCGCCTCACGATCGATGGATTGGAATGGCGATTGAATTGGCGGTGAACAACGTTCTTTCGGGGCACGGGGGGCCGTTTGGTGCGGTCGTTGTGCGGGATGGGACCCTTATCTCCGAAGGCACGAACGTGGTTACGACTCAAAACGATCCAACTGCCCACGCCGAAATTGTTGCAATCCGAAGGGCCTGCGAAGTGCTGGGCACATTCGAACTCCGTGACTGCGTGATCTACACGAGTTGCGAGCCGTGTCCCATGTGCCTTGGTGCCATCTATTGGGCTCGAATGGAAGCGGTCTACTTTGCTGCTACCCACCAGGATGCATCGAAAAGCGGTTTCGATGATTCGTTTATCTATGAGGAAATGGTTCGACCCATCGCAGCTAGAAAACTGAAAATGATCCAGGTTCCCCTCCAGGGGTCAAACCGGTCATTTGAGGCGTGGAAAGCTCAGCCCAATCGTGTGAATGACTAGTATATCGTTCCAATAAAACATAGTCCCAACTGAGGTTCTCATTCGTCTTAAATATATGGCAAGTAAGACATCTCGTGCACCTTTGGTTTTGACTGAGAAGGAGTCTCAATTCCTCGTCGAGTTGAGCCAAAGTAG
>CAILEM010000130.1 GCA_903833215.1 uncultured Armatimonadota bacterium
CGGTTGGGCCATACAGGTTGTGCAAACGTGCGCCGGCAATTCGGGTCAGGCAACGGCTGGCCAGTTCTTCGGGCAACGCCTCTCCACTGGTGAAAACGTGCTTCAGGCCGCGACACCGCAACTCTAGCCCCGGCTCTTCCAGAAACAGCCCCAGCATGGAGGGCACAAAGTGCGTGATCGTGATCCCCGCCTCTTCAATCAGACGCGCAAGATACGCAGGCTCACGATGCCCACCAGGCCGGGCCAGCACCAGCCGCGCACCTGCCAGCAACGGCCAGAAAAACTCCCACACCGACACGTCAAAACTGTAAGGCGTCTTCTGCAATACGCGATCATCCGCGTTAATCGGGTATTCCGACTGACCCCACAACAACCGGTTACACACCGCCCGATGCTCATTCATGACCCCCTTGGGGGTACCGGTTGAGCCCGAGGTGTAAATGATATACGCCAGGCTAGACGGACTGGCCACCGGCGCCAGATTGGCGGCATCTTCCCGCGCCACGCGCGGCCAGCCTGCATCCAGCTCCAAGCAGGGAACGGGGACAGCCGAGAGTCGATCTCGCAAATGCTGCTGAGTGAGCACCAGCGGTGGCCGGGCACTTTCCAGGATCGTCAACAACCGCTCGGCCGGATAATCGGGGTCAAGCGGCACATAGGCGCCGCCCGCCTTCAAAATTCCCAGCAACCCCACCACCATTTCCAGCGACCGCTCTACACAGAGCCCCACCGGGACATCGGGGCCAACCCCAGTGCCCCGAAGCCATCGCGCCAACTGGTTGGCCCGCTTATTTAGTTCCGCATAAGTGAGTGTTTGGCCTTCAAATTCCACGGCAACACGATCTGGCGCTCGATCAACGGCCAACTCAAACAGCGCATGGATGGTGCCGTCGCGCTCTGGATACTCCACGTCCGTGCCATTCCAGCATCGCAAAAGTTGCTCAAGCTCTGATTCGGTTAAAGGTGTAGCTGGATCTGGGGCTTGATCCTCTGACATCCGGTCTTGCTTCTTCATCTTGTAATGCTGTCGCTATGAGGTCTCTGCTCGAAAAACCAAGGGACAAGAGTCCCTTCTCAACAACAGAACAATGGACCCACTCACCAGATGCGGGCTTCAAGGTTCTCAAACGTCTGAGTCAGACAGGCGATCAGATCTGAGGCAACGGGGCTCGGAATCACGGTGGTGCCGACTGAAAACCAATCACTCCAAATTATAGCAACACAAAGAGCCATCGCACACCGTGCTGAAACCCTCGTTTGAAGAGGACGTCAGCCTGGAGTGCGATGGCACTGTGTTTAGACAGATTGTACCGGAGGAATGATCCTCAGGTTCCAAATTCAGGGCGCCGCTGGGAAAGCTGCCCTTGGAGACGCTGAATGATTGATGAGTGCATTTGAGAAACTCGCGATTCGGAAAGATCGAGAGTTGCGCCGATCTCTTTCATCGTGAGTTCTTCGTAGTAATACAGGATAATAATCAAACGCTCGTTGCGGTTGAGCCCCTTGGTCACCATCCGCATGAGGTCTTTGCGCTGGAGCCGTTTGGTCGGATCCTCGCCTTTTTTATCTTCAAGGATGTCGATTTCACGGACATCCTTGTAGCTATCTGTCTCATACCATTTTTTATTGAGCGAGATCAAACCGACGGCGCTCGCATCCTGGGCCATCTTCTCGAATTCTTCGAGAGGAATCCCAAGCTGTTCGGCCAGTTCGGGACCCGTGGGCGGGCGGCCATGCTTGGCCTCCAACGCCTTGCGGGCCTCCTCCATCTTGGAGGCTTTGGATCGGACCAACCTGGGTACCCAATCCATGGTGCGTAGCTCATCGAGCATGGCGCCACGAATGCGCGGGACGCAGTAGGTCTCGAACTTCACTCCCCTGGTCATGTCAAACGCATCAATTGCGTCCATCAGACCGAAGACACCCGCGGAGATCAGGTCGTCGAGATCGACGCCTTCTGGCAATCGCTGCCAGATTCGCTCCGCGTTGTACTTCACCAAGGGGAGGTAACGCTCGACAAGCTGATTGCGCAATTCGGTCGTGGGTTCTGCCTTGAACTCAGGCCAGAGTTCTGCGACATCCACGTCCGTTTTGGTCGGCATCCTGACCTCCATGTCCGTGACTCGGCGCCTCCTGCGCACGGTCGATTCCAAGGGCAACCAGAGGGTATAAGCCAAAGGCTCAATCTCCCTCGGTCGACAGATCGGGCAGCAACCGCCGAAGCGTTTGCCAAGAGTCCAGCTACGCGGACTCGCTCGATCCGACCCCCGGGCTCGTGGCTCCAACCACCACAATCTCCACTCGTCTTATCGGAGAATCGTGACAGCCGGCTTGAGCCCTATTTTTACCCTAACCCCAAAAATCGTTCCACTCGCTCAGGTGCGAGACAA
>CAILEM010000131.1 GCA_903833215.1 uncultured Armatimonadota bacterium
CAACTCGCAAAGTTTGACAACCCAGCCAACGTAACTGGAACGCAGACCGGCGCCCAGGCAGTCAGCCTCCAGGGTAAGCTTCAGTTCTTCAACGATGCAACGGCAACTTCTCTCTATGACAGCGGCATGGTCGAAATCGCTAAGCTCAACGGCATGTTCCAACCAAGCGGTCCTAGCTTCGACGCCAAGTCCACCGGTGGCGTGATGCGAATCGACTTCGGTCGCAAGATCTCGATCACTCCTGAAGTTGGACCTGGTACCTACCAGAACGTCGGCATCATCACGGTTAGCCGAAACTAGTCTCTAGCGATTCACCCGCCCGCCCCAAAACAGCAGAATGGCGAGGTCCAGTTACCTGGATCTCGCCTTTCCGTTGTAGGGGAGAGGCGTGCCTCGCTTCTCGCTGCCGCTGTAACTGACCAACGTTGGGTCAGAAGCGCACGCGCTGCCCCTACACGCCGAGGGAACTTCGGCGGTTGAGCTCTTCGTTGGAGAAAGGCCGCGACAGGGTGTAACCCTTGAGCGGTTTGATGTGGAGGTGGATGGCGTCGAGGATGTCGCTGGGGAACGGGAAGAATGAGTCTTCGAGTTCGTCAGGCGGAGTGATCCAGTTTCGGGCACCGACAACCACGGGAGGTGCATCCAGTTCGTCGAACGCAAATTGGGTGATCTTTTGCGCCATCGTGTGAAGGAAGCTGCCTCGCTCGCAGGCATCCGATGCGAGAACGATCTTGCGAGTCTTCGTGACGGAAGCGATCACCTTTTCGTAGTTGAACGGAACCAGCGATCGAGCGTCGATGACCTCTGCCGAGATGCCGTACTGCTCTTCAAGCGTCTTAGCTGCCTCTAGAGCTCTGTATAGTGTTGCGCCGATTGTCAGGATCGTCAGATCCGTTCCCTGTCGCTTCACATCAGGTTCGCCAATCGGGATCTCGTAATACTCCTCAGGCACTCCCTCTGAGTGGAACAACTCTGGCATATCGTACAGGCGCTGACTCTCGAAGAACACAACCGGATCGGTACCGACGAGAGCTGACGCCAAGAGGCCCTTTGTGTCATAAGGCGTCGCCGGGAAGACGACCTTTAGGCCAGGAATATGGGCGGTGATCGCCGTCCAGTCTTGGCTGTGCTGTGCACCGTATTTCGAGCCAACCGAAACGCGAAGGACAACGGGCATCTTGAGGACGCCGGCCGACATGGATTGCCACTTGGCAAGCTGGTTAAAGATCTCGTCTCCAGCTCGACCCATGAAGTCGCAGTACATCAACTCCACAAGAGCTCGGCCGCCTTCAAGTGCGTATCCCACCGCTGTGCCAACAATGGCCGCTTCAGAAATTGGCGAGTTGAACAGTCGGTGATAAGGTAGTGCCTCGGTGAGGCCGCGATAGGCCGCGAATGCTCCGCCCCAGTCGCGATTCTCTTCGCCATAGGCGACGAGCGTGGCGTCTTTCGCAAATCGATCGAGAGCTGCTTCAAAAATGGCGTCTCGAAGAACGTAGCACTTCGCCTTGGAGATCGGCTTGCCGGATTCATCGAGTCCAAAACGGCTCTTGGTCGTGAGTGCTTTGACGCGAGGGTTGTCTTCGAGAGGCCCGTGAATTTCAGGCTTTCGTTCAGGGGCAAACGACTCGACACGTCCCTCAGAAAACATGGTGGTCTCGGCGAGGTTGCCCGGCAAATGCAGGCTGATTCGTGGTGAAAGCTCCATGTCGATCGCCTTCTTGTACACCTTGAACATCAGGGCGTCGATATTGGCGGATTGGTTCTCCAACACCGAATTTGAAGCGACGTTTGCCTCCAGGAGGCTGGCTGAGAACGTTGCCAAAGAATCGACGCTCTGCCAAGCTTCGACTTCTGATTTGTCTCGATACGTGGAAGCATCCGATGGAGAGTGGCCGCTAAAGCGATAGGTCAGAGTGTCGAGCAACACAGGGCCATCCCCCCGCTGAATGATCGCCTTCTTTCGCTCAAGAGCATCGACAACCGCGAGCGGGTTATAACCATCGACGCGCTCGGCGTGCATGTTTTCAGGATTGAGTCCGGCACCCATCCTGGCGAGGATCTTGAAGCCCATGGTTTCGCCAACCGGCTGGCCGCCCATGCCATAGAAGTTGTTGACGAAGTTCATGATCAATGGCAGTCCGCCCCGGTGGGCGTCATCCCAAAGTTCCTTAAACTGGTCCATCGTGGCGAAGCAGAGAGCCTCCCACACCGGACCGCAGCCTGCCGAAGCGTCACCGATATTACAGACAACGATTCCTGGTTGGCGGTTGACCAACTTGTAGAGGGATGCCCCAACGGAGATGTCGGCGGAGCCGCCAACAATGGCGTTGTTTGGATAGACCCCGAATGGCGTAAAGAAGGTGTGCATGGATCCACCCATGCCGCGATTCAGACCAGTTCGTTTGGCAAAGATCTCAGCGAGCGCACCGTACAGCAGGTATTCGGTTGCCAGTTCCTTCACGGTGCTATGGGTGCTGTCGTCGACGACTCGAAGAGGTTCGCCATCGAGATAGCCCTTCATGATTTCCATGAGGGTGTCGTCATTCAGCTGCTCAATTGCAGAGAGACCCTTGGCGATGATCTCCCCGTGGCTTCGGTGACTACCAAAGATGTGATCTGCGACTTTGAGGGCAAAGGCCTGACCTACCGCGGAAGCCTCTTGCCCGATAGAAAGGTGGGCGGGGCCACGATAGTTGTATTCGACGCCTTGGTAGTTGCCTTTGAGTTTGACGTCGTTGAGCATCGACTCAAACGAGCGAATCGTGCGCATGTCTCTGAGAATTCGGATGAGCGACTCGCTCCCCCGGAGCTGTACTTCGTCCTCCAGCGACCGATCGTACTGGTTAATCGGAATGGCGTTGATTCTGAGACTTCCGCTCTCTCGAACCTCGCTTGGGTTGATGTTTAAGCTCTTAGGCATGTGGTGTATCGTCTCCTGTCTTCGGATTCAAATCATGAGAGCCGGGATAAATCAGCTCAATTTCTTGGGATGCAAAGAACTGCATCCACTCGGTGTTCGGGGCGCGGTCGGTAACTACGGTTGAAATCGAATCGATGTCTCCGATTCTATACAGCGATGGCGCAGCAAATTTGGTGTGGTCGGCAAGCAACACGGTTTCGCGGGCGTTCTTGATCACATGTTGGTATAAAAACGCGGTCTGGATTTCGTTGGCAGAGATTCCGAAGTTGGCGTCCAACCCATCGGCACCGAGGAAGGCAACATATCCGCGAAGCTGGTCAATGCTATTGGCCGCCAATGGACCAACCAGGTCCATGCGATCCGGACGATACTGTCCAGCAAGCATCACCACGCTGGAGTCAGGGTTGTTTCCCATTTCGATGGCAAGTCGGGTTGAGTTAACGATCACTGTGAGTCCCTTTCGCTTCAGCAGGTCGTGTCGCATTTCAAAACATGTCGTCCCTGCATCGACAAACAACATTTGGTGATCGCTAACCAAGGCGCCGGCAAGCCGACCGATAATACGCTTGGCTTCAGCATTTCGACTGGTACGTGCCGAGATGGAATTGTCTGAATTTCTGGGTGCGGTTGCACCACCGTACACAAGTTCGATTTTCTGCTGCTGGGCCAGCGTTCGTAAGTCTCGACGGACAGTCGCCTCCGACACATCCATTTCTTTGGCCAGATCTTTTACGGCAACATGCCCACTGGACATGACCAACTCCCGAATGGTCTCGTATCGGTTGAGAGCGCTTCTGGACATAGAACAGTGATATTCTGATTGAACTCGATCAGAATATGATCATACTAGCCAAAAATATGATCGAAATGGTGACAACTTTTGATGGAATTGCGCTATCCTTGACTTCGGGACGCGAAGAGGCAAAACCGTTCTTTGCTCCAAACTAAAGACATGAGTGAGCAAACACCCTCGGCAACCGTCATCCCCATCCTATTGCCTCAGGCAGGTAACTCGATGGAAGAGGGCACGATCCTCAGCTGGCGAGTGAAAGTCGGCGACCGCGTGAAGGTTGGCGACGTGATTTACGACCTTGAGACGGACAAGGCGACGATTGAGGTCGAAGCCGAAGTTGATGGGCGAATCGCTCAAATTGTTGTTCCTGCCGGTGGAACTGCCCCGGTCAAGACCCCGGTTGGATACATGTCCGAGTCTGATGTGGCTATTGAAGTCCCGGGTTCCTCACCTACTCAAACAACAACCGAGGTAAGTGCTTCGCCTGTGGCTGCACCTAGTGCTGTGCCTGTAATTTCACTCACCCCGGCAAGTCGTCGAAAGGCATCACCAGTGGCAAGACGAGCCGCAGAGGTCCTCAAGATTGACCTTGACTCGATCCCAACCGGCAGCGGTCCCGACGGAAGGATCTTGCTTGAAGACGTGGAAGCCGTCGGCAGATCAGCGCCGGCGACACAGACTATTTCTGCACCTTCAGCGGCAAAGCCAGCATCTGCTCCAGCCGCGAGCGCAGTCCCCGCGATGGCCGGTGGAAGCCGAACACCTATGTCGAAGATGCGGAAGGCGATCGCGAGGAACCTCACCGTTTCCAAGCAGACGTTGCCGCACTTTTACCTCAAGGTTACGATTGACGCAGACCCCTTGATCAGCTTCCAGAAGCGTGAGAAAGCACTCTATGCCTGCTCGCTTAACGACGTGATTGTGTATGCCGTCAGTCGCGCGATTTTGGAGATGCCCGCATTTCAATCTCAAATCGATGGCGACGATCTCGTCCAGTTCGACACCGTCAACGTTGGAATTGCAGTTGGACTTGAGCAGGGTCTGGTTGTGCCGGTGCTGAAGAATGCAGATGGCAGGAACCTAAAGGGTATCGCCCAAGAAAGCCGCCGAATTGTCGAAGCGGCTAAAGCCGGGAAGATTGAGGGAATGGGAGAAGGTGTATTCACCATTTCAAACCTTGGAATGTTCGGCGTCGAAGAGTTTTCTGCAATCATCAACCCGCCCGAATCCGCGATCTTGGCGGTGGGTGCAGCTCGAGAAGAGGTTATTGTCAAAGATGGCGCGCTGCGAATCGGCAAGAAGATGACGCTCGTGCTGAGTGCTGATCACAGAATCATCGACGGGACGATGTCCGCGAAGTTCATGGCGCGACTCAAGGTGCTGTTGGAGAACCCGGATACGATCGGAGGTGCGGCTTGAGCATAACCTTCCCAAAGGTCAATACCCACATTCACCTTCCGCCTAACTTCTCGGCATTCAACACCGTGGCTGAAGCAGTCGATCAAGCCTACGCCGAAGATGTAGAAATCCTCGGGGCGAGCAATTATTACGACTTCTCCGTGTATGACACCTTTGCGGAGCTTGCGAAGGCCAAAGGCATTCAGCCGTTGTTTGGAATGGAGATCGTCTGTCGCATCGAGTCGCTCGCAAATGCAGGTGTCAAGATCAACGATCCAGGCAACCCTGGGAAGATGTACATTTGCGGGAAATCCCTGACGCAGTTCGCTTACCCAAATCCGCGCGCGGCCGAGCTTCTTAGTGTCATTCGCTGTGGAGATGAAGCACGAATGGCATCAATGGTCGATCTGCTTGCAAAGGTATTCGAACAATCGGGGATCGAGACCGGACTAGACGCTGAAGCGATCATAAAGCAAGTTGCCCATCGGTTTGGCGTACATCAGGGCACCGTTGTTCTACAAGAGCGACATGTCGCCCAAGCATTTCAGGAAGCAATCTTTGAGCATGTCGCTTTGGAGGAACGCGTTGCGAAAATGGCAGAGTTGTTCCAAGCAGCCCCCAAGGTCGACCCGGTGGACGGAGTAGGGATTCAGGCAGAGATCCGCACCCACCTGATGAAAGCGGGCAAGGCTGCTTTCGTTCACGAGAACTTCGTCACTTTCGAGCAAGCCAAGGAACTCATCACCGAACTCGGAGGCATCGTATGCTATCCGGTGCTGGCCGATGGCATGAACCCTAAGAGTGGGTTTGAGGCAGACCCCCAAACGCTGGTGGGATACCTTAAGGACTTGGATATCCACGCCGCGGAATTTATCCCGAATCGAAATCAAGCGAGCGTTGTTAGCGAGTATGCCGAAGTGATGAGCGATGCTGGATTTGTGCTGTCGGCTGGAACCGAACACAACACCACTGAGCGAATTCCGATCATGCCCCAGTGTAAAGGGGACGTGGCCATTCCTGACGAGGCGCTACGGCTGTTCATCGAAGGCGCCCATCACCAGGTCCGACATCAGAAGGAGATTGCAGGAGGCCACCATCCATGGAATCCGTAGAAACCCGAATCAACATCATCGGTCCCGCCTTACGCGTTTTGCTTCGTGAAGGGGACAAGCTTCCCCTCGTCCGATGGCAATCTGATTCGGTTGCTGACGCAGTGACGCTGGACCTATCTGAAGATATTCTCGACGGTCTGAAATTGGCAATGGGCGACCAACCCACGTCGAAAGCCGTGACGATTGACGGCATTGGTACGTTTGTTGCTGAGCAAGTAACGTGGTCTGGACGCCTCGCTGGCAAGGTTGCATTCGTCACCGGTGCCGCCCAGGGGTTTGGCGCAGGTATTGCTGAAGGGTTAGCTCGCGAGGGTGCTTTGGTGGCGGTCGCAGACATGAACCACGCGGGTGCCCAAGCGACTGCGGCTCGAATTAACGAAGCAATCGGTGCTGAGCGATGCGTTGGACTCGCTGTGAATGTTACTGACGGCGACTCGGTCGCGAGTGCGATCCACAGCACGGTCAAGGCGTTCGGTGGAATCGATATCGTGATGTCGAACGCTGGCGTACTCAAGGCGGGAAGCGTCAAGACGCAGTCGGAGAGCGATTTCGAGTTTGTAACCCGTGTGAACTACATGGGGTACTTCATTGTCGTGAAGTACGCCGCGCCGGTGATGGCCATCTCCCATGCACTCGATCCTGACGTATGGACAGACATCATCCAGATTAACTCGAAATCAGGGCTTGAAGGCTCCAACAAGAACGGTGCCTATGCGGGCAGCAAGTTCGGCGGAATTGGCTTGACTCAATCCTTTGCCCTTGAACTGATTTCTGACGGAATCAAGGTCAACTCGATCTGCCCAGGCAACTTCTTCGATGGTCCACTGTGGTCCGATCCCGAGAACGGTCTCTTCGCTCAGTATCTTCGTGCGGGCAAAGTGCCAGGGGCGAAGACAACTGACGATGTGAAACACTTTTATGAAGCCAAGGTCCCAATGGGGCGGGGCTGCACCGTGCCGGATGTACTCCGGGCGATTTACTATCTCGTAGAACAGTTATATGAAACCGGTCAGGCCCTTCCTGTCACCGGCGGACAAGTGATGTTGAACTGAAATGAATAATTCCATGGCTTCTATTCCTGAAACCCAATATGCCGTCCAACTCGTAGGCCCTGGTGAGTTGACCCTCAATTCCGCAAAGCCGGTTGCCCTCCCCGGTCCTCAGCAGATTTTGGTGAAGACAGAAGCGGTTGGCCTGTGCTTTTCGGACCTAAAACTACTTGCCCAGTTCAGCGGTCATCCGCGCAAGAGCGAGATCCTTGGTGGGATCGCAGAAGACGTCCTCGCCGAAATTCCCAGCTATGTTCCCAGCGATGAGCCAACGGTTCCTGGTCATGAAGTGGTTTGCCGAGTTGTCACGGTTGGAAAGCACGTCGACCATTACAAGATCGGAGATCGATTTATTGTTCAGGCCGACTACCGAACCCTCAAGACGGCGGGGTCCAACGGAGCCTTTGGTTATAACTTCGAAGGCGGTCTTCAGGAGTACATCCTCCTTGACGAGCGCGTGATCGGCGACCCTGATGTGCCCGAAGGGTACATGATTCGCGTCGACGACTCCCGGGGTGACTCGGCGGTTGCTTTGGTTGAGCCGTGGGCCTGCGTTGAGAACTCCTATGCGAGTCCGTCTCGCCAAGGTTTGAACCCGGGCGGCAACCTTCTCATCGTGGTTGACGACCCCAAGTCCTATGAAGCTGCCGTGCGATTTGCCAACATCACCGCTCGAGACTTCTGCTATTGCTCGACATGTGCCGAAATGTCCGGTAGCAAGATTGAAAGCATCACGGCCATTGCAGATGAGTGGTACGACGACATCGTGTACTTCGGCCATGACGCCGCCAAGATCGAGATTTTGAATGACAAATTGGCCAAGAACGCGATTCTGAACATCGTGCTCAACGGCGAAAAGATTGGGCAAAAGGTAACGGTTGGGGTTGGAAGAATCCACTACGGCGGCACTCGCTGGATCGGGACTACCGGATCGGACGCGCTTGTCAGCTATAAGATGATCCCGAAGACGGGCGAGATTCGACCGAACGACCGCATTTTGATCGCGGGTGCTGGCGGACCGATGGGCCAGATGCACGTGATTCGAGATCTTTCGTTGGGCACGCCTGGTATCCGACTGGTCGCAACCGACGTCGACGATCAGCGCTTGCATACCGTCGCCAAGAAGGTTGAGGCAATCGGCAAGGCTGGGGCTGGTTTCTCTACTGAGAACTCTAAGTCCCTCGGCGCCGATGAGAAGTTCAGCTACTTTGGGCTGATGGCGCCGCTCGCTTTCTTGGTGGAAGACTCCATTCAGCGTGCCACTCCCGGTGCCATCGTGAATATCTTCGCGGGAATTCCTGCTCCGGTAAAGCATCCGTTGGATGTAGATGCCCTGATTGAGAAGCAGGTTTTCCTATTCGGAACCAGTGGCTCCGAGCCGCAGGATATGCGCGCGGTTCTAGAGAAGGTGAACACCGGTTCGCTCGATACAAACACCTCCGTGGCTGCCGTCTCGGGCATGGCGGGCGCGAAGGATGGTCTTGCTGCTGTCGAAAATCGAACCCTGGACGGGAAAATCATCGTGTACCCCTTTATTCGCAACCTCGATTTAGTGCCACTCGTCGATTTTCCGACGCGATTCCCGACGGTCGCGGCCAAACTAAAGAACGGACAATGGTGCAAGGAAGCGGAACAGGAATTTTTGAAAGTGGCGCAAGCTTGAACAGCGAAGGGCTATTGAATGCGGCGCGGCGTGTGATCAAGCTTGAGGCTGAAGCGGTTGCTTCATTAGATGGCGTGATCGGGCCGGACTTCTTGGCGGCAATTGATCAACTCCTGAAGTGCAAAGCCCGTGTGATCACCTCGGGCATGGGCAAAGCCGGGCTCATCGCGAAGAAGGCAGCAGCCACGTTTGCCTCGACAGGCACGCCGTCATTCTTCATGCATCCTGGCGAAGCGGTCCATGGCGATCTTGGCATGATTACCGGCGACGATGTCCTGATCGTGTACTCGCATCGCGGTCAAACCGAAGAAGTCCTGCGCATCATCCCGTATATCCGGCACGTCAAAGCGGGATTGATCGCGATTACATCGAACGCCGATTCCGAATTGGCGAAGAACTCTGATGTCGCGTTGGTGTTACCGATCGAGTTTGAAGCATGCCCGATGAATCTGGCACCGACTTCAAGCACGACCGCGATGCTTGCCTTGTCCGATACACTGGCGCTGGTTCTGCTTGAGGCACGTGGCTTTGGACCCGAAGATTACGCGCTTCGCCACCCCGGTGGCTCGTTGGGTCGAAAGCTCCTTACAAAGGTCTCTGACCTAATGCATCGCGGCGAAGAGAACCCAATCGTGTCCGAAGATTGCCCGGTTCGGGAAGCGCTGTTTGTGATGACGAAGTCTAAACTGGCCGCGACAAGCGTGGTTGACTCAGAAGGGAAGTTGGTCGGGTTTTTCGCCGATGGCGATCTCCGCCGATATCTCAACCGAGGAGCCGACGACCTTTCGATTCCCGTGTCATCCCTGATGACGAAGGACCCCAAAGTCGCCCGCCCCGACATGATGGCGGTGAAAGCTCTAGAGATCCTAGAAGCCTTCAAAATCATCGAACTCCCCGTCGTAGATGAGCAGCATCACCCGATAGGAATGATCCACCTCCACGACATCACCCGTGCTGGGATTGTGTTGTAGGCCCGGTCCGGACGGCCCTTTGCGGACCCTGCGGGTGATCGGGTTCTGGGTGATCACAGCCTCCTGTGAATCCGTCCGAAAGCACCAAAGGTGCGCCAAATAATAGCGAAGGGTGCAACCCTGGAAACTTCGGAGGCACCAAACATAGAGCTATACCGTCGGTGGGTATCACCCACCGACAGCCGCCTGACGCCTCAAGTCCTCAAGAATGCGAACGGTGCATATGCCCCGGAATTCGGGATTTACCTGTCGCGCCTGCTTAGGGGTGACTGAATACCGAACGCATCTTCCGATACCCCCAGCCCCTGCATCGCACCATACGTCAAATCCGTGGGCTCCGGCTTCGATTCGATTACCTTCCGCAGAATCTCAAATCCTCTCGGGTCACCTAATTCACCAAGTGCATACGCGGCGTCGTACTGGACGCTGGGATCGGGATCTTCGAGCAATACGACAATCGAATCAAAGGCTCGCACATCTTTGGATTTGCCGAGAATCCAAACCGCTCGAAATCGAACTGCCGGACTGGCATCAAGACAGGCTTGGATCAACAATTCGGTCGACCTCCCGCCGTAATGTCGGATGAGGCAGGCTTCGGCATGCTCGGCAATCTTTCGCTCAGAGGAGCTGAGATCGGCAACCCACTTGGCCATGCGTATTTTAGAGCGAGGAGGTTGATTGCGGATCATTTGGCCTACCTTGGCGAGATCAACGTCACGTGGATCTATCTAGTCTGATGTCTTTCAACCCAATAGCTTCTAGATTCATACTGACTCGAGGGCGCGATTCAATGATTAAGTGTAAAAATCACCCAACATACAAAGAGGTTCGACCACCGAAGCATGATTGCCCGGTTTGTTGGGCGAAATGGAAAGCAAAGCTGACCTTTGATCATGGCCCCGCTGGAATGAGCACCCATTGGACGAGATCCAGGCACTGCACTTCGGATCAGTCGAAAGGTCACAAAGGCGGACGCGGTATCAGCTAGGCGCGCAGCTGTTCAGTGCGAATGGAGGCACTGGAGGGTGCAATTCCAACGTGGAGATAATTTGTGCCGCACATCCGGTTTGCCAAAGGTAAACGTCTCGTGCGCACGAGAGGAACGGCTTTGCCCTACCGGAGGGGGGGCGAGTGAATACCACTGACTGACGACGTTCCTGACCACATTCCGTAGAGGAACAAAACTGCGTCTCCGTGTTGGTAACCTTCCCCTATGAACTCCCTCTTCGTCATTGCGCCTTACAAATACTTGGGCATGTGGGTATTTGATGACGAGAAGGCTGGGCTCGTCCAGGAGCCGTTCGTGGGTGGTGCGGACCTTGTCATCGATCGCCTAACCAAAGACATCCCAAACGCCGAAAAGGGATTTCGGATGATCTTCTCGGCAAATCCGTTTCCCGGGCACACGATTATGCTCACCTGGCGGAGAAGCGATCTCGGTGGAAATGTGTATTATGCGCCAGCCCTGAAGATGGAAGGCTGGCTCTGTCCCGCCCTCTTGAAATACTTCGAAAAGCCTCCCGAGAGTCTTTACGTCAAATGCGAATCTCTTGGCTAGCGGAATCTTGCCAAATGAACTTGAATCCAATGATCTACCCCAACCGTAGGGTAAGACTTGAACGTGGATCTTAAGCGAGGGAGGATAGTTTCTGTTGGCGATCGCGTCAAGCAGGGATCCATGCAGCCGGTGTATGTGGACATCATGACTCCCGACCAGCAGCGCGTCTCCACCGTGTGCAAATTTCCCACCCGCGGCAATCGTGCTCCCGCCGAGTCAGTGATCAACGAGTGGATCGGTTGCTTTTCCGCCAAACTCATTGGTCTTCAAGCTCCTGAGTGCTTCATCGTGGATGCGTCTCCCCACGTCCAACTGCATCTTGTAGAGAAGCACGGCGTGAATGTGTCCTCTCAGTTTGGCTTTGCGTCGCGTGTCTCCCAGATCGACTCCATCATCTATCCGAGCACCCTGGCGCGCATGGATCCGGAAGACCTTGCGCGGCTTTTTTGCTTCGACGTTCTATTCATCAACGCCGACCGCATCCCGAACAACCCCAATTGCGGGCACTCACAGAAGCGATTATTCACGTTTGACTTTGGCAGCGCCCTCGTCTCTCCGGGCACCTCGCCCAACAGTTTCGACAAGTTTTTCTTTGGGCCTGCGTTGAACGACCGGGTCTCCGCTCACCTGTGTCGTGAGTTCGTTTTGTCGCCTGAATTGGCAGAATCCGTGATAAACGATATCATTGATAGACTCGGAGCGAGTCGATGGTACGCATCGTTGAGAGCGGGGTTCCTGCCGCAGGCGCTTCAGGATCACTTGAGCCTAGTGGTCCGATATATCGATTACATCTGTAAGGAGCGCAACATGATATGTCACCAGATCGTCAATACAATCTAGTCGCCGCCGAGGAACGATGAGCTTTTCCGTTTTTTATGCCGTTCGCTTTAGCCCCGCTCCCGAGTTGGGTGAATGGTTGAACGTGGCTGTTGTCGGCGAAGGCATCACCGAGCGCAAGGCTGGCTTGGTCGTTACCAAAGAGCTCAAGCGTATTGAAGCCGCGTTCGGACCCGACTCGGTTGAGCGGGTCAAAGCAATTTGTTTGGACCTAGCCGGGCTTGTGGAAGCGATGGCAAAGTCTCACGAGCTTGGCGAAGAGACTCAGTCGATTCCTACTGCGATGCGCGATCAGGCGCTGTCAGTCTCCTTCTCCGAGCAGATCGCCGTGTTTGATGGCTCATTCATGTCTGCCCTCGCCGAAATCGCCCAGAAATACCTAGATTTCGACGATGCAGGTTCGGAGCAGGCTCACACGCCGAAGCTGTCCACCCAAGAAACCGCGGATGACTCGCAGAAAGTGCCAGCCACGCAGTTGTCCCAACTGGCCAAATCACTCCAGAAGAAGCTAAAGGATATCGTCCCAGTTCCTCCCGTTGAAGAGCATGCGAGTGCAGACCCTAACCACGACATGAACTCGATCCTCGTGATCGCCGACGCCGCTCACACTGCGCTCTCCGAAGTAGTTGAGGCGCTCAAGCAAGCCAACCGCAAACCCGAACCGCCCCCTATTATCGAGCCCGAGCAGTCAAGCACCGTCGCCGCCGTTCACATCGAACAAACCAGCGAAATCGAATGGGAACGCCTCGCCAGCGAGCCAACCCACATCGACCCGCCTAAGATGTCCAAACAGCAAATCAAACCCGAGCAGCGGTAAGCGCGACTAAATGAAAAGAACCCAACGAAGGTGTCCTTCGTCGGGTTCCGAGTCAACTGCGGTCTAAACAGTGGCGGAGAGGGAGGGATTTCCCGATTCGCTTCGCTCATTGCCCTGCGGCGGGATAAACTTCTCATCCCTCCCTCGCGGAATTCACGTGGGAAGAGAAAAGATGGCGGAGAGGGAGGGATTCGAACCCTCGGTGAGTTGCCCCACACCGCATTTCGAGTGCGGCGCACTAGACCACTATGCGACCTCTCCGAGCGATATTATGCCGCATTGAGGGCATTTGAGTCTCGGGGAAGGGCGACTTATGGTTCGCCTAAGGATTCATTGCTGACGAGAAGCAGGGGCAACCGCTTGGCAGCCTCATCCACAGTGTATGGACCCCGGACGGTTTTGCCCAAAAGATAGATACCTGGCTTCCGGGCTTGGAGGTCTTTGCGGAACCGGCCGACTGCGGGAGCGCAGAATCGGGTTGGGATACGACGGTAAAGATCACTTGCGAGATTCTGAGCGTTTGGGCCGACCGAGATTGCGTATTCGTTATCCAATATTTCGGCCGCGGCACAGAAGTAGCCACCGGTATCGGGGCCGGCACGGCTTGCGACATCGGCGAAGATTGCGGTGGTTTGACGTGCAGACCTCAATAACTCTTCACCCATCTGGGTGTCGGCGGTCAATCGACTGTAAGCCAGTTCGAGCCGGATCGCCTGGGCTGAGCATGATTCCGCCAAGTTATCGGCGATTTCGGGAACGCAGAACTCCGCGACTCCACCCATTTGATCGACCGTGCTGTTTAGGTTGAGTTCGCCAGGGCGAGCGCCTTGGAATTTGGCCCGGGCCATATTCAGATAGCGCAGGCCCACTTCGAGAGCGGCAACCTGACCGGTTGCTAAATATTCCTGAAGCTTGGCGTCGCTGAGGGCCAGGTAGTCTCCTAGATATCCCAGCAGGCTCTCCTCATCTTTCGCCCAATGGATCAAGTCTTTCGCATCGTGAAAAGCACTAAGCTTCGCAACGAGGGGACGGATGGATTCCAGACGCTCAGAGTCATTCCACAAGCGCGCCACTTCGAGCATCCGAGCCAATGAGTGCCCGTTGATGTCGAGGTAACCCTTGTCGTTGAACACAACGTCGGTATTCGTACTCGCTCTCATCAACGCTAGAACGCGAGTTAGGGTCACCTTGTCCTTGGTCAAAACAGACTTGGATTTGAGGAAAGGAACCATTTGCGAATTGGTCATTGGGTTGAGCCCGAGATTTTGACTCGCCCAATCACGATCTGCAGGCTGCAAGATCTCTCTCAGCCGATAGTTTGAAAAGCTAAATCGGGGACTTCGACCTTGAGGATTTTCATCATCTTCTTGACAAGCTCCCATGAGTCCATTGATTTGCGCACTGAGCCTTAGCCAGTCGAAGGTACGTACGGCGAGCGTTTTCGCAAATTCATCCCCCTCAATTTGAGATTGGAGTGAGAGAGCGAGCATCATCTCGGCATTCGCACGAGTGCCCTTATCGAATTCGATATGGCTGATGTCGGGGGTGAGTCCCAACCGAAAGAACCCACCGTCCTGGACGTCAACAAGTTTGGACAAAAGGAGAGGATCCAGCGAGGCGTGCCACAGTTTGTTGTAGCCCGTCAGCGTCAAAAATCTCCAGGCGTTAGGGAAGAGTTCCTGGGTGTCGCCGCGTGGAAATCCACCGAATCGGGGGCTGCTACGTGTTCCGAGGACTTCGGCATAGGCGGAGAGGCTTGGCCAAGCGACCCCCGGATGGGTTGTTAAGTAGTTTAGGTCCGCGGATTGAAGGTCAATGACTTGATTTGCTTCGCCCGTCTTTTTCGTCACGACGTCGAATTTCCGTCTTGCATCGACAAGGCCCTTGTAGATGCCGCGCGATTCTAGCTGTCCGTTTTCGTAAGTCTTTCCGATGTAACTGATGACTTGCGCGTTCGAGTCGAGAATCCAAACTTGAAAGGCAGGGACAATCTTCGTGCCTAGCCGAGAAAGTGGTAGGACAGCATTCAGCCACTCAGGGTGCTCATAACCGTCGATGCGAATGCAGAAGAAGTTTTGATTGACGTAACGAGCGGTGTCGGGTTCTTCAAAGGCGCGAACGTCAAATTCATGTCCAAACTTGGTGGAAGAGGTTCCGATAACTAGCAAAACGGGCTTGTTTGCCAAGCGTGCTTCGTCAAAAACTCCTTCACTGAACACATGCCAGGAGATCTCTTCATGGGCAGCATTCACGAGAAATTTTTCGTGAGAGGTGGCGAGTGAGTTAGTGTAGACCGGCGGAATGAATCGCACGAACGCGTACCGAATGAACGCCAAAATGGCGAATACCACCAAAACACAGGTGACCACGGTGAAGCTGGGTTTGAACATGGTCTCTCGGTTACTGCTGATTATGGTCGCTGTGCTAAACTTTTCCCATGTCGATCTCCCTAAACGAGGTGCGGCACGTCGCACGTCTTGCGCGTCTTGAACTTGACGAAACGGAGATCCTTTCCTTTCAGGGCGAACTCAATGCCCTTCTGGGACACTTTGCGGATATCCAAGCTATCGATAGTTCGGGGATCGAGCCGATTTCGCACGCTGTCGCCATTCAGAACGTATGGTCTGAAGATATCCCCAGCCAAACGCTCCCACGTGATCGCGCGCTGAGAAATGCGCCGGTGTCGCGTGCCGGTTTGTTCGTGGTTCCTGTGATCATCGAGGACTAATCTGCCATTGTTGACTGAACTCACTGCTGTCGAACTTGCTTCTCGCATCGCGAAGCGCGAACTGGGCTGCGTCGAAGTCACAGAAGCGTTTCTCGACCGAATCGATTCGCTCGACTCCAAGCTGGGCTGCTTCCTCAGTGTCACCCGAACTGAGGCAACTGAGCAGGCTCAATTCGCCCAGACGTTAGTTGATGAAGGAAAGGGCGGTCCGTTAACCGGCGTCCCTATCGCCCTCAAAGATAACCTTTCGACAGACGGCATTGAAACCACTTGCGCATCCAAGATCCTGAAAGGATATGTTCCTCCGTTCGACGCGACCGTCGTTTCCAAGCTGAAGCAAGCAGGTCTACCGATTTTGGGGAAAGCGAATCTAGATGAATTCGCGATGGGGACCTCCACCGAAAATTCGGCGTTCCAAGTGACGCGCAATCCATGGGATCTTGCCCGATCGCCAGGAGGAAGCTCCGGAGGCTCGGCGGCAGCGGTCGCGGCCGATTTGGCGCCATTATCGCTCGGCTCCGATACTGGAGGTTCAGTCCGCCAACCGGCGGCGCTGTGTGGTGTTGTCGGTTTCAAGCCAACGTATGGGAGATGTTCGCGGTATGGATTGATCGCGTTTGGCTCCAGCCTTGACCAGATTGGGCCATTCGGCAAGACGGTTGAAGATGTCGCCGTCCTCTCTGAGGCCATCACGGGCCACGATCCGATGGACGGTACCAGCCTCAAGCATTCACCGATCCTCTCGGCTGATCTCAAATCTGGCTCCCTAAAGGGGCTCAAGGTGGCCCTGCCGAAAGAGCTATTTGGAGATGGAACCGACCCTGGAGTCGCCGCCCAAATTCAGGCCGCCATTGATGTACTTGCCAAAGAAGGTGCCGAGTTCACTGAAGTCTCTTTGCCTTCCGTGAAGTTTGGGGTGACGACTTACTACATCATCGCTCCTGCCGAGGCCAGCAGCAATTTGGCTCGCTTTGATGGCGTCCGCTTTGGTCCGCGCAGCGATGGCAAAGGTCATATCGGTGTGGTCGAGCGCACCCGGTCCGAGGGGTTTGGCCACGAGGTGAAAACCCGAATCATGATCGGGACCTATGCTCTTTCGGCGGGATACTACGACGCTTACTACGTGCGTGCCCAGCGAGTCCGGGCGATGATGCAGCAGGAGTTCAACCGTACGTTCCGAGAGTTCGACGTCGTGCTGTCACCCACCAGTCCAGTTCCTGCATTCAAGCTCGGCGAGCTTCACGAGGACCCAATGGCCCTAAAGCTCTTGGATTACTGCACAATTCCGGCGAATATGGGTGGAATGCCGGGGATTTCCCTGAATTGTGGTTTCACCGAAGGGCTTCCGGTGGGTCTTCAACTCATGACCGCACCGCTTCAGGACGAAAAACTGCTGCAAATTGCTTTTTGCGTCGAACAAGCACTGCCAACCGCCACGCGGAGACCGTCATTTTCGTAGAGACCCACAATGGATGACATCCGCCGCCAAGACTTGCGGCTGTTCGTGAAAGAGTTGTTGTCCCCGCTGCGCCTAATCTGCACAGCGGCTATTGTGATTTTGCTCCTGGCCAACGTGTCCTCAATCGGGGGAATCGCGATTGCGATGGCCACCATTGCGGTTTTTGTATCCTCAGTTTGGGCGTGGATCGAGTCGGACAAACGACGGTTCTCCAACAAGCGATTCCAGTCGCTATGGCAGGGTTGTCAAGATCGCCTCGCTCGATTCGAAGACGTGCTCAAGCGCATGAGAAAGGACCAAGTTGCGGATCTTTCTGAGATGCCGAATACGATTCGCCAGATCTCAAAATCGCTGTACATCGCACTTCGACGCGCCGACATTATTTCGCACGAGGTCCAGCTTTCCGAAAAGGGCCTGTACAACGCGCCACCCACTTGGAAATCTCCAAGTCGAGATGCGCAATCTCAAGAACTCTATCGGTTGGCCGACAAGAACATCGCCGAGTATCGTGCCCAATTTGCGGGTGTGATGGCTGGCGTTCAGCGCACGGAAGCCCAGAGTGCAGTCTTCATGACGACTCTCGATACGCTTCGGATGAAAATGATCGGCTATCGACTCGTTGGTCGGAGCCCCGAGCTTTCCTCGCGTGACTTCTTAGAGGCGCTCGCCGAGGCCAGAGCTCAACTTCAGTCCATCGACACCGCCCTCGAAGAACTCGACCTCGGTCATTATCCAACGACAATTGCCGTCGTCCCACCGCCCATTCCGGAAGAAGTCATTCGCCAATTGAAGCTTGGCGAATGACCTCGTTGCGTTAACCGAATGTCGACGGGCCTGGCCCATCGACATGATGGGTCACCCGCTGGGTTCGGGGTTACGTGGTGTTCGAAGGATTCCAGGGCATTGCCCTTCGCTGTTATGGGCCGCACCCTCGGTGCTACCAGACAGATACAATAAATGATGTTTCTGCCCGAAATCGGTTACCCGCAGGGTTCCGGAAAGGGAAGGTCCAACTCGTCTCTCCTCAACGTCCATAAGCGTCGCCGTTCGCTCGTCGATGGACATTCAGCGCGCCACTGTTCGACGCGCGAAGGCGCTAGTTTGGCGCGCGTCCATCGATGCCGAACGATTAAGCGACGGTTCGGGACGTGGAGGAGAGACAGCACCCAGCGGTGTGAGCGCCCGAACCAGATATCGAAAAGAACAACACGACGGAACAAAGCAAGGGCCGACCGGAGGCTGAACTACCGCCGTGAGCAATGCAATGCGAATTTACAGGAGTATCGTCGAGACCTGCTATCGTGAACGATAATCGGCCTCTGAGCATTTCGTATTGATTTGGAAGTTATATCTTTTCAAAAGGCTGCTGAACAGGTGGCGAACGAGCCAAAAAGCGGTAGCATTTTGCGCGATGAGTAAGGCACCGATTCGAATTGGCATTATCGGTTGCGGCCAAATTGCGCAGCACCACATGTCCACCTACGCAAAGATCCCCGAGGCACAAATGGTGGGGTTTGCGGATATCAGCGAAGAGGCTGCGCGGAAGTCCGCCGAGGAATACGGCGTCGACTACTACACGACCAACTTCCGAGAGCTCCTCGCTCGCGAGGACATCGACGCGATTGACGTCTGTCTTCATAACAACTTTCACATGCCAGCAACGGTTGCCGCTCTACAGGCTGGAAAGCACGTGTACTGCGAGAAGCCGATGGCAGGCTCCTATGTTGATGCCAAGACGATGCTCGACACTGCGGCATCGGTTGGAAAGCACCTGCACATTCAGTTGTCAACGCTCTACAGCAACTCGACCCGAGCGGCAAAAGAACTGATTGAAGCTGGAAAGCTCGGCGATGTGTATCATGCTCGCTCAACGGGATTCCGACGCCGGGGTCGACCTTACGTCGACGGCTACGGAACACCTTCTTTCGTTCAGAAGCGGAACTCCGCAGGTGGCGCACTGTACGACATGGGCGTCTATCACATCTCGCAGATGCTTTACCTACTCGGCAACCCGGACGTAGAGAGGATCACCGGCAAGACTTATCAGAAGGTCGGGATGGATGCCAAGCGCCAAGAGATTTCTGGCTACGACGTTGAGGAACTCGGAATGGGATTCGTTCGGTTTACCGGCGAGACGACTCTCGATATCATCGAAGCCTGGGCGATTAATCTTGATTCGTTCGAGGGCCCCTATTTGGTGGGTTCCAAGGGCGGCGTACGTCTGGAGCCATTTGGCTTCTTCCAAAGCGAAGGTGATATCGACTTGAACGCGACGTCTAATCTCGGCTCTGCGCGAGCTCGATGGGACAGCGTGCAGGGAGATGGTGGTTTCTACGGTGACTCCCAGCGTCACTGGGTCGCAGCGCTCCAAGGCGAGATTCCCTTGTTGCCGACGAAGGACATTGCGCTTAATACGATGTTGATTTCGGAAGGAATCTATCTTTCCCAGAAGCTCCATCGAGAAGTAAGCGCTGAAGAGGTTGTTGAAGCTTCCGTTAGCACTGCTGCGAAAATGTAGTGATTCGAGATATTTGAGTGAACTTACCTGAGGAAATAAGGCTCTATGAGGTTTTGTGTGGGTGGA
>CAILEM010000132.1 GCA_903833215.1 uncultured Armatimonadota bacterium
CCCCACCCCCCCCCCCGACTACGTGGGCTTCGGTCGGCAAGGTTTCGCAGCCTGGGGCGCGGGTGTACCTTTCGGACGAATACCAGGCCGAGGTGGTGCGTGTCTGGTTCTGCCGTTCGTCGGTACGATCACCGCCGACTACGTGGGCTTTTGTAGACGAGATTTGCTGGACCGATTAATCGGTTCTTATTTGGTTGGCGATTTCTTCCGGCAACAGCGACTCGAGATATGGCGTGACACCGAATGTGGCTTTGAGGGCTTTGTATTCCTCGATCAAGGTGGCGACGTTGTCGACCGATACCTTGTGGGCGCGGATGAGGAGGTTTTTGGCGGTGTGCTCGGGGGATGTGAACTCGATGACTTCGACTTTGTAGCCGCAGATGCGTAGGATCATGGCTCGGAGAGTGTCGGTGATGATGTCACCCAGCCGTTCGCGAAGGATTCCATCGCGCATGATCGCGGCGTGTTCGGTCGCGGGTTTGCCTTTGGCAAGCTGCACCTGAAGGTGGTGGTGGCAGCACGGAGCAGAGAAGATCAGTTTTGCCTGAGCATGGATTGCCTGGGCCAATGCTGCATCCGTTGCCGTGTCGCAGGCGTGGAGCGCGACAATCATATCGGGCGGTCGCGGAGGTTGGAAAGCATTGATCGACGCATTCACAAATCGTATCGTTTCGGATTTCAACTCGGCGGCCTTCGCGTTGTCCCGGTCGATCAATTCTTGGTTCTGGTCGACGCCGATCAACTCGCATGGCACACCCAGCTTTTCGTTTAAGTAGTAGTGCAATGCAAAGGTGAGATAGGCATTCCCGCACCCGAAATCCACAATCAACAGGGGCTCGATGGACAGACTCTTGAGATCCGTCGTATCGGTAACGAGTTTGATGAACTCGTTGATCTGCTGGAATTTTCTCCGTCGATCTGCTTTGATCCGCCCATCAGCAGTCATCATTCCGATGGTCTGGAGGAACGGATCGGGCTCTCCTTCCGGCAGCAGTCGATTGATGGTTCGATCATGGGCAAGGTCGAGTTCAACGACTTGAGACCGCTTCTTCACGACAACTAAGGGCTTGCCTTTCTTCGAAAACTGGATTTGGGTCTCATCGGAAGCGGCATTAACGAAAAGACTTCGGAACGGAACCGAAAGCAACTCTCGAACCTCTGATTCCAGTTCAGGCCCAATGAGGTTCTTGACGAAAGTCTTTCTGCCGTCAAATGATGAGATTTGAATCAGCTTTCGGCCCTTGATCTCGACCGGACGCAGGGTGATGCGCTCAACGCTGTTGGCACCACCGCGCTTGAGCACCGCTTGAACCAAATCAGCGGCGATCAGCTTTTCGAACGCGACTTGGACAGTTGTCGCGACTTCAGTTTCGGGCATACCTACCAGTGTTGCCGATTTGAAGCGATTTTCAGACTGATCGCCCTGATTTCAGGCGGATGAGTACCCGCAAAACCAAAACCTTGCGGGGGAGAACGCCGGCTATGAACTAGGTCGCTTCACTATTCGACCCTTCTCCAGACCGAAAGCGTGCAACCCGAACCAGCTGGGGCCGCGAGTTCGGTCGGTCGCGGTTTTCCAGGCTCCGCGAAGCAGACGCGGTGCAGTCCGTTGTCCCACTCCATGATGCCAAACTGCTGCCGCCCTTTGTGGGGGCCCTGAGTGAGCAAGTAGTCCACTGCAATAGGCGATTGACTTGCGTCCACTCGAACCAAGGCGTTCATGAATGGCTGTCCACCAAACGTGACCGCTAACTCAGCGCCCTTTACGGTTCGCTTGCCAGTTCCGAAGTGGTGCATCGGCAGCACCATTCCGTCTCGTGTGATCGATAGCGCCGACCATTCTCCTTGAATCGCCTCAAGTTCAGGTGTCATTTCGCCAAACTCACCGATGTCGGCTGGGTCCGCTGATTCTTCACTGCAAGATGCGGCTTGTTTCTGTTCGGTGGGACTGCCACGACGAAGAACCTCCAGAGCGTGTCCAGTGCCTGGCCCTGACTTGAACTCTGTGGGCCGTGACGCACCCGTTAATCCGAGACAAATACGTAGCTCGCGGTCATCGAATTCAAAGATGCCGAAGGAGTCATTCCCAGCTTCGGGACCTTCTAGAAAGTGAATGTCGAGGGTGTTTGGCTGCACGTTGGCGTCTATCGCGAATCGGCCCGCATAAGTGGCTTCCGGAGAGACCATCGTGAATGCGTCCCCATCGAATACGAAGTAGGAAGAACGAAAAGCACCCTCGGGAAAGGCGTTTCCTTCAACTTCGAGTGAGATAAATCGCCAAGTTCCTTCGAGAGACTTGAGCGTGTCAACGTGCTTGACCAATTTGGGCCAACTGACAAAACCATGTTTTCGGGCAATGACCGATTGAGCGTCGGTCAAGGTGAGTTTCTGGGTGCCAACGGCATCATTGGCTAATTCAGCCAAAGCTGGCAAGTACTGCTGAAACTCACTTTGGGCTTCGGGTTTGCCTGTTCTGAAGCGCGAGAGAAGATCCTTGGCTTGTTCGCGCAAGTGATCGAGATTGGGACGAGTAGGTAGTGTGCCTGACATATTTCCTCCATGCGTTCGACCGAGATCCGCAATCAGGCCGCACAAAGGTTTGTGTCGAATTCAAGGCTATGGAATGATGGGTTAAACCCTTCCCGCGGATCCGGAGGCGCACACTACGCCAGACGAATTCTAACCGATGTTGGGGAAATTGAACAGGGCGAATTATCTTGTCACCAAACGATAATGGTTGCCACCTTGCTAATCCATTCAGAGCAGCTATTACCCGTTCACTTGGCACAGAATGCTGGCTTCGAGAGGTAGCTGACTACGTGAAGCCGAGCTCACTTTCGGCCAGCTTTTCAAGCCGGTGGATCTCACTTTCCAACTGAAGGCGAACTTGCTCGACCTCTTCATCGGTAGCCTTTGCGGGGACGTAAAGCGGTTCACCAAAAATCATGAGGCACTTCGCAAAGGGAAGCGGCACGATGTATTTGTCCCAAGAGTTCGCCACGAGGCGCGGCCTTGCCGATATTCCGACCGGCACCAATCCTGCTCCACTTTTTCTTGCCATGAGCATGACACCGCCTTGGACGACTCCACTGGGGCCACGCGGACCATCCGGGGTCATTGCCATCGTTCCCCCGTCTTTGAGGGCGCTGATGGCTTCCACTGCGGCACGAACACCACCACGACCGGTGCTGCCGCGAATCACCTTGTAGCCGAGTCGCCCGAAGATACGGCTTTGCATTTCGCCGTCACTCGAGTGGCTGATGATGACGTGCCAACCGCGTTGCCGGAAATAGTCAGAGAACGCGAACGAACGCCCATGCCAGCCGCAGAAGATGAGTTTGGCATCGTCTTTGGGCACGTTGCGCATCTCGAAGCGCAACGTAGAACACACGCCACGAACGAGGAAATAGAGTAACCCGCTCAAGACGCGGGGTCTGGCTGCTCGCCACTTGTACTTTAGATGAGCCATCCACGCTTCCTTGCCAACTCGGCGGCGGGGTGCATGGGGTACTTACCTGTTAGTTCTCCAAGCAGTTTGGCGGCAAGATCTGGGTGGTCGTCACGTTCCAGGGAGATGAGGGCAAGCATTGCATCGGGACGCTGTGATTCGTCGGCTGGCCCCTCAACGACACTTCTCAAAAGTGCGCGAGAAAGATCCGGAGATGATGCTCGGCACTGGTCCGCAATTTGTAGCCGCTTCAGTGGGCTTAGAAGGCTGACTCGGCCAATCTTGCAGAGTCGCCGGACCACCTCGAATCGCTCTTCCTCGGTCGTCAGCTCCATCAATCGAATCAGCGTCGCGGATTCCGAAACGGATTCGCCCTGCGCCGATTGGGCATCGGCCAACTCCCACAGTGCCTTGATGTCTTTCGGATGCTGCTGAAGGTGCTGCTCGGCGGCAAACGCCACTGCAGCAGGACCTCTTGAGTTCATGCGTTCAAGCACTTCGTGTCCCAACTTCAGTTGGCCAAAATCAGGCGCACGGAAAACAACGCTGAGCAAGGCTCCCGCAGCGAATCCACCGATATGAGCCCAAAAGGACGTTCCGCCTTGATCTCCGAATTTCACCAACGCCCCAATAATTTGCAGTACGAGCCATAGCCCTGTGACGGCAGCCACCGATATTGCCAACTTGGGAGCAACGGGGACGCGAAGGCGAGTGTATCGAACGCTGTAGTACGCAGCGCAACTCGCAATACAGCCGCTTGCACCGATGAGGGGAGCAGGCTGGAGGTTATGCCGCGTCATCATAAAGTGAAGGAACACACCGGCCAATCCACCGCAAACCGTAACAATAACGAACCGAAGAGAACCCGTCGATAATTCAACGGCTGCCCCTACTGCGGCAAGAAAAACCATGTTGCCTAGCAGGTGGATCAAGTTTGCGTGTAAAAACAGGCTTGAAACAGCAGTCAGAAATGAAGGATGGTTTGAACGGAATCCGTACTCCTGCACCAGATCGGGATCGATCACCACACTGAACGCCGCGAGGATATCCGCGGCGATCAGCAGTAACGTAACCAGGGGCAGGCGGGGACGGGCGCTCACACCTCCTGTAGCATTTCCTCCGTGAGATCGACGTTCATGTGGGTCTCTTGCACATCATCGAGGTCATCCAGCGCATCCAGGAGTTTGAGTAGCTTGGGTACGTCGTCTGCTGCTAGCTCCGTTTTGTTGGTTGCAACGTACGTGAGGCCAACTTCGTTGGCTTTGATTCCCGCCGCTTCCAGTGCGCCATTCACCTTATGAAGGTCGACGATCGACGTGACGACCGTGAAGCCTTCTTCCTCGACAATCACATCCTCTGCGCCGGCATCAAGGGCCAGCATAGTGAATTCGTCTTCATCAAGCGATCCACGATCGACCGTGATTTGGCCGATGTGTTTGAACTGCCAGGAGACCGAGCCATTCTCGGCGAGGCTTCCACCCGCCTTGGAGAAGGCGTGTCGAACCTCGGCGACGGTACGGTTGCGGTTTTCGGAGTAGCACTCAAGGATGATTGCCGATCCGCCGGGCCCGTAGCCCTCGTACACAATTTCTTCGTAGTCGGCGCCCTCAATCTCTCCCGTGCCTCGTGCGATGGACCGTTTGATATTATCGACAGGCACGGATGCCTCTCGAGCTTTCTCAATAGCCACGCGCAATCGTGGGTTCATCGAGGCATCGCCTCCACCCATTTTTGCTGCGACGATAATTTCGCGGCTAAGTCTTGTGAACGTTTTGCCGCGAATGGCATCCTGCTTTCCCTTTCGGATGCGGATGTTCTTCCATTTGGAATGCCCTGCCATGGTTCCGTTATTGTGGCATGGCGTCAGCCTCTATGCTTGTCCAAGCCAATTTCTTGCTGCATCAATCTCAGTCCGGGCCAGTCGATGGTCCAAATCTTGCCAATTTAGCTGAACATTGGCCCCTCGCTCACGAAACATCTGCGCCAATCGCTCTGCGTTGTCGATTGGGACGATGGGATCGAATCGGCCTTCCGAGATGAGAATGTGCTTTTCTGAAAGGTCGAGCTGGTCGGCCGGTTCGACCGGGACCATGGCGCGAAGCAGCACACCTGCCGACAGCACCTCGGGCCGATGTAGAAAAATGCTCGCCGCGATATTGGCGCCGTTCGAGTAACCGACGGCAACGATGTTTTTGGGATCCAGTTGGTAGGTCTCTATTGCCGTGGACACAAAGTCAGCGAGTTCGTGAGTGCGAAAAACGAGATCCTCAAGATCAAACACGCCCTCCGCCAGTCGGCGAAAGAATCGCGGAGCCCCGTTCTCGAGAACTTTTCCTCGTACCGAAAGGGCACCTGCGGCCGGGTCGAGGACTTCGGCGATGGGCAGGAGGCTCTTTTCGTCACCACCCGTTCCATGGAGTACGAGGATGGTTCGCTTCGAGCCATGTTGAGGTGGATGATAGATGTGTTGAAAAGTCAGTTCGGCCATTACACCAACTCCAGTTTCGGCAGCGCCTTCTCGATTTGGGCGCGGATATCGCTGAATTGCTGGGGCAGTTGGAGGGCTGAACCGAGCTCAGGTTCCGGCTCATCGACTTGGAATCCAGGCTTGTCCGTCGCGATCTCAAACAGGACGCCTCCCGGCTCGCGGAAATAGATGGACTGGAAATAGTCACGATCCTTGACCGGGCTCACACGAAATCCATGGTCCAACAATATCTGTCGGCGATTCGCTTGGGATTCCGATGTTGGAGTGCGAAAGGCGATGTGATGGACGCTTCCGTGTCCTTCGCGACCCGAGGGGCCGTCTGGATCCACGAGCACATCCACCGTCTTCTGAGGGCCACCCCTCCCAACCTCAAACCGAAAGCGTCCGCCATTCTCGCTAACCAACTTGAAGCCCAGATCCTTCTCAAGGACTGCTCGTGTCGGGCCAATCTCGCGTTCTACCAAGGTGAATGAGTGAATGCCGCCAATCGCCTTGTCATGAGGGACGGTCCATTTGGTCCAAGGCGCGGGTTCGATGTAGTCCGACGTGGCGACAAGCTCAAGCAGCAGTCCGTCTGGGGCTCGAAATCTTACGGCGTCGCGACCGTCTTTCGAAGTGGGACGGTCAAAATCAACATCGAATTGCTTAAAGCGATTCACCCAATACGCCATTGCCCCTTTGGGTATGGAAAGATGGGTAACCGTGGTTTGACCGGCCCCTGGACGTCCGGGTCTGCCGCCTGGGTACGGGAAGAAAGTTAAAAGCGTGCCAGGATTTCCGAGTCCGTCGCCGTAGTAAAGGTGATACGCACTCGGGTCATCGAAATTGACGGTTAACTTAACAAGTCGAAGCCCAAGAACCTTGGCGTAGAAGTGAAGGTTCTCCTGAGCGGGTCCACTGATTGCGGACATATGGTGAATTCCAAGGATGTCGGCCATAGGATGGGTTTGATGTACGTTCCTTTCAATACGAGAAAATACGGTTTGGAATTTCACCTCTGGTCGCAGATTGCTGCCCTCCCCTAATGTCAGCGAACTATTGCCGAGCCCGTGAGTTGGTGTTGAAGCATGGCTGGAACAGTACGTGCTATCAAATCCTGAATCCAGGCATCGAACTCTGGTTCTCGTCGGACGGAAATGCCGTGATTGGCTATCTCACCCGCAAAAAAGTTCGTGTAGTGGCGGGTGCACCCGTTTGCGCTTTGGAGCATCTTGCTGGAGCTTTGGCTGAGTGGGAGGCAGCGTGTTCGCGAGCCAGAGTGGGCGTCTGCTATTTTGGCGCCGAGGCGAGAATCCGAACGCTCCTGGCTGACATGCCAGGCTACTCGGTCGTCAGTCTGGGAGCCCAACCCAATTGGGATCCTCAGTGTTGGGCATCGATTTTCGATGGAGACAAATCGCTTCGCGCCCAACGCAGCCGAGCCGCGAACAAGGGAATAAGGGTGACCGAATGGGCGGACACATCGCATTCAAGCGACTTAGGGCTCAGATATTGCCTTCAAGCATGGCTCCTTACAAGGGGTCTGCCCCCGATGCACTTCCTCGTCGAACCGCAGACGCTAGATCACAAAGAAGATCGACGCGTTTTCGTTGCCGAGAAAGCCGGTGCCGTTGTTGGCTTCCTGGTTCTATCTCCCATTCCACAAAGGCAAGGATGGTTGACCGAGCAATTCCCGCGAGGCGTCCATGCCCCCAACGGAACCGTTGAGATATTGATGGACACCGCCATCCGGGCCGTCGCCGCATCGGGAGCCGAGTACGTGACGATGGGAATCGTGCCTCTATCGCTTCACGCCCTGCCCAACCTCGGTTCAAACCCAAACTGGCTCGAGATCCTCGCCAAGTGGGTTCGTGCTCACGGAAGGCGATTCTACAACTTCGACGGCCTCGACCGTTTCAAGTCAAAGTTCCACCCCCAAGAGTGGGAGCCGATCGTGGTCATCTCCAAAGAACCGCAGTTCTCCGTGAAAACCCTTCTGGCCATCGCCGCCGCCTTCAGCGACGGCTCTCCCACCTGGGCCATGTCCCGAGCCATCCTAAAAGCCGCCCGGCAAGAACTCCGATGGGCAATAAGAAGCACCAATGGTGGGCAACAAAATTAGCCTAGGGTATCGCCCTTGGTCCCAGCGCACGTCCGATAAGACGGTGTGCATTCAAAACCAGCTAAATAGCTGGGATCATCGTCGGGGTCAAGGAATCATCAAAAAAGCCTGACGTTAGATAGTGTACATGCGCCTATAGTGTCATCAAGTACACAGTCCTGTCGTAAGAACCAATCTTGCCAGGATACGAAGCGCGAGATTGCGGACTTAAGGATTGCAAATGGCAATACGTTCCGTTGGTGCTTCTTGAGTCGTGGTTTGGCTGGCCGCATTCAGAATGCGGCTTTCGCGCAAACGCCTAAATCGGGCTTCACGCCAACTGCGGGCAACCCTTGGTACGACTCGACCCACCTTGCGAGCACGAGGGCTCGCACTTTCTGCAGCTACGATCCCGGTGGTCGGGTTCTGAGTGTCGAGAACTATTGGGATACTTGGAACGGCAGTGGCTACAACAGTGAGGCGATACTTGCCAACACTTGCGCCTATGAGGTGCGGGCGGATGGGCTGTCGCCAAACCGAGGGGTGAAGAGCAATTCGAAGACTTGGGTTCGTCAGGCACCGAATTCACCCGTTTGGGCATTTGAGCGAACGGATACTTATTCCTACGATCCACAGCTTGACTACCTTGCCGGTGCCACCTATGGC
>CAILEM010000133.1 GCA_903833215.1 uncultured Armatimonadota bacterium
AACTTGAACCGAGCGACCTCGATCGGTGGCGTGACATGTACGAATGATGTATTGGGGAATCGCCTCACGAAGGGAGCGACGAGTTACACCTGGGATGCGATGAACCGGATGACAGCGCTGAACAACGGGACGTCGACGACCAACTATCTGTACCGCGCCGACGGGATGAGGGTGAGCAAGTCGAGCACGAGTGGGCGAACTCTTTATTGTTACGACGGTCAAATGGGGATGGAGGACATCGAATATGATGGCTCGCTTGTTTGGCAAAAAACGTCTGACTACGCCATCGGTGCAAGAGGCATTGATGCGATTTCGGTCACGACTGGAACCGGCACAACGATCTCGTATCCGATCTATGACGCCCACGGCAACATGATTTCCACGTTGTCCAAGGCAGGATCTGGCTACACCTTCACCGCCGAGCGATCGTTTGATGCTTGGGGTGTGATTCGCCTTGGTGCGCAGAGTGGTGACCCGAAAGGTCGTTTTTGTGCGAGCTTGGGGCACAAGCAGGATGACGAGTCTGGCTTGGTCTATATGCGGGCGCGATACTACGAGCCGGGGAGCGGAAGGTTTGTTTGTGAGGATGGTTCGCGTGATGGAACAAACTGGTTCTCATATTGTGGGGGAGACCCCATCAATTACGCCGACCACTTGGGGAAAGCCAAGACCGCGCAGGCTTTGATAGGAGCAGCTGTGCTGGCTTTCTTGGCATATTTGGTTGGTCTTTTTGCCGCGGACAACCAGCTTGCTGCTTTGACAATTGGCGTTGTAGGCGCCGAAATCTGCGAGTACTTTGAATTGTCCGCTCCAGTCGGCAGAATTACTATGGCTGCAGGCAGGGCCCTGGGCCAACAGTTTTTGGCTTACACGGACTCAATTAATAAGATGTTCAGTAACGTGGCGTTTACTGGGGGGCCAAGTGGCGTATGTTTAGTTGCATTAATGGCAGTTTGCGGCGAATGTGGGACAATTTACGCGGAGCTATTTTCACAAAATGTAGAAGCAACAAGAGCATGAGCCGTGGCAAGAGAGTTTTCGGGATTCTCTTTAAGCTCACTTGGTTCGTTGGATATTTTGCTATCCGATTCGTCCTTGGACACCAATTGCCTACATGGTGGTTCCTCGTCTACCTTTTGATCCTATTCGAGGGTTCGACTCTGATCAGAATGATTCCAATTTCAAGTTTTAGAAAGCCTCCTGATGTTGCTGGATGAAAAATTTGATCTGCACTTATGCAACGGAGGATTCCAAGACTTGGGTTCGTCAAACTCCCAATTCTCCAGCCTGGGCGATTGAGCGAACGGATACTTATTCCTACGATCCACAGCTTGACTACCTTGCCGGTGCCACCTATGGCGATGGATTGCCGAACAACGCGCCTCTTTGGTCCTACGATCCGGCCGGGAACCGGACGGATTCGGTTTGCGATAACTTGAACCGGGCGACCTCGATCGGTGGCGTGACTTGCACGAACGATGTGCTTGGAAACCGCCTTACGAAGGGAGCGACAACTTACACCTGGGATGCGATGAACAGGATGACGTCGCTGAACAACGGGACGTCAACGACGAACTATCTGTATCGTGCGGATGGCATGAGGGTGAGCAAGACGAGCACAACTGGGCGAACCTTGTACTGTTACGACGGTCAAATCGGGATGGAGGACATCGAATACGATGGCTCGCTTGTTTGGCAGAAGACGACCGATTACGCTCTTGGCGCAAGAGGCATCGATGCCATTTCGGTGACTACTGGAACCGGCACAACGGTCTCGTATCCGATCTACGATGCCCACGGCAACATGATCTCGACGTTGGCCAAGGCAGGAGCAGGCTACACGTTCACCGCCGAACGTTCCTTTGACGCCTGGGGCGTCATCCGCCTTGGCGCGCAGACCGGTGATCCCAAGGGGCGTTTTTGCGCGAGTCTTGGGCATAAGCAGGACGATGAGTCAGGGCTTGTCTACATGCGGGCAAGGTATTGCGAACAGGGGAGTGGAAGATTTCTAACAGAAGACCAAAAGCACCAAGGTAGGAATTGGGCGATATATTGTGGTGGTGATCCCGTGAATCACGCAGATTCATCGGGCCGATTCTTCGACGAGTTGCTCCTAACCTATATGTCCTTCACTGGCTACTCCAGTCTCAATTTCTTTTGGACAATGCTCAAAGTGGTGCCAGCAATGTCGGCATTTGCCGCTGCAGTGGATCTTGCCCACGACGGCAACGACATCGAAAATGCTTGGGCGGGATTCATGGATAAGTTTAGTCATGCTGGGCTGCTGACTGGAGATATCGGCCTGTACGCTGGTGAGATGTCATACATCGCAGGGCTCTTGAATGCGGCAAGTGGCAATCCGGGCCTAGGGCCTTGTGGAACCATCTTGAGTGGTGTGTACTCTGGCGTGAAGCTGGGCGCTTTAGTCGTCGCATACAACCTCCGATAGCTTTGGTACCTCAAGGATGCAGAAAATGAATGATCCCAATATTGAGAGATCGCATATTGAGGTTAGAAGAAAATACCATCTTTTCGGTTTGAATATTTCCTCACCGACGTTTGGATTCCTTGCCTTAGCGTATGTTTGGTGGCTCACTCATGGGCCGTGGTTCTTCATGTCACTGGTGATCAGGGGGCCGCGCCTTGCTAGAGAACAACTGGACCCAGCAACAAGGGCACATGGTATTCCAGCCTTGAATCAACTTAGCGACGTAGTGCGAATCATCTGTATCATAATTTCGTGGGGTCTGGCTATTTTCGGAGTGGTTGTCTGTACCTATGTATTAGTCAACGGATCTCGCTTGATAAAACTGGGAGGCAAAGACCGATGGTCTGGGATAGCGATGGTAGTTTTGTCGGCCTCAGCATTCATCTGGTCGATATTTAACAGCGGGTATTACGCAACGTGGTATGGCGAACCGGGGCGATTTGGACCAACATATGATCCCGACCACGACTTCTATTGTCAGCCGATTAAACCACTCAGATCTGACTTACCTGGAGGTGCCAAGCCGTTGTGATCGTTCGCTTTCTCAAAGGCCTGATTTACCTGGCAGCATATCTGTGATAGGTTACCATTGGTACGATTCGACCCATCTTGCGAGCACAAGGGCTCGCACTTTCTGCAGCTACGATCCTGGTGGTCGGGTTCTGAGTGTCGAGAACTATTGGGATACTTGGAACGGCAGTGGCTACAACAGTGAGGCAATCCTCGCTAACACTTGCTCTTACGAATTACAGGTGGATGCGCCGTTCGCGCCATCGGTTCCAAATGCTCACTCACCAAACCGAGGAGTAAAAACCAATTCGAAGACTTGGGTTCGTCAAGCTCCCAATTCTTCAGCGTGGGCGCTTGAGCGGACGGATACGTATTCGTACGAAGGCCAGCTTGATTACCTTGCCGGAGCCAATTACGGCGACGGATTGCCGAATAGTGCTCCAACGTGGTCTTACGACCCAGCCGGGAACCGGACGGATTCGGTTTGCGACAACCTAAACCGTGCGACTTCGATCGGTGGAGTGACTTGCACGAATGATGTGCTTGGTAATCGCCTCACGAAGGGAGCGACGAGTTACACCTGGGATGCGATGAACCGCATGACGGCGCTCAACAACGGCATGTCAACGACGAACTATCTGTACCGCGCCGATGGGATGCGG
>CAILEM010000134.1 GCA_903833215.1 uncultured Armatimonadota bacterium
ATCGATCCGAAGCAGCCCGCATCAACTCGTTCCTAGCATCGATTGCCATCATCGCACCTCCGTTCTAAGCCGGAATTACGGTGCGATTCTTATGTGAGGCAACGACTAGATTTCGGTGCGAAAATAGATGAGGCTATGCGTCCCGCACAGCGTCCGTGGACGATGCTTTCATCATCTTAATCCTCGAATTCTTCTCGCCATCAGTATCTACAATAATCACATCGTCGCCTTGGGCACCCCAAATGCTTTCCGGTTGCTGACCAAGCCGTTTGATAACGACCGTCGCGATCGCAAATTTGTGCCCAGGCTCAGGTGCTTGACCGTCAGCAATTGCGTCCGAAGTTGTTGTGACGCTCTGCAGCTTGTAGGCAAATATTCCTGCCGCGCACCAAGTATTGAGTTTCCCGTGGCCCTGTGTCATTGCGGTGGCACCCGATTTATCTGCCGGGTCCGCAACCTCGGGAGGCAAAGGCGCGATGACATTGTGAGGGTCTGCGGCAGGATCAGATCCGGCCATCAGGAGGCGCATGACACTTTCGTTCTTGCTCGCTCGACCAGGGGTGATGAACATTTTGGTGATTTTCGTCGCCAGCGGCACCTCGAAGACCACTTGGAGTGGGTTGTTGAGGGCGGCTTGACCGAGACCTTGACCTGGCTTCAAATTAACGTAGAACGACTCACCCTTGGTGCTTTGAAGAGACACTTGTCCCGAACCCGTCGGATATTGCGTTCCCGATTCGTCAACGAGGGTTAGGTAATTTGAATCCCCCCCAAACGACATCTCGCTTGGCGACGCATTCTTGACGGCGATGTCGACGACGACAAGCTTTGTCTTGCTGGTGGCGCAAATTCTGGAATAGCAGAGTACGGGTTCAACTGAGTATTTGGCCCGAAGGATCTGATAATTCATTTTGTCGCTGAGCGTGTAGATTTCGCCAAACTTGACAAGCCCGCCCGAGAGCTGGGACTGGCCCTTGGTTTCATTCTTAGCCTGCTTCTTGGCACTCTTTTTCTTTGCCTTTTGAGCATGCGCCTCATTCGGCGAAAGAAGGCTCATCGAAAGAATGAGTCCAACGGTCACGAAGCTAACGGTGGTTCGGGTCGGAATGCGGACGAATCTCATCAAGCAGTGAGTATTGCGACCACCCGTGAGCAAATCGTGAGCAAGGTGATTTCAGCTATGGAAATGGATCTTCTGACAGCCGATGAGCGTTTTCAAGAGCCTGTTGCGCGGCCGCCAAATCACCACGCAGCCGATAGCAATCAGACAGGGCTTGCCAAGTCTGGGATTCGCGGATGAGTTCGCCAAGCAACTGAAAATCACCAATGGCCTGTTTCATCATGAGTTCTGCTTGATCGTAATCCTCACGGAACATCGCACAACGGCCAAGGCTGCGTGTGATGACGGCTCGATGCCCGGTCGAGTTTGGCTGAGTCTGCCAGAACTCAAGCATCGATCGATAGAGGCCTTCCGCTCGATCAATATCGCGTGTCTTTTCCATGAGAATGCTCGCAACGTGGGCCAAATTGATGTAATAGCTTTGGCGGTCGTCATCCGGGATGAGGCGAATAAGCTGCTCAAGTTCTTCCAAAGCACCTTCGAAATCACCAAGCTCTTCACGGTAATGTGAATTTGCGCGATAGTTTTCGATCCTCAACTGCAGATCATTCTCAGTGTCAAGGCAATCCTTGGCCTCAAGCGAAAACTGGATCGCCTTTTCAAGATCCCCATCATTGGCAGCAACGCTTGCTGCCGCGGCGAGGACGAGTCCTCGTAACGATCCTGAAATTGGCTCAGTGATACGGGTGGCTGCTTTCGCCAAAAGCGCGTTCCAGTCCGATCCATATCCACGCACCCACCAACACCACTTCACACGATACAATGCCCGCAGGGTCGATTCCAGAAGGTCCTGAGGGCCGGTCACTCCGAAATCAAATGCATCAAAGATATTCGGATGCTCCCGAGCCAACGAATCGAATGCTGTGTAAGCATCCTGTGCGTGGCGTTTTGCCTCGAAACACGCTAGGTCAGCAAAGAAACGGTGGTGGCGCCTTCGCACTTCGAACAGATCTTCACTCGAAAGCACGCTCGCACCAAAGTCACGGACCGACTCCAATTGATGAAATCGGACCGTTCCTCCAACCACATCGGACTGGATGAGGGATCGTTCTGTGAGGAACGAGACCGTAAGGGCGGCGCCCGAACCCAAAATTGCCTCGGCAGCTTCGAGTGTCCAGTTTCCGCGGAGCACACTTAGCATTCCTAAACTCGTTTGAAGTCGGCTGTCTGCGGGGCAACTCCATTCAATCACAGCGTAGAGGCTCTGATGCCTTTCTGCGATCATACGCTTCCGGCTTTGCATCAAATCGAAGCGCTGCGACAACCCCGCAAGCATTCGACTGGCAGACAGCACATGAGCCCACGAGGCGCAAAGTACGATTGCCAGAGGCAAGCGATCGAGGGAGTCACAGAGCTTGGGCAAGTCGGTTGAGTAGGGGAAATCTGGAAGAACATGGCGAGCACGATCCATGAACAATGCCATGGCTGCCGACTGCGATAGCGGACGCACGGAACAAACTTGCTCTCCTTCGATTCCAAGCACGAGCCTGGAAGTTACGAGAGCAGAGAGTGAAGGCGACTCCGACAGCAACTCTTGGAGCCATTGGCAGGGCTCCTCGTCAACTAATTGCTCGAAGTTATCGAGTACAAGTAGAGTAAGTTCTGACTTGAGTTCAAGAAACAGCCTGGATTCCAGGGAATCGGTTGGTGTGCGGCTAACTTCCAAAGTATCGGCAACTTGCAGAATCAAGCCATTCGTGTGGGATTGCTCGGCAAGTCCTACGAACACCACTCGACAATGTGAAAAAGTCCTGGCGGCCTCGATGGCTAGTCGCGTCTTTCCGATCCCACCAATTCCCACGAGCGAAACGAGCCGACTGCGCTCCTCTACGAACAATTTCCGAATCATTTCGATCTCTTCAACTCTTCCATAGAAGCTAGAAATCGGAGTCGGAAGCTTCTGGACGGGTGAGCGTTGCCCGACGCCAGAAACGTTCGGAAAGATTTTGTCAGGTGTAGTCTGTAGCCTGGCCTCAAAGAGTTGAGCTTGCTCGAACAGAGCTTCTAGCCGGAGGCGTTCATCTAGCGCCCAATCGTAGTAACACCCTGACAGCAGGGGTCCCGTGTACAAGAGGTGGGAGCCGGAGTCTTGCCGGGCTACTGCCTGTTCAAATTCGTGAACATCTGTGACGATCGCATTGGGGTTAATCCGAATCGTGTCGGTTGCTCCGTCGAGAAACAAATCCGGACAGTCGAGTTGCCTACGCAACGATGAGAGAGCGGTTCGCAAGCAGGTCCTAGCCTTAGATAACTCCTCTTCCGGCCAAAATATCTCCAGGAGTTCTTCGCGCCCATGCGCGCGAGTAGGATTGAGCGCAAGGTAGGCAAGCAGATGCGCATATTTCTGGGCACGCAACCTGCGGAATTCCACTCCACTCCGATGAAGTGAAAGGTCTCCCAGCAAACGCAGCCGCCAAATCACAGGCCAGATTTTGGCATTTTTGAACTCATTGAGAGATCAGTTAGGATCAAGAGAACGGTATTAAGTGCCAACTCGGATACTGCCTTGGTGGTCTTGATCAATCTTGTATAAAGGCTTCGGCAAAATGCGAATCACCGGATAGCGGATCTCCGTCTCATGTTAGGTAACTCTCGAACCAATCTGAGAGTAGACCGGCGTGTGGCCAAGAAACAATCTCTAGTGCCCACAACACGCTTTGTGTCTTGGTAGTTTGAATGCGCCGAAAGCTTGAGAAAGTTAGAATTTTCCCGGTAGGAAACGTGCGTCAAAGATGATCGCCCGCCACCTCTTTGAGGATGACGACGCTGTCGTCAAAGGCCAAGCTGCGCCCATCATCCTGCGCGAGTACCAAGAGCGAGCACTGGCAGCCGTCCTTGCCGCAAAAGATCGCGGACTACATCGCGTGATGGTTGTGATGCCGACCGGGACAGGAAAGACCACTCTCTTTGCAGCCCTGGTTGACGAATTTGATTTCAGCTACGCAGAAAACTCCCTTGTCGTCGCTCACCGAATTGAGCTTCTTGAACAAGCAAGCGCCCGAATTGCCCAGCGCGCTCCGCGCCTAAACGTGGGAATTGAAGGAGGTGACCGCGAGGCACCTCCCGAGTCGCAGGTGGTCGTCGCCGGAGTCCAGACCATCGGCAAGACCGGCACCAAGCGACTTGGTTGGTTCCACCCAGGTCTGCTCATCATGGACGAAGGACATCACGCTCCGGCCGACACTTGGCAAAACGTGATGCGCAGATTTGGAGCCTATGAGGGTCTTTGCTTCACGCTAGCCGTTACTGCCACCGATCACCGAATGGACAACAAGCCGCTGCACGGCAGCGAGCAGGCGATCTTTGAGGACGTTGTCTTTCGCTACCCCTTGCGCCAAGCCGTTCAAGATGGATGGCTCGTCGATATCCGTGGGTTTCGGGTGGCAACCGGCGTCGACCTCTCCAATGTAAAGACTACTGCTGGTGATTACAATATCGGGCAACTCGCCCGCGCCGTAAATACTGAAGCGCGAAACCACACCGCTTTCAAGCACTGGGCCGAGATTGCCAGTGATCGTCGCACCATCGTGTTCTGCGTCGATGTCCAACACGCGAAAGACGTCGCCCAACTCTTTCGTGACAACCATATCACGGCCGAGAGCATCGATGGAACCATGCCGCGCGACAAGCGCGAAGGTGTGATGCGACGATTCTCTTCGGGTCGAACTCAGGTCTTGACGAACGTCGATGTCGCCACTGAAGGCTTCGATATTCCTGCTGTCGGATGCGTTTTGATGCTTCGTCCCACCCAGTCTTGGGGGCTGTACACCCAAATGGCCGGCCGAGGTGTTCGTGTTCTGCCTGGCGTGGTCGATAAGATCGACATCCCGAATCTTCGCCGCGCCGCCATTCTCGACAGCGAAAAACCTGACTGCTTTGTGATCGACGTTGTCGACATGTCTGAGAAATTCGGCCTCTCTGGTCCGCCCGATGAAGAGGACAATCAGCCGAAACAGAAACCTGTCCCTGCCAGCGTCGCCGGTTTGGTGGGCTTGCCTCCAGACTTTGACCTACAAGGTCATAGCTTGTTCGAAGCCGCCAAATGGGCCGATGAACTTGAACCCTCGCGCCGAAATCAGATGTTTCGACGCCCGATGTCCTTCGAGGATCTGTCGACGGTCCTGTCAGAAGTCGATCTCATCAAAGAACTCTCAATTCCCGAAGAAGTCATGGGGGTCAGCCGTCTTGCCTGGATGAAGACGGGTGAGAACGAATACACCCTTCCCTGCGGCTCGTCTCGAACCGAAGTCGGTCGCTCCGCGATCATGACGATTGACCTTCTCGGGCGGTTCTCGATAACGCTCAAATCCACCCGCATGGAATATCCGGTCCTCCCCCTTGGAACCGACTTGGCCAAAGCGTTCGACGAAGCTGACCGCATCATACACCTGATGTTCCCCGACTGCGGTCCGATTGTTCAGGCCAATTCTGGCTGGCGAAGCAAGGCCGTTTCGGAGAAGCAGATCGAGGTTCTTCGAACCATGGGAATCGAAGAAGACGTCATCGCCATGCTCGAAAACATGGGTCAAGCCAAAGCCCTCATCGACCAAAGAAAACTAGGCGCCGGCCAGCGGCGGCGGCGACCGACGGCTTAGGTCAGTCGCCCTTCCATTTGGCGCGACCACTGGCTTGTATTACCATGAACCTCCTTGCGGCAAATCAATGGTGGAACTCAGCGTAATTCAAATTGGCAGTTCCCTCGCAATTGTCCTTCCCGAGGAAGTGACAACTCGGTTGAATGCCACCGAAGGCGACAGCCTCTTCCTTGTTCAGGAAGAAGCCGGATACCATTTGACCGCCTTTGATCCAGAATTGACACATCAGGTCGAGATGGCGGACGAAATCTCAAATCTGTACCGCAACACTCTCACGAATCTCCCAGAGTGAAAGCATTTCTCGTACAGGTCCTCTTATTCGTGGATAGACAACTTGGAGAGACACAACAACATCCATGCTGACCTGGGAATTTCGCCCTGAAGGATCACTCGCAGTGCCATGAGATGAACGTTTAGCCGGATGATGCAAGGTCCTGTAGAGGCAAAAAGTGAGAGCCCAGTTAGCGTCAATTAGAGATTTGGATGTCAACCACCATCAATTACCGGCGTAGAATATGTTCATGGGTTGCGTAGCAAAATTGACGTTGAGTGGAAGGGTTTCAGGCAACAGCGTTCTGCTCGAGGGAGACGCTAGTGCATTTGAAGGGCATGAAGTTATTGTCCAACTCGAAGATGCGCTCCCAAAACCTGGCACTTGGGAGGCTGTCACTGCTGTATGTGGTCTGATTAGCTCGCCAGCAGGATTTGATGCCCAACTTGTGAGCCGAGATGATATCTACGAATGAAGCGAGATACCTGGTGGATACGAATGTCTTGCTCAGACTCGTTGCTCCATTGCCAGGAGAAGACTTCGGCAAAGACCTCAGGGGGCAGCTTGGGTTAGATTCTCAACTCTGTATCGCGCAACAGAGCCTGTTTGAATTCTGGACGGTAGTTACCCGCCCCGTAGAAGTAAACGGAATGGCCCAAAGCTCAACCCACGCGTTTGAAATGGTGTCATTGCTTCGGCGTGCATTTCAAGTCCTTCCGGACCCCGAGGATCTTCTTGACAGGTGGCTGAATATCTGCAAGCTCTACTCCATTCTCGGAAAGCCCGCACATGATGCTAGACTCGTCGCCGTCGCTGAGGCGAACGGAATTTCACAGTTGGTAACGCTCAACGGTGGGCACTTTCAACGATTTGAGAATATGCACATCATCGAGCCGAAATTCTTAGTGCGGTAGCCCTATACGGGATATCTTTACCAACCCTAGATTTTTGTCTTCCGCAGACAGGTGCTACGTCTCAACCTATTTACTGAGTGACTCAAAGTGACTCACGGCTTCATCAATAGACGCGTATGGCATCTTGTCCACGTGAACCTTTTTCGTCTTGGAATCGACGCCTACTCCTTGAGGCAACTGCACGCCCATTTGACGCTGGAGTGCGAAGGCTAGTTCTATTGGAAAGTCCCAGAAGCTATAGGGGCGTTTGTTCTGTGCGTAGCTTGAGTTGACCCGGGACATTGCGTGATATTGCTTACAAAGCGCAGCCAGTAATTCCTTTTCGTGGTCCTTGAACGCACTGAACTTCGGTGGGTACCCGATGAGATTTGCGATCAAACCAAGTCCTACCGATCCAGAGTTGCGCTCATAATTGGGATTCCGCTTTGGGTCCACGTTAAACTCAGCGTAAGCCTTGATGAGTCCGCGTGCATAATCCGACCTCTTAAGAAGCTCGGCCAATGAGGGCGAAGTTTGGCTTAGCCTGTAGATGCCGACATTTGGATTATCGTAGATGGTCATGTCGACCCAAAGACCGGACCTTAGGAAGTCAATGACAAGATCCGGAGTTGCCTCCGATTTAGCCTTAGCCACAGAAATATCAAAGCGCGCCGCCAATTGCGCGTCAAAAGCCTTTACTTGTGCAAGTTGGCGCCTAAATGCAACCAAGTCTTGGCCAGTATCACCCGTTGCAGCTGTGATAGGGTCTTCCGACTTCTGAAACCCAGAATTGCCACATGCAATGCCGCCCATCAAAACCACCACGGCAAAAGCAGGTGCTCTCGATTTCGTTGTCATTTGTCTTGTCCCTAGTTGCAACAATCTATTCTACATGGGAGAACTGAAAAACGGATGACAACTTGTAGACGACTCTTCCTCAAGTGGGTAGCACTACAGAGTTCGCGATCTTGACTAGGTCTAGAGCAGATTAGGGTGCTAACTCTGCTGCCAAGGCTGCATGCCCACCCGCTTTTGCCAGACTCGCTGGTGTTTCATCTCCGGCAAGTGCGGTTTTGGACGCTCCGAATCTTAATAGGAGTCCGACAATCTCGGCACTCCCGTTTTGGGCAGCAATGTGTAGAGGTGTAAATCCTTGGACGTCTGGAATGTTCGGATCGGCGCCCGAGGCAAGAAGTGCATGGACAATCATCGGGCTCCCACCGAAAGCGGCAGCATTGAGCGGTGTGTTTTTGGCAAATGCACTCGTTCCCAGGATCTTCAGGTCTGCCCCACTTCGGATCAATAGAACTGTGCAGTCAAACTGCCCAAAGGCTCCAGCCAAGTGAAGTGGAGTAAATCCTTCAGGTGAAAACGAGCTAACGGCCGCAGGATCGGCCGACAGTCCATCCTTAAGAGAGCACCAACGCCCAAGGATCGCTGACTCATAGATTGTCAATGTGCTCTTGTGATCCGCGACAAACTGAGCCAGATCCATCTGGCCATTAAAGGCGAGAAATGTCGGGACGGTCATACCACTGGAATCGCACTCCTCAGCCAGGCCGGGATAGTGGGCAATCGCTTGCCTGGCTTCACCCCAAGACTTCTCTTTCAGAAGCTTCCAAATATCCAGTTGTCCAGCGTTCATATTTACCAAGACGTCCTGCCCACACCCGAAGGTTTACAATGGATCCTTCAATGGACATCCCAATTGACCTCCTGCTAGACCGCCTTTACGACGAACTAGTCTATTGCATCAAGGACGGCGTTCCTCTTCCTAACCCCCATGTGTATCGACGGCCTTGGCACCGAGATGCCGCAATGATGGCGATGGTTTTAGAGCGAGTTGGTGAAACGGAGCTTATTCGCGATTGGATACTGAACCTGGAAGCCCCCTATGATCGGAACAATGGAGGGATCGAAGAACCCGATAACCTGGGACAGGTCCTGTTTCAATTGGGTGTTGCAGGGGCAGACCATTCTCATCCATTAGCAACGAAGACAATTGAAATCGCGAAGACACGGTTGGGTTCAGAAGGACACCTGGTTGGCCAAACAGATTTTGCCTTCCATCCCGTCTATCAGACGAAGTGGCTCAACTACGGCCTTAAGCGCATAGGACTCAACGAGCGATATCCCATCCCAAAGCAATACGACTCGTATTCCGCTCTTTTCTGGATGGATGACAAAGAAAGTCACGTAGCGGGTCCGCCGTCGATAGACCTCGGGAACACTCACTACCCTTACCTTCAATGGGCGGAAGCTCACTTCCACGGAACGCCCCCTCCATATGAGCTGTTGGGCCGCGGGAAATGGCTCACTTGGGAATCCAATGCGAGTCATGCCGACTACACTCCCGCGGATGGTTCCTTGGGAGAACCTATTTGCACACCCCACTCCTGGCATGCGGCTGAGGCGTGGCTATATCTCGATGAAATCCGTGAGAATATCGGCTAGATGGGACGAGCAAGGCACCAATCCAAGGAACTGAACTGATATTAGTTGACGTGTTCCATAGAGTAGAATCTCGCGCACTATGAGTTCAGAGCCGACCGCAGTAAGAGGGCTGAGAAATGCCTTCAAAATATTCCTCAAAGATCTTCAGTCGCTTCCCGACGAGGCTTTTGACAAGAGCTTTGGACCGAAGACACGCACGGTTGAGGATATCGTTTACGAAGTCAACCTAGTGAATCACGATATTGGCATGGTCATTCGAGGTGAAGCACCACCACCTTGGCCCGACGGCGGATGGATTAAGGCACCTGCGGATTTCAAGGGCAAAGCAGTCGTTCTGAGTGCCTTTGAGGAGTCCAGTGAATCCATCCTGTCTACGGTAAGCACCTACTCTGCAGACCAACTAGAAGAGAAGATTAAGACCGAAGATGGGGAAACAACGCGCTCCGAAAGGTGCCGGTTCATGACCCTTCACCTTTGGTATCACAGCGGCCAACTTAACTTCATCCAGACACTCTTGGGCGATGATGAGTGGCATTGGAATAGCTAGGGCGCTCGGCAGCCTGATTTCGTTCGGCGTGGGCACGTGCAACCGACTTGTCCGTTTTGGACTACGGACTGACGCGATTGAACTGGTATTGCGGAGGACGGCTCAACTATCCTGATCTCCTGTCCAACGACTTCGTTGGCATGAGGTCACAGATGAGCCACACCACCCCAATACCCACTGCCGACGAGATCCGAGCCCAATTCCTCGAGCACGGCTACTATCATGCAAAAGGGGTCTTTTCCCCATCGGAGGTCGCCGAACTTGAGCGCGATTTTGATCGTATCGTGCACCAACTCCTAAGCTCTGACGAAGAGACCAATGCCCGCTGGTCAGGGCCCGAGATGGACAAGATGAACGTGAGCGACACCATTGTCACCCACACCCACAACGTCCAGAAATATTCTGCCGCTTGGACAAAAGCACTTCTTCACAAGGGATTCTTGGACGTAGCCGAGGCGATTTTAGGTGAGGACATCGTGCTTCACCACACCAAGCTGTTCCAAAAGCCCGCAGAGAATGGAGCTCCATTCCCAATGCACCAGGACTGGGACTACTTCCCAAGCGTGAAAGATACGATGATCGCTGGCGTCATCCATGTGAGCCGAGCGACGGACGAAATGGGATGCCTTCGGGTTTTCCCAGGCACACACAAGCTTGGCCGACTCGATCAATCCAACGGTCACTCTGATGGCGAAATCCTGAGGAATTATCCGATTGAAAAAGCGATGCCTGTTGAAGCGGAACCTGGCGACGTGGTGTTCTTCCACTACTTCACCATTCACGGTTCCTACCCAAACCGCTCGCAGGACATCCGAAAGACCGTGCTCGTCCAACTACTCTCGGGTGATGACCGAATCGAAGACGGGATCGGACACCCCAATGCTCGAATTGCTCTGCGCGGATTCAACCACCACATCACTCGTTCGATCGCTAACGAAGACTAGACGGGTAGGGGTATGTCGTGCGGCGCCATGCCCCTATTACGTTGATTATCGCGGCCTAACTGGCCGGCAGCCAACTCAACGCGCGTTGAAGCAACTCGTGATACGAACCCTTCGGATAGTTTGAATCTTCCCGAATGGAGGTGACTTCTGCTTCCCTGACGACGATTGTTAGGGCCTGCACGCCAAGTCGAACTGCGAACTCCTCTCGGGAGATCCCATGCCGTACCATGTACTGCTCCACAAAACCCGTGTGGACGAACGGATAGCAGTCATAGATCCAAACCATCGAGAGCCCAAGCAATGGGTCCTCGATCTGCCCGAACGGATAGACGACTTCGCTTAAACTTCCCTCTTTCACCCGATACCAGTTCGGGAAGAAGTGTAAGTAGCTGGTGTAGCTTAGTCGCTTGTCTGCGCTCCTGACGTGAGGTGCCAATTGCTCCATAGCGTCCTTGAATAGGGACTGCTCAGCCCAAGGTCCTGTGTAGGAAATGAGGCGACCAAAGCGATCTTCCAAGGTCTCCGTCGCAACGCCAAGTTCTCGTGCCTTCTCCGTGAAAGCTTCGAATCGGTCGAGGATGTCGAGAGTTATATCGGTGGCTGTTCGGAACCGATGATACGTGCCGTCCATAGTCCATTGGGTTAGGTTTTGTCCGTCAGGAGTCTTCCAGAGACTCCAATTAGCACCCACAGCAGTCGTAGGCCCACCCACAAGGGTCGGGGTTGCAATGCCAGCCGCCTTGAGGTGTGGCAGCATCGCAGAGAGTCGGTGGTCCACGTCCTTGCGAACGTCGACAGTGATTTGCTCGCCATTCAGGTTGACGATGATCCTCTGTGAATATGGGAGCCACATTTCTGGATCTGTCGTTGCTGACTCGACTGTCGAGCCAGGAAAAGCATTATCAATCAGTTGTTTTACGATGGGATCAAGTTGCATATATGGGTCTTCTTGGAGAGATCGAAGCTCGCGACGCAGATGGCGCTTGGCCGACTGGAGTCGGCTCCGCACTGTTGCGACCGCGACATTCAGCGTCTGAGCAATGTCCTCATGCTTGTATCCGGCAACGAAATCCAAGACGATGGTTTCGCGCTCAGCTGGAGAGAGCACTTCAAGGCCCGCCCAAACCGCTAGTCGATCAGCGATTTCTGTTTCTTCCGATTCACTTCCGATTTCTTCAGCGGACATGCTCGGCACGCTCCGTGTAGCTCGCCGTCGACGGAAGTCGAAACTCTGATGGAGAACGACTTGACGTATAAAGCTGGGCAATGCATCGATATCCCGGACCTCGCCAAGGCGAATGCTCAGCTCAAGCAATGCATTTTGGGAAACATCCTGAGCATCATCCGGATCTTCGAGAATCCGGTGAGCCATCCGATAGACATCATTTCGCCACGCTTCAAGGAGCGCGACCATTGCTGATCGCTCACCCTGACGAGCCCGAATGATAAGGTTCGACTGTTGTTCGATCACTCCGGAAGAATAGGCGCAACGACTCGAAAAAAGTGATGATCACATCGGAAACATTCTCCAACTTTTGTTCACTTAGCATTTTCCAACCAACAACCGACCCTGAAAAACGTAGAAACCTGTATGGGAGAAACGTTTCGAGCTTTGCGATCTCGAAACTACCGCCTTTTCTTCATCGGCCAAACCCTCTCCCTTACCGGCAGCTGGATGCAGACCGTAGCGATGAGTTGGTTGGTCTACCGGCTCACTGGCTCAAAAGTGATGCTTGGCACGGTTGCGCTGGCATCTCAGATTCCTATGCTAGTGGCGGCTCCCATTGCGGGAGTCATCACGGATAAGGTCAATCGCCAGAAGCTACTCGTAATGACGCAGGCGCTCGCCTTGATTCAGGCAGCTGTTCTTAGTGCACTGGTTCTGACCGGGCACGTACTTCCATGGCATGTGATCGTGTTAAGTGCCTTTATCGGCATCGTCAATGCGTTCGACATGCCGGGCAGGCAGGCATTTGTGCCAGAACTTGTTGAAGACCGAAAAGACCTGTCGAACGTTATCGCCCTAAACTCCGCGCAGTTCAACTTAGCTCGACTTATCGGTCCGGTTGTAGCTGGTGTGACCATTACTCTTGTTGGCGAAGGTGTCTGCTTCCTCATCAACGCGGTGAGTTTTTTGGCCGTCATCTGGGCGTTGTTACAGATTCATGTCACAAACGAGCGACAGGTTGTCAGCACCCAAAATCCGCTGGCTGAACTCATCGCAGGGGCAAGATATGCTTGGAAAATCCAACCCATCCGAGCTTTACTCGGCCTGATCTCCGTAGCGAGTTGTGCGTCCGGCTCCCTTCAGCAAGTCTTCCTGCCGGTGTACGCTAAGGAGGATTTCAAAGGGAACTCGAGCACGCTCGGCAACATGTACGCGGCAGTCGCGGTGGGTGCGTTGGTTGCCGCATACATGCTCGCAAAGCGCAAGAGCATTGTCGGGTTGGGACGTTGGATCATCATCTCGTCCTTTATCGCAGGAATCTCCGTTGGCCTTTTCGGCATAGCCCCCAATGTATGGGTTGCCATTCCGATCCTTATTCTTCACGGGTTTGGAGGAATGAAGCATATGGCGGCAACAAACACCCTTATCCAAACGATCGTTGACGACCATATGAAGGGGCGAGTGCTGTCGTTTTATGCCATGGCGATGGTCGGAGCGATGCCGGTGGGCAGTTTCCTGTCGGGAATCATGGCTGCACACTTTGGATCTGCCGAAACGCTGTTAGTATTTAGCCTTTCAAGCATCCTCGCGTCGCTCTTGTTTATACGGGCCTTCCCTACTTTTCGCCAAGAGATCAGACCTATTTACGAACGGAAAGGTATCGAGTTCTCAACCTGAAGAATCACAAATCAATGGATTAGGATCGCCGGAGGCGGAATGTGATTCTTCCTGATGGAATAGTGATCTCCCCTTCTGAAGACCTGACTGCTCCCGTTTTCAGATTGATTCTTGCGGTAGATGTAAATCCTGACGGTCCGGTCTGAGCCTCTGAAATTTTCTCACTCGTTTGGATACTCAGGTCTAGTTTGATCGTACAGTCCTGACCTCGGCCCTTGGCATAGGTACCACTACCGGAAACATGAACATTGCCTTCGAACTCAGTGTCCGCAATTTGAAACGTAGAATCGGCAGCCACAGGCTCTTTCGGCACGTACCAACTCAAAATGGGAAGGACAAACGTGCTGTTGGCCCCGGCAATCGCCAGGCCCTCTGGGAAGCCTGTTGGGTTCAAACGGAAGGCGGCAGATCCAAAGTTCTTCGTTTGAGGCGCAGCTCGTCCGTCGTAGCTAGCCTTCAAATGTCCAAAGGTCGCCGAGACCTTCTCATAGGGTGATTTATCATCGGAAAGCTCCCCAAGCAGCTTGAGTTCGAACTCATAGTGAGCTTTACCCATGTCACCTTCCCAGTCCATGACGACGGAATAGCGCTCGATCTCCTTTTTGTGAAGCGTCCTCAAGATCGGTGCAGGACCCACTTGAGTTTGTGCAATCACACCAAAAACGGAGAACAGGGAAAGGACAACCACGATCAAATATTCGACGACTTTCAAAACCTAATCATCCTATCTTTCGTGGTACATTACTCGAACGGCGCTTTTTGCGTCCGAAATACACCCAGGAGGAAAGTGAGAAACATGACACCTATTGCCACACCCACCATCACGCCTACCTGCGGCTACCGATTCTAGACATCGTACTAGATCGTTCTCAACTGCTTGACTAGGCACCCTTTCGCCTCTTTGCATGACCGACATGTCGTCGGCGTGCCATGACCGAATTCCATCAGGTCAATGCAGAAAGAACAACAGAAGATTTTTAATGAGCGCCTTTCGTCGCTCGACACAAATGAACGGAAGAAACTCTATAAGCGGGCGTCAATGGTGCGAAAGCTCACCCAGAACAAGCGCAAACCACAGGATGATGAGACGGTTCGGAAGTCCAAGTCCCTCGACGAAATCGTGCTCCAACTTCTGTTGCAGGAAGAGAGCGAAGCTGCGACTGGGCCAGCGACGGGCCACGGCACCGTCGTTTGGTTGGGACCTAAAACCTGTCAGGTTCGCAGCGGGGCGTCGATCACAGAGTGTGCCCTCAACCGACTCCATTCCGTTGCGATCGGCGACCGTGTGAATTTTCGTCCTCACGGTGATACCAACGCGATCCTTCAGGTTATGCCAAGGACGACTGTATTGTCGAGACCAGATGTAGCCAACGGGAATGTCGAAAGAGTGATCGCGGCGAATATCGACATTGTTGTCGTGGTGGTTTCGGTCGTCGCTCCCCCGCTCCATGCTCGAATTATCGACCGGTATATGGTGGCCATCCAGCGGGGTGGGGCAAAAATGGTTCTCGCTGTGAACAAAATCGACCTTTTCGATGAGTCAAACAGAACTGTAGAACTGGAAAAGCTGAGACCCTACGACGGAATGCTCACCATGATTCAATGCTCTTCGGAAAGTCATGATGGCATCGAGGAATTGCGCCAGCTACTTAAGGGGCAGACCTGCGCCTTTGTCGGCCATTCTGGTGTGGGGAAATCCTCACTGATTAACGCATTTGAACCAAAGTTAGCGATCTTGACCGGTTCGGTTTCAGAAGGCTATGGCAGGGGGACGCACACCACCACATCATCTACTCTCCACGAGCTTTCAGGCGGAACTCGTCTCATTGATACGCCTGGAGTTCGGAGTTTTGGGCTATGGGATATCGACGCGGCGGGTCTCGCTTGGTACTTCCCAGAGTTTGAGGAATTCCGTCAGACGTGTAAATTTCGAGACTGCTCTCATACCCATGAACCGCAGTGCGGAGTGAAGGATGCTGTCATGCGCGGGCATGTCTCCCAGGCTCGTTACGATACATATTTGAGGATTCTTACTTTCCTATAATCTTAACCGGTGTAAATTTGGCGTCGGAGTAGCTTAGGACATCCAAAAATGAAGAAACTCACCCTCGCATTAATCGTAGCGCTAGCGGCGTCGCTAGCCATAGCTCAAGGCCCAGGCGGCAAACCTGGCGGACCCGGAGGCCCTGGTGGCCCTGGCGGTCCTGGTGGCGGACGGGGTCGAATGGACCCGAAAGCACAACTCAAGAAACTAACCGATGATCTCAAGCTTTCGCCAGCTCAGGTCAAGCAAGTTTCGACCTTAATTGACGGCCGTAAGACAGAAATGGACAAGCTCCGTGCTGCTCCCGGCGAACGAGAAGCAAAGCGACCTCAGATGATGAAAATCATGCAGGGTTTCAACGACAAGTTGAAGAAGATTCTCACCAAGGATCAGTCAGCCAAGTATGAAAAAATGCAGGCTGAAATGAGAGCTCGCTTCGGCGGTGGACGAGGCGGTTTTGGCGGCCCAGGCAAGGGTGGCCCCGGAAAGGGTGGACCTGGTGGTCCTCCGAAAGCTGGCGGTAAGTAGCCCCAGAAACAAAAAGTGCCCCAAGTTGAAAAACTTGGGGCGCTTTTTATTTGCTTAGTCGTCCTTCCGTGGCCCTTCCGTGAAGAGTGAATGAGCCTGAAAGTTAACTCACTATTTTTCCCGAGAGCGCATTTCGGTTTCCAGCTGCTTCATAAGTTCATGGTTGGTCCAGTCAAGACTCACTGGAGTTATGCTGACAAATCCCTCGTCAACCGCTTGAACGTCCGTTCCGGGCTGATTGGGTTCCATAACCACTACTCCACCTTGCCAATAATAAATTCTTCCCCAAGGATCACTTCGAGCCTCAACTCGATCCTGATAAACCCGTTGCCCCATCTGCGTAATGCGATGTCCCCTCAACTCGGGATAAGCGATGCTGGGAATATTTACATTGAGGAAGGAGAGTCGTCCTTGGGGTGCCGTCACCAACATCTCCCAGTTTTCTTCCAACCATGCCGCTCCGGTCTCATAGTGAATGGGGGCTCCACTGACAAACAGTGCCATGCTAAGCGAAATACTTCGAATGCCATTGATGGTTCCTTCCATCGCTCCCGCGACGGTGCCACTGTAAGTGATATCGAACCCGAGATTCGGCCCATTATTGATGCCGCTCAAGATCAGATCACACCCATCTGGCCAGGCCACAGTAAGTCCAACATTCACACAATCCACAGGTACGCCATTGACTTCTATAGCTTCGATACCGGGCCACGGGTAAGGTGTGGCACGCAACGGGTCCCGCATTGTCATTGAGTGCCCACAGGCTGATCGCTCTCGATCAGGAGCTACAATCTTGACTTCGCCAAATTTCGACGCAACATTAACGAGTGCCTCCATGCCGGGGGCTCGAATTCCATCATCGTTCGTAATTAAGATCCGCATACGCCACCCTAGCGTACCTACACACATTCCCCGGTACGATTAAGGGCAACGTTTGCCACTTCAACGAGTCAAACTGTTAGATCAGGAAACAAAATGTCCTACACGTCGACACTAACCTTCCTGTTCACAGATATAGAAGGGAGCACTCGCCTGTGGGACAGTCATCCTGACCTTATGCGAACAGCCTTGGCTCGACATGATCAAATCATGCGCGAGGCCATCCGCGGAGGTGGAGGACTCGTTTTCAAAACTGTTGGCGATGCGTTCTGTGCTGCTTTCCCTGAACCCAGCGGAGCGGTGTCTGCGGCCCTGCAGGCCCAATTGGAACTTTCAGTCGAATCTTGGGATGGAATGGATCCGATACGCGTTCGAATGGCGATCCATACCGGAGAGGCTGAGTGTCGCGACAATGACTATTTCGGCCCGCCGCTCAATCGGGTTTCCCGAATGCTCACTCTCGGACAAGGTGGCCAAACACTTCTTTCATTTCCCACCTATTCTCTCGTTCACGGACTAGATGAAAAAGTTGAGTTTAGGGATCTTGGTGAACACCGACTCAAGGATCTGCAGCGGCCGGAGCACATCTATCAACTGATTCATCCGCAGTTACAGGAAAGCTTCACTCCCCTTGCTTCCCTGAACACGTTGCCTAACAACCTTCCACTCCAATCTACGACGTTTATAGGACGGGAACGGGAACTTCGGGAAATCAAACGGCACCTTTTGACGGCGAGATTGCTGACTCTCACTGGCTCGGCAGGTACGGGCAAAACCAGGCTAGGTCTTCAGGCCGCTGTAGACCTTCTCGACTCATCGAGCGATGGGTCATGGCTTGTGGAACTTGCAGCGATTACAGATCCAGGTCTTGTGCCCCAAACCATTGCCAGCACGTTGAGCATTCGCGAAGAACCCGGCAAGAAACTCGTTGACACACTGATTGACACCCTCAGAACCAAGAAGATGTTGATCATGGTTGACAACGCAGAGCACCTCCTTAATGCGGTGGCTAGCTTGGCCGACCAGATACTACGTAACTGCCCCCAGGTCCAAATCCTAGCAACGAGCCGAGAGGCTCTTGCCGTCAATGGAGAACAAACTTTTCGGGTGCCTTCGATGACGATGCCTGATCCGGCTCGTCGCTATACGAGAGAAGCGCTTGTTGAATTTGAGTCCGTCAAACTTTTTATTGACCGTGCTGTTCTTTCACAACCCACTTTTGAAGTCACAAATCAGAACGCTGGAGCAATTGCGCAGCTTTGCCATCGACTGGATGGAATTCCGATGGCGATTGAATTGGCCGCAGCCCGCGTCCGGGCGCTCCAGGTAGAAAGAATCGCTGAACGACTGGATGATCGGTTCAGGCTCCTTACAGGGGGTGCTAGGACAGCCCTACCGCGGCAACAGACTCTTCGCGCAATGATTGATTGGAGCTACGACCTCTTAACGATCAACGAAAAGACTCTGCTCCGACGACTCTCGGTATTTTCGGGTGGTTGGACGCTCGATGCCGCTGAGCAAGTGTGTGCCGGTGTTGGGGATGCCCTCGAGTCTTGGGAAATTCTCGATTTACTGCAATCGCTGGTAGACAAGTCTCTTACGATCTACGATGACACGACCCAACGTTATCGCCTAACTGAAACCATCAGGGTCTATGGACGTGACGCTCTTGAGGAACTCCTCGAAGCTGTGGGAGTTCGAAACAAGCATCTTGAGTACTTCCTCAACCTAACGGAGACGACGGAAGAACTGATTCTCGGGCCAAAAGCTGTTGAGGCCCTTTCGATGCTTGACGCCGAGCAGAAAAACCTGCGCTCCGCGATGGAGTGGGGTCTTGACCGTGGCGATCCTGTCCGCGCTCTACATCTGGCAAATTCTCTTCTTCAATTCTTCCAGATGCGTGGCGAGTACACGGAAGCAAGCACCATCTACCAAGCACTTTTGGCAAAAGCTCCTGAAGATGCCAAATTGGAACGTGCACTTGCCTTGGCAGCGCTAGGCATTCTGGGTTTTCGACTGACTCAATTCGCGGCAGCGAGAGAACCACTTCTCTTGGCCCACCGCCTATTTTCGGAGTTAGGCGATGAATCGGGAGCGGCGCGTGTAGTCAACACACTTGGTGTGATTGCCCTCCAACTCGGTAATTTTGAGGACGCAGCGAGGTCGTTTGAAAAGGCACTTCCCATTTTTGAGAAATCCGGAGATCCGGTCCGTCTCGCCGTCTTGTACAACAACCTCGCCATTCTTGCGATCCACCATGAGAAGGATCTTCAGCGAGCGAGAATGTACTACACCGATGCCTTGGCGTTGAATCGACAAGTTGGGAATCGAACCTATCAGGCTGGCAATCTCTCCAATCTCGCTGACATCTACCACAAAGAAGGGGATGCGGAAACGGCAAGAACTCTGGCCCGTGAAGCATGCGAAATGCACCTCGAACTAGGTGACATGCAAAATCTGCAAGACAGCATCGAGGTTTTGGCACCAGCAGAGCTTGCCCTCGGTCGACCGAAAGTCGCCGCAATGTTGATCGCCACCAAAGAAGCGGCTATGGAACAGCTCAGCACGCAGGTCGCACCCTACATTGTTGAGGAGTACCGGCACAACGTTTCAGCAATTCGAGCCGCGCTCGGCGATCAAGAGTTTGACGCCATCACTGCTCGGGCCAAGCTGATGACGCTGGAGGAGGCTTATCGAGCCTCCCTCGATGACAAAATCTAAGACACTAGAGGGGTTCGAACGGCTTGATCATCCGGACATTCACGGTTGTGAAGAACATGGTCTCACCATCTGCTTTTCGAAGCCGGATCCAATCTCCCTCGACAGCCTCCAACATTCCTACATCTTGCTTTTCTGTATCTCCCAAGCGAGAATAAACGGTCACCTTTTTTCCGATCAGAACTGAAACTAAACTCATATCGACGCTCCCTAGGGCAATTTTTCTAGACGCTTGTATGAATCGCGCCGTACGGGAACGATGTTAGCATCTCGTGGGGTTCAATCTCCTCGTGAAGCTAGTAGTTCGTGCCGGTTCATTTGCTTTCGGGGCATTTGGCACGGCAATTATCGTTGGCGTGATCAACGATGTCTACGCTTGGTTTTGGTTGCCAATTCTGCTAGGCCTTGCCGTTTCGTTGGTCGTAACCTTTCAGCCTTGGTTTCAAGCGACAAGGCTCAGTCTGCCATTTTGTGCTTCGCTGACATCGGGTACTGCCCTAACCTATTGCCTATCGACGCCAGCGGGCCATTCAAGCATCTCGCTGCTGCTGCCCAAGATTGCGATCGCCGGCCAACTGCTCGTTTTCATCTGCGTCTTTGGTTGGTTTCTAGCTGGCGGGTTAAGTCAACGCAAGACAGCCGCAATGAGTCTATGGCTTTCCATTCCCATTCTCGCTGGATGTGTTCTCGGATATGTCAGTGGAGGGATCGGCGGCTCCAGCCACATGTTGGAGTGGGTCATTCAGACTCTTCATCTATCCAAAGGTCAAGCTGAGATCGTCATTTTCTATTTCAGAAAAACGGTCCATTTCACCGCTTACGGGACGGTGGGACTTGCTCTATTTCGGGGTGCCATTGCTGGTGCGGCGACAAAAAAGGGGGCCATTGCCTTTGCACTTCTTGTCGTCCTGTGTATTTCCAGCTTCGATGAGATTCGCCAAACGACTGCCAGCAATCGAACCGGCACTCCTGTAGACGTTGCCCTAGACCTTTCCGGTACTTCTGTGTTCGTGCTCTTGGCTGCCGTCCTTGTTCGAAGTCCTCGACGACCCGCAAAGAAGTGACGGTTTTTCGCGAGGAAGGCGAATCTTTCTCTGCATAGCGAACTTTGCATCTAAACTTACTGTCACCTTCGGGCGTAACATATCTGTCATGCGTTCCTTTATTTTTGCCGCGGCCATTTCGTCGTGTTGTATTTCTGCCGCGCAAGATACATCCACGCACGTGACCTACTTCACAAGAGCGTCGCGGGCTAGTCAAGTTCTGAAGGAACTGGGCAAACTCGCAAAAGTCGACCTCCAAGCCTCACCCCAAAACCAGAACGACGTGCTTGTGATCTCGGTCAAAGACCTTCCTCTGAAAGATGTGATGACAAGAATTGCCCTCGCGACGAGCGGTGACTGGAAACAGGAGGGATCGACCTACCGTCTCGTTGCGTCAACCATCATTCGGAAGCAAGAAGACCGAGAAGAGTCAGCAAAACGAACCGCGAAAGTTCGCAAAGCGATTAATTCTCGATTGACTGAAGAGAAAAAGGCGCTTGATGAAGCAGCCAAAGCCGAACTGGCCACGAAGAAAGGCAATAAAGCCGACACTACTGCAAAAAAGAAGACCGCAGATGAAATTGCAGCAGATGCCATTGAAGCCTTTGGCCAGCGAGGGACGCCTGAAGAGTCTGCCATTACCGCTCTCCTTGCAGACATTGATCCTTCAGTCTTGGCGCAAATCGATGAAGGAGACAGGATCGTCTTTTCCACCGACCCAACGCGAATGCAGCGTAGCCTCGGCGGAGGTGCCACAGAAATCATTAATAACCTCATTCAGAGGCACGACAGTAACGTCGGGGACAAGAAGCCCGATTTGAACGATGCTCTGGGTGGAATGACTGAGCAACAAGCGGACATGGTTCGCCAAATGATGCGCCGTCAGAATACGGGAAAAATTGGCGCAGTGGCCAAAGCACTCCTGATTGCCTCAAACGCATCGTCTGGCTCTTTCTTGAATTCCGATACCTTGGGAATTGAGCTTCGGCTTTATGACGCTAAGGGCAAGGTTGTCTTTACTTCCACTAGCAACCTGCAATTCGACGACGATAACGTGATGCAGAAGGTTATGGCAGCAGCAGCGACTGCAGCCGCTGCTCGGTTGGGTACCCCAACAAACAAGCCTGAAGTCGACAATTCGAAGAAAACTCCAATCGAATATTCCGCCGATTCGAAGGCACTTCAAGAGTCGGTTAAAGGGATGATGGTTGGAAAGTGGACCGTACAGCTAAAGCGTGAGCTGCGGCAAAAGCTGTTCCTTCCAAACCTGTACGATCCCCTTTCTTTTGGTGAAACCGATCAGGTTTTGTCCTATGCGAAATATGTGGGGAAACCGCTGGTCGCGAACATTCCAGACTCAGCCTCGGAGGGCATCCAACCGTTTGGCGACGGAAATTCAACGACTGTAGAATCCTTTGCCGAAGATCTGAAGAAGGCTGTAAAGATGCAGATCGTCCAAGACGAAGCATTCACTGTCCTTAAGCCTGCGTTTCCCGTTCGAGCCCGAGCAGAGCGTCTAGATCGGCTTGCACTGGCTGCGCTCCTTCAAGCGACGCAAGAGAAAGGAATTCCAACTCTTGATGACTTGGCAAACTACGCCGCGGTGTCGCCGAACCCGATGGCGGGTGGTGTTGGCAGTCTGTACCTCTTTCTCTTCGTTCCAGGAGGCATGCCAATGGGATTCGATGGAATGCAGAGCTGGGATATGCTGAAGTTCTACTCTCAACTGACACCTGACGCAAGAGCAAGTCTGCTGAATGGCGGCAAGATACCGCTCGGTGCTCTGTCCGGCCTTCAACGGACGGCAGTAGAACGAATGATTTATGGTGCTGGGGCCCAGCTTTCGATTGAAGATCCTCAAAAGAAGCCAAGTGAAGACGTGCCAGCTTGGATGAGCATGATGGGTGGCGGAAGCAGTGCCGAAGACTATCGTGGTGAACCCACCGAAGTTGTGCCTAACGGACTGCCTGGGACGGGATACCTTGAGATGAAGGGAACCTCGGAACCCTTTGCCGCTCCGATGCCAACTGGGGACACTTCAACCATGGCAATGCTGGGAGTTCTGGGGCCAGATGAGCTAGCACTTTTCAAGATGCTCCGCACTTCTCCAGGGGCTGAGCAGTTGAGCGGGATGTTCCCGAAATTCCCGCAACTCCGGGTTGGAGAGAGATCGGTAATGAAATTCAGCTTTCATCTTGCCCCGCTCGTTTCAATCCAACAAACGCTCAAGGACAATCGCCTTGGAAAGGACGCAGCGCTTTACTCTGAAGACGGCCTCCCTGCCGATCTTCAGAAACGGGTGGCGGCTCGCACCGAGGCTCTCAAGAAGTCCCCATTTGGGGCAATCGGAAGCTTTATGGGTGGCGCACAGGGCATTCACCCCTGAGCAATTTGTTCGATGGACAGACTCGTCATAGGCTGCGGAACTCCCGCAGTCTATGACGACGAACGATCTTAAGCGGGCCGAACGAAATACTCTTCGAGTCGCAGGCATGAAGCAGCATCGGGGTTGGCATAAACATCCAATGCCCGTATGAGGGCTCCCGCAGTATCGATACTTGTGACACAAGGAACGCCAGACTCAATGCAGGCTCGACGAATTCGAGCCGCTTCCGATTCACTGGTTTCATTGAGGCTGGGAGTGTTGATCATGATGCTCACCTTGCCCGCCATGATCAAGTCGAGGATATTCGGTGAACCGCTCTGAATTTTGTTGACGGTATCGCAGGCTATTCCAGCATCCAAAAGCGTCTTCGCCGTACCTGGCGTCGCCGCGATTTTTCGTCCGGCCGCATTTAAGCCTCTTGCGATCTCAAGCGCGGCTGCCTTATCGGCATCATTGACGGTCAGCAAGACGACTCCGTCACCTTTGAAGTGAATTCCGCTGGCAACTAAAGCCTTGTAGAGCGCTCCCTCAAACGTATGATCGATTCCCAGAATTTCCCCGGTCGATTTCATTTCTGGGCCAAGACTTGGCTCAACCTTGGCCAACTTTTGGAAACTGAATACGGGCGCTTTTATTGCGAAGAGATAAGGTTCTGGCAATTGGGCGGTTCCATCAATGAATTCCTGCTCGGCAACTATATAGCCGGGGGCATGAGGTTTGGGATTCCTTTCTGAAGGATTCAAGTCATCCGCAACTTGCGCCCCCGCTTCCGGCTGCGGTGCGGTTCCCAGCACCCAAAGGCCGCTGGAGTAACCCATATCCTTTAAGGTTTGACCCATCATGCAACGAGTCGCGATGTCGACCATTGGAATACCGGTCACCTTGCTCAGATATGGCACGGTTCTACTGGCACGTGGGTTGACTTCAAGCACGTACGCAATCTCGTCTTGCACGACAAACTGAATGTTCATCAATCCCTTGACGTTGAGGGCTCTCGCAATCTTACAGGCGCTCACAACCATTTGAGCCTTGATCGATTCACTCAAGCTAATGGCTGGATAGACTGCCATCGAGTCTCCACTGTGGACGCCAGCACGCTCGATATGCTCCATGATTCCAGGCACAAGCGTATCCACACCGTCGGACATCACATCGACTTCGGCCTCTTTGCCCAACAAATACTTATCAACAAGGACAGGCTGCCCAGGGTTGGCATCTTCTGCCTCTTGATAGAATCCACCGAGCTGAGCTTCACTGAACACGATTTCCATGGCTCGACCGCCAAGCACAAAACTTGGGCGAACCAATACGGGGTATCCAACTTCTTGCGCGACAACCTTGGCCTCAGCCAAGGATCGAACGGCTTTGCCCTTGGGTCGCTTGATCTCCAGCCTTTCCAAGAGAGCTTCGAATTGCTCGCGATCCTCTGCCATCGCGATGGCGGATGGGCTCGTGCCCAGAACCTGCACACCGTTATCGTGCAGGCCCTCAGCAAGGTTGATTGCCGTTTGACCGCCAAATTGGCATACAACACCGATCGGATTTTCATGCCGAATCACATCGAGGGTGTCTTCAAGCGTCACAGGCTCAAAGTAAAGTCCATCACCGGTGTCGAAGTCGGTACTCACCGTCTCCGGGTTGTTGTTGACGATAATGGCGCGGTAACCCATCTCCCGCAAGGACCAAACGCAGTGAACGCAGGAGTAGTCAAATTCGATCCCCTGCCCGATGCGAATGGGGCCAGACCCGAGGACCAGAACAGTAGGCTTCATCTAAAGGAGCATTGTGACATGCTTCGACCGGCATCCAACTTCGAGAAGTGAATAGAACTGGTAAATCAGCTCTTTTCGGATCCCAAGTTGTTCGAGATCGCGCTCTTCCCCGCACTTCGATTCTCGATATGAAATGAACCTGGCGTGAGGTTATCGCTGATAATGGCTCGCTTTACGTCCTTGCCAAGACGGACATGCAGTTTGTCCTCACGGAACTCGCAGTCCTTAACGAGGACGGTGCCACCTAGAGCATCAATGGCAGGGGTTCGCTTGTTCAGCCCATCCCACTGGACAAAGGTGCAGCCATTGAATCCCACGGTCCCCTCGCCTTGAATCTGAGCAACTTGAGAACAGGGCCCCCAGAAAGCACAGTTCATAAACCGAACGGAGCCACTATTTTTGGGTCCAACCCCCACCATTGTCGGATTTGGGCCATGAAAGGCAGTAAATTCTCCGTTCGTTATCAGGAGCCCAAACGGGGCGCATTGATCGACTTGCACCGCTGTATAGCAATCATCGGCTCCGATCCCAAGGAAATTCCCATTACAGGAACCGGTCTTCGTCTCGATAAAACGATATCCGACGTTATAGCCAAAGCAGAACGTGTTCAGGACGTATTGCCAGTCGCTTCTGCCAAAAATGAATGCCTCCCCATGTTCCTTTTGCCAAGTGAACAATTTGTCATTCAAGCTCCACCAAGGGTTGAAGTGGACGTTTTCGATGCGACCAATATCGGCAATGAAGTCGACATAGATGCCTCTGCGAAGCGGTTGCCCTTGAACATTTCGGATGAGGTGCCGCTCGTTGTTACTGGCGTCGATGCCGTTGTAGGGATTGAGCAGTTCAACGTCTAGGACAGCTGGGTTCTTACCGCGCATGGCAATTGCGTACGGATACGGCACTGGAATCTCCTTCGGATTCTGCAGGGGATAGAACAGGACGACTCCCTTCAGCGTGCTGTTGGTATTCAGCGTGATGAATGGAGGTGCAGTCTCAGTGCCCTTCCCCGCCTCGATGAGCAACGTGGTCCCATCATCCGTTGGCTTTGGCAAGCCCGTATCTCGAATTCCGTTATGTGCTGGAACGGATTGCCACGAACCGGCAAGCGTCACAGCATTTGGCACGTTGAGAGTCCCCAAAAAACGGTAAGACCCTACAGGCAAGTAGACAGTGCCACCGTGATGGGCAGCCGCAGCATCAAGAGCCCTCTGGACGGCCGCCGTGTCATCAGTCTTTCCATCTCCCTTCGCCCCATAGCCACGAACATCAAATGTGTCGGAAACTTGCAATCCGATCAGACAAGAAAAGAGTCCAACAACGCATCCGAATATCGGCATTTGTCTATGGGACGAACAGGCAGTTCCCTTCGGCGCGCACTGTTGGTGTCCCTGGAGTTGATAAATGTCTTGGGCCACCCATAACGGGTGGCCCAAGACGAGAACCTACGATCAAGCCTAATGAACAGGCAGGGCGTCGTCTTCTTGCTCGAAGGTGCCGTAGTAGTACGGCGTCCGGGACTCGAATTCGCCGGCGCAGGTATCAACCATTTTGAATACGGGCATCACCTTTTGACGCTCGATCTCCCACGCAGCCACATGTTGCCAGTCTTCGTCCAGTGGGGGAGCCTCGTTAGCGCGATACTGCTTTCCGACTGCCATCATGGTTTGAGAATCAATCCCAAGGATGGATGCAATCGTCGGGCTTGGGAACCCGATCAAGAACGCTTCCTGGATGACTTCACCAACTACCGGACCTGTTTGCCCCTGAATGGATTGCAGTTTCTTCTCCATATTGAGAAGCGAACTAATCTTTCTCAGGAACCAGCGATCCACTCGGCTTATGCGATTGACTTCATCGACAGTCCAACCCCTTCGTAGTCCTTCTGCAAGAGCCCAGAGGCGCTCATCGGTCGGTTTGCGGATGGCCTCTCTCAACAGATCCGCATCCATGTCTGAAAACTTAGGGTGCCTTAAGTCTTTCTGCTTGACCTCAAGCCCTCTTAGCGCCTTCATCAGGGCTGCTTCAAAGGACCTATCAATGGCCATAACTTCACCTGTGGCCTTCATCTGGGTGAAGAGCGACCGATCACCCGTCGAGAACTTATCAAATGGCCAACGTGGAATTTTGACGACGCAATAGTCAAGCGCAGGCTCAAAACATGCCCGTGTGGTGCCTGTCACCTGGTTGTCAATTTCATCAAGCGTCTTTCCGACTGCGATCTTAGCCGCAACACGAGCGATCGGGTAGCCCGTTGCTTTGGACGCCAACGCCGACGATCGAGAAACTCTTGGGTTGACCTCAATGATGTAGTAATCAAAGCTGTCCGGATTGACCGCCAGCTGAACATTGCATCCGCCTTCAATACCGAGGGCTTGGATGATCTTCAAAGATGCGGTGCGAAGCATGTGGTACTCAAGATCGCTCAGCGTTTGAGATGGGGCGATAACGATTGAGTCACCGGTATGCACACCCATTGGATCGAGGTTTTCCATGTTGCAGACCGTGATGCAGTTTCCTGCCCCGTCTCGCATCACCTCATACTCCACTTCTTTCCAGCCAAGGAGGCTCCGCTCAACCATGATCTGGCTTCGCATCGAGAGCTTGATTCCCTTTCTGCCAATCTCCCAGAGTTCTTCTCTCGTATTGGCAATTCCACCGCCTGTACCACCTAAGGTGTACGCGGGCCGGATGATACATGGATAAGGAACGACATCCATGATCGCGGCAAGCTCATCCTCAGTCTGAATGATCCAACTCTCAGGCACGGGCTCTTTAATCTCGCGCATGAGATTTCGAAAACTCTCGCGATCTTCGGCTTTCTTAATGGCGCTCAGGGGTGTCCCCAAAACCTTGATATTGTATTTCTCAAGGATTCCGGCATCTGCCAACTGAGTCGCGAGGTTCAAACCCGTTTGCCCGCCCAAGGTTGGCAACATGGCATCTGGACGTTCACGCTTAATGACACGCTCACAGAAATCTACATTCAGTGGTTCGATGTAGAGCGCGTCGCTGACCCCAGGATCGGTCATGATGGTGGCCGGATTGCTGTTGATCAGCACGACCTCATGGCCCTCTTCCTTGAGGCTCTTACAGGCTTGTGTACCTGCATAATCAAACTCGGCCGCCTGACCGATTACGATCGGGCCAGAGCCGATGACGAGGACCTTCATTCTAAGGACGTATTGTGACACGCCGAGGGCCCGCGTTGCCGGTTCTATTTCAGATACTTCATCATCCAGGCGGCGAGTTGGTCCAAAGCCTTGGCTTGTTCTTTCTGCCTGCTGGAGATTCCATGCTCCATACCGGCAATGAACAGAGCCTCAGTGGGAACACCAAGCTGCTTCAGTTTTGAGGCCGCCAGATTGGTTTGAGCGGCAGGTACGAGAGGGTCATTCCGCCCCTGTATGAACATTGTTGGCGCCGTCTTGGAGTCCACAAAGGTCAGCGGACTAGCTTGCGATCGAATTTCCTGATTCACCGTGGACCCCTCACCAGTAAGGGCTTGAACTATTCGGTATTGCTCCCCGGCGGTCGTCATGGGTGAATTCAAATCATGAATGCCTGAAATACTGCCTACGGCTTGAACACGACTCGATATGCCTGCGTATTCGGATGCCTTCCGCGTCTCTACAGAGCCCAAGAAGAGTGAGAGGTGCCCGCCCGCACTGACCCCGGCGGCTCCGATTTTTTCCCCTGAAATATCGAGTTCCTTTGCATGGGTCCGAATGTATCGGACCGCAGTTTGGACATCGTCAAGTTGGGCGGGCCAAATGTCTTTGGGGGCAAGGCGGTAGGTCACTGATGCAGTGAGGAATCCTCGTTCGGCGAAGAAATGGGCGAGATCATCCATCTCCCTCATCGTTCCACCAACCCATCCCCCGCCGTGAATCAGCACAATGCACCTGTGTACCGAATGTTCTGGCTTCGGCTTCAGAATGTTCATCGGCAGCGAGTAATTCGCGGGATGCGAGAAAACGACAGTTTCTCCATCCGATTTTCCTAAATTGGGCTTGGCACCTGTGTTGGCCTTCACTGAGTCACCTCCGGTATCTACCATTGGTTCCTCGGAAGAGCATCCCAAGGTAAGCCCAGCGATAAGAATAACGAATGTCCAGAGGAACTTGGGGCGCCGTCGTAGTTCAAGGGATCTTAAAGTAGCAAAATCCAAGACAGCTCTGCGAGGACCGCGATCTGAATTTGCCGCTTTCGTAAACACCCAGCCAGATTAGTTGAAAAACCTACTTAGCCTTAGTCATTTTCTCGACAAATTCAAAGAAATAAGGCCGAGAGTCCCAAGGGCCGGGAGCAGCTTCTGGGTGATATTGAATGCTCGAAGCATCGGCTCCGACCACGCGCATCCCTTCGACCGTCCCATCGTTCAAATTCAACTGTGTAACTTCCCCGCCGGTCCCATCCAGGCTAGATGGATCAATCGCATAGCCGTGGTTTTGGCTAGTAATCGTGACCTTGCCCGTGATGAGGTCCTTAACTGGGTGATTTGACCCATGGTGGCCAAATTTGAGCTTGTATGTATCGCCACCAACTGCATGGCAAAGTAGCTGGTTACCCAAGCAGATGCCAAAGATCGGCCTCACTCCAAGCAAGCCTCTGACTGTATCAATCACAGGTCCAAGGAGCTTTGGATCTCCCGGTCCTGGTGACAGTAGGATGCCATCGGGTTTCCATGCCATCACCTCGTCGACAGAAGCCGATGCAGGCAACACGATTGGCTGACACCCAGCTCTCCAAAACCGCCGCAAAATATTGAATTTCAGGCCGCAATCAATGACGACAAGAGTCGGCCGGGTCGTATCCCGAGGATCTCCGATCGATTGCTTCCCTTCTCGACCCCACGCGTAAGGCTCTCGGGTTGTCACTCCCATCACAAAGTCGGTATCGTCGTACCGTTGTGTTGCCGATAGGTGGGCTTGGCCAACCTCCACCTCATCGCAGATACATCCGGTTGTCACGCCGCCCGATCGAATTCGCTTGGTGATCGCTCGTGTATCGACACCTTGAATGCCGACCGTTCCTCGCTCTTTCAAGAGCTGATCGAGACTTTTCGTCGATCGCCAGTTGCTAGGCGCTTCACAGGCCTCGCGAACAATAAGCCCCATCGGCTGTATGCGATCCGACTCAAAGTCATCGTCGTTAATGCCATAGTTCCCGATCAAGGGATAGGTGAACAGGACGATCTGGCCAGCATAGCTTGGATCCGTGAGGATTTCTTGGTAGCCGGTCATGCCAGTGTTGAAGACAACTTCCCCAACGGTATGCCCATCTGCCCCCAGGGCTTTGCCCGTGAAAACAGTTCCGTCGCCGAGGATAAGGTAACGCTTCAAACTAAAGCGAGATGATACCTCGGCTCCGTCCCAATCGGCTCACAACAGAGCGCCCTTGTTCATCTATTCGCTGAGAAGTCCACGAAGTACCAGCGTTGAGAGGTCGATCATGGCAATCTTTTGCTCTTCAAGCGTACGTTCATCGAAAGGCATATGGCTGGACGACAACACATTCGATTCGGCAGAAAGGGCCAAACCAACCGGAGACGGTTGCATATCCGTTTCGGCGAACCCATCAAGTGACCCGGGCGCTATCAGTGTGAGCCTCGATGGCGTCTTCACGTGATCCTCGATCAGAGGCTGCAGGAGGTTGCGATCCAGTTCTCGCAGAAACCATTCGAGCTCCTCGGGCTTAATTTGGCGGCGGAGTTCTACGGGAGCGTCGATATAGATGACGGTCAAGTCACGTTTGGTGGCTCGATCGGCAATAGAACGGAATTGAGTGTGTAGCCCACGGCCAAACATGGCGCGATCGATGTGTCGGTAGCCGGTGAGCCTCGTCAGCCCAGCAAGACGCATAGAACAACTCTCTACCCAGGCGGGCTCCCCACGGCTGAGTGCGAGATTCGGCACCTTCTGCCGCACTCCCTGTCCCCAAGGCCACAACAGGTTGAATGGCGGCAGACCTTCATCAACCCGACGCACATTGATTTCAAGCTCAGATAGCAAATTGATGGAGTCGTCGATGAGTCGCCGAAGCAAAATATCTCCATCACCTTCCGGCAGAGATTTGATAATTTCCAGGGGTTGGCCCACCTTGGGCTGAGTCGTCCCAAGGTCACCAAAGGCCTCCCAAACGAGGCCATGATCAAGCCCTTCACCTTTGCAGATTGTCAGAAGTCGACCATTCAGTCGCTTCGCTTCATTTAGGAGGATTTCAGCTTCTTCAGGCTGGGGAGCGGCGTCGGGCATCACCGCAGTCCCATCACAAAACGACATCAATGAGAGATGAAAGTGCGTTGATTTTTCTGGAGGGTCAAAACCGAATGCAGACACCGTAAGCGGGCCCTGGTTCAGGCGAACCGTATCGGGCTTCATTCCGAGCAGGAGGACTTCGGGCGTCTGTGAATTCGGAATCGGTGCAACCCTACTAAGCTGGCCGATCTCAGAAAAAGTAGTGAGCGCTGGCAACTTTTGCCGGAGAAATGAGTCCGCCTCAGGCATAGAGAGCATGCCTGGCACGATTAATATTGTTCGACGCATGCGTCTCCTAAATTTCGATCAAACGAAGCTGAGTGTGACTTAGCGCTGCAATCTCACCGACATCAGCGGTGCCCTCAAGGGCATCTTTCGTGAGATCATCAGGAACCTCAACCGGATATTTGCCCGTGAAGCATGCCGTGCAGAAATTGTTATGAGGTCGTCCAACCGCGTCCATTGCGCCTTCAACGCTCAGGTAACCAAGGGATGTTGCACCGAGGTATTTTTCGAGTTCCTCGATGGACATAATGGCTGCTGCCAGTTCTTTGGTGCTGGCCATGTCAATCCCATAAAAGCAAGGATGCTTGATCGGCGGGGCCGTAATTCGAACATGAACCTCTTTGGCTCCAGATTCAAAAAGCAGTCTGACGATTTGTTTGGTCGTTGTCCCGCGAACGATAGAGTCATCAACCAAAACCACGCGTTGACCCTGTAGGTGATCGACTAGTGGTGACAATTTCATCTTCACACCCAACTCGCGCATTCTTTGGTCGGGTTGGATAAATGTGCGATGGATGTATCGACTCTTGATCATGCCTTCGCGGAACGGAATTCCTGTTTCAGCGCTGTAGCCCATTGCGGCAGGAATACCACTATCCGGTACTGGCACGACAATGTCAGCCTCCGTGGGGTGCTCCAGAGCCAATTTGCGGCCCATTCTCTCTCGAGCTGAGTAGATCGCGGTGCCATACATCACAGAGTCGGGACGAGCAAAGTAGATCAGTTCGAAAAGGCACATTGCCTTGCATGTGGATTTAGCACCACACGCGAAGCGCATCCCTCTCGAATCGATGATGACCATCTCCCCTGGTTCAAGCTCTTGGATTGCGGTAGCCCCCACAGGATTAAAGGCGCATGTTTCACTTGCGATGACATACCCATCGCTCCCGAGCGAGCCTACAACTAAGGGTCGGATGCCCGCAGGATCTCGAAAACCGATGAGCATGCGGGGGGTTAGGACTGTAACGCTGTACGCCCCCTTCGCTCGCCGCATCACTTCAGCCACCGCCACCTCAGGCCCCTTGTGAAGATTGCGGACAATAATTCGCGCTAGGATCTCGGAGTCGCTGGAGGAATCGAAATGTTCCCCATCGAGTTCCATTTCTATCCGCAGTTCGCGCGCGTTCACGAGATTTCCGTTGTGGGCTACGGCGATGTCGCCGACTTGGCTTTGGCAGAACACGGGCTGTGCGTTACGAAGTACGCTCGCTCCGGTTGTGCTGTACCGCGTGTGTCCAACGGCAATGTGTCCCTTTAATTCTTCGAGAGCTTGGGCATCAAAAACCTGATTGACGAGACCCATTCCACGGCGGAGCCTGACCTTTTCGCCATCACTTACAGCGAGGCCTGCAGACTCTTGACCACGGTGCTGAAGGGCGAAGAGGCCAAAAAAGCCAATTCGGGCAGCGCTCTCATCTGGAGCAAAAACGCCTAAGACGCCGCACTCCTCCTTGGGACTATCATCGAGTTCGACGTCAATCACGGGTTAAGTATATCGGACGGTTGGTTAAGAGCGCTTCCACTCTTAAAGGAACGACGAGGCCCCAAAATGGAACCGGGGGTACGACATATAGACGTCGCACCCCCGGTTCTTGATTCAGAGTCTGCTTACAGATCGTATGATGGTTTCTTGAGCCAAGCTTTTGGCACTGGTCGAAGACCACAAGCAACCATGTTAAATTCTTCGGATTTGATAACCGATGTAGCGACCTTCAATCGAATGACGCCATTGGGAGTTCGCAACCGAACAACCTGCAGATTGGGTGACTGCACGCGATTTTTGTGCGGCGCTTTATATTTCCAGCCCTGGGAGTGCTGGTTCCGGATGTGCTTTGCGTTGTTACCGCGCTTGCCGCTTACCTGACAGATCTTAGCCATATTCGTCCTCGACCGCGATGGGACGCGGCGAATGTTCACTATACCTAGCCTACAGCTTCCCTTGCAAGCACGGCTTCCGCGATTTGAACAGCATTTAACGCGGCGCCCTTCAACAACTGATCCCCAGACACCATAAAGCAGATAGCCTTTGGATTGCTGAGGTCCTGGCGAATCCGGCCCACCAGAACGTTATCCTGGCCGCTTGCATCAAGCGGAGTTGGGAATCGATTTCCGCTACGGTCGTCAACGACTCGAACTCCTGGTGATGATTCCAAAACACTTCGTACATCTTCTAAGGAAGGCGCGTCACCCTCGAATTCAATGGTGACCGTCTCCGTGTGAGCGCGCAGTACTGGCACTCGAACACAGGTGACATTAACTTTGAGTTCAGGCATGGACAGAATCTTTCGACTTTCGAAGATAACTTTGGATTCTTCTTCGTTGTAACCAGAATCGTCTATGGGCGTGTTGTGGCTAAATAGGTTGTAGGCGTACCGCGTTGACAGCGGCGATGGTGGAAGTTCTGTTCCCAAGACAAGTGCCTTGGTCTCATCTTCCAAAAGTCGCATCATTCCCGCGCCTCCGCCACTGGCACTCTGATAAGTACTAACGATCAGTCGATCGATTGTTCCCAATTTCCGAAGTGGGTTCACTGCCATCAGGAGAATGATCGCCGAACAATTCGGCACTGCCACCAATCGGTCCGAGGCACCAACCGCGTCCAGGTTGATCTCAGGAACGACCAAAGGAATGTTCGGATCCGTGCGAAAGGCGCTTGAGTTATCGACGACGAGCGCACCCGCTTTCAGAGCATGTGGCACCAACTCTCGCGATCGAGATGCCCCTGCGCTGAAGAATGCTACGTCAACGTTCTCAAAGGAATCGGACTTAGCTTCATGAATCGTGTATTCGACCCCTTTGAACGTCGAAGTCTTACCTTCCGACCGTTTGCTTGCCAACAGACGCAAATCGCGTACCGGAAAATCACGTAGATCAAATAGACGAAGAAACTCCTGGCCAACTGCGCCGGTGGCACCGACGATGGCTACGGACAAACCCTTGTTCACGTGATGGTTAATACCTCAACTAGGTTGGCCGATGTTGGGGCACACCTTGCAGAGTTATTAACAACTGCACCCCGTAATTGCCAATCGGGTTTACGCGTTGTTGTACACTCACGATTGAGTCGAGTTAAGAGAGAGAATTTGTGAGGACCGAAGCTAACGAACCCCACATCGATTTGAACTTCGATTGCGGTGCCTCACCAGGCGCTCTAAAGCGATCGGATGTTTCAGGCATGAATTACATTCGCCTGGAAAACGTGAGCGGAACTGTTGCTAGAACAGCTACCGGCTATTTTGTGGTGCCTCAGGGAATGTGCGCACTTTGCGTGAACTTGAAGGGCACACTGATTGTTCGCTCTGGGGTCCAAGGGAAGCTTGTCCTAATTCCACCGCGCAGCATCACGTTTGTACGAGGAACAAAGCTCATCGTGCAAGCAGCTCGAGGCGAGCACCAAAGCCAGCTATTGTCTTGGGAAGGCAGAGTGACGCCTCTCCTCGATAATTGGATCACCACTCGAATTAATCGTGCGGCAGGCTCTGCCCCTCGATCTGTGGCTTGCCGACCGATCGATCCCCATTTTAAAAGCACAATCGCACGATTTGATCATGCAGTAGCGCACCCGAACGACACGATGGAGCCATTAATGGTTTCCGTGATCTACGAATTTGTCGCCAAGCTGATGGTCGGTTCGGATCAAGTTCAATTAGCCGCAGTGCCGATGGACCTCCCCGACACCATCAAGGATCTCGTCCTGCGCGTACGACAAAACCCGTCAATGGGCTGGCCGTTACGTGATGCAGCCGATGCGGCGGGATACTCGCCGTTCCACTTCTCGCGGGTTTTCAAGAACCTCGTCGGATACGGGTTCCACGAGTATGTCGATCGCTGCCGGACCGAATGCGCGGTGGATCTGCTGTGCTCCACGGACCAGGCCGTCGATCAAGTCGCGTCGAGCTGTGGATTTGGCACCACCCAGGGACTCAGAGAGTCCGTTAAGGAATATCTTGGCCTCGTGCCCTCAGAGCTCAGATCGATACCTGAGCCTCTGATCGAAGGACTCGAGTAGGCGGCCGCCTACTCGAGCTCAATCGTTGCGGGCGGCTTGCTCGTAAGATCGTAAAACACGCGATTGACGCCTTGAACTTCATTCACGATGCGGCGTGAAATCGCCTCCAAAGCCTCAAACGGGATATTCACGGCTGTCGCCGTCATTGCGTCTTCGCTTTCGACTGCTCTCAACACGATAGGCTGCTCATAGGTGCGTTCGTCTCCCATGACGCCAACGCTGCGAACATCCAATAGGGCTGCATAGCTTTGCCAGATTCCCTTGTTGAGTCCACGTGCCTTTAGCTCGGATCGGAAGATGTAGTCCGCTTCCTGGGTCATGTGAACTCGTTCTGGAGTCACTTCCCCCAACACACGTACCGCAAGTCCAGGTCCTGGGAACGGCTCTCTCTCCACCATATCTTCAGGAAGGCCGAGCCGTCTGCCAACATTTCTGACTTCGTCCTTAAAGAGCCAACGCAAAGGTTCGATGAGTTTCATCGTCATCCAAGCTGGAAGCCCACCTACATTGTGGTGGGTCTTGATCTTTGCCGCCGTTGGGGATCCTGATTCAATGACGTCCGGATAGAGCGTCCCTTGCGCCAAGAAATCACAGCCCTGAAGCTCGTTGGCATGATCCTCGAAGACTTTGACAAAGTTCTCGCCGACGATCTTCCGCTTGCGTTCCGGCTCCGTTACACCCTTAAGCGCGGAAAAGAACTGATCTTGAACATCGAAAACCTTTAGGTTGCCCTTGAAATGATCAAGGAATGTTTCGCGAACCTGCTTGCCCTCATCCTTTCTTAACAAGCCGTGGTCTACAAATACACATACCGCCCGGTCGCCGATGGCTTTGATAAGCAGCGCAGCCATAACTGAACTGTCGACTCCACCGGAAACCGCGCAAAGGACCTTTCCTTCACCAACCGTCTTTCGAATGGAATCTATCTGCTCATCGATAAAGCTCTCGCTTGTCCAATCGGCAGTCAACTTCGCGTGATCAAACAAGAATCGTTTCAGAACCGTCTTCCCCGCTGGTGTGTGTGTCACCTCGGGATGGAACTGAACGCCGTACTGGACAGCGGAAGGATTTTCAAATGCGGCAACTGGGCAAGAATCGGTGGACGCGGTCACCACAAAACCAGGTGGCACCGCAAGCACTTGATCACCATGGCTCATCCAAACCTGATCGCTGGAGAGATTTCCAACAAGCGAATGGGAACTACCGGAACCAACAACGAGAGTGCGATGACCGTACTCCTTGTGGCCAGCCTTTTCGACTTTGCCTCCGAGTTTGAGGGCCATCAATTGCTGTCCATAACAGATTCCAAGAACTGGTATGCCCTCAAGAACCTTGAAGTCGATGGTAGGTGCCCCCTCCTCTAGGACCGATTTCGGGCCGCCGCTGAGGATAACAGCGTGCGGTTTATGTGCAGCTATTTTTTCTGCAGCTGTTGTCCAGGGGATCATTTCTGAGTACACCCCCATCTCGCGGACGCGTCGAACGATGAGTTGCGTGTACTGGCCGCCGAAATCGACGACGAAGACTGTCTGGTGGGTCATAGACCCTTTGTAGTATGACAGCGGTTCGCCGAGAAATCTCTATCCAACACCCTCGGAGCATGCCGACTCATGCAGCAAAATCCTTCGCGGTTGCCGAAATCACGGTTTTGAAGCTTGAGGATGCCCTGCCTTCCATGCTTTCACGTAGGCCGCCGTCTTAGGGTTGGATTCGTTCCACATTGGAATCGCAGGAGAATCCGCGATCATGAGCAGTCCAAGCGCTACCATCTTGTCAACTTTTGCCATGTTCGTGTAATCCACCTTTTCGCGATGGTCGCCCGGCTGGTGATAGTCAGGATAGGTGAACGCGGTGCAAATCGTATGCGCAGGAACGCCGAAGTACGCGATCGCTTGATTATCGGAGCGACTGAAGAACGCATCACTGAATCGAGGGTGCTTCTGAACACCGACCCCGACGGCCTTACCGGCCGCAGCGAAGATCTCCCCGACCTGGGAGTAGTCGTAACCAGTCATCGACGCTGCCCCCACCCTCGGCCCTTCGGAGTCATCCGTTCGACCGACTTGCTCAAGATTTACGTCGGCAATCGTATTAGCGAGAGGCACGACAGGATGCCTCCCGTAGTAGGCGGAGCCCAGTTCCCCTCTTTCCTCACCAAAGAAAGTCATGAAAACGATGGATCGCTTTGGGCGGACCTTTAGCGATGATATTGCCTCCGCCAACTCAAGAACGGAGACCGTTCCGCTTCCGTCGTCATTGGCGCCATTGTAAATGGTATCGACATCTTGACGCTTTCGAATACCGAGGTGATCGTAATGCGCAGTGACCATCACGTAGGTGTCACGAAGTTTCGGATCGGATCCCCGCAGAATTCCGATGACATTTCTGACTTTCTGAGGCTCGGCGCTGCCCCTCCCGGTCATCGTTGTGGTTTGGAAATAGTCGTCATCCCCGGCAGGTTCAAGGCCATCTCGCCGAAACTGCGCGGCGATGTACTCCGCAGCTAAGTCGAGGCCCCTCGAAGGGGTTCCTCTGCCCTCCAGAAGATCTGATGCAATGAACCACAGATGTCCTTTGAGCGATTCCGCCCGAACGTGATCGAGTACCTGTTTTCGCTCGTTGGTGAGCCGTGCTTTCCAGGGAAAGTCATCTGAAGCTCGGCATAGGAAGGCAAGCGCAACTAGAAAGCTGGTTGTGGCAAATCGGTGCTTCATGATGTAAATCCCACGGAATACCGACACTACCCCCAAAATGGGTCTTTATGGCACCAAGATTTTGGTTAATGGTCTCTGCGCGGCTTCACTAAATGCAGCCATAAATCCCGGATATTTTTCGCATTTAAGCGGTTCATAATCTGGTAGTAATGCCTGAATCCCTCCAGCTGCAACACAATGAACTTCCATTCGGCTTTCTCCGCGCTATATTGACGCATGCGTTCTGAGCCAAAAGCTTTAGATCCAGGTTGGGTGTTTGCCGATCGGTTCGAATCGATCCGCCTACTCGGCCGTGGCGGCTTTGGAATTGCATATCTCGCGACCGATTTGCACCGAGGTGACTTGGTGGTTGTGAAGGAACTCGCACCCCAAGGGACACCAAGGTCTGCCCAGGGGGTTATGCGGCTGGACGAATCTGTCGGTCGAAGGCTCCGAGAGCAGTTCCTAGAAGAGGCCGGCCTCCTGAGTCGGTTCGATATCAAGGGTGTTCCTCCGATTCGGGCAACTTTTCAAGAAAACGGAACCGCCTATTTCGTTACCGATTACGTTGCCGATTCGCAAACCATCGACAGTCTATTAAAGACGAGTGGACGTTTCTCGCCCGAAACGGCTCTCCAAGTCTGCACCGGACTCCTTGATACGCTCGAAGCGGTTCATGCCAAAAGGATCCTTCACAGGGATATCAAGCCTTCTAACGTCCTCGTGACCTCAAACGGCGACGTGTACCTCATCGACTTCGGTGCGGCGAGGGAATGGCACGCGGATTGCACGATCACGCATACCGTTCAACATACTCCGGGTTACGCACCTCCTGAGCAGCTTTCCGAACGCGCTTGCCGCGGCCCTGCTTCTGACCTGTATGCCGTCTGCGCCACGATGTTCATCATGCTTGCTGGCGTTGCACCCCCAAGTGCTTCGGACCGAGCCGCAGGTATTGCGCTTCCGTCCCTCCTTTCCATTCGCCCCGAACTGGACCCGATAGTCGTTCGTGCTATTGAAGCGGGCTTGACGCTCGCCTATGCTGCAAGACCACAAACGGTCGAAGATCTCAGAGACCTACTTTTCGGCGAACTCGAACCGCAAGGCAGCACCACCCTCGAAGAGCTTGACGAGACCCTGCTTCGGTTAAACCGGTTCTCGTTTGATCGACGCTCCTGCCCAGCCTGCAAAGGATTGATGGAGGAGCCGAGGCCACTGAAGCGATACGCGTGCCCTGTTTGCCGTTCTGGCAGTATCCGACGGCGTGAGATCAACGAGCGACTGTGTCCGACATGCCATTCTGGTGTCCTTTCCCACATCAAGAATTCGATCCCGCTGGCAATTTGCCCTAGTTGTTGCGAAGGCACACTCGTATACAAACGGAAGTCGATTGTTTCAACGGAACAAATGGCGACTTGCGACAAATGCCACGCTCGCTACGATGTGAAGCACGGAAAGATGGCCTCTAGTGACACTCCAGAGGAATTCCACGGCTTCGATTACTGGTGTTCCCTGTCGGGTCGTTCCACCGAGATATGGAAATGCCCAGATTGTCCCAGTCAGTTCGATGTACTTCCGGATGGTAGGTGGGAGAAATATGGGTCAGCCCGCAGTGCGGGACATCGAGTGCTTTATCCAGACGAATGGGCTCGTGTAGCTGTCGGACTTGAACCTGGTGCGGGCAATGCTCTTTGCGACGCTTGCGGTGCCGACTACTACGTCGAACGCGAACAACTCACCCTACTGGACGCACCGGAAGTTCCTGGCACATTCGCTGCCGATTATTTGGGTCGACTCTTGTCCCTTGAAGACGCGCGCTGGCTAGGTGCAGGCAAGACCAGCCCCCATCCTGGATTCGTTTGCGAACAATGCCGAACGGAATTGGACAAGGACCAGCAGTATTTCCGGCTGGTAGCGACATCGCACCGTAGACTCGCACGATATATCGACCAACCGATGGTGCTAGAGGATTGGCATCGAATTGGTCAAGGCCTTCCAACCATTCACCAAGAAGCGGAATTTGAGGACACAGTGACGGAAGCGCTGTCCTATGCCTACCGCGACGGCACCATCAGCTTTGACTCGGACAGCATCACCCTGTGGAGAGGCGATGCCACTCGATCGGGTGAAAGCAAGACATCGACTCTCACGGTCACGGTGTATGAATTCACTTTCGGCGGAATATTGATGAAGCGAAAGTTCCCTACCGACGCCATTGTCGGCGTATGGGCTGACGAAGAGGAACTTCATGTTCAACTGTCGGGAGAGAGAGAAACAGTGGGGTACCGAATTGCCCCGGTTGAACTCATCGTTCACCTCGAGTCAGGGGATCGAAAGGTCGTTGTCGACGCCCGAGACTTGGCAGCACGACTCACGCGAGAACTCAACCTGTAGCGGCCGGTTATTAGGTTGATGTTCGATGGCGCAGGGGAACGCTTGGAAGCTTCAGTGCGTCCTGACTTCCAGACGTGATCCGAATCAGGCGATCAAGGATAACCTTCACCGACCCTGCAAGCGGAAACGCAATGATCATTCCAACGAGGCCAAATAGTGCCCCACCGCTGAATATCACGAACATGCTGACAACGGGGTCGAGCCCAACCGCTCTCCCAACAACACGTGGATAAACCAGGGAGTCGTAGGTGAAGTGGCAGACGATGTAGGTCAGCAACAGGATGGCGGCAAATCCCCACGGAGAACTCGCGTGAAAAAGGAGCCCACCTGTTTTTCCGCTCAGGCCAGTCACAACCACCAAGAGCGTGCCGCTAATCAGAACATTGAGGTAAGGCACCAGATAGAGTGCGCCGAAGATAACGCCAAGGAGAATCGAATATGGTGCTCCGATAATCTCCAGCACGATGCTCATGAACACCATGTATCCCAACACTGCCATCGTTACGCCACGAAGGTAGCTCGTAAAGACTTGGCCAATATCCGTCAAAACCGAGATCGTGTTCGCCCGAATTGCTGGGGGAATCCACGTCACGCTTCGCCGCTTGAACTGATCAAGGTTGAACAGCATCAGAAGCACAAGCAAGGGAACAAACATCAACGTGAGAACGTGTGATACCAGGCCACTGGCAATCCCAAGAAAGCCCTGCAAGAAACTCTGCACCGACTTCCCTAGCTGGTTCTGCTGCGGTTCGATGTAGTGGGCGATGAACGCCCTCTTGGTTGTTGGTAGCTTGAAGCGTTCAAGTGAATCTTGATACTGCTCGAAGAACTTATCGAGAACATCGTCGGTCGGATGATTCACCTGCATGGCGGGATTCCAACGCACAAAGAAATTGTCGTTGGCGTCTTGCCTCGTTAGGTTCGAAGCGAATTCGTCGATCTTGTTCTTAAACCCGCCGACTTGACCACTTACAACGGGCGTAAGCCAAAGTCCCAGGCCGACCATAACCCCAATGAAAACGGAGAAAATGGACCAAATGGCCAAAGGCCTTGGCCATCCCCTCAGGCGAAGCTTTTTGATCGTTGGGTCAAGAAGTGCACTGATCGCAAAAGCGATCACGAAAGGCAGGAGAATGCCCCTAACATAGTAAAGGAAAACGAGGATGGTCAAAACAATGACCATCCACAAGGAGATTCTCCAGCCTTGCATGTATGAGTGTGTTTAGACGCCCAGTTCTTCGGCTGCGCTCTCTACTGCTCGCTTCGCTCGCTGCTCAGTAATCCAATCTTCGGTCTTGTCCTTTATGTCCTTAATCTTCCCTGTCAGATCATCGCGAAGCTCGCTACCAGCTTTCGGTGCAAACAGAAGCCCTGCGGCGGCGCCGATAATGGCACCTAAGCCTACTCCCGCCAACATGTAAATTAGGACATTGCTTTCGTCGTCGTTTTTGCTCATTTAATTCCTCCCTGTGATTATCTTGATTGTACGCTCCCACAAGCTTGTTTTGGGAGCGTACATATCAATACTCAACGTTATTAAGGCAGACGATGGTTTCAATCCCTAGGTTCGTAACAACTTAGGACACTTTGCGAATTGTTCCGCCGGCAAACACAGTCTTGCCTCGATAGGCAACGGCAATCTGTCCTGGAGTTACGGCTTTCACGGGTTCATCGAAAACCAAACGCGGATGCTCACCTGAAAAAAGCGTTGCCATTTGAGCATCCATGTTGTAGCGAATCTTTGCTGAAACACGGATTGGGCGCTTTGGATCGGCTAGCATCCCCCAGGACACATCCTCAAGCGAGACCTCTTTCTGCAAAAGGTCCTCGGCTTGCCCGATCACGACTCGATTTTCTTTGGGCTTCAGCTCAATCACATACAGGGGTTTTCCGCTCTTTTGGGTGAGGCCGATACCTTTGCGCTGGCCAATCGTAAATTCGGGAATGCCACCATGCTCGCCGATCCGATTTCCATCCGTGTCGACCATTTCGCCGCGCGCGAAAATCTCCGGTCGATGCTTACGCAGAAACTCCGCGTAGCCACCTGCTTCACTGACGAAACAAATCTCCTGCGAGTCAGGTTTATCCGCAACCGATAATCCCAGATCCGCGGCGAGTTGACGCGTGGCCGCCTTATTTGGCATTTCTCCTAGCGGAAACCATGTGTGTCGCAGTTGGTCTTGGCTGAGAGAATAAAGAACGTAGCTTTGATCCTTCTCGTCCCCCCTCGCTCGCATAAGCCGGTATAAACCGGACTTCGCATCATAACGAATGCGTGCGTAATGCCCCGTGACAAGCTTTTGGCATCCCAACTCGTGCATTTTCTGAAGCAGGATCTCAAACTTCACGTGCTTATTGCACTGCACACACGGGTTCGGAGTGCGACCGGCCGCGTACTCATCAATGAAGTTCTCAATTACCGAAGCTCGAAACTCATCCTTGAAATTCATCACGTAGTGCGGAATTCCGAGGACGCGAGCCACGCGCCTTGCGTCTTCGACGGCCCCAAGAGAGCAGCAACCCGCGTGTCGGGGATCCGTCTGGCTCTCCTGCCAAATCTGCATCGTCAAACCAATGACGTCGTAACCACGCTTAACAAGCAAGGCGGCGGCGACACTGCTGTCGACGCCGCCTGACATGGCAACTAATACCGGGCGCTTACTTCGCATTCCCAGCAAGGATGGCTTTGTAGAGAGGGCCATTAAGTTTGTCGATCACATCCTGTGGGCCGTAGCTTTCAGGCTTTAATCCCTTCGCCAGAACGATAAACGTCGGAGTCGCATTTACTCCGAGCGATTTTCCAACGTTGATATCTCGGGTAACGCGATCAAAAACAGGGTCCTTCGTATCGGACAGCCGCTTCTTCATATCGGAAGGATCCAGACCTACCGATTTAGCAACATCGAGGAGTTCTTTCACGGAACTTGGCTGGCGATCCAAGCCCATCACGCTCATTGTGAAATCCCAGAATCGCCCTTTCTCCGCTGCATATTCGCCCATGGCGGCGCATGTTTGACCGTACTCATGCATGGCCAACGGAAAGTGTCGGTACACCAGACGCACAGTGTTTGGATTCGCTCGAACAAAGTCCTTAACCTTGGGAGACGTTTTTTGACACGTCGGGCAGCACATATCTGCGAATTCTACAATGGTAATCGCGGCTGTGGCTGGGCCAAAAACATTCGGCTGATCGGGCACAAGCGACTTCTCGTTCATCTCGATCTTGCCAAGGTCAATCGCGACCTTGCCTTTCTCGCCACCACTCATCATTCCGAGTGTCATGACGATGACGAAAGGAACTCCCGCGACAAGCCACAAGTCGAGCTTGGTCATTTCGCGTGGTTCGATCGGAGCCTTCTTGACCTCAGCATTTAACAGCGCATAAACGATGAGCGTCAGCAGCATCGTAATGGCGGAAGTCAAGCAGTAAGGGCATACGGCGTGGATCTGGAAGAACGACATGTACTGCAGGTACAGGCTGAAAAGCGTGCCGACACCCGCCGCCGCATATCCGAGGGTTACGAGCCGAAGATCGTAAGGAACTTTGACCGTCCGCGCAATTGCAAGACCGGTCATCAATAAGTAACCGGCAAGCCCGATGTAAGCGACGGGGATAATGCCGAACAGCATCGAACTTGGATGGGCCGCAACCATGTCGCACCCAGCAGTGTTTCCACAAGGGAGCGAGATGTTGAGTGCCTTTTCCATGCTGACAGCGCCAGCGACAAAAAGGCCGACGAACGACAGGACCAGGAGAATTCTATTAAGAAGGAACGCCTTCACTCCACGAGTATACGTTCCCGGCTGGGTTGGATTCATGATGGCTGACATAACAGTTCAACCAACAGCAACATCTTCGGTCACAGCCGCGTTCCCTCCGAGTTCGCCAAAGCGACCCTAAAGGATTGCCAAGGTCGCCGCGCTTCGTTCCGGTATCCTTCTGTGGAACCGTCTGGCCCTCGACATCCGGCAGACTTCGCCAGTCAACAATGATTTCTCTTTCGCCGTCCAACGTCACCTTCTCTGAGCGTCCTCGCTCTCGGCGAGGAACCTATTTCATTCAAACCTGGGGATGCCAGATGAACGAAGAGGACAGCGAGCAGATGGGGCTGTACCTTGAAGGCATTGGGTACACCCGGGCGAATTCAATCATCGAAGCCGAGGTCATCTTGCTGAACACGTGTAGCGTGCGGAAGAAGCCGGAAGACAAAGCATTCTCGCTGCTAGGTGAAATCGAACCTCTTCGACTTGCGAAGCCTGGCCTCATCATCGGCGTTTGCGGATGCATGGCTCAAGCTCGAGCTGACGAGATCAAGCGCAGGGCGCCGCACGTTGATTTTGTTTTGGGGACCGGTGATCTTGGACAGCTTCCGGGTCTCGTTGAGGAGGCCGCCCAGTCGCGAAAATTCCAAAAGCGAGTGATGTTGCCCGAAAGAAAAGGGAATATCGTCGAAGATGTCCCCCAGCGTCATCTCGGTCGTGCGGCGAAGCTGAAATCGTTCGTTCCCATTCAGTACGGCTGCGACAAGTTCTGCACCTTCTGCATTGTCCCCACGACACGGGGACGCGAACGATCTCGGCCGACTGCTGACATCGTGGAAGAGGTATCCACGCTCGTTCAAGGCGGTACCCGCGAAGTCACACTACTCGGCCAAACAGTGAACTCCTACGGAAAGAACCTTCTTGAAGGTCGGGTTCCTTTCAGTGCCCTGCTGGAAAAACTTAGTGAGATTCCGAATCTCGAACGGATTCGATTCATGTCCCCGTATCCAAGAGACTTTCGTGCGGACCTCATCTCCACCATTCGCGACTGTCCGAAGGTGATGGAATCGTGCCACCTGCCATTGCAGTCGGGCGATAACGACATGCTGAAAGAGATGCACCGACTCTATACGGTGGAATCCTATCTTGAGATCATCGATACGTTGCGAGCGGAGATCCCAAATATTGGGCTAACCACCGATATTATCGTCGGATTCCCAGGCGAAACCGATGAACAATTTGAGAACACCCTGAAAGTGATGGAGCAAGTACGGTTTGACGGAGCGTACATGTTCGCCTACTCGATCCGACCAGGAACTCCTGCCGGCGACCGAAAGGATCAGATCCCGGAAGATGTAAAGAAACAGAGGCTCGCGACCCTTATTGACCGTCAAAATCAGATCACCTGCGAGATCAATGAGACTTACCTGGGTCGAACTCTGGAAGTACTCGTCGAAGGGACATCCCCAAGGAACCCTGACAAGCTGCAGGGCTTCTCTCGTGAATCTAAAGTCGTACACTTCAGTGGCCCCGTGAGCCGAATTGGCCGTTTAGCCAAAGTTCAAATCACGGGAAGCAAACAGTACGGGCTTTCCGGCGAGCTCGTTTAGAGCTATTCGACCGTTACCGACTTGGCAAGATTCCGAGGCTGATCGATTTCGCATCCGCGTAGTCTCGCGATGTGATAGGCAAATAGCTGCATCGGAATGATCGTTAGCAATGCGCTCAAGAACCCTAGTTTCGAAGCTGGTATTCGAATGATCGCATCGGCGGCACGCTCGGTCACTGTATCGTCTTCCGTAACCACGGCGATTACTGTGCCTCCACGTGCCTGAATTTCTTTCATGCTACTGACAACCTTGTCCCGCGTTTCAGGATCGGTGGATCCGAAAACAGCGATGACGCCCGGCTGTACAAGGGCAAGTGGGCCGTGCTTCATCTCGCCAGCGGGAGACTCCTGAGTCGGGATGTATGCAATCTCCTTTAGCTTCAGGGCACCCTCAAGCGCAACGTTGGCGTCAGCACCGCGCCCTAGGAAGAAGCACAACGGCATATCCTTGAACTGGGTGGCCAATTCAATCATCTGAGGTTCAAGCTTCAGGCATTCATCGGCCTTCGCCGCCAAGCCACTGAGTTCGGCGACGGCCTCTTCTACGCGAACACCGGGCATTTCTTGAACTTGGGCAATGTACATCGCAAGGAGCGTCAGAACCGTGACCTGCGCTGTGTAGGCCTTGGTACTTGCCACGGAAATTTCGGGGCCAGCTTGGGTGAAGATCGTTCGGTCGCATTCACGAGCAATGCTTGAGCCGATGACGTTCACAACACCCAGGGTGCGAATTCGTCGCGACTTGCACAGGCGCAATGCAGCAAGCGTATCGGCTGTCTCGCCAGACTGACTGACAAAAATCGCCAGCGATTTTGGCGATAACACCGGGTCTCCATATCGAAATTCGCTGGAGTAGTAAACGTCAGTCGGCAACCGAAGTAGCTTTTCAAAGAGGTGCTTACCCATCAGGCCAGCGTTATACGCCGTACCACACGCGATGATATTGACCCGATCGATTTCTGTCCAAACGTGCTCTGAGAAGACTTGCTCAAGTCGAACTTGGTAATTATCGTCAATTCGTCCGGCAAGGCACTGCCTTAACACTTCGGGTTGCTCATGGATCTCCTTGAGCATGAAGTGGTCATATCCACCCCGTTCGGCGGCAGCAATATCCCACTCGATGTGGATCGGCTTCACCGGCTGTTCTCTACCGTCAAGGTCCATGATCGAGACGTTATCCAGCGTGATCATTGCGATGTTGTTTTCCTCAAGGACCACAACCTCTCGCGTGTACGGCAGCAACGCTGGAATATCGCTGGCAAGGAGGTTCTCCCCCGCACCAATGCCTAGAACAAGAGGACTCGCGTTGCGAGCGGCGACGATCTTCCCTTTCTCGTGCTGCGAAAGGACGACCAGGGCGTAAGCACCCCTGAGGCGTTTCACTCCTTTTCGAACGGCTTCTTCAAGCGGCACGCCCTCGGTGTACTCCTCGCCAATTACATGGGCAGCGACTTCCGTATCCGTCTGCGAACGGAATTTGTGTCCCTTTGCGAGGAGCTCTTCGCGGAGATCAAGATAATTCTCGATGATGCCGTTGTGGATGATCGCAATGCGTTCGTAAGCATCGTAATGAGGGTGCGCGTTCTCGTTGGTTGGTCCACCGTGGGTTGCCCACCTTGAGTGTGCAATGGCGATTCGAGAGTCACGTGGGACCTCGTCAACAAGCTTCTTCAGTTCGGTGAGCTTGCCCGCTCGCTTGAGGACCTCAATATGCCCATTTGCAGGGTACGCGACGCCAGCACTGTCATATCCTCGATACTCCAACCGCTTTAGTTGATCCAAGACGACTTCAACGGCATTACGCGGTCCAATATATCCGGCTATCCCACACATTGTCGCGATACTACCACCGTCCCCAGGATTCATCGTGTCCTCGCTTTGTGCAAAGTGGGACGTTGGCGGGCAATTTTCGAGGAACGAAGGCATTCCGCCACCTGTCTGTATACTTGGACAAGGCTGTTCAATCCTATAAAGCTATGAGTGCTACGACCTTCAACGACCCAACGACTGTCGCGCTGCCCCCAGAACGTATTCATCGATTGGTCGGATACGGCATGCGGTCGGCGGCCGACGGATATCTATTCCGCCCCACAAGCGTTGATAACATCCGACAAATTCTCGACTTAGCCCGGGAGACCGGCAGAAAAATCGTTCTACGTGGAGCGGGTCGTAGCTATGGCGATGCGAACGTCGGATCTGAGTGCATCATCGTCGACATTTCACGCATGAATCGCATCCTGAGTTGGGACCCCAAAACTGGACTCATTGATTGCGAGAGCGGCGTAACCATTGAAGGGCTTTGGCGAACGACACTGGAAGACGGATTTTGGCCACCGGTAGTCAGCGGAACCATGTACCCAACGCTTGGCGGAGCCTTAGGAATGAACATCCACGGCAAAAACTCCTTCAAGGTTGGAACCCTAGGAGACCAAGTCGTTGAGCTGGACGTACTGTTTCCAAACGGTGAATTTCACACCCTGACCCCTAAAGACGATCTGTTCTATCAGGTCATTAGCAGCGCAGGCTTACTTGGAATCATCACCCGCGCGAGGCTCAAAATGAAGCGTGTGCATAGCGGCGACGTCAAGGTTCTCGCTGTTTCCTGTGACAACTGGGACGACCAATTTGCGTTTTTCGATAAGTTCGAGCATGACTCCGACTACATGGTGAGTTGGATCGACTGCTTCGGAAAGGGTGCCCACAATGGGCGGGGCCAAATTCACGTTGCCTGGTACCAGAACGAATCGTTCGAATTACCGCCGAGTCTCAAACCTGAATCTCAAGATTTGCCCGATACGATTTTAGGGTTGGTTCCAAAGTCGGTGGTGTGGCGGTTCCTTAAGGTCTTGAACAATCGGCCAGGAATGCGCTTTGTCAATTGGGCCAAACATCATGCTTCCCTGCTGCTGGGCAATGGAAAGACGATTGAGCAAAGCCTCGTTGGATTTTCATTTCTGCTGGACTACGTTCCTAACTGGCGTAATGCCTATCTGCCGGGAGGCTTCATCCAATATCAGTCCTTTATCCCACGAGATAAGGCGAAGGAGGTCTTCAGCAAGCAAATCCAGATGCAACAGGATGCGAAGCTCGAAGCATTTCTCGGGGTTTTCAAGCTTCACAAGCCCGACAAGTTCTTATTCAGCCACGCCGTTGACGGATATTCCATGGCGCTCGACTTCAAGGTAACCCGAAGAAACTGGAAGCGGCTTGAGAAGCTCTGCCACCAAATGAATGAGGTTGTCCTCGAAGCTGGCGGCAGATTCTACTTTGCGAAAGACAGCACGCTCCGGGCTTCGGATGTGAAGTCGTACCTGGGTGAATCCACCCTCAAGACTTTTCAAACGCTCAAATCCAAGTACGATCCTGACGGTCTGTTGACGTCCAATTTGGCCAGTCGTCTGGATCTGAACGGCAGTCGAGTACAATGACGAGGTTTTGACAGGACTTTTTGGGGGAATGATTTGCCGATAGATATCGTCAGGGAAATGGCATCGGCATTTCAAGAAGAAGTTGGAAAGGCAACTTCCGTGTTGATTGGCACGCATCTTAATCCAGATGGCGATGCGCTGGGATGCGCCATAGCTTTCTCGTTGTACTTGGATTCCATCGGGATCGAGAACGAGATTGTCTGCCATCACAAGGCTCCACGGAATCTGGAATTCCTCCCCAAGGTCGACGAAGTTCACCAAGAAGCACGCAGAGAAAGTTACGATCTGGGAGTTATCCTTGATCTCGATGCGATGGATCGCCTTGGCCGCACGGAACCATATTTCGCAACCTGTAAGCGGGTGATCGTGATCGATCATCACATTCCGCACCAAAAGCCCGGGGACTTGCGAATCATCGATTCCGATTCCCCTGCCACAGCAGTCATCCTCACCCGGCTGCTTATGGAGATCGGCGCCACCATCACCGGCCCAATGGCAACGTGCCTCCTCACCGGCATCGTTACCGACACTGGATCGTTCCGATTTAGAAACACCACGCCCGATGCACTGAGCGTGTCGGCATATCTGCTTGAGCAGGGCGGCGATCTCAATGAAATCAGCGAAGAGGTGTTCCAGAACCGGCCGCTTTCGGGCGCAAGGCTACTGGGACACGTTCTAGAAACGATGAAGCTTGCGTGTGATGACCGACTCGCATGGTCGAGTATCAGCTTTGATCGATTTGTCGAGTCTGGTGCAAAAGATGAAGACACGGAAGGTTTTGTCAATGAGATGTTGTTCGTCACGTCGGTCCAGATCGCAGTCTTGATGCGCGAAACGAAACCTGGCAAAGTGCGCGTCTCAATCCGATCACGACGTGATTTGGATGTTGCGGAAGTCGCGAGAGATTTTGGAGGCGGCGGCCACAAAAATGCGGCTGGCTGTGTTTTCGAGGAAATGGCCCTACAAGAGGTTGAAGATCGCCTCGTTCGGAGGCTAAAGGTTTGCTTGGAATCCTCTTAGTCGACAAGCCCATTGGGATGACCTCCCACGATGTGGTCAACGATATCCGCCGTCGATTTGGCACCAAACGGGTTGGCCACGCTGGAACCCTCGATCCGCTTGCGACCGGGCTGCTCGTTGTCGCGGTGGGTCCAGCGACGCGATTTCTGCAATATCTTCCCCTTGAACCCAAGGTATACGTCGCCGAAATCTGCTTTGGCCATTCGACGCCAACCTACGATGCTGAGGGAGAATTATCGGAAGCTCGACCTTTGCCCAACGACTTGGCCGCGGCGATTGACGGGGCTCTCGATGGCTTTCGAGGACTCATTCAGCAACTTCCACCCATGTATAGCGCGGTGAAAGTTGGCGGCAAGCCGCTCTACAAGTTTGCACGGGAAGGAAAAGAACAGGTCCGCGAACCTCGAACGGTTCACATTGCCTCGTTTGAGATTCTGCATGTGGAAGGCGCTGTTGCTGAGGCGAAAATTTCTTGCTCCGGTGGCACCTACATTCGCTCGCTTGCGAATGACCTCGGTGACGCCCTCGGCTGTGGAGCATATCTGAAAAGCCTAAAGCGCACCGGCGTCGGTAGGTTTGACCTAACTCAGGCCACTCCTTTGAGCGACGCCAGGCCAGAAATGTTGATCAGCCTGCGCGAGGCATTGCCTCCCATGCCGTTAATTTCGCTTGATGCTGTTCAAACAGCCAATATCCGCGAGGGTCGACCGATTGGTCAGACAGATCCACCTGAGGGAAGCCTTGCCGGATTGCTGGATCCCCAAGGCAACGTTTTTAGCGTCGCGCGCATCATTGGCAACCTTCTGCAGCCAGAATGCGTTATTCCAAGCGAGATTCCCTATGGCGCTTCTTGAATATGGCCATCCGCGAAAAGCATTAACGAGCCAAGCCGTCTGGTTTGGCTCTTGGCTGGTGGTGACGATAATCGGGGCCGTGCTAAACCCTGATCGCAGTGGTCACGGAACCCATCAGCAATTGGGACTTCCCCCATGTCCAAGCGTCCTACTATTTGATCGCCCGTGTCCTGGTTGCGGACTCACGACGAGTTGGACGGCGTTTATCCATGGACACTTTGCTGAAGCATTTCACTCACATCCGCTTGGCCCTATTTTGTACGTTGCCTACGCAGTTTCAGCCCTCATAGCGCTCTTTGGCTACTTCAAGGGCGGTCGGCTCAATACCGATACCAAGGGTTTCAACCGAACCACAACCGTGGCCGTAGTGATCTTCGTAGTGTTTGGCGCGGCTCGGATGGCGCTCACTCCTCACTTCGGGACTCAAGCCGAACATATCTTCGCGAACTACGCGAAATAGGTCGACCATCGCTTAGTAAGCAAACAGGGCTGGAATTCCTCCGGTATGCCAAAACAAGACTCGTCCGGTCAGTTCACCCTTCTCCGCAAGGTCAATCAGACCCGCAAACGCCTTCCCAGAATATATCGGGTCAAGAAAAATCCCTTCAGAACACCCCAGTCGCTTTATCGCTGCGGTACCTGCTTCGCTGGGAATTCCATATCCAGGACCGACGAACGAGAAGTCCAAGTCATAGTCGTCGGCAAGGATGTCAGGAATATCCGGGAGGTACTGCTTCAGACCTTTTGCTAGCTCTGCGAAATCTTGGGCGATCTCCGGCTCAGGATCACATGCGATGCCAAGAATCCGAGTTTGGCTGCCCGCAAAGGCCACAGCCAAGCCGGTGTGAGTGCTCCCGCTCGAACTCGCAAAAATGATCGCGTCAAAGGTCTGGTCAAGCTCTTTAGCCGCTTCGACGAAGGCATACGCCCCCAGAGGTGAAGATCCACCAATAGGCATGCGATAGACCGTTTTGCCTTGGGCCTCGTACTCCAGAGCAAGCTGTTCGGCAAGATCGTAGAGCTCCTCCCATGTGCCGTTCGCATGAAACCTAAGGTCTGTTCCCAAGATGTCGTTCAAAACGAGGTTGCCCCCTGAACCGTGGACGAGCGTTTCAGGCTCCGCATCTTCGTAAGGCATGTTCATCACGGCGGCCGCGCATCTGAGGTCAAGCATCCGACAGGCGGCCGATAACTGCCGAATAAAGTTCGACTGAGCCGCTCCGCAGGTGACAACAACCTTGGCTTGGGAAGCGAGGATGTCTGCCATCAGATACTCCAGTTTTCTCCCCTTATTGCCGCCAAGGGCGAATCCGGTTAAGTCATCCCGCTTGATCCAGAGATCAATCCCGAGCTGTTTTGACATCGCACCTAGCCGATGTAGCGGAGTTGGCGACTGAATTAGTGGAATACGTCCGGGTAGCACGTGTGTCAGTTTACGGTCTGGATACATAATCGTCGGTATGGCTTTTGGTCGTCGGATTCTGCGGCGGGTTGGATTGGGCTGTTTGACCCTCGTGATTCTGGCACTGGCGTTATTGTTTCTCACCAAAAGCGGTCAAGAGGTTCGAGATCTCGTGTCTCACGGTTTCCTGAATGAATATCTTTCGCCCGAGGAATCGCGAAAATACAATGCGAGTAACCTTCAGAACCTTAAGAACCTATTTACAGCGATGTCTCTCTACCATGAATCCGAAGGCCAGTTCCCTTCGGCAAATGGCTGGATGGATGCCTTGAAAAGTTACGGTGCTGCATCCGATCTCGCCAAAGGCGAAGCTGACAAACGGTTTGTAGCCCCTGAGTTTTCAGGCAAGCCAGGACAATTTGGCTATGCCATGAACGATGCCTTAAGCGGCAAATATAAGGGCGATATTAAAGACCCCAAAACACCACTCCTATTTGATTCGAGTGACACTTCCCGAAATGCTCACGGCGACCCCAAAAAGTTACTGCCGTCGCCTGCTCGAGCTGGCGGCAACCTTGGCGTTGCTGTCGACGGCACGATCCTCAAGCTATAATTGATGAGCTTCAGTGGCGAAGAAAAGGCCCCATTTCAACGACGAACGAGGTAACTATGTCAGCCATCTCCGCCAATAAGGCGTTCTCAAAAATCGAGTTCCTAAAACTCATGCTCCTTAGTCGGGAGGGTGACCGTCGCGAAGGCATCCTCCTAAGGCAAAGCAAAGGTTGGTTCCAAGTGAGCGGCATGGGGCATGAAGCCCTCGGTGCCCTTTCCCTTTGCTTGCAGCCAAGCGATTACCTCTTCCCTTACTACCGAGACCGATCGATCGTACTTGCCCGTGGCTTGACGAACTACGATCTCGCCTTGGCCTATTTCGCCAAGCGAACCAGTAGCTCAGCGGGTCGTCAGATGCCAGGCCACTACTCGGATCGATCCAAGAATATTTTTAGCGTTTGCACACCGACGGGTGGATCGCTGTTGCCCGCTTGCGGTGCCGCTTGGTCGATGAAAATGGCAGGAGATGCTTCTGTCTGCCTTACCACCGTTGGAGATGCCGCCTCTCGCCAAGGTGAGTTCTTTGAAGCGATTGCCTTTGCCGTCCAGGAAAAACTTCCGGTCATCTTCGTTGTCGAAGATAACAAGTACGGAATTTCAACGCCAACCGATAAGTTCCTACCCTTCAACCTTGGAATATTGAGTGAGGACATCGTCGTCAAAATCGACGCCCGATATCCCGATAACGTTTACAACGCCGGACTAGCTGCCGCCGATAAGGCTCGACGTGGCGATGGGCCAACGATTATCTGGGCAGACATCGATCGGCTATCCCCGCACACCTCAAGCGATGATCACCGCATTTATCGAACTGCGGAAGATATCGAGTCGATGACCGCCCGAGACCCTATTCGACTTCTCGTCGAAGAGTTAAAGTCTGCGGGAGAACTCACCGACTCTGAGTGGGAAGCCCTTCAGGAAGAAACGGCGAAGCGGGTCGACGAGGATTACCTCCTTGCTGAAAAGGAAGAAGATCCATCGCCATCTGACGACCTGATTCATGTCTTCGGTGACCAGCGGCCAGCAGAAGTACCTCCATTGCCACCTGGCCAACGGTCCACGATGGTCAGCGCCATCAGTACGACCTTGCGCAAGGCGCTCGAAAGCGACCCGACCGTGGTGATCTTTGGAGAAGACGTCGAAGATCCCAAGGGTGGCGTTTTCGGGATGACCAAGGGGCTAAGCGATAGCTTCCCCAAGCAAGTTTTCAACTCGCCGTTGGCGGAAGCGACCATCATGGGAGTCGCAGTCGGAATGGCGGCGTACGGCTACCACCCGGTGTTCGAGTTGCAGTTTATCGACTTCATCGCTCCTGGTTGGAATCAGATTACGACAAACATGTCGACGCTTCGCTGGCGCTCCAACGGGGACTGGAAGTGTCCGCTGGTGATCTATGCTCCTTACGGCGCTTATCTGCCTGGTGGATCGCTCTGGCACAGTCACAGCAATGAGTCGTCGCTCGCTCACGTTCCTGGAATTCAAGTTGCGATTCCTTCGACGCCGGAAGATGCCGCTGGACTGTTTTGGTCGGCGATTCACTCCGATGATCCAAGTTTCATCCTGATTCCCAAGCACATTTTCAGAAAGCAGGTGAACGTAACCACCGTAGAGCCGGTGCCGTTCGGCAAGGCCAGGGTCGTTGCTGAGGGCACTGACGTCACTCTCGTTACGTGGGGTAACTGCTTAGAATTGGCCGAAGAAGCCGCCGCCGCCGTGAGCGCAAGCATTGAGATCATTGACCTCAGATCAATCGTTCCATGTGACTACGACACGATCGTAACGTCTTTGGAGAAGACGGGACGCCTTGTCGTTGTCCACGAAGACAACCGCACCTGCGGCTTTGGCCAAGCAATCATCGCCGAAATCACAAGAGTCCCCAAGCGTTGGAACCTATTCCTCTCGCCCCCGCAATTGGTTGCAAGAGATGACGTCCACATCGGCTTCAACCCGATCTACGAATACGCGTCGCTGCCAGATGTCGATCAAGTGATCGCTGCGATCAACGTCGTCATGGAATAGTCCGTTGTGGGGGCAGGCAGCGAGGCACCCCTCCGCTGTAGGAGCAGGGCGTGCCCTGCTAACCCAACGTGGGTTGTTACAGCGGAAGCGGGAGCGAGGCGCGCCTCGCCCCGACACCACTTTTGCGGGATGGCGCGGCGTCAACAACCGTGATAGGATTGCAACCGCGGGATTCTATGAACCGGAAGTTCTTTAACAGCACACATCGCCTAAAAGGCTTTGACTACTCTTCAGCGCGATGGTATTTCGTTACGATCTGCACCTATGAAAAGCGATGCAATCTCTCCCGCGTAGACGGTCCGCGAGTTCAACACTCCCAATTCGGGAGAATCGTGGAAGAGGAGTGGCAACGTACCGGCGAACGGAGGCGCTATGTCGCATTGGGCGAACATGTCATCATGCCGAACCACTTTCACGGACTGATTGGACTCAGCCCTCTCGAAGATCGCACGAATCCCAACTCTCCCGAGCGCGAACTTTCTGGACAGCTGAATGGGAAGAAGACTCTCAGCTCGATCGTCGGCGCCTTCAAGTCGGCGGCAACGAAACGCATTAACGTCCTTCGCTCAACACCTGGAGCCGAATCCTGGCAAATCGGATTTCATGACCATGTGGTACGAGACGTCAAGGAATTCGAAGAGATTACGAGCTACATCGCTTTCAGTCCATTGAACTGGCATCTGGACAAGAACAACCCCGATTACGAATCAATCGCAGATGAAGTCCGTGACTGGAAATTCGAACACGGCATGTGAGGCGTCATGACCGGCGCCCCTGAGTAGCGCCCAAACCCGTCCGCTGATAGGGTAGGGAGTTCCGTTAGGTTCCCCCTCCCTCCGAACCGGACGTGCGGATTTCCCGCATCCGGCTCTCCAGTTGGTGGTCTTACCTCGTAGAGGATTGAGCCTTTAGCTTGTGGGCCTGTTCCATCGAGAACAGG